>JAFCFN010000013.1 GCA_017608625.1 Candidatus Woesearchaeota archaeon | reverse complement strand
AACGCTTTGTCCTATCTTCCAACCCGCAAACGGGTTGATCGTTTAGGCGACATTCGAAGCGAAGCTTCGAAGTCCCCTGGCTCGATAGGACTTTGTTAACCTTTACCTCCTTTTATTTTTTTAGTTAGCCCATATATGTTGGCTTTTCCTTCATCTCTTTTGCTCTTTGCTTTTTGAATTTTGTTTGGAAGTTTTTATAGGCATCTTCTATTTCTTTTGTTACTGAAGGTCCAACTTTCTTTAGAACAGCGTTGAAGTCTGCCATTGTTATTTGTTTTGCATTTATGTCTTTTCTTAAAACATGCATTGCAGCTTCTCTGCAAACAGCTTCTATATCTGCTCCTACATAACCTTCTGTTTTTCTTGCAAGCTCTTTTAGATTAACTCCTTTCAAAGGCATGTTTTTTGTATGAATTTCAAAGATTTTTTCTCTTGTTTTCTGATCTGGAACAGGAGTTAGTATTACTCTATCAAATCTTCCAGGTCTTAACAAAGCAGTATCAACCAAATCTGGTCTGTTTGTAGCTGCTATTACAACCACATCATGCAGTTCTTCCAAACCATCAATCTCTGTTAAAATTTGATTAACAACCCTTTCTGTTACTTTTGTATCAGCTGAGACTGATCTTCTTGGTGCTAAAGAATCGATTTCATCAAAAAAGATTATACAAGGAGCAGTTTGTCTTGCTTTTTTGAATATTTCTCTTACTGCTTTTTCTGATTCACCAACCCACTTACTTAGTAATTCAGGACCTTTCACTAAAATGAAATTTGCTTTGCTTTCATTTGCAACTGCTTTTGCTAACAAAGTTTTTCCAGTTCCTGGTGCTCCATAAAGAAGTATTCCTCTTGGTGGTCTTATACCCATTCTTTTGAATGCATTTGGATATTTTATTGGCCATTCAACTGCTTCTTTTAGTTCTTGTTTTACATCTTCTAAGCCACCTATATCAGACCATTTGATATTAGGAACCTCTACTAAGACCTCTCTCATAGCAGAAGGTCTTACTGTTTTTAGAGCTTCTTTAAAGTCCTTTAAAGTAACTTGAAGTTTTTCTAGCAATTGTTTTGGAATTGGTTCATCTTCTTTTAGTTTTAGTTCTGGCAGTATTCTTCTAAGAACTATCATTGCTGCTTCTTTTGTTAAAGCTGCTAGATCAGCTCCTACAAATCCATGGGTTACAGCAGCAAGCTCTTTCAGATTAACATCTTTTGCCAAAGGCATGTTTCTTGTATGGATTTTTAAGATGTTGAGTCTACCTTCAAAATCAGGAACTCTTATCTCAATCTCTCTATCAAATCTTCCAGGCCTTCTTAAAGCTGGGTCAAGAATGTTAGGAACATTTGTTGCTGCTATAACAACTACTTTTCCTCTTGATTTAAGACCATCCATTAAAGCTAGTAATTGGGCAACAACTCTTCTTTCAACTTCTCCATGCACTTCTTCTCTTTTAGGAGCTATTGCGTCTATTTCATCTATGAAAATAATTGATGGAGCATTTTTTTGAGCATCCTCAAAGATTTTTCTTAGGTTTGCTTCTGATTCTCCATAGAACTTACTCATTATACTTGGCCCATTTATTAAAACAAAATTAGCATTTGTTTCATTTGCAACTGCTTTTGCAAGTAATGTTTTACCTGTTCCTGGTGGACCATGAAGCAGAACTCCTTTTGGAGCTTCTATACCAAGTCTTTGGAATATCTCTGGATGCTTTAAAGGAAGCTCTACCATTTCTCTTATTTTTTTAATTTCTTCATCTAAACCACCGATGTCTTCATAAGTAACTTCTGGAACTGCTTCTTTTTCTTCTATTTCAACCGCTTCTGGATTTAGAACAACTTCTGTTAGATCAGAGATTATAACAGCTCCTTTTGGATTTGTATCAGCAACAATAAATTTCAAGTCTCCTAAACCAAAGCCTCCCATCAAGGTTTCATCAAGCATCTCAAATATGTCAGCAAAAAGAGGCGAGTGAGCCATTGCAGATCTTCTTCTTCTTGTTCCTCCTAATGAGATTATATCTCCTTTTACAACTGCTCTTCCAAGAAGACCTTGCTTGAATATATTATTGGGGGCTCTTATCATTATTCCTTTTCTAGCAGGAGCAAGAACAATTTTTTTTGCTTCTTTAACATCTGCTTTGCTTATCTTTACTGTTTCTCCTATTCCTGTTTTTGCATTTCTTCTTGTAAGACCATCCATTCTTATAATGTTTAAACCAACATCTCCTGGATATGATCTGTCAACAATAGCAACTGTTTGTCTTTCCCCTTCTATTGTTACTATATCACCTGGCCTTACACCTATCTGTTTCATTAGAATTGAGTCAAATCTAACAATTCCTTTATTAACATCATCTTGTACTGCTTCTGCAACCTTTAGTTTAATTTCTTTTGTCATATTTCTCAACCTCTTTTGCTTTGTTTATTAATCTTTCGCTTGCTTAAAAAAAGAGAGAGCTTTGTTGGCTCTTCTAGGGTCATTCTGATTATGTTATTAATTTCTCTTTGGAATTGTTCCTCAAATTCAATTATTTCCTTTGGTATGCTTACACAGAATGAATTTCCAACTAATCTTAGCTTTACTTCCCATTCCTTGTTTCTTATTCTACAGAACTCTTCATATTCTCTTAGATCAAGAGGATGATATATTCTATTGTTACATTTAGGACACTGCAGAAATCTTAGTTTGCATCCATCTTTTATAGTATATCCTCTATTCATAACTCTGTTGCAGTTTTTGCACAAAACTTTGTTTTCAAATAAGTCTGTCATTGTATATACTCTGTGTATATACAGGTTGTATATAAATGTTTCGGTTTTATACAAAGAATCAAGAGGAGAATTTATTCCTTTTAAATGCCCAGGAGAGAACTTGACGTAATGCTGGGTTGTTGAAATTTTTTCATGACCAAGAAGTTTTTGTTTTTTATTTTTTTCTTTTCTTTCTTCTCTTTTCTTTTTTAGTTTTTATAATTTTCTTAGAAATCTTTTTTTTCAAATGATTCTAGAGGAAGTATTTCATGGTCAATTTTTGGTTCAATAAATTTTGAATAATAAAAACCAGAGATAATTGCAAATATGTTTGTTACTAGAACCAACAACAGAACTATTTCAGTTAATGAGGGAATTATAATATCTTCTCTATATGGGATAAAAGCTAAAACAGTTGCTATAAAACCTCTTGGAAGCATAGTCATTATAACAAATGAATAAGGTTTAAAGCTTTTATCTAATAAACATAATATCTTTGTGCTGATAAACCTAGATAAAAGTATAAAAATAAAGATACCAGATACAATTAAGGTTATCATAGAAAGATTATTAGAAACAGCCTTTAAATCAAATATAACCCCTATTAAAACAAAGAAAAAAACCTTTACTAAAAATGAAATATCTTCTTTGACAGAACGTATAGATCTAAAAATAAAAGTGGAAGGAAAATCTGTTCGTTTTCTTGTTCTAAACTTTTTATATATGATTGGATAATTTCCAATAATCAAACTAAAAATCAAAGCAGCAATCAACCCTTCGCCTTCTAAAGATTGAGTTATGCCGTACAAGAGGAAAAGAACACCCAGAGTAGATATGTAATTTAATTTTCTACTCTCTATTTTCTTTAATAGCCTTACCCATAAAAATCCAAAAATTATTCCCAGAAAAAATCCTATTGATATACTTGAGATGATTGACGTAAATATCTCAATACCAATTTGTTGTTTTTTCATTATTAGAATTATTATACTAGCGCCAAAAATAAGTGTGAAATCATTTATTACTGTTTCGAGAAAAAGAAGCTCTTTTGTTTTTTTATTAATCAGTAATCTTGATAATAATGCCATTGCTGTGACAGTTGTTGTTCCACTGGCTATTAGTCCTAATAATAATGCATGCAATAATTCCCATTCAAAAAAAAAGAATAACATACTGCCAATAATAGATGTAGTTAAAACACTTATAATGATTGTAAACGTAAAAGCTTTTGGAAAACGTTTAAAAACTTGAAATATATTGAAACTAAAACCAGAATCCAATAATACCACAAGTAAAGCAAGAATCGAGAAAAAAGGAACTATTGGTAAAAAAATGTCGCTCTTTACTATATTTAATAATGGTCCAATCAATAATCCTATTAAAATCAGAAAAATTGATTCAGGGATCTTAGTCCAATTATAAGCAATTCTGCCAGCAAATCCTACTAAAATAAGAATTCCAAGGATTATGAATATGTTGCTTAACATTTAAAACCTCTTTTTTTAACTTATATTATTAACATTATTTAAATAGTTTTTGGGATAGTATAATACTGGTGTATATAGATCAGAATTTAGAAAGTGATTATAGAGGAAAAACGCAAAAGTTTAGTTTTTTTAATTTCAAACTCCCTTTTCTTCTTTAACTAAATGAGCATTCGGCTTTGATGAAACGAACTCCTCCTTAATGTACGTTCTTGAAGGCTCTCCGAGCTAGATAGAACTGAACTCCCCCTGTCCTGCAGACATATAGTCTACTACGCAGGATTTATTGGAAATGGAAATTTTACTTTGCCGATGCAATTTTCCCACATTTCGTATGGGAAAAGTATTTAACAACAATTTAACGGTTACAGAGAACCGCTTCGCTATTTTGCCAAGCAAAATTTCCCCTCTACCCAAATTCAAAATTTGCGGGTTGCCTCAAATTTTGAACTTCGTTAATCGTATATGTTATGCCTAATTTAGAAAACGATCTGATTAATTGAAAGGGCCGGGACTAAAATCTACCATAAATCATATCCTTTCTTCCAATTATAACTTGCATGTCTTTTATGGCTTTTAATATTTTCATTTGAATATCTAGCATTCTTTTCAAATTAAAAACAAAAAAAGAAAAAGCTTATCCGATATATCTCTTCTCTTCTCCTCCAACCTTTACTCTTGGAAGAGGTATTGGTGAAGGAAGATTGACTGCTTGACTTTCCATTAGAGCTTGAATATGACATTTTGCAAGGATTGAATTCATAACTGAGGCTGTAACCTCTTTTGGCAGTTTCTTGTTTTTCTTCCAATCCTTTGCAATATCTTTTATTTTTTTAGGATCATCTAAGAATAGGACGTCTCCTGTAAGTTTTATTTCTCCGATTTTTGGTTCATATTTTGATACAAACTCAAAATTTATTCTTAGACCTTTTTGCTTGTCTTTGCCAACTCTTAATTCAGCCTCTTCAAGGCTTTTTATGCTAACATTATTGTTAATTCCAACTTTTCCTTTAATAGGATTCTTTTTTTCAGCTGTTATTTTACTAAATCCAAAACCAACCACTGGCATTTTATACCACCCATTCCTGCAGATAAAGGATAGATTTATATATTTTTTCTTTTTAAATATGAAAATATGGACACAGTTAGGATGACTGGAGCATAGAGTTCTTATTTTTCTAGATACTTCTCTATAAGGTGGTTTTTATGAAAGAATATAATGCCAAAATATACAAATCAAGGATGTCTGAAGATAGTAATGAGCTTCCTGCTATTAAAGGTTATGATTTTAATGAGAAATTTAATTTTGATAAATTTTTGGATGCTTACAAAACAACTGGTTTTCAAGCAACTAACTTGAGAATAGCTGTTGATGTAATCAAAAGAATGATTGAGGATAAAACTACTATCTTCTTGGGATATAACTCGAATATGGTGAGTTGCGGTTTGAGAGAAATTATTGCTTATTTAGTTAAGAAAAAATTGGTTCATGTTCTTGTAACAACTGCTGGAGGTGTTGAAGAAGACGTGATAAAGACAATAAAACCTTTTCTGTTGGGAAAGTTTGAAGCAGATGGTGCAGAACTGAGAAAAAGAAGCATTAATAGGATAGGCAATATTTATGTGCCTGATAACAGGTATATTGAATTTGAAGATAAAATTATGATTCCATTTCTTAATGAGCTGTATGAAAGACAAAAAAGGGAAAATAAGATTTTTTCTGCTTCTGAATTTATTTATGAATTGGGGAAAAAAGTAAATGATGAAAACTCTATTTTGTACTGGGCAACAAAACACAATATTCCTATATTTTGTCCTGCTTTGACTGATGGGAGTATAGGAGATATGATTTCTTTCTTTAAATATAAAAATCCTGGTTTCAAGCTCGATATTTCTGATGATATAATAAAACTAAATGAGATAGCAATTAATGCTGATAAAACAGGAATTATTATTTTGGGTGGTAATTTTCCAAAGCATCATATTTGTAATGCGAATTTATTCAGAGGCGGAGCAGATTATGCTGTGTATATTACAACAGAAACAGAAGAGGGTGGTTGTGATTCAGGAGCAAGAATAGATGAGGCAAAAAGCTGGGGCAAGATTAAACCTGAAGCAAGAACAGTAAAAGTGTATGGAGATGCGACAATTATTTTTCCTTTAGTTATTGCTGGTGTGGTTAATAAGATAAGATGAAAATAATCAAAATTAAAAGCAGCCAAGGCTGTTTAGGAAAAAACAAAGGATGTGAAGAAGCTCCTAATGTAATAGTTGAAAAGCTAAAAGATTTCTATTTGAGTGAGGAAGGGTTATTACCAAGATTTGATATTGATGAAGTTGAGATTGTTGAATCTAATTTGGAAGAAACTTTCAGAAATATAGAGAATAAAGCAAAGGAAGTTTTTAAAGAGAGCGACAAAGCAATATTTTTAGGAGGGGATCATAGCATTAGTTACGCAACAATCAAGGCATTCTCTCAATGTTTTGAAAATCCAGGAGTGATTATCTTTGATGCACACCCTGATGCAGAGAGTGATTTTATACCCAGTCACGAGGATATTTTAAGGGCGATGGTTAATGAAAATTTGATTAAAGCAGAAAATATAATATTGGTTGGGATAAGAAACTGGCATTCAGAAGAACTTGAATTCTTAAAAAAGCACAAAATAAAATTCTACAGCATGAGTGAAATAAGCAAAGAAGGTATTCATGAGGTTTGCGATAGCGTTATGTCAGTTGCAAAGAACTTTTCAGCTTTGTATGTTTCTATTGATATTGATGTTTTGGATCCTGCATTTGCTCCTGCTACAGGGTATGCTGAGCCAGGAGGATTAACAACTAGAGAATTAATTTATTTTTTACACAGATTAAAGCTGTTGAGAAATTTCAAAGCTGCTGATGTTGTTGAAATTAATCCTATAAAAGATAAAGATGAACAAACTGTTAAAATAGGAGCTAAATTAGCGATTGAGTTAGTTTAATTACAATCTTTTTTTGCTTCTGATTAAATCTTTAATTTCCTCTAAATCTCTTTGTATGTCTTCTATTTCTCTTTCTGCTTTTCTGTTTATTCTGTAATCATACTCTGCTCTTAATCTATCTCTTTGTGCTTCTCTGTTCTGGCTCATAAGTATTAATGGTTCTTGGATTGCTGCAAGACACGAGAGGATAAGATTGAGAAGAATGAAGGGATAAGGGTCCCATCTTTTTATCACCATCATAATATTAAGGGATATCCATAAAATGAGAAATATAATCAACCATAAAACAAACTTCCATGAACCTATTATATGCACTGCTTTGTCTGCAATTCTTTGTCCAGCTGTTGTTTTTATACGTGGGAGAGGAGGTTGCCTGCTTTGATTATTGTTCATAACTATTTCTTAAGAAAACTACTTTAAATATCTTACGAAAAAAAAGAAAGTTTATAAGTGTAAATTGATTTATTGGGAAATATGCTTGACCTTTATATTAGTAAAATAATATCAATGCATGAGTGTTTAAGTAAGGGTGAAATATATAAAATTACTAAAAAAATTAAAAATTATAAAAATGAGATAAATGAAGTTTTAAGCGATGTGTTGGGGATGCCAGTTAAAAAATTTAATAAAAAATATCGTAGAAAAACAATTGAATGGAAATTAAGTAATATTGGGAGGCTAATTGAGGATAAAAAGATTTATAAAAAATTAGCCAGTATAAAGGCAAAATATTTTAGAGAAAGAAATAAATTAATTTGCAGTAACCTAAGATTAGTGTGGAGCATTGCATTAAAACATTATAATAATAACTTAGAGAAAGCGGACTATTTTGGAGAAGGGATAAAAGGATTAATATGTGCTATCAACCACTATGACCCTGATAGAGGATATTGTTTTAGCACATATGCTACTCAATGGATTAACAGCGCAATCAAAAGGGCTATTGATGAATCGAGTTTAATAAAAATTCCTGTTAATCTTCTGTGGAAATTTAGAGCTTATGAAGATTTGTGTAGAAAAACAGGAAAAAAATTAAGTGCTAGAGAATTTGCTAAAAAGAAAAATATAAGTATTGGGGAAGCTAAGAAAGTTATAACAGCACATGAGAATTTGATGAGAAGTTATGTTTCATTAAATACACTGATTAATGAAGACGAAAATATGGAGTTAATAGATACCCTCTCAGATGATTCTGATTATGAGAAAGCTATTGATAAGAGAATTTCAAGAAATACTTTAAATAGTTTAATTGAGGAATATCTTTCTTTAAGGGAGAAAAAAATCATAAAAATGCGTTTAGGATTGGATGGAGAAAGTCCTTCAACTTTTCAGGAAATTGGGAATAAATTTAATTTTTCAAGACAAAGGGCAAAACAGTTACAAGAAAAAGTATTTAAAGAATTATATAAGATAATAAAAAAACAAGATTTAATTACAAATTTAGAATATTTATTTTCATAATGAAAAAAGTAGTGATATCTCTAGGAGGAAGTGTAATAGTTCCTGATAAAGTTGATTACAAGTTCTTGGATGGTTTCAAAAACGTAATTAAAAGATTTTCAAAGAAGAATAAGGTTGTAATTGTAACAGGCGGAGGCCATACAGCAAGAGAGTATATAAATGTATTAAGAAAAGAAAGATTGGACGAAAAAATTTATTCATGGGTTGGAATTACAGCTACTAAGTTAAATGCAAGATTGGTTGCAGGCTTTTTTAAGAGAATTGGAAAGATTCCTGATTCCTTGGAAGAGGTTAAAGCAGGTTTAAAGAAGAATAATCTTATTGTTTGTGGTGCACTAGGATTTCAGCCTGGAATGACTTCTGATGGTGATGCAGCACAGATAGCAAAATTCATAAAGGCTGATTTGTTTATCAATATTACTAATGTTAAAGGTTTATATGACAAAGATCCTAAAAAATTCAAGAACGCAAAATTTATTCCAAGAATAAGTTTTGATGATTTTCATAATATGACAAAGAAAATTAAGTTTAAAGCAGGACAACATTTCATACTTGATAGTGTTGCTGCAAAAATAATTAGAGAAGAAAAGATAAAAACTGTTAGTTTAAGTGGGTTAAAGAACTTAGAGAACTGTTTAAAAGGTAAAAGATTTGTTGGAACTATTATTTCTTGAAGTAATTTACGCTAGAAATAAAAGGGAGGTATATTATCCTTAATTTGTTTCTTGCTTTATTAGCTCTAAGTAATTTCTCTAAATGGCTTCTGTCTTGTTTACGGATTATGATTGCGAGATCAAAAACAGTTGAAGAAGAGATATGAAATTCTTCCTTATTTAAGAGAGGCTTCTTTGTATAATGAAAATCATAATAATAGTCTATATCTTTTGCAAGAATCCTTTTGATATATTTTTTGATGTTCATCTGAGGGATATTCTTCTTTTTGTCAAAACCCACTAACCAGTATTTGTATTCTGGAGATTCTTCAAAAAGGGCAGATACATCATCATCTGGCATATCAGGTTCTTCAAATTCTGCTATATCTGAGAGGCTCATATAACTATTAGAATCTTTTTTATTTATATACTTTCAGAAAAATTTAAAAGCATTGTTAGAATATTTAAAGTAATATGAAAAAAAGAGGTGTAAGCCAAGTAGACTGGGCAATAAGTCTTGGAATTTTTTTGATCTATCTTGTGTGGTTTTTTATTTTTGTAAGGCCCCAGTTTGTTGTTGAGGAGAGTCCTGCTCAGTTATTAGAGAATGCTAAAGAAAACTTGCTTAAGCAAATTGAATGGGAAGTTGAGAAAAGGCCTTTGTTTGTTTTTTCTAATATAACAAGAGAGAAAGGGGGGTTAATTGTTGATTTTCCTTACAGTATTAGTAGTTTTGCTTTTTCTGATAATAGATATTTTACAGTGGATAAAAGAAAATTGTTTTTCCTGAGCAATTTAACTAAAGGAATGAACTTATTCTGGACAGTCAATAGCAGTAAGAATTATTCTTTACCTTCTGCAACTGAAGAGCTTACAGCTACTAAAAGTTATACAACTACTAAAAATTTCAGAGCAGATTTTGATTCTGGTTTATTAAATAAGATCTATTTTAATGATGAAAGTAGATTAAATGATTTTGAGCTTTATATTAATGATGTTGCCATTGATAGAACGAATAATTCTTTTGTTAATTCGTCTATTTTAGGAGGATATAACATATATACAGATGGTGTAGAACATAAATGCTATATTCTAGCTGAGAATAGCAAAATTTATTGTTTTGCTGATATTAAAAAAGGGCCTTATGATATGACGCTTAAGGCTGATCTAGATGGTTTTTCTGATTATTACAGTAGTAATCTATATTTTGGAAGTATAAGTAATTCAACTGGATGTGAAAGTTTTACTGGAAGATATATTGATTTCTATAATAGTAATGATGGGTTGAGTTTTATTTTTGACAGAGATGCTGATATTGAATTTTGTTATAATGGTGGTTTAAGTTTTAATGCAACTCTGAGCTTAGATGGAAATGCCTCTTATATGATCCTAGCACATAATGGAAGCTATAGCAAAACTCTAGATTATAAGTTGCCATATTATGTCTATAACTGGGGGATTAAGGGAGGAGTGAAAGGAGTGGACAAGGATAAATTAAATGAGTTAAACAATAAAGATTATGTTGATCTGAAAAAAGAGCTACAGCTTCCAATTGATAAAGAGCTTGCTATTATTGTTAGCAATTCTACAGAGAAGATATTTGAGTATAAAAAAGCAGAACCTGGTTTGGAGGATAATGTTTTTGTTCAGAGTTTTGATAGCTGGTGTTTAGACAAATATTCTAATAAAGAAAAATGTAAAGTATCTATAAGAATATGGTAAACAAGAAAGCTTATTTAAGCAACGCTTTTTGCTTTGCAAAAAGCGTTGATGGAAAAAATTATAGAAAAAGATAAAACATAGTAGTTAAGTTGCATAGATATGTTTAAAATGCTGAATAAAAAAGCTTATTTAAGAACATTGGAAGCATTTATGGCAGTTTTTATTACTTTTGTTTTTGTAATTTATATTCTACCAGCTTATGTTACAGATGATAAACTAACAGAAAGCATCAACCTATTAACTCCTTTAGCTGATGAGTTAAGAGATTGCAATAATGTAAGTTGCGTTGAATCCAGCATAGCTAATTTTGATCCTGATTTTGTTAAAAAATATGATTATATTATTAATATTAGTTCTGATCCAAATGTTATTGTTGAAGGATTGCCTAAGAAAAATATATATACAGATTCTGTTTATATAGTTGGTAACATAACAAATTATGAGCCAAGAATAATTAGAATCTATTATTGGGAGAGGTAAAGATGAAAATTACAATTGATACAAAAGAGGATAGCAAAGAAGAATTAAAAAAATTAATTTCTCTGCTAACAGCATTGGTTAATGAGCCTGTTTATTCCAATAGTAATGATGTTTTTGAGCAGGAAGGAAGTAGTGGTTTGAATGCATTTTCTGCTATGTTTGGGGGGTCTTCAACTACAGAATCTGAGAAAAAATCAAAAGACAAGATTGAGATAATACCTTATTGATTGTTTAAAATGTATGAACAAATAGGAATGTGGCTAATGGAGAATGTTGTTGTATTATATCTAGTAATATTATGGTCTTTGATTTGGAAAGGAATTGCTTTATGGAAGAGTGCAAGAAATAAACAGGTAGTTTGGTTTATTGTTTTGTTTGTAATTAATACAGCAGGTATATTGCCAATAGTGTATTTAGCATTCTTTCAAAGAAAAAGAAAGATTAAGCAAGTTAAGAAAAAGAAAAAATAATCCTATTTTCTTAATACTTCTATTTTTTCTCCAGCAAGATTTATTACTTGTGAAGGTCTGCCTCTTTTTTCTCCTTCATAAATAATAAAGTCAACATGATGCTTTATTCTGTCATCCAAATCATCAATAGATGTCATGTAGTTATCTCCAGAAACATTTGCAGATGTTGTTACAATAGGAATTTTTAAAGCAGTTGATACTTTGCTAAACCAGTGATCAGGAATTCTTACTCCTAGGTTATCTAAATTTGGAATAACCTCTTTTGCAACAGCATCCTTGTTTGTTAGTTTAAATATCAATGTATAAGGACCAGGCAGTTTTTCTATATAGCTAAAGCCATTTGATTCAACAGCGCAATTGTCATATATCCATTTTTTTGAAGGAACTATGACAGAGAAAGGTTGCTCTTGCCTTTGCTTTAGTTGTCTTATTCTTTTTACAGCTCTACTTAGTAGTGCATTACATCCAAGACCATATATGGTGTCAGTTGGATAAACAAAAACAGCTCCATCTAGAATTTTCTGAAAATATTCATCTCTGTTTAGTATGAACTCTGATCTTGTGAGGATATGCATATTTGAGCAGAAAAAATATAATGTTTATAAAGTTATTGCTTGGCTAAGATTTGCCTAATTTTGAGGTAATCTCTTTGTGTAGCTTAAGGATCTTCTTGTGAATTCTTTTCCTTAATTCTTTATGTAGGGAATGATATAGTCTTTCAATCTTAAGGTAATTCTCTTTGATTTTTGATCTATTTTTGGTTTTTATAAGCTTGTGTGTTTCTTTAATCAATATTTTTATTTCTCTTAATTTGCTGTCTTTTGTTTTGATATGTGCAATAAAGTTGATTAATGAAAGTATTAAAACTGCCAAAATAGAATATGCAATATAAATACAAATAGTACAATTGCATACAAGATAGATATAGGCAGATAGACCTAATATTATGAGCATGATTAATAAAAGAATGATTGTTACTGATTTGAATTTCTTTTTAAGATGTTTATATCTGAAAGATGCGTAATTGAATATTAATAAAAGTATAACTAAAATTGCTATGAAAAGATAAGGTATGTGGCAGGCTGATTTCGGAGTTTCTATAAAGGTCTTTTTCGGAGTGTATTCAGATTGTTCTTCTTTTATATTTAGATTTTTTGTACAATTTATAATAGTTATTGGCTTATTTTCCTCTGTACCACATGAGTTGAGGTCAGTGCATATTCTTGTTTGTGTGCCATTAATACAATCACTCCAATCAGAGCAGTTCCAGTTCTCAATACAAGTTGTGGTTGAGTAAGAGAATCCTCCACCACCTCCACCACCACCGCCACCTCCTCCACTGCTGCTGCTTGAAGAGGTTTCTTGCTCTTCTTCAACAACAGG
>JAFCFN010000012.1 GCA_017608625.1 Candidatus Woesearchaeota archaeon | reverse complement strand
ATCTGCCTGTTTTTCATCAACTATTTTGTGTCCAGCTTTAACCAGCAGACCAGCTATTATTTCTCCATTATTATAATTTGCAGAGCATCCATATGTTTCTATGTAGATTTTCATAAAAGAGCTTACGGTACTTAAACTTTTTAAAATTTCTTTTTTACTAAGTTTTTTATGATACCAATAAGTTTATATATTTCATCATCTCATATATCTAAATGACATCGCGGGTTCAAGTTAATTTTTTAAATAATCAGAAAATAATTAGATTTTCAGGCACAATAAACCTTTCTCTCATTGATGATTTTTATTTTTCTCCAAAAAGAAAATTTTTTAAAAAATTTTTTGACAATCAAACAAAAATCATTATCCCTGTATCTAGAAAAGGATTTTATTTAATAGAATGTCAAATAGATTTAATTAAAAAATTTCTCTTCATTTTTAGAAAAAGAAGACATTTTGAGTTTAATCAAATTAAAAAAATAAATAAAGAATATATTAAATTAAATTTCGATTTATCTCATTTAAAAAAAGAAAAAGTTAGCGACAATGATATTTTACAGATATACGAAAAAATAAGAACTGATTTAGATAAATGCTTTATATGTCATAAACAATATAAAAATTGGTTGGATAAATTTGAATGTAAATATTGTAAAAAAAATTTTTGTTCTGTTCATAGATTACCTGAAATGCACAATTGTTGGGGAAATTTAAGATCTCCTTCTGTTAAATTTAGGGAAATTTATTCCAAAGGACGTGTAAGTGTAATTGGCAAATAAATCTTTAACTTCATAAGAAATCTTTTTATATATGTTAAACATACTCGCATATATGTTTTTGGAAAGTCAGATATGGGTTTTGAGTATAGCACTTTTTATACTTCTTTTCTTTGGCATATTCTTTTATATAATCATCCTAAAAAATCTTGCATGCTCCCATATTTTAGTTTATAAAAAATATGCAGATCACTTAACAATAGGCCTCACTGCAGGAGCGGTATGGTTAATATTAACCCATCTTAAAGAAATATACGAAGATATAAATTTATTAAGCTATGGAGCATTATTACATTTTTTAATTGCTATACTTCTTTCTCTTTTTGTCATCACTTTAGGTTGTGTTATTTTTATTTATAATAAACAAAAACCGTAAATTTTTTGCAATCCTTCTTAAACAGAAAACTATATAAACCTCAAGCTTTTAAGCGAAAAAGTAGCAATATGGCAACAGTAGAGCTTGGAGGAAACATATCTTTAACTGGTTTTGAGGATATTCAGCCAGTTCAGATGGTTGTTCTAAAGAAGATTGTTGGGAATTCTGTCAAAACCTATTCTGAAAAAGCAAAAGATTTTCAGAAATTTGAACTAATACTAAGCAAAGAAGGAGATCAGCACAAGCTTAAAGCAATATTGACAGCTGAAAAACCTGTTGAAGCAGAAAGCATTAGTAATAATTTATTCATGGCTTTGGCGGATGTGTTGAAAAAAATAGAATCTTCCTTAGAATGAACAATCTGATAACAATTGGAATTATCACAATTCTTGTAGGAATAGCTTTATTTATTATTGGTTCTTTAATAGAAGCAAAAGAAAGCAGATTTGCAGTAGGAGGATTTATTGGCCCAATTCCATTTGGTTTTGGAAATGATAAAACATTATTATATTTTATAATTGCTTTAACAGCTTTGGTTTTTGTTTTTTGGGCTATTATGAATCTGGTGGGATAAATGACAGGACCAGGAGAAGGAAAATATGAATTAAAAGGAGCAAAAGTCTACATACATGAGAAAGGCAAATCCTTGGCAAGAATCACTCATATTGATATAGAGCATCCCGATATAAACAAAATAATAAAGCCAAAAGAAACAACATATGCAGCTGGCAAAAAAGGCGGATGTTTTATTGGATTGAAAAAAGAAATGATAAAAAGAGCTGAGAAATTGATTAAAAAATGATCAAAGCAATATTCTTTGATTTGGACAATACTTTATATCCAACTTTTCACCAGGCAAGTGTTTGCAGGCAAAACTCAATTGATGAGATAATAAGAACAATGTATGACATGGGTATAAAGCAGGAGAAGATACCTATAAGAGAGGATGCTATTTCTGATTTGAAAGAGATTGTAGAACAAACAGGTTCTAATGCAAAAAACCATTTTGATCTTTTGTTAAGAAGGTATGGCATAAACGGGAATAAACTTATTTTGCTTAGAGAAGTTGGAAAAAATGAGTATTACAAAAACAAGTTTAACAAAGTAAAGCCCTGGCCAGATGTAGAAACTACTTTAAGGAATTTGGAAAAAAGTTACTTGCTAGGTATAATTACAAATGGGCTTACTGATAAACAGCTTTCTAAAATACACTTGCTGCATTTGGTTAAATATTTTAAACTAGATCAGATTATTATTGAGGAGGATGTTGGTTATTCCAAGCCAAATAAAAAGATTTTTGAACACGCAGCTAGTAAAGTTGGCTTGGATTCAAAAGATTGTGTATATGTAGGAGACAAGCCAAGAGAAGATATATTCGGAGCTTTTAATGCAGGTTTTATTCCTATTCTATTTAAGAATGGACCTTACTCTGATGATACCAGCTGTTTAAGAGAGATGAAAGAGAATGAAGATTATTACGTAATTAAACATTTCTCAGAATTAATAGATCTTATTCCTAATATAAAATGATTTTTGGAAAAAAGAAGAGTTTAAAACAGATTTATGCAGAGCAGCTAAGAAAAAAAGATAAAGAAATAGCTGAACTAAAGCAGAAACTAAAAGCAGCTCTTGACTCAGCTCTAAAACAAAGCAGAGAAAAGGCAGAAATACAAGCACATGCAAGAAGATTGCTTCAAATAAATAAAGAGCTTAAAGAACAGCTTGAAAAGAGAAAATCTTAAATAAACAAAAGCACAAGTTTCTTCTAATGGGCAAATTCAAGCAAGCTATTATTAATATCTTAAAAAAGCAGGTGAAACAGGAAATAGCATTAGAAATACCTCCTGATTCTAAATTAGGTGATTATGCTTTTCCATGCTTTTCCTTAGCTAAAAAACTAAAGAAAAACCCGGTTGAGATTGCAAAGGATTTAGCAAATAAACTAAAACCAACTCCTCTGATAAAAGAAATAAGAGTTGTTGGACCTTATGTCAATTTCTTTATTAATAAAGAGAAATTAGCTGAATTAACTCTAAAAGAGATTTTCAAAAAAAAAGACAAGTATGGATCAGCAGATACAGGAAAAGGCAAAAAAGCATTGATTGAACATACATCAATTAATCCTAATGCTTCTCCACATGTAGGAAGAGCAAGAAACGCAATTATTGGAGATAGCTTGACAAGATTATTGAGATTTGAGGGTTATAAAACAAAGGCTCATTACTGGGTCAATGATGTTGGAAAGCAAATAGCAATTCTAGTTTATGGTGCAAGAAATAAGAAGAACATAAAGTTTGGTGATTTATTAAAAATATATGTTGAGACTAATGAAAAACTGAAAAAGGATCCTGAGCTAGTAAAAGAAATTTTTAATTTATTGAAAAAATTAGAGCAAGGAGATAAAAAGGCCAAAGCTGAGTTCAAAAGAATAAGCACTATATGCGTTAAAGGCCAGATGAAAATTTTGAATGAACTTGGCATTAAATTTGATGTTCTTGATTATGAAAGCAAGTATTTGTGGAGTAAGACTTTGCCAGCTATTCTTAAAAAATTGGAAAAAACAGGAAGATTATTTACAGATGAAGCAGGAAGAAAAATTCTTGATCAGAAGGAGTTTAATTTTGCAATGAAATCTCCTGTTCTGGTTTTAACAAGAGGAGACGGAACCAGTTTATATCCATTAAGAGATATTGCTTATACAATTGACAAAATAAAAAAGGCTCCTGACAGAAATCTTATTGTTCTGGGAGAGGATCAAAAATTATACTTTAAGCAGATAGCAGCTGCTTTATCTTTACTAGGTTATAAAGCACCAGAAGTTGTGCATTACTCTTTTGTTTTACTAGGAAGAGAGGCAATGTCAACAAGAGCTGGCAAAGTAGTTCTATTAGAGGATTTAATGAAAGAAATAGTTGAGAAAGCAAGAAAAGAGATTAAGAAAAGAAATCCAAAAATAAGCAAACTAGCTTTAGAAAAATTATCAAGGATTATTGGGTATGGAGCAATAAAGTATGGCATAATAAAAGTTAGTCCTGACAAAGAGGTTTTGTTTAACTTAGAGCAAGCTCTTAGTTTTGAAGGAGATGCAGCACCTTATTGTCAGTATGCTCACACAAGAATAGCTGCTATATTAAGAAAGCATGGTAAAAAGCTTAATTTAAATGTTAAGTTTGATTTATTAAAGACATCAGAAGAGCATAAATTAATCAAACTACTTTCTGATTTTCCAGAAGTTGTTGCTAGTGCTCTTAAAAATCTTAAACCAAATTTAATAGCAAATCATGTTTATGAGCTAGCAAGAGCTTTTAATGAATTCTACCATAATTGTCCTGTTTTGACAGTTGAGAAAGAGCTTAAAGAAGCCAGATTGTTATTAATTAGTTGTGTAAAGCAAGTTCTTAAAACTGGTCTAAATCTTTTAGGAATAGAGGCTCCTAATAGGATGTAGTTATGCTATTTCGAAAGATTTATAAATGGCCATAAAATAGAAGAAGTAGCAGGGGGTTGAGAAATTATATGGGAAGAATAAAAACAACACTAATCAAGAGATTAACGCTTAAATTATATAATGAATATAAGGATCAATTTAAGGAAGATTACGAGCACAATAAAAGATTAGTACAAGAGTTAATTGATGTAGAAAGCAAGAAAATAAGAAATGTTATAGCAGGATATTTAACAAGATTAATTAAAGAAAAGAAAGAAATTTAAGGAGGTGTAAGAAATGGCAGAAGACAATAGCATCTTTATTGGCGGAAAGCCATTTATGAACTATGTGACAGGAGTAGTAATGCAGTTTACAACAAAGAATGTACCAGAAGTAACCATAAAAGCAAGAGGAAAATTTATTAGCAGAGCAGTAGATGTTGCAGAAGTTGCAGCAAAGAGATTCTTAGAGGATACAGTTGAAGTAAAGGATATAAAGATTAACTCAGAGGAATTTGAGAACAAAGAAGGCAAGCAAGTAAGGGTTTCCACAATAGAGATTACACTGGCAAAGAAAAAATAAAGCCTTTTGCTGAAAATGGTAACAGTAGAAGTGTATGATAGAAAACTAAGTCTTTTCCAGAGAATAATCGAATGGATTAAGGATCGGTTATTCTAAATTTTTTTATTTTTCAATTAGTTTTATATACTTCTTTTTATTTTTTTATATCCGGGCCTATAGCATAACCTGGATTAGTGCGGTTGGCTTCAAAGTTTTAAACTTGGCTAAGGACCAACTGATCCCGGTTCAAATCCGGGTAGGCCCATTTAATTATTGGGGGTTTACATATGAAAGAACTTCAGGTAGTTAAAATTGGATCCAGTTCAATAATAAAGAACAATGAAGTAGATTATGGAGCAGTCAAAAGAATAGGGTATGAACTAACTCAATTGAAAGAGGAAGAAAACATATATTCTATTCTTGTTGTTTCTGGAGCAATTCCTTTGGGAATGAAGATTCTTGGTTATAATAGAAAGCCAACAGACAAAATCACTTTGCAAAGATGCGCTTGTGTTGGGCAAAAAGAATTAATGGCTGTCTATGATATTGGATTTAAAGGTCATGCAATAACATCTCAATTACTATTAACATACCATAATCTTAGCAACAAAGAAGAGGAAAAAAATGTAGAACAAAGGTTAAAGGATGATATTAGTCAGGGTATTGTGACATTAATAAACTATAATGATGGAGTTGATATGCAGGAGATAAAACTAGATAATGACAGATTGGCAGCATTGATAGCAAAATACATCAATGCTAAGAGATTGTTAATGTTAAGCAGCGTTGATGGTTTAGAAGATGAAAAGGGAGAAATAACTAAAGAAATTAGGAAGATAACGCCAAGAATTAAGAGATTATGCAGAGGAGCTAATCATATAGGAACAGGCGGAATGACAACAAAATTTGAGGCTGCAGAAATAACAATGAAGAATGGCATAGAAATGATTTTGGGGAATATTAAATACAAAATCAGGGATTTGATTTATGGCAACTGCCCAAGAACTGTTTTCTTGCCTCAGAAATATTTAAAAAGATAAATAATTTTTAGGTTAAGTATGGTGAAAAGAGAATCACAAGAAGGCTTGACTGTAAAAAAAGAAGATGATTTTTCTGAATGGTATACTCAATTACTTCATAAATCAGAGCTAATAGACTATACAGATGTTTCTGGGTGTTATGTTTTTAGGCCAAGAGCCTATGCAATATGGGAAAATGTTCGAAGGTATCTTGATTCAAAATTCAAAGAAATGGGAGTAAGAAATGCCTATTTTCCATTATTTATTCCGGAATCTTTGCTAAAAAAAGAATCAACACATGTAGAAGGTTTTGCTCCAGAGGTCGCATGGGTCACTCATTCTGGTAAAGCTAAACTGAACGAAAGGCTTGCTGTAAGGCCGACATCTGAGACAATAATGTATTCTGCATATGCAAAATGGATACGATCTTGGAAAGATCTTCCTTTGAAAATCAATCAATGGTGTAACGTTGTAAGATGGGAATTCAAGAATCCTGTGCCTTTTTTGAGAAGCAGAGAATTCTTGTGGCAAGAGGGCCATACTGTATTTGCAACAAGAGAAGAGGCAGTTGAAGAGGCTTTGCAGATTTTGGATATTTATGCAAATGCTTACAAAGAACTTTATGCTGTTCCTGTAATTAAAGGTAAAAAAACAGAAAAAGAAAAATTTGCAGGAGCAGATACCACTTTAACTATAGAGACCTTTCTACCTTCTGGTAAAGCAATACAGTGTGCTACTTCCCATAACTTAGGTCAAAATTTTTCAAAACCATTCAATATAAAATTTAAAGACAAGGATGGAGAGGAAAAATTTGCTTGGCAAAACAGTTGGGGATTCACAACCAGAAGTGTTGGTGTTATGATAATGATGCACTCTGATGATAAAGGGCTTGTATTGCCTCCAAGAGTTGCAGAAAATAAAGTCGTTATTATTCCAATCTTATTTGAAAAAACAAAAAAAGAAGTATTGAAAGTAGCTAAGCAAGTGGAAAAAGATCTTATTCAATTATCTCCTATATTGGACGACAGGGAGGAATATTCTCCTGGAAGAAAATTTAATGAATGGGAGTTAAAGGGAATTCCAATAAGAATTGAGATCGGTCCAAAAGACTTGAAGAATAAACAGGTCATTGTAGTTAGGAGGGATACAGGCAAAAAACAAACTGTAAAAATTAAAGATTTGAAGAAAAAGATTCCTTCAATACTTGAGGATATTCATAATTCACTTTACAAAAAAGCAGAAAAATATTTGAAAGATAGCATTGTTGAAGCAAAGACTATGAAAGATCTAATCAATGCAATTAAGAACAAGAAGCTTGTTCTTACACAGTGGTGTGATGATGCGGAATGTGAAGACTGGATTAAAGACAAGACAGGCGGAGCAAAAATTATTTGCATACCATTTGATCAACCAAAAAAATTAGATAAATGTGTTTATTGTGGGAAACCAGCAAAGCATGTTGTGTATATTGCTAAGTCATATTGATTATTAGAATAAATTTATTATTATATCCTCACTTTATCTCCTATATTAACTTTGTCTTGGATTCTTCCTGCTGGGATCTCTATAATATATTTTGCTTTTTTCTTTGAATTGTAAATAGTAAATGGCTTGAAATTTTTTTTAATTTCAACAACTCTCTTGTTTTTGTCCAAAAAGATAACATCAATTGGAAAGAAAACAAAGAACATATGCAATGAGTGATACTTTTCTTTATCAAATTCAAAAACCAGAATTCTTTTTTTAGAGAACATCAAACCTCTTAACTTTGATAGAAAAGATTTGCATACTTTGTATTTTCTGGTGAAGACTATTTTTGCTGGTTTGTTATTCATTGTAATGCTTATAAATTATCCAACGGCGTTTTTATTTTTGTGATATCTCTATTTGACACTTTTGTGTAAATCATAGTTGTTTCAAGTCTTGCGTGACCTAATAATTCCCGAATTATTCTTATGTCTGTTCCTGACTCCAATAAATGAGTTGCAAAACTATGCCTTAATGTATGAGGTGTAACTTTTTTGTTTATTCCTGCTTTTTTTGCAGCATTTGAGACTATCTTTTGCAGCGTTGCAAGACTATATTTCTTGTTTCTGTTACTTATAAAAACAAAATTATTATTTGCATTCATCTTTTTTAATTCAGTCTTGATTTTCGGGGAAAGTTTGACAATCCTGTCTTTATTGCCCTTGGCTAGTTTAATATGGATTATGTTTCTGTCAAAATCAATGTCTTTAAATCTCAAATTTATTAATTCACTTGCTCTCATCCCTGTTGAGTACAATAACTGAATCATTATTCTATGTACAAAATTATTAGTAGAGTATATCATTTTTTTGATTTCGCTTTTGGAAAGAATTACAGGAAGTCTTTTTTCTTTACTCATATTCGGTATTTTAACTATACCCTTTCCTATTGTTTTTAGATAAAACTTGATTGCAAAACCAGCACACCTTACTGTGCTTCTGCTCTTGTTTTCTTTAATTAGTTTTAAAAGATAATCCCTTGGATCAAGCCCTGAATCAAGAAATTTTTTAACATGAAAATAGTACGCATTTATTGTTTTTTTAGAATGACCTCTTAACCTAAGCTCATTTTTAAGCCTTGTTTCCCAGTTAGTCATTATTCACCTTCCTTTTCACCAAATAAGTACAAAAAGAAGCTAACTATATAAACTTTTATTACGCTTTTCAAGTAGATATTCGTATTAAACCAACTAAAAGTAGGTTTAATAGTAGTTCAACGCAATCCGCCTCCGCCCGCCTCAAAAGAAAACTTTTTATATGAATATACAAATTTACAATATATGTTCGATAAAGATATAATTTCAAGAGAAGCTAAAATAGATCGAAAAGAAATTTTAATGGCTTGCCCTGCAAAGTATTTTGGTGGTATTCTAAAATATCCTACAAAAAAATTTGAACAAGGTAGTTTAGGTGTCACAAAAGACCATATAATTTTTGTAAATAATGCCATTTTAAAAAGAAATAAAATTATTCTAAGAATTCCATTTAAAAAAATAATTTTTGAAGAAATTTCTCAATCTGAAAAGGAAGATCTTGATAGTGGGAATTTCTATACTGCAATGTCTTATTTTGCAGGTTATGGACCAATGTCTACTTATAAAAAGAATATTAAGTTGATAAGAATCCCTTTCAAAGATGAGAATAATGTAAAACAAGTACCAGTATTTTCTATTAAAAACATAAAAGAGTTTGGAAAATTAATTTATGACATGATACCTAAATATAAGAAAAAAGAACAAATAGAAGATGATCCTTTGAAAATTTTAAAATTAAGATACGCAAAAGGAGAAATCTCTAAAAAAGAATTTGAAGAACTGAAAAAAGATTTGTTGTGATAAAATGCTTTCCCAAGCCGATAAATTAAAGATTTTGAAAATTATTTATGATGAACAAAGAACTTCTTCTAAGAAACTTGAAGAAAGAACAGGATTTTCAAAAGACGATGTTGTATCTGCATGTAAATATTTAGAAGGAAAAAATTTAATTGAGTGTAGAGCGAAAGTTATGAGTGGAGATATTTTAGATATTAGAATAACTTCTAATGGAATTGATGTAATAGAAAATAACAAAGATATAATTAAGAAATTTGAGGCGGGCGTAAATTTAGGAATTGTAAATATTAAGTGGGGATTTCAAGAAAAATAAATTTCGGCGGGCTACGGCGGACTTCTACGCTCCACTTCGTTCCGCTCCGACCACGTTGCACTTTCGCTATCGCTCAGGGCGTTGAACATGGATTATGAGGTTCAGCCCTTGCAGGGCTTCACCCAAATTTTGTTCGCTACGCTCACAAAACTTCTCATAATCCGATAAGTTATATTCAATTTTCGTGCAAATATTATTAAGGAGACCCCTGCCGAGTGGCTTCGCCACATATAGCCTTGCTTTGCAAGAAAATATTATTAAACTTTCAAAAAGAAAATTTATAAATAACAGTATATGTTTTTAAGTAAATATTTGAGGTTTATAATTATGGTAGTAAAATTTATTCAAACATCAGATTTGCATTTAGGAATGACTTTTAAGTCATTAGGAGATAAATCAAAATTGCATCGGCTTGATTGTCAAAACACTTTCTCTAAAATTATTGATTTGTGTATAAAAGAAAAAGTTAATGCTCTTCTTATCGGCGGAGATTTATTTGATAATCCTGAACCCCAAAAATCTTTAGTTAAATTTGTTACCAACGAATTGGAAAGATTAGAAAAAGAGAATGTTAAAGTGTTTATTGTTTCTGGAAATCATGATCCTTATAAAAAAGGAAGTGTATGGGTAAGTTATAAATTTCCAAAAAACGTTATTATTTTTAATTCTTTAGAATTAGAACCGAAAAGGATAGATGGTTTAACTGTTTATGGTCTAGCTTACACTAATGATACTAAACAACCATTAAAAAATTTTAAGGCAGAAAAAGAAGACAACTTTAAGGTAGGTCTAATTCATGGCTCTACTACAAACATTAACTGGGAAGAAGAACCAGAAGCTGGTTATAGACCTATTACTAAGGAAGATATTAATAAAAGTAATTTAGATTATATAGCACTTGGACATTTCCATGACTTGCTAGATTTAAAAACGAAAATTCCATGTTACTATTCAGGAACACCAGAAGGTTTGACTTTTAAGAATGGTGGGGATAGGTTTGTTCTTTTAGTTTCGTATTCTAATAAAAAAGTAAATATTAAACCAATAAGAATCAATGAAAGAGAATTTCAAACTATTGAACTAGATTGTACGAACTTTGAAACAGAGCAAGAAATTAAAAAAGCATTAGAAAAACATAAAGGAGAAAATAAAATTCTAAGGCTTGTATTAAAAGGAAGCCCATCTCTAGATTTTACTTTTGATATTGATATGTTGAGGAAAGAATACGAATCAAAATATTTTTTCTTGAAGATTGTAGATAATATTCATGTACCAGAAGATCTAACAGAAGATGAAACAATTAGAGGCACATTCATTAAATTGATGAAAGCGGAAATAAAGAAAGAAAAAAATGAAGAGAAAAGAAAAAGGCTGGAAAATGCCTTAAGAATAGGTATTGGTTATTTAGATAAAAGATTGTGATAAAATGGAGCTTATAAAACTAGAATTAGAAGGATTTGGAAAATTTGCTAAAAAGAAAACTATCAATTTCAAAAAAGGTATTAATTTTATTGGTGGTCTTAATGAGGCAGGAAAAAGTACAATATTAGAAGCAATTATGGCATCAATTTTTAAATTCAATAAAAGAGAAATTGAGCCATTTTTTTGTTGGAATAATAATCACATTTGTAAAGTCGCTTTAACATATAAAACAGATAAAGGAGAGATTTTCAGAATTACATCTGATTATAAAAATAATAGAAGAAGACTTGAAAAAATTACAAAATCAGGCTCAAAAGAAATTTCTTCAGTTGATAAAAATATCAGTCCATACCTAAAGGAACATTTTGGATTTGATGACAAAAAGGTTTTTGAAAATACAGCATTTATACGACAATCCCAAATGGCTATATTGGAAGATCGCACCGTAAAAAACAAAATTAAAGATATGATTGAAGAGGTATTTGCTGGAAGAGCAAAAGCATCAGCAACAAAAGCCACACAAAAAATAAAGAAATATTCAAAAGATGCGTCAAAAGAAATTGAAAAATTAAAAGAAGAAAAATTAGAATTAAAAGATAAGTTGGAACACGCTCAGAATATAAAATCAAATCTAAGTAAAGATTCTGCCGAATATGAAAAAGTATCTAAAAATTTAGAAGAGAAACAAAAGAAACTAGAAAAATTAGAGAAAAATAAGAAGTTATTTGATGAAAAGCAAGCCTTATTAAAGGATAAAGAAAATGTTGATGAAAAAATAAAGAACATTGATGAGTTGATTGATACCTATAGTGAGGAAAAAGAAGAAAAACCACTAACAGAGCAAAGTAAAACTTTGCCAATAATTCTTATTGTTGTTGGTATATTAATATCTCTTACGGGTGTCGGTGCAATAGTCGGCATTCCTCTTATAATCTATGGGATTTATAAATTGGTTAAAAAGCCAGAAATTCAAGAAAAACCGAAATCTAATATTACCGAAAAAATAACCAAATACAAAAATAAGAAAAAAGAATTAATTAATCAAAAAGCTGTTCTTGAAGAACAATTAAAAAAATACAAACTTGTTAATTTCACAATAGATGATTTTGACGAACTTGATGACCTTAAAGAAGAAGTTGAAAAACTTAAATCAAGAAAGATTGAACTTCAAACCAGCGTAAAAACTACTACTTCACTAGTTGAAAGCCCCGAGGAAATTAAAGAAAAATTAGATGCTGTTGAAGAGAAGATTAAAGAGTTGGATATTAAGATTCAAGAGTATAACCTAGCTTCTAAATTTTTAGAGATGGCTGAAACATTAGTGCATCATAAATTTACTCCCGCCGTAGAAAAGGATTCTAAACCTATTCTAAAATTAGTAACAAATGAACATTATAATGAACTAAAAATAGATGAAGAAACTTTAGACATAAATGTAAAAGCTCCAGAAATTAAGAAATTTATTGATATTTCAATGCTTAGCCAAGGAGCAAGAGACCAGATATATTTTACTTTGAGAACGATAATGGTTAATCTTCTCAGTGGAAATTTGAACATACCTCTTATTCTTGATGACCCATTCCACAATTTTGATGAGGTTAGATTAAAGAAAACAATTAATGTAATAAAGAAACTTTCAAAAGAAAAACAAATAATCCTAATTTCTCATAGACCATATCACAATGAATTTAAGAATTTTGCAGCTAACATAATTGAGTTGAAATAATGTTCATTGTTTGGTTTTTTCTAATAGAACAAATAACATTAGTAAAAGCATAGTTGATCTTTGTTCCTCTCCGTAATTTATTTCTCTTCCATGTAAAATAGGATGCCTAAAATCCTTGGAATAAACATTTGTTTTTATATGCCCTCCAAATTTTGAAGTATTATCAAATAATTTTATTATTAATTCTCCTAAACTACATTTAATTGGTTTTCCGTTTTTATCTAAGATTAAATTCCCTTTTTTGTCTATTAGATTCGTGCTGTTAGGTTTATTTTCGATCAAACCTTCTTCGATTCCCATATCCCACAAAATTCCTTCTATTTGTGCTAATAATAAAGGAATAGAACTTATATAGTCTCCACGTTTATGATGATAAATAGCCTTACTTAAGATTTTCTTTCTTTTTGAAATTAAACTATTTGATTTTATTTCTCTAATTAATTCAGTCAGCAGATCTTCATTCTTAAAATCATCAATTAATTGTCTCCAAACTTCCTCTTTACCATGTTGCTTTAATTTTTCTTTTAATTCAGAAGCATAAGATATTGATATTGCTTCAATCCATCCAAATTCATCTAGAAATTCTTCCCAACCTTCATAATCAAAATTTTTCATAAATTCGGTAAGAGGTCTTAAAGAAGTTATTATGACTTGAGATAAAATTTGTATTCTTCTGATTGGTTCAGTCATCAGTTCTATTTGTCTTTGAAATTGTTCATTAAATAAATGGAGAGGTCTTATAGATATAGAAATCTGTTTTTGAAAATTCTCTATTATCCTTTTTATTTGATGTAAATTATTCATATTTACCTCTAAGATGGATTAGATTGTATTTATTTTAAATTTTCGGCGGCGGGGGTCTCCAACTTTAATTTTAGGCACGAAAACTTTCTCGGCTTCGCCTTGAATTTTTGGCTACGCCAAAAAGAATATAACAGGCATTAAACGGTTTCGTTCGCTTTGCTCACTCCACCCAAACTTTGCCTAACGGCAAAGCTTCGTTTAATGCCATATGTTAGTTTCAATCGCTCGGGTCGGTATTCAAAAGATTTTTATATAATCTCCATTTGTAATAAGATATTATGAATTACCTATACTTACTGTTGAAATTTTTCATTGGTGGAGCAATCATTGTAAGTGTAACTTTACTAGCAAATTATATTCACCCAAAATGGGGAGGACTAATTGCAGTTGCTCCAATAATTACTACTTTATCAATTATTTTTGTAAAATATGAAACAAGCATTAACACCACCCAACAACTTATTTTATCATCAATTTATTTTATTATCCCCACTTTAATTTTCCTTATCGCAATGTACTTTCTTTTGAATAAGTTTAATTTGACAAGTAGTTTAGGTATATCATATGCTCTTTGGATTGTAATAATTCTATGTATGCAAAAATTTATTTTATAGTGGCCGACCCTCACGACTTTGGATTTTTCGGCTTCGCCGAACGTTGCACTAAAATCCAACCTTCGCTTACGCTCAGGGAAACTAACACGCATTAACCGACTACGCTCACCTGCGGTTCGCTCCGTCCAAATTTCGCCTGTCGGCGAAACTTCGGTTAATGTGATATGTTAGGCGTAATTAAAACGAACTCTGAAACCCCCGACCACCCACCCCCAAATTGGAGGGAGTGCCGTTAAATAAAATAGAAAAACTTCTTTTATCCGACCAAAACAAAACCTAAGAAATGCTACACACTTCTTCTAACAAAGGATAAAAGGTTTCACTTCGTTACACCCAAATTTTTCTAAGAGTTGGGGGCGATATATTAATGTCTGCCTGTTCCTATCACTATCTGGCTTACTGTTACGACCGCAATTCCTGTAAGACAACCGGCAACTGCCGCCTCTATTCCATCAAGCCATATGGCCCATATAATCCAAGAAATAAACCAAACTACAAAGAAAACTACTGCTTTCTCTGCATATGTTCCGCCTTTTTTATTCATTAAGTGTTTCATCTGTTACTCTATTGTAAAATGGTTTTTCTTTGAACCCAAACATCTTTGCTACAATATTTTTTGGAAAGAGTCTTAATCTAACATTGTAACTTTTTACTCTTTGATTATATAATTTTCTTTCGTGTAAAAGTTCTCTCTCAACCCATCCGATACTTTTTTGAATATTTTGAAAACTCCTATCAGCTTTTAGTTTTGGATATCTTTCTTGAACAACCAAAAGCTTTGATAATGCACCTTCTAACATGTTGGCCGCATGAATTTTTTCATTAACATCCTTTGCTTTTCCCCATTGAGAACGAAGTTTTGTAACTTCCTCAAAAGTCCCTTTTTCATGTTTCGCGTAACCTTTTACAACATCTGACAATGCAGGAATTAAATCAAATTTCTTCTTTAAATGAGCGTCAATATGCGATGCCTGTTTTTCTACTTGAATTTCATGGTAAGTTAATTCGTTGTATGTTCTGTAAATATATCTTATGACTAACAGAACAATTACAGTAGGGATTCCAATCCATAGGATTAATTGCCAATTCATTTTTCGTCCTCCGTAAATTTAAGAGCTTTTTTATAGTATTCTTCCTCTTTCCTTAATCTTTCAGGAACAATTTTAACTTTAAAATATTTTATCATTTGTTTAATTGCCTCTTGTTTTGTTTTTAGACCATAAACTAATTTGTACGCCTCTACGATTTTGTCTTCTGTTTCCGATAAATCTATTTGTATTTTTGTCATTTTTCATTTTGTATCATTATATAATATGGTAATATATGGCAGTATATAAACCTTTCGGTTATTATTTTACAGCCCCCAACTCTAATTTTTAAAAGATACAACGGCACTCCATCTTATAATTATATTTTTGACGGCTTCCCGCCGTCCCAGAGTTCGTTTTAACTTCTCCGTTCGCTATCGCTCACTCCGACCACGCCTTGCAGGCTCTCACTTCGTTCGGGACGCCTAACAGCCGTTAAAAGAGAAATTCCTGCGAAATTTCTCCAAATTTTTGGCTTCGCCAAAAACTTCTTTTAACGGCATATGTTATATTCAATTGAGGTTTTGTTGCCTTCGTTAAACGCCATAAACAGAAAAAGAAAATATGAAATACTTACGCACTTCTCATAACAAGCATTTAACGGTGACGCTTCGCTTCACCCAAATTTTTTCTTACTTCCCTAACCAAAAGTTGCTACCCAATCCCCAACGTGATGAGTTATAACAACAACTATAATGGCAATAATTAAATGTTCTAAAATCACTTTATAAGGTTTTAGATTTTGTTGTTTAGCAATATATAAACTAAATATTGCTATTAAAGATAAACCCCAGATTACACTAACCATTATTGCAGTAGAAAGTGGGAATAACAAAACTGGAATGATAAACGTTAATGCAAAAATAAACTTAGATATGAATGTAGAAATTGTTGACTCCCAGATTTCTCTTGTGGAATGCTTAACTTCAGATTCTTCAGATATATGAATACCTAGGGCATCTGAGAGAGCATCTCCTATTGCTATTACAAGAATACCACCAATAACAACAAGGGCTGAATGGGTGCTAGAATGTAGACCTACAATCACGCCTAGAGTAGTAATAATTCCAGATGTTAAACCAAAACTAAAACCCTTTCTTATTGAAAGTTTCATAGATAATGATTAAATATTGACTCATTTAAATAACTTTTGGACAAGAAAAAACTACAGCAACAACAAATTTTCGGCGGACTCGCAACTCTTCGGGATTTTTTTGCTTCGCAAAAACCGCCTTGCTGGCTATCCCTCGTCTTCCGCTAACGCTCCAGAGAAC
>JAFCFN010000011.1 GCA_017608625.1 Candidatus Woesearchaeota archaeon | reverse complement strand
AATGTAATTGTTTCTTGGCCATTCCAGTTTGCAGCAGGTGTTAAAGTAGCTATGCCATTTGTTATGCTTACTTGTATGTTTGTATTTCCTGAAAATGTAAATGTTAGTTCAGAAAGTGAATTATCCAAATCAACAATATAATTGGATAGATCAAGTATTGCAGATGTGTCCTCATCAAAAGAGGTATTATCAGGCAAATCAATAACTAGTGGGTAATCAATATCAAGCCCATTAAAAGTAATTGTTATTGTTTCTGAATTAACAACATGTCCTCCAAAATCTTCAGCTTTTGCATAATAGCTATGTGAAGCAGGAGTTGTAGAAACAATTGTTTTGATAAATGTACATGTTGAGCTGTCACAATCTTTGCTGTCTAGTAACTGATTATCTTGGTATAATTCTATTTTATCAATACCTGCATTTTCTAAGCTGTCTACTGCCACTGTAGTTAGTACAGCTGTTATGTTTGCTTGTTGTGTATTTGAGGAGAATGAAATTATAGGCTCAATATCTGGCAAAGTATATGCTGCAACTATTCCTATGAATAGCAAAAGCATTCCAAACACTATTTTTAGAGTTTTGTTTTTCATTTGAAAGGTAATAATATGTATGTATACCAGCCTAATTTATCTTGTTCATTATTTGGTTTTGTCACAGAAATCCCTATGTTTTTAAATTCCAGATCAATCTTAGTATTATCATCATCAACCATTAATTCAATGTTGCTATTCTTGCCAATGTAACCTATACAAAGACCTGGCTTTAGTATGCCATTAAATTTATTCATAGCTATTGATACTTTTAAGTGATGCTTAAGATTATTATGATCATGTTTTTTTTCTAAATGTCTTGTCTCAGCCTCTTTTTGAGATCTACTAAGACTTACACGTTTATTAATTTTGTCTTTATCTTTTTGAAATTCTGATAATTTTTTTAAATTTGCTGGATGTCTAGTTGGAATTAATAGAGTGTATTCAAGTTTGGAGTCTTTAGATCCTAGATTTTCTAGATACACTAGATTAGAGATTCTATCAAGTTTAAATGTTAAATAAGCATCCCATTTTAAATCAGCTTCCCATTTATTTTCGTTATAACTACGCCAAATATTAATAATATATGGATCTGGCTTTAGTGTTAATCCTATTGCTTTTTGGCGTGATTTTATATTGCTTTTAATAGGAGTTATCGTTTTGCTATATGTTGGATCTGGGTCGTGAGGCTTGTCTGTGCCTGTTACTGTTACTGTGCTTTCAACAACAGAACTTCCATCAATAGTAGTTTTATTTCTTGTATAGCTTGCGAATGGACCTATTTTAATGAATTTGCTTAAAGGAAGGTCACACTCTCCGAAAAGTGATTCAATAGATGACGTTGTTGTTACATTTGTATCAGATTTTGTATTTACATATGTCCAGAGGTTAGAGTCAACATCATGCTCTGAACTACTATTTAATTCAACAGTATTTGTTTTATTGATTTCTTTTCTAAGGCTTGCTTCAATAGTTAGATATCTTGGAGTTAGTTTAATTCCTCCTAAATATGATTTTATTTTTTCATTTGTATTTTGATCTGATTTTTCTTCTAGTGCATAGTCTAGTGTAGGATTTATTCCAACAACATCTAAGTCTAAAAAATTGCTTTTATATGATTCTGAGTCTTTATTATTATATTGTGCTTTTAAGAAAGAACTAAATCTTTTTGTTTTTATGCTATGTTCAAGAAAGGAGTATTTGCCATCATAACCTAAATTTAGAAGATTTTGTGCTTTAAGAGGGAGTGCACTATAGAGTAATGCTGCAAATGCTAGTGCATATTTTACCCCCTTCATTGTTATTACACATGAGTGATAAACAATATATAAAGGTTTCGGTTTTTATGTATGCTGCAGTATATACTTACTTAATAAGTTTTTTAAGAAGACTCTTTACTTTGTTTGGATCTGCTGTGGCTTTTGTTTTTCTCATAACTTGACCTATGATAAAGTTCAGTGCTTTTTCTTCTCCTGCTTTATAATCTTCAACAGCTTGAGGATTTTCTGATATTGCTTGTCTGCAGAATTTTTCTAAATCTTCTTCTTTTTCTACTTTTAACAAGCCCTCTTTTTTTACATATTCATTGACATCAAATGGCTGCAGAATTAGTTTTTCCAGTATTTTTTGTGCTGTTGTGTCGGTTATCTTTTTTGTTTCTACTAATTTCAATAACTGGATGAGATGTTTCTCATCTATTAATATATTTTCTAAGTCTAATTTGTTGTAGTGAACAACTCTCATCAACTCTCTTCTTAACCATTTTGCAGCTAGCAAAGGATCAATTTCTTGTGCTACTTTTTCAAATAGCTCTGCAAGAACAATTTCAGAAGCCAGGATTTCTGCATCTATTCTTGGAATTCCTTTTTTAATGAATTTTTTTATTTTTTGAGCTGGTTTTTCTGGCAGTGTTTTTGTTATTCTTTCAATATAATCATCTGTTAATTTAATTATTGGTAAGTCAGGATCAGGAATAAACATATAGTCTGCTACTGTTTCTTTTTCTCTCATCTTTATTGTTATGCCTTTTTTATCATCCCATGCTCTTGTTTCTTGAAAGATTTTTTCCTTTTTTTGTTGAGCAGTTTTTTGTCTTTGTAGTTCATACTCTATTGCTTTAACTATACTTTTGAAAGAATTAACATTCTTTATCTCAACTCTTTGATATCTTGGCGGGATGCTTACATTTATGTCAGCTTTTATTCCTGCATCTTTGTCAATTGCTTTTATATAACTCAAAGTTGTCATTAGTTTTTTTAGCCATTCCCTCACTTCTAAAGCAGAAGTAAAATCTGGCTCAGTTACTATTTCTACCAAAGGATAGCCTGATCTGTTATAGTCTATGCAGCCTGTTAAAGGATCCCATTTTGCTGGATCTTCTTCTAAATGGCATTCTCTTATACCTATATTAAGAAATGAACCATTTTCTCCAACTGGTGTTGAGTATGCTCCTGAGATAGTTCTTTGATATCCTGACGGAAGATCAGGCCATGAATAGTGTTTTCTTTGGAAGAGTAATCTTTTGTTTATTTTGCAATTAAGCATTGATGCTATTGCAATTATTTTGTCTACTGCCTCTTTATTAGGCAGCATTGGTTTACAGCCAGGTTGTGCTGTACATATTGGGCAGATATTTGTGTTTGGTTGAGCATTTGGGTCAATTTTATCTAAGCAGAATAGTTTTTGTCTAGTTTCTGGCATAGCAAGATATCCATGAATCTCTAAACCTATTTTTGGGTTTGGCATTTTTAGATTAATTTTTCTAATTCTTTTACTGAATTAACATAGGTAATAGGTATCTCTTCTTCGATTTCTTTTGGTATTGGTGAAGAAAGAGTGTTCTTGAACCAGATTACTTTTGTTTTATTATTAAGGTATCTTTTATGATATTTTAAAACTGTAAATTCTCTCATTATTCCTGGAGACATTCCAACTATAACACAAACATCACCTTGAGAAGCTATTTCTCCATCAGCATCATACCAGGAATCAACCTCTATTTTTTCATCGATTAATGGAAGATATGGTTGTATGTGTCTTATTCCATATTTTTTGTCTTTTGTTGGCACAACTCCATAGACTTTTTTCCCACCATTTTGTTTATATATCTTAGCAACTTCTGTTGGTATGCCTCGATCAGGAATTATGACTATTTCATGTCCTTTTTTTGCTATTACTTTGGCAATGTCAGAGACTAGGTTTTCTAGTTCGCCCTTTGTTATAGAAGTAAATCTTGGTATCTTTGTCAGGTCGCCTGTGCCTAAGATTGAGATTCTCATTTTTTAGGCAAATCTAATTTTAAACCAAGCTCTTTCAGTTGTTTTTCCTCTATTTCTGAAGGAGCTCCATCAACTAGACTTTGGGCTGCTTTGTTTTTTGGAAAGGCTATGACTTCTCTTATTGAATCATTGCCTGTTAAGATAGCAAGTAATCTGTCCAGACCATAGGCAATTCCGCCATGAGGTGGAGCACCATATTTCAATGCTTCTAATAGAAATCCAAATTTCTTTTCTGCTTCTTTTTTGTCTATGCCTAATGCTTTGAAAACCTTCTCTTGTATATCCTGTTTATGAATTCTTATACTTCCTCCTCCTAGTTCAACACCATTTAAGATAATATCATATGCTTTTGCTCTTACTTTTTCTGGATTTTTATCAAGTAATTTTATATCTTGTTCTTTTGGCATTGTGAAAGGATGATGCAATGCCACTAATCTTTTCTCTTCTTCTGAATATTCAAACATAGGAAAATCTGTTATCCAAATAAAATTAAATCCCTCTTTAATCAAGCCATATTTTTTAGCCAATTCTACCCTTAGTTTTGATAAAACCTCATTAACTATTTTTGGCTCATCTGCAACAAAGAATAGTATAGAACCTTTTTTGGCATTTGTTTTCTTTAATAATTCTGTTTGTATTTTTTTATCAAAATATTTTACAATAGAGCTTTCAAGTCCTTTATCAGTAACCTTCATCCAAGCTAGACCTTTTGCTCCATTTTTGATTGCCCAATTTATCCAAGAATCTATTTCATTTCTTGAAAGTTCTTTTTCTAAACAAATGCATTTTACTAGCTCTGCTTTGTTAAACACCAAGAAATCTGATTTTTTAACTATGTCTGTTACATTTATTAATTCTAAACCAAATCTTGTGTCTGGTTTATCTGTACCATATCTCTCCATTGATTCTTTATAAGAAATTTTTGGAAAAGGTATTTTCAGATTTTTCTTTAAAACTGCTTTGAAAATATGCTGTAAGAATTTTTCATTTAATTTTATAATATCTTCTTCATCAACAAAACTCATCTCTAAGTCAATTTGCGTGAACTCTGGCTGCCTATCTGCTCTTAAATCCTCATCTCTTAAGCATCTAGCTATTTGATAATATTTATCTAAACCAGCAATCATTAGCAATTGTTTATACAACTGCGGAGACTGAGGAAGGGAGTAGAATTTTCCTGGATGGATTCTACTTGGTACAACATAATCTCTTGCTCCTTCAGGTGTATGTCTAATTAGCAGAGGTGTTTCTATTTCCAAAAACCCTTCTTTATTAAGAAATTCTCTTACTGCTTGAACAATATTATGTCTAAAGATTAGGTTTTTTTGCATAATAGGTCTTCTTAAATCAAGATATCTGTATTTCAATCTTATATCTTCATTCAGAACTACTCTATCATCTACCTCTATAGGAGGGGTTTCAGATTTATTTAAAACTTCTAGATTATTTACAAGAACTTCTATTTTACCTGTTTTTAATTTAGGATTTTCTAATCCTTTTGGTCTTTTTCTTACTTTTCCTTTTATAGATATCAAGTCTTCTCTTCTCAGATGTTCTGCTATCTTAAAGATTTCCTTGAATTTTGGTTCAAATACTATTTGAGTAATTCCATATCTATCTCTCAGGTCAACAAATATTACTCCACCATGATCTCTTCTAGCATGGCACCAGCCAGCTAAAACTACCTCTTCTTTAATATTTTTTTCAGTCAGTTCTCCGCAAGTATGAGTCCTTTTCATTCTAAAATCTCAACTTTAATATCTTTATCAACTAGCTCTTTAAATTTTTTTGCATCTTCTTTAGAGCCAACTATGCTACCGTAATGCATTGGAATAGCAATTTTTGGTTTTATAGTATTAGCTGCTTTTGCTGCTTCTTCTGCATTCATTGTATATGTTCCTCCTACAGGCAATAAAGCAACATCTATATTGCCAAATTCTGATTTGTTCTCCATTTCCCTTATGTAATCTGTATCACCTGCATGATAAATTCTTTTGCCATCCATCTCAATTATAAAACCAACTCCTAATGCTCTTGGATGGAACTCTTTATCAACATTGTAAGCTGCTACTGCTGTTAGTTTTATATCATCTAAATCAAGAAAATCTCCTTGATTAACAACTCTCACCTCTCCTCCTATTTTGGTTGCAACATCTGATCTTGAGATTATTATAGTAGAGTCTTGTCTTATCTTTTCTATATCTTTAGGAGAGAAGTGATCATAGTGAGAGTGTGTTATTAAAATATAATCTGCTTTTTCTGTTTCCTCAATGTTATAAGGATCAATATAAATGACTCTTTTGTTACTAATTTTAAAACTTGCATGACCGAGCCATTTTATTTTTATTCCATCTAGGTTTAGCTCTCTCATTCTAAACACCTCATTACTTTAAATAACAATTCCTCTTTAAAAGCAGGAGCCATTATCTGCAAACCGACTGGAGCATTATTTATTTTTCCTGCTGGAATAACTCCTGCACATATTCCTGATAAATTGGCTAATACAGTAAATGCATCATAAGCATACATATCCTCAACGTTTATTTTTTCTCCTATTTTATGAGGCAGTTTAGGTGTTACTGGTGAAAGCAATATATCAACTTGTTTGAAAGCATTTTCAAACTCTTCTTTGATTAGTTCTTTTGCAGCAAGAGCTTTTCTATAGTAAGTTCCATGGTATTCTGCTTTTGATATTTCCTTGCCTCCTAAAATCCTTCTCAAAACCTCTTCTCCACAGCTTTCTTCTATTTTTTTACCATACCTTCTTCCGTCAAATTTTCTTGTTCCTGAAAAAAATTCTGTATAAACAATGGGATAGTATGTTGCAATTCCTAAGTCAATATAGTTTAGTTTTATGTTCTTTATTTTTGAATTTGTTTTTTTGGCTAATTCTTCTGCTTTTTTTTCAATTAATTCATAAATTTTTTTATCTTTGCATAGTTTTTTGAAATTCTCGCTTAAACCAATTCTTAAATTTTTTATTGGTTCGTCTATTTCTTTTGTATAGTTAGGAACTGGTTTGTCGTAGGTTATTGCATCATAATTGCTTTTTCCTGCTATTACTTCTAACATTAAAGCTACTCCATAAACATCTTTACACAAAGGACCTATTTGATCAAGGCTCATTGCCAAGTCAATTAAACCATATCTAGAAACTCTTCCATAAGAAGGCTTTATTCCTATTACAGCGCAATGAGAAGCAGGGTTTCTTATACTTCCTCCTGTATCTGAACCTAAAGTGATATCACAGAAATCTGCTGCAATTGCTGCTGCCGATCCAGAGGATGAGCCTCCTGGAATTAATCCTGGTGCAGAAGGATTCTGAGTTGGACCAAAAGCAGAAGTTTCTCCAGATGCGCCACATGCAAATTCATCCATATTTAATATGCCAATAATGATCCCATCTTGTTGTTTTATTTTTTTTATGACCTCTGCATCATATGTTCCATAATAATTTTCTAGAGTTTTAGAAGCACAGGATATTGGCATATCTTTTACATTTATGTTTGCTTTAACAGCAATTGCTAATCCTGCTAGTTTTCCTGCTTTGCCATGCTTTTTTATTTTTTCATCAACTATTTTTGCTTCTTTTAATGCATTTGGATTTACATAAAGAAATGCGTTTATTTTTTTATTTTCTTTTTTTATTTTTTGAAGAAAATTAGAAATATTTTGTACAGCTGTTAGTTTCCCTTTTTTTATTTGAGCTAGTTTTTCTTTGATCATTTAACCCTTTTCCCTCCTTTCAGTCGGCAAAAGCGTTAACGGAAAAAAATTTGCTCCGCAAATTTGCTCGCTTCGCTCGCATTTCACCAACTCTTTTTTTCAGCAACTATATAATGGCCTTTTGTTTTTGGAGCATTTTTTAGCATTTTCTCTTTAAATTGCTGATCTTCTTCTTTAGTTAACTTTTCCCTAACAAACTGTTTTCTTTCTGCTCCAAATTTTTCTTCAATATTAACTTTATCTAAAGCCTTAACAAAAGAATCCATAATTTGTTTTGCTTGTTTTTTTATCTCTTCTTCTTTCATTTTTCTTTTAGTTTGATTTGTAAAGCCAAATCTTCTAACTTTTTGAGATCATATTTTATTGAGTCTACTTTCTTTCTTAATTCAGATGTTCTTAAATCAAAAAGTTGTATTTGATGGTATAAATCATGAACAAAATCTTTTATTATAATTGGTGTTTTAAAGTCTCCTTTTGTAACAGAATTAACTGCTTTTCTAACAAGTTCTCCTGTTAGATCACAAATACCAAGTAAATAGTGTTCTGCATCTACTCCTAGTGCTGCTTTTGTTGGTAGTTTTTTGTTTTTGATGATAGAATAATAAGCTAGTGCTTCTACTGCCTCTTGTTCAGCTGTTTTGTAAGCGCCTGAGAATAACAATCTAATATTTGTTTTTGCTATTTTTTTTAGTGCTTTTAGTTTTGTTTTTATTTGTTTTACTAATAAGTTAGCTTTTTTAAGATCAGCTCTATGTACAGAATATATTATCTGTTTGCTTAGCTTGATAATATCTCTGCTTTTTTTGATTATCTTCTCTCTCTTGTTTTCATAACTTATTAATTCTTGACCTATTTTCTTAAAATCTTTTTTGTTTAGCATTATAGAATTGATTTAAATCTCTATTTATAAATACTTTGCTAAAAATTAAGTATATTGTATAAATAACCAAAAAATTTATATATTCATCAGCGATTTAAATAGTTTATGGCTCAAACAACAATATTTAGAGGTGCCATTGAATTTTTTCAAAGACTTGGCATATATGATGTTGTGCTGCCTTTCTTGCTTATCTTTACAATTGTTTTTGCTATATTAGAAAAAACAAAAGTTTTTGGAACAGAAAAAGGCATGCCAAAAAAGAATCTTAATGCAATGGTTGCCTTTGTTATTTCTTTATTAGTTGTTGCTAGCAGAGAGTTAGTTGCAATAGTTAATGAATCAGTTGCAAATATTGTTTTATTGTTATTAGCTGTTGTTTCATTCTTGCTGTTATATGGAACATTTGTTAAAGAAGGTGAACCTGTATTTTTAAAAGGTGGTTGGGAAACTGCTTTCATGTGGATTATGTTGATTGGTGTTGTAATTATTTTTTTAAACGCAGCTGGGTGGCTTACACCTGGACTTAATTGGGTATCTGCTAATTGGAATACTGACGTTGTTGGTTCAATAATCTTATTGATAATTATTATTGTGTTTATTGGTTATGTAACAAAAGGGGAAAAACCTTCTAAATCTGAGAAGTAAGAATGGTATACTTTAATTTTGAGTATATTCTCCAGTTGTGGGAAAGCTGGGGATTAATGGATGTTGTTCTGCCATTTTTGTTAATTTTTGCTGTTGTTTATGCTATAGCTGAAAAAACTAGGTTGCTTGGGGATAATAAAAGAACTCATATAATTCTTGCTCTTGTTATGGCTCTGGCAGTTGTTATACCTCATGTTACATACACTTATCCGCCAGAAGCAGATGTAGTTAATATAATTAATACTGCTTTGCCACAAATAGCTATTGTTATTATTTCTATTTTGATGTTAATGGTTTTAACAGGGATGATTGGTGCAGAATGGGATGCTTTAAAAACGATTGTTGGAGTATTCTCGATTCTTGTCATAATTTATATATTCGCAAGAGCTGCTAATTGGGTTCCTAGTTATGGATTATTATATTGGCTTGAAGATCCTGCTATTCAATCAATACTTGTAATATTACTGGTATTTGGTCTAGCTATATGGTTGATTACAAGTGGAGGAGAGAAGGGTGTTGAATTGCCTAAGATAAAGTTGTTTAAATAAAAATGGTAACATTTCTTGGTAATGGGTTATTAGAAAGATTTTCTAGCTTGTTTGTTTTTTTGTTTGTTTTTGTTGTTATTTGGGGAATATTAGAAGCAACTCATATTTTAGGAAAAGGAAAAGAAGGAACTAATGCTTTAATTGCATTGTTTGTTGCAATACTTGCTATATTATCAGAAAAGGCGACATCAATGATCGCATTTGCATCTCCTTGGTTTGTGGTTGTGTTTATTTTAATATTTTTTATTATTATGGGGGCTAAATTTTTTGGTGGAGAGAGTATAAACTTTGCAACAATTATAAAAGAGCCTGGTGTTTACTGGACATTATTGATTATTGCAATTGTCATTATGATCTTTTCTTTTATTTATTCTAACCAACCAGGAGCAGAAGAGATTAAAGAAAAGGCAAGTTCTGCTATTATAAATCCTCAGATCTTGGGCTTAATTGCTGTTTTTTTGATTGCAATATTTGCAATTGTAGAATTAGCAGGAAAAGTTGAAAAATAGTTTATTTCTTTTTGGAAGCTTTCAATTTTTTTGTAATCTTCTGCAATTCTGCTATGTTTTGTGTGAATGAGGGCAGTGTTTTTTTGAAAACCTCTGACAAAGCTTTGACATCTGTACTTACTTCTGATAATCCTTTGCTGTATTCTGTTATTTGACCAAGAACTCCTGCATGAAGTTTATCAAATTGATCTTTTAAATCTTTTAGCTGCTGCTCTAACTTGTTTATTTTTTCTTCTGTTCTATCTTTCCATGCAACTATTTTTTCTACATTTTTTATCAAAGCATTCCATTTTTCTTCTATTATTGCTTCTGCAAGTTCTTCAATTCTTTCTTTATCTAGCTTTTCTGCAGATGGTGTAGGTTTTTCAACAGGTGCAATAGGAGGTTCTTCTAGCTTTGGTGGTCCTGAGATAGGCATCTTTTGCTCTGCTTTCATCTCAGCTTGTGACATTGCATCAAAGATTTGAGAACTCTTATATCCTTGACCTTGCAGATAATCAACAATCTGATCATCAGAATAACCCTGATTTTTCATATAAATAATCATATCAATTAAAGAAGTTGGCTTCTCCTCTTTAGCAGGAACCTCTTTTTTTCCAAATAATGCCATTTTTATTTAATAATAAACTTTATTTTTAAACTTTTCGTTCCTCAAGAATTTCTTTAATTAGCTTTTCTACTTCTGTTCTTGTTACAAAATTCAGTGGTTGCCATAAGTCAATATATTTTTTTAATGCTAATACATCTTCTTTTTTTGCATATTTTTTTATTTCAGCAACCATTAATCTTATTTTTTCTTTTATGTCTTCTAACTCTCTTTTTACTTCATCTATGTCTGATATTATCACTTTTATTTCTCCTCTTATATTCTTATCAGCAGAAAGCATATTTTCATTTGTTAACTGTAGTTTTGATCTTAAATTTTCAATTGTATCTTCTATTAGTCTTAATCTAGATTGAACCCTATTTAATTCAGATGAGAAAGTAGTACTAAATTCTGGTCCTCTTTTTTCTGGAGCTGGTGGAGATTCTTCAGGCATTTTATAAGGAAATATTTATATATATTAAAAAACCTTTGGTCTTTTATAAAACTTATGTTAAAAAAGAGGTGGGTTATGCCAGCAGAGACTTGGTCTTATGATGTAATAAGAGAAGCGGGAGAAGTTATTCTAAGAATTAATCTTGATAAATATCCTTATACTCCTTCTTTAGAAGATGATTCTGTATGTATGTCAAAAACAATTGATATTCTGTTACAAGTTGGAGAGGTAACAAGAATTGTTTATTATCAGAAAAGAGATTATGAATATGATTATAGTCAGGTGCAGTTTTTGCTTGAGATTGCAAGACTATACAATAGATTGGTAAGACAAAAAGCTATTACAGGTTATGCTGCAATGGGAACTGCTCCTGAAGGTTGTACAAGATGCTATAACAGAAGATATGCATTTATTCAAAATGTAGTTTTGAAGTTGTTAAAATCTGATCCAATTGGAGCCTGTGTTGAGCTAAGAAGAGAACTAAGAAGAGAAAAGATCAGAATAGAAAGAGTTATTGATAAAAGATGTGTGCCTTGTATGCAGCAATACATCAATGTTCTAGAATATTTAATAGCTGAGTTAGGAAAAACAGCTTTGGTTAAAATTGCAGATCCCTATTTAGCAGGCTATAAAATAGGGGATAGAACTATCTATAGGAGAATTTTCAGACCATTGATTAAACCTGATTTTATGTTTACCAGATTGATGGCAAGTTATCCTTTAGGAGCAGAAGAGATTGATACTTATATGGTTGATAATACAGAAGTAACAATTTTTTCTCTGCCTAATACTATTCAAAATCTATACCATATAATGCCTCCTGAGTTTAAATTAAATGAGGATAAATATGAGATTCTGGATACAGCAAGAAAAATAATGGCTGAGCATAAACCGAAAAAAGCAGAATTTGTTGATCCAGAAAGAATGAGACAGGTATTCTATAATGTTGGCCATGATTTAATTGAGGAGTTAGCTGCTAGCAGAAATGTTAGATTAAGAACAAAAGAGATTGATGAACTAACTCATATTTTAGTGAGATATACTGTAGGGTTTGGTTTGATAGAGGTTTTACTGCAAGATGAAAAAGTTCAGGACTTGACAATTAATTCTCCAATGGGACATACGCCTATTTTTATTATTCATGCTGATCATGCTGATTGTAAAACAAACATAATTCCAGTTAGGGCAGAGGCTGAAAGTTGGGCTGCTAAACTAAGAATGATTTCTGGCAGACCACTAGATGAGGCTAATCCTATTTTGGATACTGAACTAGCTTTGCCAGGAACAAGAGCAAGAGTTTGTGTTATTACCTCCCCATTAAATCCAACTGGATTAGCTTATGCATTTAGAAGACACAGAGATAAACCCTGGACATTGCCTTTGTTTATTGCAAATAGAATGATTAATCCCTTAGCAGCAGGTATTTTGAGTTTTTTGATTGATGGTACAAGAACTATGCTGGTTGCAGGAACAAGATCAGCAGGAAAAACCTCTTTATTAGCTGCATTAATGGTTGAAATTATGAGAAAATATAGAATAATTACTGTTGAAGACACTCTAGAGCTTCCAACTAATGCATTAATTAATATGGGTTATAATATTCAATCAATGAAAGTTAGGTCTGCTTTGGCAAGAGGAGGCACTGAAGTAGCTGCTGATGAAGGAATAAGAACTAGTTTAAGATTAGGTGACTCTGCTTTGATTATTGGAGAAGTAAGAAGCAAAGAAGCTTTAGCATTGTATGAAGCAATGAGAGTTGGTGCTATGGCAAATACTGTTGCTGGAACAATTCATGGGGAGAGTGCTTATGGTGTATTTGATAGAGTTGTTAATGATTTGGGTGTTCCTAGAACAAGCTTTAAGGCAACTGATATAGTTGTAGTTTGTAATCCAATCAGGAGTGCTGATGGATTGCATAGGTGGAGAAGAGTTACTCAACTAACTGAAGTAAGAAAGCACTGGGAAACTGATCCGAGTTTGGAAGGAGGGTTTGTTGATTTGATGAAGTATGATACTAAAACAGATCAACTTGAGGCTAGCTCTGATTTAATTAATGGAGATAGTGATGTGCTTAAAGCAATAGCAGGTAATGTTAAAGAGTGGGCTGGCAATTGGGACGCTGTTTGGGATAATATAAATCTAAGAGCTAAAATAAAAGAAAGATTAGTTGAATATGCAAAAAAATCAAAAATGATGGATTTGCTAGAAGCGCCTTTTGTCATACTTAGCAATGACTATTTTCATAGAATTAGTGATAAGATTAGAGAAGAGGTTGGATTTTTAGACAGCAAGAGAATCTATTTTGAATGGAATGAGTGGCTAAAGAGGGCTGTTAAAAAGAAGAAGTTATAGAATTCTAGACAATGAGTGCTGAGAAATATGAAGATTTGCTGGAGAAATACAAGAAAAAATTAGAAAAAGAACTTGGAACAGCAGAAAAAAAGCAAGGAATAGTAAGAACAAAGGAGTATGAAGAATTTAGAAGGGAACTTTTGCCAAGACATTTAAGTGTTTATGAAAAGCTTTGTAAGTTTTCTGAAAATGTATTAAAAGTAAAACCAGATCCAAAAAGAGAGGCTGAGTTAAAAGAGGCTATCTCAATATGTCATCTAAAGGTTAGTCCAGCTGGAACAACATCTTTTGCTTTGTTGTTTCCTATTGTATTTGGTGTGTTTGCAGCCTTAATTTCTTTTTTGGTATTTGGAAGTTTGTTTTTTCCTTTGTTTTTTCTTATATTGGCTGTTGTTGCTATAAAACCTCTTGATCAGATTCCTATTTTTTTAGCTAACAACTGGAGATTAAAGACATCTAATCAAATGGTTTTATGTATTTTCTATGTTGTAACTTATATGAGGCATACTTCTAATTTAGAATTGGCAGTGAGGTTTGCAGCTGATCATTTAGGAGCTCCTCTTGGTTTGGATCTAAAGAAAGTATTGTGGGACGTTGAAACTGCTAGATTTGAAAGTGTAAAAGAGAGCTTAGACAATTATCTAGAGGGGTGGAAAAAATGGAATATGGAGTTTGTTGAGAGCTTTCATTTAATCGAAGGAAGTTTATATGAAGGTAGTGAAGAAAGAAGATTAGGTGCATTAGATAAGGCATTAACTGTGATGCTAGAGGAAACATATGAAAAAATGTTGCATTATGCTCATAACTTAAAAAGTCCAATAACAATGTTGCATATGTTGGGAATAATACTACCAATTCTTGGTTTAGTAATACTGCCTTTGATTGTTTCATTTATGTCAGAGGTCAAGTGGTATCATTTGGCTATGTTGTATGATGTTACTCTACCTATTTTAGTCTATTATTTAGGTAAAACAATTCTAAGCAGAAGGCCTACTGGTTATGGTGATAGGGATATTGCTGAAGAAAACCCTCAATTAAAAAAATACAGGAATATTTTAATCAGGATTGGCAGATTAGAAATAAAGATACATCCTTTTTGGGTAGCTAGTCTTGTGTTTATTGTTTTGTTTTTGATTGGAGTAAGTCCATTAATTTTGCATGCATTGAATCCTTCACCTGGTTTTGAGCCTGTATACTTAGGAAAAGGTTTTGAGTTTCTTGGATATAGAGAAAGCCAGAGTGAATCAGGAAAAGTTGTTGGTCCATATGGAATAGGTGCAACTATTTTAAGTTTGTTTTTGGTTTTATCATTTGCTTTATCCTTGGGTATTTATTATAGTTTAAGAAGTAGAAATGTCATTAAGATAAGAGAAAACAGCAGAAAATTAGAAGAAGAGTTTGGTTCTGCATTATTTCAGCTAGGCAATAGATTAGGAGATGGGATTCCTGCTGAGATTGCTTTTGATAAAGTAAGCTCTGTTATGGCAGGAACAATGGCTGGAAGATTTTTTGAGATTGTTGCTGCAAATATCAGAAGATTAGGAATGAGTGTTAAAGAGGCTATTTTTAATCCAAGGTCAGGTGCGTTGGTTTATTTTCCATCTAACATAATAGAAAGCTCAATGAAGGTCTTGATTGTTAGTATTAAAAAAGGTCCAAGAGTTGCTGCTCAGGCTTTGATAAATGTCAGTAGATATATTAAAGAGATGCATAAGGTTAATGAGAGATTAAAAGATTTATTGGCTGATGTTATTAGTTCTATGAAAAGCCAGATTAATTTTCTTGCTCCAATAATTGCTGGAATTGTTATTGGAATTACTTCTATGATTACAAATATCATCGGTAAGTTAAGCTCTTATATGGCAAGTATATCTACAGAAGCTGCTGCTGGTGCAGCAGGAGGTTTGGCTGGTTTTGCTGGTTTATTTGGAGATGGGATTCCTACTTATTTCTTTCAAATAATCGTAGGAATATATATTGTTGAGATAATCTGGATTTTAACTGTTATTGAAAATGGAATAGAGAATGGTTCTGATAAATTGCAAGAAAGATTTCTGCTTGGAAGAAATATGATCAGAAGTTTGTTGCTTTATTCTTTTGTTGCACTAGTGATAATGGTAATATTCAATGCAATAGCTGCTCAAATAATGACGTCAACTTTGGCTGTTAGTTAAGAAAAGTGGGGACGGCGGAATTTGAATCCGCGAGTTAGGTCCATTCACAATTTTTGAATGAATCACCTACGTGCCTGAAAGACGATTTCTTCAGCGTAGTTAAAAATTGCAACAACTAAATGTTGAAGCAAAGCTCTCCTTCGCCGAAGTTTTTTACTTCTCAGGCTGAGCTACGTCCCCAAAATTATTCCTCTTCTTTAATTTCTTCTTCCTCAGCAATAAGCTCTTCTTCAGGCTCTTCTGCCTCAGTAGATTTTTCCTGCTCTGGTTGAGCAGCTTTTTCCACAACATCTATGGTTCCAAATCTTCCTGTTGTTATTTGTTTTTCTCCCTGAAATTCATTAACATAACAGTTTTTCAACTCTAATTTGTCTCCAACACTAACTTTATCTATTTCATCATTCCATAGAGTTAGTTTTATTTCTCCAGAATCATCTTTTACTGTTGCTGTTGCAACTCTGCCTGTTCTTCCAAATTTTTGAAAACTTCTTTCTTCTCCTTTGTTAATCACTTCTACTACTAAATTAATATTGCCTTGTCTTGGCTGCAAGTCTTTAATCTCCATTAATTTTCTCCTTTGGTTAATAAAAGCTTTAACCAAATAATAGAAAAAGTTTTATTATTTATTTATATAGTTTTCTAAAGTAATTTTCCAGCTTTATTGAATTCTAATTCTTGATTGATTAATTTTTTGAGTACATCTTTCAGATCTTTTATTTTGACTCTGATCTGTTTTGTTGTATCTCTATCTCTGATTGTCACAGAATCCTCTTTTAACGTATCAAAATCAACAGTTACGCAATAAGGAATTCCTATTTCATCAGCTCTTGCATATCTCCTGCCAATTGAGCCTGATCTGTCAAACTGGCAAATAAATTCTTTTTTTAGATCATTGAATATTTTCTTGGCTTCTTTATCTAGTTTGTTTACCAAAGGAAAAACTCCCACTTTAATAGGAGCAAGTTTTGGATGAAGTTTTAAAACAATGTTTCCTCTTTTTTTATCATCATTATAAGAGTCTATAAGAAATGTTAAAAATGCTCTCTCAACTCCTTGGGATGGTTCAGCAGCTACATAGGGAATTATTTTCTGCTTTGTTTCCTCGTCAAATAATTTAAGATCTTTTTTAGAAAATTGAATATGCTGCTGTAAGTCGAACTGTTTCCTATCAGCCATTCCTTGCAATTCTTTCCATCCAAAAGGAAATTTATATTCTATATCAAAACAGGCAGAGGCATAATGAGCTAGTTCTTCTTGCATATGCTCTCTTAATCTTAGGTTTTTTCTTTTAACACCCAAGTCAGTAAACCATTTATACATTTGAGCAAGCCAATAAGCATGCCAGCTGTTTGCTAATTTTTTATTAATTAGTTCATTGACTGTCATTTCTTCTCCTTCTTTTTTGCCTTTCTCCTGCATTTCTGCAGTTAAAACATTGATTTTCATGTTTTTTACTTCATCAAT
>JAFCFN010000004.1 GCA_017608625.1 Candidatus Woesearchaeota archaeon | reverse complement strand
CCAGAAGAAATAGCAGCTCATGCTGCTGATGTTCCAACATGTGGCGAGAGCCATAGTGAAGGTTTGGTAAGCTATTGGAAAGCTGATGGTGATGCAAGTGATGCTTATGGTAATAATGATGGAAGTATTAATGGAGCTACATTTGTAGAAGGAAAGGTTGGGCAGGCATTTAGTTTCGATGGTGTGGATGATTATGTTAAAATAAATTATTCTGACAGTTTGAATATTACTCAAAAGATAACAGTTGAAGCTTGGATAAAATGGGATTCAAATACATTTAAAGATGCAGGCATTTTAATTAAACATAATGTAGGAGAGGCAGGTAATGGGGATTATGAATTAAGGCTAGATGATGGATTGGAAGGTGTAGCTTTTCGCATAGTAAATGAGTATGATGCTTTAATATCAACTGATTATATAAAGATATCAGCAGGCAGATGGTATCATATAGCTGGAACATATGATGGTACCTCGATTAAGTTATATGTTGATGGTGTCCTTAAGTCAGAAAAAACTACCAGTGGAGCAATAAGAGGCTCAAGCTCTAATGTGTTTATTGGTTCAAGATGGCAAGGTGGTCCTGGAGCTACTTTCAACGGCCTCATAGATGAAGTAGCAATTTATGATAGAGCTCTAACTGCTGATGAAATTAATCAACATTATATTAATGGCCTAAATTCAAAGCAATATTGTACTCCTGCTGCTCCTGAACCTGAACCTTTAGTTGCAAACTATACATTTAATGATTGTACTGCAACTGATTCATCAACTTATGGAAATGATGGAACTATTAATGGAGCAATTTGTGTTGATTCTCCTATTGCAGGAGGAGGTAGGGCTTTGAGTTTTGATGGGGTGGATGATTATGTGATTATCTCAGATTCAGCAAGTTTGGATATTACTGATGCGATTACGATTGAGGCGTGGGTGAAACCTGATTCTAATACTGGACAAAGATGGATTGCTGGAAAAAATGGAAGATATCAGTTATTAAAATCTTCTGCGGGTAATTTTTTCCGTGGACAGTTTAAGGGAACAGATGATAACTGGTACTATATAGATTCTCCAACTTCATATTCAGAAAATAATTGGTATCATGTTGCCTATACATATGATGGTAATTATCTTCGTATTTATATGAATGGTGTATTAGGCGATAGTAAATATGTTGGTGTGGATATGGCTGCCAATAATTTCTGTAGCATATTTATAGGAGGTGCAAATGATGTTGCATCAGGATGTAAGTACAGTGGTCAATATTTCAACGGCCTCATAGATGAAGTAAAAATATATAACAGAGCACTAACTCCAGAAGAAATTCAACAGCATTATAATGAAACAAAACCTGAAGAGTTATCTTTATCTCAGTGGGCATATAAAAGAGAAATAACAATAGATAACACAGAAAACTCAAATGCTTTAACAGATTATCAAATAAAAGTTGAATTTGATGGATCTGCATTAATATCAGAAGGAAAGATGAATTCTGATTGTTCTGATCTAAGATTTAGCGATCAGAATGGGAATCAATTGTCTTATTGGCTAGAAAGCTGCCCATCTGTTGCGTGGGTAAAAGTTCCAAATATCCCTGCAGGATCAACAGCTAGCATTTATATGTATTATGGTAATCCAAATGCGGCGAGTGCAAGCAATAAATCAGCAACCATGTATGACTGGAATGATTTTTCAACACAAGTTAATGGGTATAATAACAAGATATTAGGGTATGCAAAATCATCTTATAGCACGATAGAAATTGTTGATGGCAAATTGCATGTGAATATAGTTGGAGATAGCACAGGGAATAGAGATGCAGCTTATCTTCATTTAAGTGAGCCATTTAATGCAACTGACGTTGGAATGTATTTTTCAATAGATTATTTAGGTTCTGATGGTTCTCCTAACACGCAATACAATCCTAGATTTACAACCTTGAATGGAGCAGGAAATTTTAATGTTGGAGTTAGAGGAACTAGCTGGAGTAGTCGTTGGCGAGAAATTTATGTTAGGTCTGGTGGGACACTTTATTGGTGGGATTATAACAACGATGTATGGACTACATCTGAGAAATACTTAACTTCTGATTTAAATCGCAAAATAGAAGCATTCTTAGCAAACGGTCAAGCAAAAATCGTAATATCTGACTTAAGCGGGAATGTATTGGAAGATACGAGTTGGCATGCGATTGATAATCCAACTGATATGGATATAAGAATTGGTGTAAAATGGGGTTATGACACTAATGGTTACTATTTTGATAATTTAGTTATTAGAAAATATGCCTCCCCAGAACCAACAATTTCAATTGGAAGTGAAGAAACTACCGCTGCTGTTGTATGCCCAGAAGGTGCTGTTTCAGTATGGCAGTTTGATGAAGGTTCTGGAAACATAGCTTCAGATGTATTAGGAGTTAATAATGGAACAATTTATGGTGCAACATGGACAACAGGAAAGGTTGGAAGTGCTTTGAGTTTTGATGGAAGTGATGATTATGTGAGAATACAAGCCACGCCAATATCAAATGCGATAGCCGATGGTTTTACAGTCGAATATTGGTTTAAACTTCAAAATACCTTTGATTCCTCTGCAAGTGAAAATCAATTATTAGTTGGTGAAGGGGGGAATCCCGGTGAAGGAGGTATAAATCCTATGGGGATGTTACAAGCAGATACAGGAAAATTAAGGGTTTATTGGTGGAAGTGGAGAAGTGTTTATTCAAAAAGAACTTCTTGGACAGGAGGAGAGTGGTATCATATTGTAGTAAGACAAGTACCAAATGGACAAATTTATCTTTATGTAAACGGTGTGGACAATTCTGGTGATAGAGAAATTTGGGAGGTGGGTGATCAAGGAACTAATGGAAATTGGTATTTTGGAGGGAGTGTGCCTTATGATGGTAAATATTTCAACGGCCTCATCGACGAAGTAGCAATCTACAACAGAGCCTTAACACCAGAAGAAATAGCAGACCATTACAACAATGGTTTAGGAAAACATGTTTGTACTGTAGGAGCAGCACCTCCAGAATGTAGTGATGCTGATGGAGATGGTTTTGGAGCACAAGGAACTGATTTAAGTGCATGCACTGGATCAACAACTTTATCAGATTGTGATGACACAAATGCTTTGATAAACCCTGCTGATGGATGCCCATGCACAGCAAAAGCTGATTGTACAACATACTGTTGGGGTAATGCAATAAATAATTATACATGTCATAGCACACCTGGGAATAGTGATTTGCCAACAATAAATGTATTTGCACCAGCAAAAGAAAACTGTGCAAATTGCTGGACAGGAGAAATAGCAGTTCCTAGCAATATAGCAAATGCATGTGTTCCACAATGGACAATAACACAACAATATTGCTATCAAGCAACAAAATATGGAGATGTATGTGATTCATCACAACCATGTATTAATGGATATTATTGTGCTAATGACAACACTTTCAAACAACCAATAATCTCTTAATAAAGGGTAAATATGAAATTTTTAATTAATAAAGCAGTTTTTGTATTTTTCATTTTTTTCTTTATTTTATCCAGCATTGCCTTAGCCCAAACAGTTATAATAAACAACCAACAATATGTTTGTGAAAATATTGATTCAGTAGATCCAGAGGATTATGGAGCATCATGCACAACAGATCCAGACTTCTGTACAACAGGAGTTATTATCAACACGCAAGGTTATGAGTGTGGGGATCTTGATTTAGTTTCTCCAGCAGATTATGGTGATATAGCTTGTACAGATGATCCAGATGCATGTATAATAATAACTTGTATAGATAATGATAATGATGGATATGGTATAGAAGGCTATACTGAAGGATGTACATATTCTGCTGTTGATTGTGATGATAATAATGCTGATATAAATCCTGGTGCTATTGAAATATTTAATAATGGTATTGATGAAAATTGCGACGGTAAAGATGCTACATTTAAAATTGGAAATTATCCTAAAAAGCTATATGCAGATGGTGTAACTATTTATTCTGTTCCTGTAACATGGACTGGCGTACCCTCAACAGACCTAAGTGTGAGAGTTGAATTAAAGTATAATGACCAAACATACATTACAGATGGTACATGGGATCACATAAATACAGCAGATGGTACCTATAATATTAATTTTATTGTTCCAAAAACAGCACAGTCAGCTAATGTGTATAATTTCGTTGCAATGATTTATCCTTTTGGAAAAGATCATTGGAATGATAAACTTGCTTGGGATTATACACTAACAGATGTTGAAATAATTGGGGATTCTGATAATGATGGATATTTTGCAGACACAGATTGTGATGATAATAATGCTGATATAAATCCAGGAGCAGAAGAAGTATGTGATGGATTAGATAACAATTGCAATGGTTTAATAGATGAGAATGATCAAATTGCTCCTGTAACAACTCATAATGCACCTTCTGATTGGGTAAATCATAATGTCAATATAACTCTAACAGCGTTTGAAGAAGGCTCTCCAGCATGCGGTGTAAAAGAAATTAATTACAGGATTAATAATGGAGCCTGGATAACAGTCCCTGGATCAAACGTAAATACTTTAATTTCAGAAGAAGGCAGCAACATAATAGAATATTATGCTGTTGATAATTCAGGAAATAAAGAAACCATCAAATCAATAGAAGTAAACATAGATAAAACAAAACCTGTTTCAAATATAATAGCTAAGGGTATAGAAGGATTAAGTAATTGGTATGTCTCAACTGTAAAAATTATAATCAATGCTACAGACTCTTTGTCAGGAATAAAAAATTTGAATTTGACTATTAATAAAAAATGAAAAGAAACATACTATTGAACACTGTATTAATCTTAATAGTGGGCATCATACTAATTAATTCTGCCAGTGCATTTAGTCAAGGTGTTTGTGGCCAAACAATAACAGAAGACACTGTTTTAACTCAGGACATATTAGATTGTCCTGGAGATGGGATTATTATTGGTGCTAATGACATTACTTTGGACTGTAATGGACATACAATTGGATATCAATATGAAGGTAACAAAAATGGAATTTACCTAAATGGCAGATCTGGAGTAACAATTAAAAATTGTACTATCAAAGATTATTTATATGGAATTTATTTAAAAGATTCTGATAATAATCTCATAATTTCTAATGAAGCTACACAGTCTATCGATGAGTTAGTGCATATTGTCAATTCTGATAATAACAAAATTAAAGATAATGCTGTTTCTGATATAGGATATTTAGTGGGATTTGGAGGTATAACAACCAGCTTTAATAATAGTATCGTAAATAATCAAGTCATAAATGCTAGGGGTTGTGGAATTGCTGATGAATACAATGTAAATGATCATACAAGCATTATAAATAATTATATTACTGGAGACTGCGGAATTAAAATAATAACAAAAGGAAATGCATACATAGTAAACAACACAATTAACACCCGTTATATTGGAGTTGAAATTGCTGCAGGAAACTATAACAAGGTAATTAATAACACACTCAACGAATTATATATGCTTGGAGTTTCTCACGCTTACATAACAGGAAATAACATAAAAAATGAAGTTTATTTTGAAGAATCAAACAACAACGCTCTTTTGAAAAACAATGTTTACAAGGTACATTTTGATTCCTGTCCTCCTTCAGGAACAGATCTTGCTGTATTATTTGGAGGAGGAAACTATTGGGGTCACAGTTATGGTTTTAATTCCAGCGCAGATACAAACTGCGCTGGATTGAAAGACAGTTTGGCTTATGATGCTGCAAATAAATGGAAAATAGAAAGTAAAAAATTAATTGGTCAAGAAGGAGGAACTCTAACATCTACAGATGGAGCTGTAACAGTCAATGTACCTTCTAATACAGCTATTGATGGGGGAATAGTAAATAATACAGTATTCAGCATCGTGGAAAATTCATCCCAGTTTGCAGTCAGTACAAATAGTGGTCAAGGAAAATTACTAAGGCATTATGATATAATGCCAATAAACGCAACTTTTGATAAACCAATAACAATCATATTCTATTATGGTGATTTAGATCTGAAACCAAAAGAAGAAGAAAAATTGGATATATTTTATAAAAATCCAGAAACAGGAAACTGGGAAGCACAACATGCAATAAAGGATACAGTTGCAAAAACACTGACACTAGAAACATATCATTTCTCAACTTATGCTTTAATTGTATTAACTGAACCAGAAGGCAAAACAATAGAGAAATGGTTAAATCAAACAGGAATATATATTGTAAATGGTTGTGCAGAAGATTTAGCAGGAAATATAGTATGCCAAAATAAAATAATTGCAATTGATATTGATAAACCCGCTACAACAGACAATTATGCTTATGATAATGTTTGGGTAAATAGCGATGCCCATATCATACTCAATGCAACAGATATTGGATCTGGTATCTTATGGACAAAATATTGTATTGATAACAACAATGCATGCGTTCCAAATATAGATCAAAAATTAATTGATGTTGTAGATGAAGGTGCATACTACATAAAATACCATAGTTCAGACAATGCAGGCAATATAGAAAATATAAAAGAAATTATTGTAAAGCTTGATAAAACTGCTCCTTCAACCTCGCTTAGTTTAACAGGCCAACTTGGCAGAAATGAATGGTACATAAGCAATGTTAATGCTGTAACAACAGCTTCTGATTCTTTATCAGGAGTTGCTGACTCGTATATTTGCTCTAATCAAAATAATAATTGCACACCTACTTCAGGAAACTCTATTATAATAACAACAGAAGGGGATAATTTTGTAAAATATTACAGCACAGACAATGCAGGGAATGTTGAATCAACAAACACAGATTTAATTAAAATAGATAAAACAGATCCTATAGTAAACATAAATCCTTTACCTGAATTTGATGGGGATGGAATCGTACAAATTACTTGGACTGGTTATGACAACACATCAGGAATTGCTTATTACGAACTATACAGAAATAATCAATTAATCCTAACAACAACTAATACATCATATATTGATTCTGGTTTATCTGATGCAACCACATACACATATTATGTAAAAGCATATGATAATGCAGGAAGAAGTAAAGATTCTGCCAAAACAAGTGTAACAATTGATCTATATCCACCAACTATTCCGGATATATATCCACTGCCGCAGTATACAACAAAACTTAATATATATGTTGATTGGAATGAAAGCTATGATGAGGTTTCAGGAGTTGCTTACTACACCCTCTATAAAAATAATGAATCTCACATAAGCACTGGATTAAATACTTACTTCAATGATACATTAGTTTTAGAAGGCATGACATATTATTATCAGGTAACTGCTACTGATAATGTTTATCATGAAAGCAATAAATCAGACATAGCAACAACAACTATTGACACAATTCCTCCTACAACAAACCATTCAGTAGTTGGAGTAACTGGAGATAATGGCTGGTATAAAGAACAAGAAATATACATAACTTTAACAGCCAGTGATGCTACTTCAGGTGTATCAAAAACATATTACAAAATAAATTCAGCTAACTATACACCATACACTGGAACATTTAATCTATCAGATGGCATTTACACAATATATTATTATTCTGTTGATAATGCTGGCAATAAAGAAGCAGAAAAATATTTTGTTGTTAAGGTTGATACATACCCTCCAACAACAATGGATGATTCTGATGATATATGGCATAACACAAATGTAACAATTGAATTAATTAGTGGAGATAGTTTATCAGGAGTTGCATATACATATTATTGTACAGATCAAATTAATAACTGCACACCATCCATAATTGGCAATCATGCCCTAATTTCTAAAGAAGGTTATAACTATTTAAGATATTATAGTAAAGATTATGCAGGAAATAAAGAAGAGATAAAATCAGCCTTAGTAAAAATCGACAAAACTCCTCCATCTTTGACAATAGATCCAGTAACAACTCCAACAAACATTCCAACACAAACAATAACAGGCACTGTTACAGATGAACTTTCAGGAGTAAAAGAAGTAGTAGTTAATGGAGTAAATGCAACAATAATTGATAATACATATGCAGCAACTATTAATTTAGTAGAAGGATTAAACACAATATCTGTTATAGCAACAGATATTGCTGGAAATCAAATAAGCAAAACAACCTACATATTCCTAGACACAGTTCCTCCATATGAAGAGCTTAAATTCACAGCATCTCAAGATGGAACATGCACTGGAGAGTTCCTATTCAACAACATTGATTATAAGAATGGATCTGTTATAGTAAAAGATGATGAAATTATTTATGTAGATAACTGCCTAACACTAGAAAACCTTATAACAGATCCAGAACCTAGTTCTGGAATTAAAGGTTCAACAATTGAAATCTATGATCCAAATAATAATTTACTAGCTACACTAGCATCTCCAGGACCTACTGAATTTAATTTTGATTCACTAGAAGCTCTAACAGATTCTATTTATGTAATAATTGTAAAGACAGCCAGGGATAATGCTGGAAACAGCAATACAATAAAAGTTACAGTTTATCTGGATGAAGATAATGATGGAGTTAGAAATGATGTTGATAAATGCCCTGACACTCTATTACAAGAATCTGTTCCAACAGATGTATTAAGACCACAGCATTATGCAGCAGTAGATGAAGACAGAATATTTGAGACAAACATTGGCTCTAGTAGTAATCCAGAAATTGTTGACAGCAGCATAACAACTGCAACAACTTATGGTTGTAGTTGTGAGCAGATCTTGTATTGTAAGCCAGGTGAAAACAAAGGAGAGCAGAAATTTGGATGCACAGAAGGTACAATGAAGGTATGGATTAATCAGAATGGTTGGGCTCCTGTTTGTCAGGTTAATGGAATAATAACAGAAGGTGAAGCAAAGGATAGTTTAGAAGATACAGATGAGGAAGGAACAACTGATGCTCTTGATTTAGATAATGATGGAGATGGAATAGTAGATGCAGATGATTCAGAGCCTGATTCTAAACCAGTAGAACCTGGAAAACAAGGAACAGGCAAACCTATTTGGTGGTGTGAGAAACATCCTGAAAAATGTTGAAGAAAATAATTCCAATATTGCTTGTAATGTGTTTAATAGCTTTGAGTGGTTGTAAACCAAAAGAGCCTAAGCTCTCAGCTGATCAAGTAGATTATATTCCAGATATTAGTGTAAAGGAATGTTTAGATCAAATTAAAGAAACTAATCCAGAAATGACTGAGCAGCAAGCATTAGATAATTGTTATGCAATAGAAGCTGTAAATAAGAATGATCCAAGCTTGTGTGATAAAGTCAGCGAAGAGTTTAGAGCAGCTTGTTTAGCTCAGTTTGGATAATTATTTCTTTTTCTTTAATCTCACTTTAACTTTTTTAATTGTTTTCTTAATCTTTTTACTAATTGTTTTAGCTTCTTTTTTAACTTCTCTCTCCATTACTTTGCCCCATTTCCCAAGAACAGCGTCCACATCTTTAACTCTATTGCCGTACTTATCAAAAAAAGTGATAGCATACAGTTCTTGTCTTAAAGGCATTTTTGGTTGTTCATCAGCATAACCAATAGGCAATATTGCTTGAGGCCTTACTCCTTCTGGAATAGATAAAATCTGTTTAACCTTTGCCTCATCAAATGCTCCCACCCAACATGTTGCTAAACCCAAATCAGTTATAGTTAAAAACATGTTTTGCACAGCTGCTGCACAATCCTGTATAGAATATAATTTTTCTCCTCTCATTCCATAAGCTCTTTTAATTTTTTCAATATCAGAACAAACAACAATTACAACAGGAGCCTGTTCAATAAATCTTTGTTCCAAAGCAGCATCAGATAATTTAGCTATTTTGCTTTTATCAGTTACAACAATAAATCGCCAATCCTGTATATTTCCTGCAGAAGGTGCATATCTAGCAGAGTCTATAATCTTACTTACTTTATCCCACTCAACTGGTTTATCTAAAAATCTTCTAACACACCTTCTCTTTTTAATTGTTTCATTTAGTTCCATTGTATATTTAGTTGTGTCAAAACATAATCTTTTGTTGGGGTGGGGCACTCTCCTTAGTTGTGCTCTAATGGGGAGGTTTAAAATATTTAGCGTAGCTAAATATTATTGCCTACAGCAAGATTTAAATATACTCTAATATATATAGTTTTTGATGTTATACTCTGAGCTTGTTAATACATACCAAGAACTTGAAAAAACAACAAAAAGATTAGAAAAAACCTATCTAATAGCAAAGTTGCTCAAAAAAACAAATACAGAAGATCTTGAAACAGTTACGCTTTTAGTTCAAGGAAATGTATTTCCTAGCTACGATCAAAGAGAACTAGGAGTAGCAGCAAGATTGATTCTAAAAGCTCTTTCTCAAACATCTGGAATAGAACAAAGAAAAATTGAAGATAAATGGGCTTCTATTGGAGATCTAGGCAAAGTAGCAGAAGAATTAATTGCAAAGAAAAAGCAGATGATACTATCTAAAGAAGAATTAACAGTAAAAAAAGTAATCACTAATCTAAGAAAACTAGCAGAACTAACAGGTGCTGGAACTGTTGAAAGAAAATTGCAATTAATAAGAGAACTTCTATCTTCTGCACAACCTTTAGAAGCAAAATACATAGTAAGAACACTCCTAGGAGAATTAAGAATAGGTGCTGCAGAAGGCTCTATAAGGGATGCTATTGTATGGGCCTTTTTTCCTCCAATAATTGGTATATTTTTTCAATGCCAAAAATGCAAAAATTGGATGCCAAAAATGCAAAAATGCTTGGAATGTGGAAATAAAATAGATGACAAATTTGCAATAGAAATAACCAAAAAACATACAGGGAAAATTTTGAAAATAAAATCCAAAAAAGATTTAGAAAATAAAAATTTGAAAAATTACGATTCAATTTTAACAGAGGATGAAAAAACAGCAAGAGAAGCTTATAATTATTTAATTAATGTTGTTCAAACAGCAATTAATCTATCAAATGATTTAGGCATAACTGCATTAACAGCAAAAACAAAAGGCGTAAAAGGCTTGCTTACAATTGCATTAAAAATAGGAGTTCCAATTAAAGTTATGCTTTTCCAAAAAGCAAAAGATTTAGAAGATGCTTTTTCTATTGTAGGAAAACCTGCTGAACTAGAATACAAATATGATGGATTCAGATTGCAGATACATAAAAACAAAGAAATAAAACTTTTCACAAGGCGTTTAGAGGATGTAACAAAACAATTTCCAGATATAGTAGATATAGTTAAAAAGAATATAAAAGCAAACAACTATATTATAGAAGGAGAGGTCATTGGTATTGATCCAAAAACAAAAAAATGGTTGCCTTTTCAAAATATCTCTCAAAGAATTAAAAGAAAATATGGAATAAAGGAAATGACAAAAGAAATTCCTGTTATGCTTAATCTTTTTGATGTTATTATGATAAATAATAAGAATATAATCAAAGAACCATTCAAAAAAAGGAGGGCTTGGTTGGACAAAATTGTGAAGCCAGTTCCAAACAAGCTTGCTGTTGCAAAGGCATTGATCACTTCTTCTGAAAAAGAAGCAGAAGCATTTTACAAAGAAGCCTTGGAAAAAGGTAATGAAGGAGTTATGGTAAAAAATCTGGATGCTGTTTATGAACCTGGCTCAAGAGTAGGTTATGGTGTTAAAGTTAAGCCAACAATGGAAACTTTAGATTTGGCAATAATTGGTGCTGAATGGGGAACTGGAAAAAGAGCAAAATGGCTTTCCTCATTTACAATTGCTTGTAAAAAAGGTGACAAATTTTTAGAAATTGGAAAAGTTGGAACAGGAATAAAAGAAAAAGGAGCAGGTGTTACCTTCACTCAATTAACAGAGATGTTAAAACCTTTAATCATAAAACAAAAAGGAAGAGAAGTTACAATAAAACCAAAAATACTTATAGAAGTTGATTATGAAGAAATCCAACGTTCTCCTACATATTCTTCTGGTTTTGCTCTAAGATTCCCGAGAGTAGTTAAAATAAGATATGACAAGCCTGCCGATGAGGCAGATAGTTTGGAAAAAGTAAAAAGATTGTATGAACAACAAAGAGGAAGAAAGAAATAATTATATTATTATAATGAAAAGAAAAGATTATTTTATTTCTCAAGCAACTGGCGAATTATTAAACAGATTAATTATTCTAACAAATGCTAAATCAATTCTAGAAATAGGAACAGGTGAAGGATACTCTACTTCTTTTTTAGCAAAAGCAGCCAGAAAAACTAAAGGTAAAGTAATAACAATAGAACAAGGTAAAGATTCAGTAAACAAAGCTTTAAATAATCTTCAAAAAATGAAACTAAATAAATTTGTTGAAGTAAAAGTTGGTGATGCTATAGAAATTCTCAAAAAATTAAATAAAAAGCTTGATTTCATTTTTATTGACGGTAAAAAAAGAGAATATCTTAATTATTTAAAACTAATTCTTAAAAAACTAAATAAAAATTGTATAATCATAGCCCATAATGTCATTTCTCATAAAGATAAAGTTCAAGATTATCTAAATTTTGTAAAGAAAAAATTTGATTCTTATACTTTGCCTTTTGACAAAGGAGTTGAAGTGAGTATTGTTCGATAAGTTTATATATTAAAAATACTCTCCCTGTTATATATGGGTGCTTTAAAAACAACACTTATTATTATTGCAACTCTGTTAATAATAGGAGGAGCCACTATATTATATCTTCTTTCTCCTTCCAAAACAGTGGCTGCTACATTGTACATTAGACAGGGAATAGCAGAAATAAAATCTGATGGAGAATGGGTCACTGCTCAAAATGGAATGGAACTTAAATTAGGTGATAGCATAAGAACACTAAATAACAGCTTAGCGTCAATTATATTTTATGATAGCTCTGTAGTAAGATTAGAAAGCAATACAGAAGTAAATATTCAAGAATTAATCTCAAATAAGAATACAACAACAATATCCTTAAAACAACAAACAGGAGAAATATGGAGCAAAGTATTGAAATTAGCAGGAATGGAAACAGATCTAAATATAGAAACTCCAACAACTGTAGCTACAGTAAGAGGAACTGCTTTTGGTGTTGTTATTGAAGGAAATTCAACAGAAGTTGTTGTAGCTGAAGGAAAAGTAGGTGTGAAACCATATCAAATTAAAGTAGGAATTAAAAAATTCTTAGCAGAGCAGGAAATTGGTGCAAATGAACAGGCAACCATATTAAAAGACAAACTTTCCAAAATAAATAAATCAACAATAAAAGAAAAATACAAATCATGGATTAGAAAACATAAACTTAGAGATAAGGAGTTTATAAAAGAGTTAAAAATAAAAGAAGTGTACAAATATAGGAAAATAATTGCTCTTGCCAAAAAAAGATTTGGAGTAACTGACGAGCAAATCAAAGATTATATCATAAAATATAGATCAAGAGAAGAGGAAAAAAGAGAGCTAGCAAAATATCCTATTATTCCTGACAAACTTATAAAAAGACTTGATGAACTTAATAAAGAGCTTCAAAGACTTGAGTCTGAGCAATAATGTTAACAAGAAACAAAAAGCTTTTTTTCTGTATATTGATTGCATTAATCATCAGTTCTGCTTTTTCTGTTTTGTTTTATACAAGTGTTTTTTCAAAATGGCAACATAAACTGGCTGATACACTTTATTCTGAACAAAAGCCATTAGATAATATTGTAATAATCGCCATTGACGATAAAAGCCTGCAAGAAATAGGAAGATGGCCGTGGAGCAGGAACAATTTTACTCAACTTATTCCTTTGATATCTGATGCTGCAGTTATTGGTATAGATGTTGCATTTTTTGAGCCTTCTGATCCTATTGAAGATAAACTATTGGCAAATGCAACAAAAAAAGCAGGGAACATAGTTTACCCTGTTGAATATATGAGTTTTAATGAAGAAGGCAAAGGTGGAGATATACTAAAACCTATTCCTGCTTTAAGAGAAGCTGCACTTAGACTAGGACACATAAATATTTTAACAGATGATGATGGTATAACAAGATCAGCAATACTGAAAATTCACGGTAATGAAAGTTATGAGAGCTTTTCCTTGCAGATCTTAAAAAGTTATTTAGGAATAGAAGATTTTCAGATCAACACTAATAAGCTGCTTATCAATTTTATAGGAAAACCAGGCACTTTTACAACACTTTCTTTTTCTGATGTTTTGAATAAAAAAGTCAATGTCGACTTCAAAGATAAAATTGTACTAATTGGCGCTACTTCTCCGGATTTGCATGATGATGCATTTGTCCCAACATCTATGGGGAAAGCGATGCCTGGTGTTGAGATTCATGCCAATATTATTCAAACACTCTTGACAAAAAAATTTTTAGTTAATCAAACAGATTTAAGCGTTATATTAACAATATTCATTATTGGACTTATAACTAGCTTAATCTTATATGGTTTTAGAATATTCAAAGCCACAGTTATAACAATCTTATTAATTTTTGTATACTTAATTATCACAATCTTTGCTTTCAAAAAAGGCCTAATAATGAACATAATATATCCTCCAATTAATGTCATATTTATTTATACAGGAATTGCAGTTATGAATTATTTAACAGAAGAAAAAAGCAAAAAAAGAGTAATGTCTGTTTTTGGAAAATATGTCTCTGAAAATGTTGCCAAAGAGATTTTAAGTAAGGAAAAGATTGAGCTAAAAGGAATAAAAAGACAAATAACAACACTGTTTGCAGACATCAGAGGATTTACTGCTTTATCAGAAAAATTGCCTCCAGAAAAGGTTGTTAAAATGCTAAATCTTTATCTTGGAAAAATGACAGAGGCTGTGTTTGAATATAATGGAACTTTAGACAAGTATATGGGAGACGCAATAATGGCAATATTCGGTGCTCCGTTAAAACAAAAAAATCATGCTTTAAATGCTATAAAAGCTGCTTTGGAAATGCAAAAAATTGCAACCAGTCTGAAACAAAATGTCAAATTTGGTATTGGTATAAACTCCGGTTATGCTGTAATAGGCAATATAGGCTCAGAAAAAAGAATGGAATATACTGCAATCGGTGATAGCGTTAATACAGCAGCAAGATTATGCAGCATAGCAAAAGGTGGACAAGTATTAATTAGTGAAGATACATATAAATTAGTTAAAAAGAATGTTAATGTTAAAAAATTAGGCAAAGTAAAAGTCAAAGGCAAGAAAAAGGCGATTGTTATTTATGAGGTTAAAAGAGTTCTATAACTATCAGAGTTTTACTTGATATATTGAGAAAATTTTTTAATTTTGTTGAGAACCTTTTCTTTTTTTTTACCCTTTAATATTCTCGGTTGATATTTGACTTCAGGAGAAATATCAATTGGAAGTATATTATAATCTTCAATACCATACTTGTTTACTTTTATTTGTAAAATCATTCCTTTATTTATTTCCTTTCCTCTATAAGCGCCAAACACAAAATTTCCCAAAGAATAAATAATAAGTCCTTTTTTGTACTCTTCTATCCCTTCAAGCACATGTGGATGATGTCCAAGAACTATGTGTGCACCAGCATCTATTGCTGATCTTGCAAGCTCTTTTTGTCGTCTAGTGGGAGAATAGTTTTTTTCTACCCCGCTATGTAAAGAAACTACAACTATATCTGCTAAATTTTGCGCTTTTTTTACATCTTCTTTAATCCATCCTTTGCTCGCATAAGCTACTCCAGGAGTACCTGGCCTTGCGAAAATGTCAGAAGGTTGTACGGTTGAATAGCCAAGAAATGCAAACTTAACTCCTCTTTTTTTAATTATTCTAATTTCTCTTGCTTTGCTAAGAGAAATGCCTGCACCACAATAGGTTATACTTGCTCTCTCAAGAGTTGCTATTGTGTCTTCTAAACCTTGCTTGCCATAATCCATAATGTGGTTGTTTGCAATACTAACTATATCAAATTCTGCATTTTGCAAATAAATTACTCTTTGTGGATCAACTCTAAAATTAAATTTTTTTTCTATTTTTTCTCCGCGGGTTGTAAAAGGTGCTTCAAGATTACAAAAAGCTATATCTGAATTTTTCAATACAGGTTTTATATATAAAAAAGGATCATAATCACTTTTCAGAAATCGATCAATAAACCAACCCAACATAACATCTCCTCCAGCAACTAGTTCTGCTGTTCCAATTTTATAATCATAAAATCCTTCATCAGTTATTGCAATTATTTCATCTAAAGATCTTCTTTCCAAATTCCAATTTTCTGGAGATACTTCATTTAACTTTGCAAGATTCACCCAACTCACAGGAATTTTTTTAATTTTTTTGGTAGAATCTTCTCTGTTTATTATAATCCTTCTATAGCCATCGTAAATGTCCTGAAGTTTTTGGCAATTTAATTTTGATTTCAGATTAGTTATCAAATATGTTCTGTAAAATATATCCACTCTTGTCCCGAGTTGTATATAATCAAAAAGTTCTTCTATATCTTTATTTAACATACCAATACAACCATCTTCTTTTGTTTTTCCTATCAAGTAACTCTCTTTATCTGGAAGACCATGAATATAAAAATGACTATAAAAATGCATTAATCTTGTACCAAAAGGATTATTCCTACCTGGAGGAAAATAATTCGCAATCTTTCTATGAGGAGATCCTTCAAGAGGGACATAAGATGGGCTTTTCTCCTTTCTATCTATAATAAAAAATCCTTCAGGAGTAGGTTTTCCTTTTCTGCCTACACTTATGGGATAACTCTTTACAATCTCGTTATCTTTACAAAAATAAAGCATATAGGAGGGAATATTGACAACAATTCTATTGCCTTCGTTTAATGAATTAACTTCATTATCAGTCAGTATAAGAGCATTTTTCAATGCCGGGATGATTTTAACAGGCTTTTTCTGTTTAAAATTTGGAAGCAATAAAGTCAAAAGCAATAGAAAAATTGTTGTTTTTAATTTTTTAAAGTTCATTTTTATAGCAGAACCTAGGACATCCTTTTTATAATTAGTAACTATTTAGAAGTAACTATATATAAATTTTTTCTTTTCAATCAGAATTTTTTAAGCTGCTTTTATTGGGTGTTTTATAATATATCCACAACCTTAATCTTGAAATTAAGGGTTTTTCCAGCTAAAGGGTGATTAAGGTCAATAGTTACATCCTTGTCCGTAACTTCAGTTATCTTTGCTGGAATCCGTCTTCCATCTGGTGTACCCAAAACAAGCATCATCCCTGGTTGTGGTTCTTGCCCAGGCGGAAGATTATCTTTTGGAATTTTCTTTATTAATTCTGGATTAACCTCTCCATATGCTTCTGATGGGGATATTTTTATCTCTTTCTCTTCTCCCTTTTTCATTCCTATAACTGCATCATCAAAACCTTTAATTATTTGACCAGAGCCTACTTCAAACTCCAAAGGCTCTCTTCCTTCTGATGTGTCAAAAACAGTTCCATCATCTAGTGTTCCAGTATATTCAACCTTTACTTTATCTCCTTTTTTAACAGACATAATATCAACTCCCTTTTAAACGAAAAAATAAGCTAAGAAAGCTTATCTAAGCGTTTTTTAATGAATTATCTGTTCATATATTTAAGTGTTTGGGTTTTAGTGGAACTTTTTCTTTTAAATAAGCGGATCATACAAATATTCGCACCTTTTGGTAAAATATATTGAATTGACAAAATAAATTTCAATACTCAATTACATCTAATTGCGAGCTAGCGATTTTAATTTTTCTAAAACTTTTTTTAATTCATTACTATTGTTAACATAATAAACATTTCCATTCAGTTTTTTAATATATGTCTCAATTTCTGAATTCAATTTCCCCTTAAGAAATGGTTGATAAACAATAACAGAATAAGGTATTTTTTCTCCAGCCCTAGTCTCTGGGTGAATTGCTTTTTTCTTTGCTTTAACCTCTGGTTTATCTCCTACAAACAATTTATATAAATAATATCCATAAACCAGTTCACCGAGAGAACCTAAGCTATTACCTAACATTAAGATAGCGTCACCAAAAATACAACAAGTTAAATCTTGCTTATACCAGTTATCAGTATCAATAAATTTATCAAAAATTTTTTTACCATTAACATCTGCTTCCATATACGGTCTTAAATGATTTATTCCAAAATCCTTGTCTGATAAAGGAACTGTTCCTAATACCTTTGCTCCACAATTCTTTTTATATCTTTTTGCTATTTCAAAACAAACTCCTCTGTCAGGAAGCAATACAATTTCACAGTTCTCTTCTACAAGAACTTTTGCTATATCATCTAATTCTTTGTTAAATTTGTTTTCATCTATTTTCAATAATTTAAAATAGTGATAATTTATATCGCCTGCACCAATAAGACTGATTCTTAACATGATGTTAATATAATAAATAAGATTTTTAAAAAATTTTCTTTTTTTACCAAGCTTAAAATGCCCCTACCCGGATTTGAACCGAGGTTACAAGCTTTTTACTTAAAAACCGCAAGCTTGTGTTCTATCCAAGCTGAACTATAGGGGCAATCTATTCTTTAAATCTAAAAAAAAATTTTTGACTTGTTCTGTTCTAAAATCAGGGAATGTTCTATTAACTTCTATTGCTTTATTTCCACTAAATATAAGGCATAAATGTCCAAAAACGCCTTTCCCCAAATAAACTTTATAGGCGCTTTCTTTTGCAGATGGTAATAACAACTGATCTTTTGTAAAATAACCAGGATCTAAATTCACTTGCCTTTTACCGTCCTTAGAATATTTCTCCTCCAATTCATTAGTAAAGATTTTAATATCAGCAATCTCTTCTCTATTTATCAAATCTTTAAAAACAATAATTCTTTTTTTCAAATTCTTGCCCATCTCTTCTTCATAATAATTAGTAAAATCAAAGTCATACTCTAAATAATCCTCTTCTAATTCACCAAATTTCTGTTTTAGATCACCAATTACTTTATTTAATAATTTCTCATCAGAAAACATAACTCCTACAAACAGTTTTGCCTTATAATCTGTTTTACATATTTTCATTCTTGATATTTCCCCAAACTCAACTGTCCTCTTCTCTTGCTTTTAGGCACTTCTTTTATTTCTTGACCAACCTGCTTTTTAATATCTAAAGCAGTTTTCTTTCCAACTATTTGAATGAGTTTAACTACATCAACCTTTTTAACATCTTTAATTGTTTTAATTCCATTATTAAATAATTTTCTTGCTCTAACTCTACCAATACCTTCTAATTTCAACAAAGGCAGTAACTCCTCTTTAACACCATATTTTATCCTAAATCTTAATTTTAAAATATCTTTTAATATTTTTTGAAAGCGTAATATCCTACTTAACTCTGATGTAGAATAAAGCAGCCAATCTGCTCTTTCTAGTTTTGCCCTTGTTTCTCCTGGTCTTATTTTGTATTTTTCTAACAAATATTCATCATCTTTTTCATTTATCCAATCATTAAAAAACAAAGCTGTTTTAACAGAATTAAGCCAATCCTCATAACCCTCATCCCACATATTTGGCTGTTCAAGAAAATCATATTTAAGTATCTCTGACTGAATTTCATCATACTCTTTTAACTTAACTTTAAGAAGAGGTTCCATCTCTAAAGTATTGCAAATCATCTGCAATAAAGCAATAGCAGAAACTTCTCTCTTATTTGCTTTTTTCAAACACTCTATTATGTGGTGTGCTGTTAAAGGATCTATATAAAGCTCTGCAACTCTTTTTCCTAATAAAGTTGCTTTTATAGAATAATTATTAGTTAGTTCGAGTGCAGATACAAAATCTCTTTCTGGTGGATGGTGGGGGCGGGTGGGTTGGGGAAGTTTATTAGAGTTAATAAATTCCCATTCCTCTAATAAACCCAAAGTCTTTGTTATTATTGATTCAATCTTGTAGAGATCTCTAAATTGATGAGCATAAAATGTTTTTGAAAAAAACTCCATAATTGCCTTTTTAGTATTAACAAACTCTGTTGCTATTAAAGAAAGCAGATACATTCTTAAAATAGGTTCAACAGCTAGTTTACTATAAATGTCTTCTGCCTCTCCATTAATATAACTGTCAATTATCTTTTCTTTTTCTGCTTCTGTTTTTGCTATTGCTATTGCCTCTCCTTTTTTATCAAAACTTGGCCTTCCTGCTCTACCTGCCATTTGCAAATATTCCAAAACAGGAATCCACACATATCCTCTAAATCCAAATCTTCTTAAATCTCTTATTATAACTCTATAAGCTGGTAGATCAACTCCTGCTGCTAGTGTTGGAGTACAGCAGATTATTTTTATTAAACCCTCTCTAAAAGAATCCTCTATCATATTCTTTTGTTCATTTGTTAAACCAGCGTGATGAAATGCTATTCCTTTTCTAATACATTTTGCTAATCTCACACACTGCTTGGTTGGTTTTGACAGAACATGCTCTATCTTATCAGCTAATTCTTCTAATTCTTTTTTTATAGTGTTTTTGCCTAATGCATTTGCAATATCTTCAGCTGTTTTTTCAGCAGAACTCTTTGTATTAACAAAAATAAATGCTTGTTTGTTGATTTTGATTGTATCTAAAGCCAAATCTACAACAGGATTATTTGAATAAAGAACTGTTTTCTTAGACATAAGAAAAATAAAGAATAAAAGATTTAAATAATTTAGGATTAAAACTACTCTATTATATAGGTTTTATATACCTTCTTTACAGTTTCAACAGGTTTTGCTTTTTCTCTAACATCCACTTTCCATTTTTGAACTATAGCTGATTCTCCATCAGAAACTATTACTTTAACTGTCTTAATTCCAGGTGTTGTAAACTTTCTAATATGATAATTACTTCCTACATAACTATCAAATAAACCAAACACCCATTTGTAAGTTAGACTGTCTCCATCAGGGTCTGTTGCATTTACTGAAAATTTAGCTGGTTCATTTATATAAGCCTTTGTTATGTTCGAAAATTCTTCAATGACAGGTTTCCTATTCACATTTCTAACAGTTATTTTTGCTTTTTGTTTTGTTTCTGTTTCTGAATCAGCTGCAATAAATGTTACAATGTATGTTTTACTACTATTTGTTACATCAAAATCTGGAGTATAAGTAAAAACATTATCACTTAAATTTGCTCCATCAGGCATTTGTTCAGCAGAATAAGTTATTTTATCATTATCCTTGTCTTCTGCTTTTAGCTCAAACTTAATGGTTTGATTCTCATAAACAACTTTGTCCTTTATCTTCTTAAATTCGGGTGCTCTATTTTCATTTTTAACAACTACTTTAACATCCTGTGAAACTGTTTCTTTACCATCTGTAACCTTTACTGTAACTGTGTAGTTGCCTGCATCATCATAATTTGTTTTATAGCTGTCTGAGTTCATAAAACCAGAATAAGAGAATGTTAAAACATCATTGTCAGGATCTATTGCTTCTGGCTCTAGTTCTATCTTTTCTCCCTCAGTTACAATTATATCTTTTAGCTCCTTTAAAACAGGAGGCCTGTTAACATCTTTTACTATGATCTTAACATCTTTTTTAGTAGACTCTTCTTTTCCTTTTGCAACAAAAACAATATTGAATTTTCCCTCTTTCTTCCTGAAATAATTATACAAGTGAAGTTTAGTTAGCACTTTATTTTTAAAGGTATTATCTTTAGCAACTGTATCAAAATCTGGTTTCCATTCAAAAACTCCTTTGGAAAAAGAAGCTGTATCTGGAAGATTAACAGCAATAAAATCTACTTCATCTCCATCAGGGTCTGTTGCATTTAATTCTATATTTAGAGTTTCGTTTTCTTTTACAACATAACTGTCTTTTAATCCAACAAAAACAGGAGGTCTGTCTTTGTCTTTTATTATGATCTGTACCTGCCTATAAGAAATATCTTTACCATCACTTACAGCAATAGTAAAATTATAAATTCCAGCATCTGTGTAATTAGTCTGCCATTCCCCATTTTCATTAAAAGGTTCTGGAAAGAAATATTCTAATTTATCATTATCCAAATCATATGCATCTATTTTTAGTTTTATTAGAGTGCCTTCATCAACAGTTATTTTGTCTATTGCAAAGCAAGGGCTAATTAAAAAAAGTAATACAAACAATAATATCAAAGCCCTTCTCATTTTTTATATTTTAAAAAGAAAAAATAAAATTTAAGTTAGGCTTATTGATGTAATAACTGGTGCTCTGTTCTTGTTGTTAACTGTGATTAATATATCCTGTGAAACTGTTTCTTTACCATCTGTAACCTTTACTGTAACTGTGTAGTTGCCTGCATCATCATAGTCTGTTGTATACGTGCTTGAGTTCATCCATCCAGAGAATGTTATCTCTAGTTCATCACCATCTGGATCAGACGCATTAATTTTAATTTCTATTGTATCTCCTTCATCAACAACTATTGGGTCTATTTTCTCTAAAATAGGTGCATGATTCAATGCTAAAACAATTATCTTAAGCTCTTGAGAAGCTGATAAACCCTCTGAATCAGTCACAGTTACTGTAATATTATACTCTCCTGCATCTCCTTCTTGTGTTTGCCATGCTCCTGTGCTATTCAAAGGCTCTGAAAAAGAGTATGTTAAAGGATTTCCATCAGGATCTGTTGCCTTAACTTTTAACTGTATTAAATCTCCTTCAGTAACACTAATCTCTTGCACTTTTTCTTCTTCTACTTCCTCTTCTGCTGCCTCGACCTCTTCTTCAACTTCTTTTTCTTCAACTTCTTTTATTTCTTCTATTTTTGTTGCATTTATTGCTTGAGTTATATTTTCTTCTGTTACATTTGGTACTAATGAAGAAACTGTTTCTTTCTCTGCAACACCTTCTTCAACAACTCTTACTTGTATACAACCCCCTAAAATTAGAAGCAAGCATAATAAAGCTCCCATTAGTATTTTTAAACTCATATTCTTTCCACCCCCTAAAGTGCTAACTAACTGTTTCTATTTATAAATTACAACTTATTTATAAGCTTTATTGTGTTTGAATGGTTATTTAAATTCTCTTTATAAAAGATAAACCGTAAAAAAATCCAGAAGAAAAGAACATGGGCTGGACCGGATTCTCTATTGCAGGACACTATTCCTACAATTTTGAACCGGCGACCGCTACGTTATCAGCCTCACCTTGTTTACATGTTGTAAACAATGTAGTGCTCCAATTGCACGAGCGAAGCGACTGTTTCGCTTTGCTCTCCAGACTGAGCTACCAGCCCATATTTAAATAAATGAAGCCAATTTAGGCTACGCCTCGGGGCAGATTCTCAAGCCATAAATTTGCTATGCAAATTTAATGTCACTCGAACTGCCGACCGCACGGTTACCACAAACAATCCTTAACAAGATTGTGATAACAGCCGTGTGCTCCACCTACTGAGCTACCGAGGCTTGATTAAAAGAGTTCATTTTTCTTTTATAAGTCTTTTGATTTTTGTTTATGAGGATTATCAAAAATTATTTAAAAAGAGAGGAGCTGTATCTTATTATGGTAAGATCTCCTGCTATCGCATTTATTGTGTTGGTGTTAATCATTATTGCACTTATATCAAATCAACTAACACTAACAATTCCTCCAACATCAATGTTTTGGTACATAGACAAAATAAAAGATAGGGTTGACGTATCCTTAACAAATGCTGAGGAAAAAACAGAGAAAATCATGGACATAGCTAATGAGAGGGTTAGTGAACTAGAAGAACTTGACAAAAACAAGAATAGAGAAGAATATTTTGATGAGATGAAAGATGTTTTAGATGATTATAAGTGGCTTGTTGAAAAGATTTCTAACAACTGGGATAAGATAAAAGAAAATGATAAAACACTAGTAAAAGATACACTTGAAGAGTATCATTCAATAATTTCCAATATAACCAAAAATAAAGATGAGGATATTCTGGGAATAGTTGAAAAAATAACAGAAGTTACCTCTCTTGCAATTAAAAAACTTGAAGGGGTGAAATATCCAGACGAAAAAATATTATCTGAATATGTAAATAGAATTAACAAAAAAATTAATTTAGAAAAAACAAAAAATGAAAAATTTTTACTTCAAATACAGGACAAAGATAAAATAAAACGAATTTATGAGATAAATATTATAAATGGTGAAATTGAAACAATCACTCAAGTTGCAACAACATTGAATTATGTTGTAACAATAGATGAAAAAGAATTAATTGGATTGGATGATCCAATAGAATCTGCCATTTTATCTGTTCTGAATTCTACATCTTAGTTTTGTTTTTAATCAGATTAGTTGCAAACAAAACTGTCTTGAATTTTATTTATGTGATTCTTAACAGCATAAAAAAGCTAATAAAAACCTATTTCTGGACATAATCAATAAAAAGTTTATTTTTCATTATTTGTTAACCTATTTAACAAGTTAATAAATATAACACCAAAACCTTTATATAGCAGTAATGTTAATCTATTTAACATTAACAATTTTATGTTTTTTAGCAAAATGCCAGCAAAAAAAGAGGATAAAGAGAATTCTATTGAGAATTATAAAGAGGCACTAATTTTTACTTATTCTACAGAACATTTGCTGAAAAAAGACAAAGTCAGATTTTATTATGCTCTTAAAGGAAGAGATGGTAAATCTGGTATAATTAAAGCATTAAATATAGAACATCTTGGAAGAACAGTTCTTCTTGTTTCTATTAAATATGCTCCTGAAGTAGAGGATTTCCTAAAATTATGGAAATGTGCTTATGAAAAAAAGAAGGTGTTTGTTGAGAAATGAACAACAAAAAAGCAATAATTGGAATCTGTATCTTTGCATTAGTTGCTATAATATTATTGCCACAAATAATAGCTGTTCCTATTATTAATGATATTTTTGTTCAAGCAGGCGAAGCAGTCTATAAAGTAAATGGAACTAATATAACTAATGCTTCTATCTTAGCCATGGCTGATTATAAATTAAAAGATAGCAAGAATAATTCAATTTATGCAGAGATTAATATTATAGGAAAAAAGGTTGAGGTAATTCCAAAATCAACCCCTGTAAAGAAAATAGAATTCAATAATTTAACATACAATGAAACAATTGAAATTGGTATAGATGATGTTCCAAATGAAAAAGAAGGAAAATTTGTTGAGGTTTATGCCATTGACCCAACCAATATAGTCTTTGATAATGCGACTGTAACTGCAGTAGCAAAAGGAACCATGTTATATAAATGTAAAGACTGGAATTTTACAGAACAAAGCTGTCACGGCAGCTGGACTAAGTTAATGAATATTATACCTGGACAAGAATATACTTTTGTTTTAACAGCAGAGGATCCAGGATTTGCTGAGATTAATATTACTGCTGCTGAACATTTAGATAGTAATTATTCATTCATTTCTGACATATTTGCTGAAGTTGAGCGCAAAGATGATAATTGGTCAGAACCAATTTATGCAAATGAGTTTATAAGAGTTACATTTGCTCACAATCTAACAAATGGAAGCATTATTAATGTTTATGTAAGGAATCAAGAACTTAAAAATACTTGGTTTGAAATCTATCATGTTAATACTACTTCCCCATTATTAGGAAAATCCAAAGTATTTAACTCTTCAGGAGAATGGCAAGACATAATTCTAAATAATCTCTCTTACCAAACAAATCAGTTTGATTTTAAAATTATAAGCACCCAAGGACCAATAACATATCTGGAATTTGATTATATCCATGATGCTGCGCCTTTGTCAAATTTCAGTGGAACATTCTTTGAAGACTGGGAATCTGCTTCTTTAGCAACAAACAATTGGACTACTTCAGGAATAGGTAGAGCTTGGGCAATTGCAACAGATGATCCTTATGCTGGAATTTATTATATAGAAACTGAAAATACAGATGGTGAAAGTATAATTGAAACAAGCATTAGCACAGCCAATTATAAGAATATAACCTTTAGTTTTTGGTATGATACTGATGGACTTGATGCAGGAGAGTACCTAAGAGCAGATTGGTATAATGGCACAACTTGGATTAATGTGCTTAATATCACAGGAACAAATACTGCTGCTTATACTTTTGATAACAATAGTTTAACACCTGATGCTAATAACAATCCTAACTTTAAAATAAGGTTTAGATGTTATAGCAGTGTGCCAAATGAAGAGTGTAAAGTTGACGACATTCAAATTAGAGGTATTTCAATATACCCTTCTTTCTCTGACTGGGAGCAAATTCCTTCTGATCTTAATGCTAGTAGTGGAGGAGATATCCAGATAAAGGTAAATATAACAGGTGTAACAAACATAACAGAAGCTAAACTTTACTATAACAACAGTGGCACAGCTGAGCAAGCTGGAATTATTCCAGAAGATCCTGGTTATGTTAACATGAGTTTAATAGGAGGCAGTCTTCAAAATGGAAGATGGTGTGCAAATATATCTCACTGGTTTTATAGGCCAAGCAAATACAATCTATTTATTAAAGATCTTGATAAGTTTAACAGTACTTACGAAGATATTTATGTAAATCGTTCTGTAAAAATAAATTTCACAGGACTTTATGTTGCTGAAAATGTAAGCTATAGACTTGAGGTATATGTTGTCAATAAAACAGGAACTGTAGATGATCTTGATGTATATTATTGTAACTCTAGTTATACTGCAGGAGATCCTTTAACAAATGCAAATTGTGTGTATATTGGAGGGCTTGAACCATTTGATCCAACCTTGCCTTATGGAAGGAAATTCTTGCGTTTCTCAATAAATTCTAATGGAACAATATTAAGTGTTAAAGCTACTCCAAACATGTCAATAATATTGGAAGCGCGTGATGTAAGTAATATAAGTGCTGCATGGGAGTTAAGAAGGCAAAACATAACACTTGGAACAGGGCACACTTATTATTCTGCTGATAATGGAACAACATGGAACTTAGAAAATAATTGGGAGGCAGATGCACATATTCACTGGTTTGACTTTGCTAACAATCAGCAGTTCCAGTATAAGGTTTGGGCAAATGACAGCTTAGGAAATAATGCATACTCCACTCTACAGACTGATATATGGGAACAAGGCAGGGATCCACCAACAAAACCGCAAATCACTAATCCAGAATATTTCAAAGTTTATAAAGGAATTTTAAATATAACCTGGCTTGCGTCGCATGATCCTAATGGAGATCCTTTTGATTATAATGTCAGTTTAATGACTTATGATAATGGTTTTCTTGAGACAATTAACAGTTCTGTGCCAGAAGGAACAGAATTTCAGATATATGATACAACATCAGCTACTGACGGAAAATACAAGATAAAAATAGAGGCTTGTGATATCTATGATAGATGCAGCTTTGATTTAATGGCATACTATTTCATAATAGACAATACAAAGCCAACAATAACTATAAATTCCCCATTGGATACATTTAATACAAGCTCTACTGAAATTAACTTTAATTGGACAGCTACAGATAATCTTGATGTAGGTTTGCGTTGCAATTTAACTATTGATGGTATTGTCAATGCTAGCAATATAATAAGTCATAATGCTACAGCAACGAACTATACAGTCTCAGGATTTAGTGATGGCACACACTACTGGAATATAACTTGTTGGGATGATGCAAATAATATAAATACAAGTGAAACAAGAAGCTTTACTGTTGATACAACTCCTCCTTCATTTACTTCTCTCTCACCAAATGATAATGCAGTTGATGGAGATGGAAATATTTACTTTAACTGTAGTGTAATTGACAATCTTAACCTTAAAAATATCTCCTTTTATTTTGAAGGAACCTTAAACAAAACAGTCAATATATCTGGAACAAACACAACTGCAGAATTTACATTATTGAACCTCTCTGACGGAAACTATTCCTGGTATTGTGAAGTTTATGATTCGCTTGGACACAAGAATATCTCTTTAACAAGAATTGTAGAAGTGAACAGAGAGGCTGTACCAAACTACAGTAATTTCTCTGGAAACACAACAGATTGGGCTTCTTTACCTGATTTAAGTAATGTATGTAACAGTACAGCCATACTTGACAATCCTGATACAGACATGGTAATATGGCATGAATGTGTTAATGCAGTTGATCAGGATTTTGATACAGCAGTAAAACTTTCTTATAATAATGTAACAATCACTGGGCTACATTCTAGTTTTAATTCATCTGCTACACTCTACATCAGAAATCTCGGATGGGAGGATGCTCCTGACGTATATATAAATGGAGAGTATTGTAATGCTTCAATTTGTTCAAATGTAAGTTATGTAAATGGCACAGCGATATTTAATGTAAGTCACTTTACATCTTTTACAACAGCAGGAAATGCAAAACTAGTAATCTGGGATGAAACTGATAAAGATATGCCTTATGCCAATCAAACAAAATATGTAGATGAACAAATAAAATTCTTTGCTAATTATACAAAAGTTGTAAATGGAAATCCCATACTTGCTGCAATTTGTACAATTGATTTTGCAGATTCAAGTGCAATAATGATATTCAACACAACAACAGAGTTATATGAATATAACAGGTCATTTGCAGAAAACGGAACATTTGATTATAATGTTACATGTGATTCAATAGGAACAGAACTAATCAAGCTAACAGATAATGTTACAGTAAATCCAAAAATGATTTCATTAATTAACTTAACACTAAACAATTATGATGAAAATATCACAATAGAAGCTGGTTTACAAGTAAACATAACAGCAACCTTAATAATTCCTTCTACAGGCTATATCGAGTTATACCAAAATGGTGTAAAAATAGCTAATGGCTCATCTCCACTAACAATTTTTATGATATATAATGAAACAGGAATCTACAATATAACTGCTATTTATAATGGAAGCAGAAATTATACTCCTAGCTATGAAACCCATTTCATAGAAGTAGAGGACAATACAAATCCTTCTGTAACTAACTTAACTGCTACTCCTGCTACAATAAACCAGACTCAAACAACAAATATAACAGTCATAGTAACAGACAACACAGATATTAGCAAAGTAATTGTAAACATAACCCGTGCAGATAATATAACTGAAAGTTATGAAATGTTAGAAGGCATCAATGATGTATACTATTATGAATATACCGCAAACAATCAAAACAAAGCAGGAATATATTACGTAAGAGTTATTGCAAATGACACATCTAATAATATAAATGATACAGAAACTATAAACTTTACAGTATTAGACATAACAAAACCTGTTGTGGAGATTATAGAACCTGTTGAAAATACAATTTATGATTATAATTCTGTAGTACCTATCAAAGTTAATGCAACAGATGAAACACAAGTAGACAGTGTTCTAGCAAATGTAAGTTGGGATGGAAATAACAGAATACTAAAACTAAACTATAATTCAACTTCTTTATTTTATGAGAATGTTTTTGATGAAACGTCAATAATAACAGAATACAATATAACAATAATAGCCAATGATACATCCAATAATGTAAACGATACAGAAAAAACAAGTTTTGAAATAAATGATATCTCCCCTCCAGCTTGGAGTAATATAACTACTGATCCAGTTTCACCAACAACATATAGCCCTAATCAATCCTATATTTTCTATTGCACATGGACAGATAATATAAAAGTTAACTCTGTACTATTTGAACTCAATGGAGAAAATAACACAGTAACTACAAAATCTGGAGACAAGTATTATTTCACTATACAATCCCTTCCTGCTGGAAATTATTCATATAAATGGTATGCAAACGACGTTTACAATAATTGGAATAGTACACCTCTGTCAGAGTATATGATAAACAAAGCAAACTCTTCGATCAATTTAACACTAGATAATCTTACAGAAAATAAAACAATAGAAATAAACACAGCTGTAGCAATTAAGGCAGAAACAATTACTCCTCCAGCAGGTTATCTAGAACTATATCAAGATGGAGCTTTGATTAATAATGGTACAAGCCCATTAGAAAATACAACAACATACACTGAACTAGGTGTTTATAATATAACAGCAGTTTATCCTACTACGCGAAACTATTCATCCAGCTCAAAAACACTCCTTATAACAGTGCAAGATACACAAAATCCTTCCGTAATAAACATAACAACAACGCCTGGAGTAATTAATCAAACTCAAACAACTAATATAACTGTAAATGTAATAGACGCTACAAATGTGACTGTAAAACTAAATATAACAAAGCCGGACAACATAACACTGACATTTGACATGATAAAAAGTGACAATAACGTATGGTATTATACTTATACTCCTACTAATCAAGATCCAGCAGGAAGATATTACATAAGAATAATTGCAAGAGATGCATCCAATAATACGAACAACACAGAAACTGATTTCTTTGATGTTATAGATATAACTGCTCCAAGTGTGATTATAACAGCTCCACTTACTAATGTAACTTATAATTATAATACTCCAATCGCTATAAAGGTAAATGCATCTGATGAAACTGCTATTGATAGTGTTTTGGCAAATATTGAATGGGCTGACAACGATCAATTACTAGAACTAAGCTATAACTCAAGCTCTGGTTTATATGAAGAGCTCTTCACAGACACAACTTATCTAGGAAGATATAACATAACAATAATTGTAAATGATACATCAAACAATCTAAATAATACACAAAAAACATACTTTAATATAGCTGACTTATCTGCTCCTGTTTACTTTAACATAAGAGCAGATCCTGAATCTCCTGCTTTACTAAATGAAACATTCTTTACACTTTATGCTACATGGACAGATAATGTAAACATAAGCAAAGTAATTCTAGAATTTAATGGCCAGAATTTTACTGTAACAACAAAATCAGGAGATGTGTATTATTACACATTTACAAATCTTTCAGTAGGAGAATACAATTATAGATGGCTTGCTAGTGATTTATACAATAACTGGAATAGCACAGAATATTATAATTATAAAATTAGAACAGAGATAACTCCTCCAACTATAAATTACTCAATATATCCCGCTGCTGTTATGACTGGAGAGAATATAACAATAGATGCAAATGCGACTGATAACTCAAATATATCAACTCTATGGGCAACAATAACACTGCCAGACTCAACAACTGCTTCAATAACATCATTCCCGTTAAATTATTCAACAACAATTAATGGCAGATATGATATAACTTTCTATGCTAATGACACTTTAGGAAATCTAGTAAACATAACAGATTATTTCATATCAAATACAGGATTCGAGTTTACAATAACTGTGAAAGATAGTAATGGAAATAATGTTCCAGTAGATCTCACTCTTTACATTACTGGAACAGAAAAAGAAGTAAGCAATTATCAATTTAATGAAACACTGAATAGCTCACAACCTATTTTGAATTATGATCTGTTTTTCGAAGCATACAATAGTTCAATAAAAATAAAATTAAATAATGTTAATCTAACAAAATACAACAATAAAACACTTAGAATAGACAAAAAGCAAACTCCTGTAACAGGTTATTTAGCAACATACGCTGTTGAAAGTGAGTTTAACCAAAGCAATGTCACACTAACTTTCAATTACAGCAATATAGCATTTACAAATGAAAACTATCTTAGCTTGTATAAGTGTGCTGACTGGAATTTTAGTCAACAAGAATGTGGAGGAACATGGCAATATTTAAGTAATGTGGTGCAAGATAAAACAGAAGACACCTTAACAATAACACTTACAAACTTATCAGGATTCTCAATAAAACAAGAAAGTTATTGCGGAGACGGAATATGTGATAGTGGAGAAGATTATAATAATTGCCCAGTTGATTGTGCTGCTCCTGCACCTAGCAGAGCAGGCAAAGCAGGATGTTCTATAAAATGGAACTGCACAGAGTGGTCTGAGTGTACAGAAAATGGAACCCAAACAAGAATATGTAAAGATATAGCATGTGGTCTAGGTAATAAAACAGAAATACGGAGTTGTAATTATACAGCTCCAACACTGCCGGAAGAAATTCATCCTATGGAAGAGATCCCAAAACCCCACATAGAAGAAAGACCTAAATTAATAGCTTGGATTTCCTCAGCAGTAAATTCTGTGGTCGATACTATAGAAAATAATATCTTATGGATACTAATAACACTTGTCTGCATCTCTGGATCTATTACTATAATAGTAACTGTACAAAGACATAAAGAAGAAATTATAAGAGTAGGGCATAAGATGGCCGATAAAATTGAAAAGTTCCCTGGCAAACTAAAGATAGAAATAGAGAAAACAATCAAACCTAAAGATTTAGTAAAAGAAAAAGAGAAGATTGAAGAGTTAAAAGAAAAAATAGCAAAAACAAGAGAGCTTGAAAAAGAAGGTAAAGAGTTTGTCATTAGTTTAGAAACAATAAAGAAAAAAGATGAAGAAAAAGTTACAAGATTAGAAAACGAGATAACAAAATTAGAAAAAGATCTGAAAAAGCTTAATGAGAGAAAGCAAGCGATAGAAGATATGACAGAGGATATAAGAAAAATAGAAACAAAAGAAAGAAAGTTGAAGAACAAAGAAAACAAATTGCTAACATTAATCAAAAAAGATGAAGAATTATCTAAGGATATAAAAACCAAAATTGCAGCAACTCAGGACTTACTCAATGATTATAAAGAGCATCTCAAAAAGCTAGAATCTATTAAAAAAGAAAAAGAGCTTGTAAAAGCTATAACCAATGAAAGAATTGCTTTACTGCAAACTACTATAGAAAAACTTTCAAGTCAAAAATCAACTTTATCTAATGTAAGAAAAGAATTTGAAAAAGATGAACAAAATTTCCAAATCAAGAAACAAGGATTTGTTAAATTACTCAAAGAACTTTACAAAAGAAAAGAAGCTAAATTCTCAAGATTTGAAAGAGCAGGGGTAGTTATTCCTGATGCGCTAAAAAAGAAAGCAGACGCTCCTTTAAAGAACTTGGAAAAGAAATTGAAAAACCTTGATTTAAATATTAAGTTAATCATAAACAAAATAAGGAAACTAAAAAATAAAGAAAGAGTATTAGCTTTAAGAGAACAGTCTAAGATAAGACTTCTTGATAAAGAAAAAGAAGAGCTAAAAAATATTCAAAAAGAGTGTGAAGTGTTGGATAAAAAAATAACTGCTTCAACATTTGGTATAGTTGAGAATACAAAACTGCTGAAAAAGTTAGAAAATGCATTAACTGGCATTAAAAAAGATTTATTTAAAAAGAAGGAAAAGATTGAAGAGTTAAAAGAAAAGGAAAAAGTAATAGAAAGACAATTTGTAAAATTGCCTAAAAAAGAGGAATTGTCAGAAAAAGAAGAATCACTTACTTTCAAAGAGAAACTCGAACTAGCCGTTCTAAACAAAAAAGAAAGAGATCTAAAAGAATTCAAAAAAGCTGTTAAAGATATAAATAAAATAGAAACCGAAACAATAAAGAAACTTAAAGAAAGAATTGGAAAAATAGAAGACTATAAAAAGGCTGAAAAAGAAATAGAAAAAGATATTAATGTTAAAAAAGAAATAGTTAAGAAAATAGAAGAAAGGAAGGAACTGCTGGCTGAAAAAGAAGCAAAGAAATTTGTAAAAGACATAATTAAAGATATAGAAAAACTGGATGAAAAGACTAAAAAACAAATCAAAAAAACAAAAGAATATAAACAACATCTGCTTAATAAACTAAAAGAAGTGTATAAATAAGTCAAGCAAAGCGAGACCAAGGGACTAAGCGAACAAAGTGAGCGCATGTCCCTTAAACGATCAAACCTTTTGAGGTTTGGAGGTGTATAAATAATGGGCAAAGTTATTGGGGTAATTTCTATAAAAGGAGGTGTAGGGAAAACAACCACTGCTGTTAATCTAGGTGCTATCTTAGCCAATGAGTTTAATAAAAAGGTTCTAATTGTTGATGCTAATTTCTCTGCTCCAAATCTAGGCTTACATCTAGGTATAGTTGATCCAGAATTTACACTGCATGATGTTTTAAACAAAAATGTCCCAATAACAAAAGCAATAAAAAAGTATGAGCAGTTTGATGTTCTTCCAGGAGCTTTACTAGGAAGAAAGATAAATCCTTTTGAATTAAAGAGAAAACTAAATGATATCAAAAAAGATTATGATGTGATTATACTAGACTCTTCTCCTACTTTAAATGAAGAGATTATAGCAACAATGGTTGCATCTGATCAGCTAATTGCTGTAACATCCCCGGATTTTCCAACTTTAAGCTGTACAATGCACGCTGTAAAAGTGGCAAAAAGAAAGAAGACACCTATTGCTGGTTTGATACTAAATAAAGTTAGAAATAAAAAATTCGAATTAAGCTTGGAGGAGATAGAGGAAGCAACAGATGTGCCTGTATTAGCTGTACTGCCAGAGGATATAAAAATACTTGAATCCGTTGCTTACACAATCCCTGCTTCTCAGCATTCTCCTTTAGGTAAAGCGGTTATAGAATACAAAAAATTAGCAGCAGCATTAATTGGAGAAAACTACAAAGATCCTAGAGTAATAGCAAAAATTAAAAGGCTTTTTTCAAAAAATGTTGGGAAAGAAGAGGTTAATAGAACTTTGCTTAAGGAAAAACTAAAGGAAGAAAATTTACAATAATCAAAAAAGGTATGTGCTTTAAAATAACATATATTATGTCTTTTCTTTTTCTAACCAACAAAGCTGCTGTTGGAAATCCATATAAAAAGATTAACACAGATTCTACAACAAAAAAAGAAGTAATTCCACTGCTAATATAAAATATAAATGCAAGCAACGGATAGATCACGTAACTCTTTTTTACATTTTCAATGTAAAATAATACAAAAAAAATCAGCAGTGTCAAAATCACAACAAAGTATAAATCAATTTTATAAAAATAAGCTAAAACACCTACTGATAAAGCTACAATTGCGTTTTGCAATGTAATAAAATACTTTTTTCCTTGTTTTAGCTCATCTTTAGCAATAAATGCTATAATTATTCCAAATGCCAAACCTAAGAAAGATATTGCTGATACCAAAAAATAAATGAAAAATTGCATTTTTATCTTGCTTTTGCCAATGCTTTACTATATCTTTCTTCTTTTTTTATTAATTTTATTTGTTTATCAATATCTTTATTGAATTTGTTAATAAGCTTTTCCTCGCTTTTGATATCAAGGGTAAGTTTTATCAAATTTTTCTCTTTGTTTATTTTTAATACCTTTTCTGCTGCTTCTCTAAATGATTGCAGATATCTTAGAGAATTAATCATATACGATTTTTGATCATTTAGAAGAGCCACCAATGTATCTTCATCCGATAAAACATCCTGTAACTTTTTTAATTTTAAATAAATAACAGTTCTTTGTTCATCCTCTGCAACCATTAATTCTAAAACATGTTCTATCAAAAGTTTGGCAATTCTTCTATCCAACAAATAGGCTTCTTTATAGTAATTCGAAATTTGCTGTTTCAGCATATCTGGAACTCTGGCGTATCTTTCTTTTCTTGCTGCCTCCCACTTCTTTAATCTTTTCATTATATGAGCTCTTTTTTTGTAAATTTTTTCATTCTTTTTTTCCAATGCCTCAACAATTTCTACGGCATTCTCAATTACTTTAACTAAGTTTTCTTTCATATTCATTATGCCCAAATTGCACCACTAAATCGATGCCCAAGTTTTCCAATTGTAAAGGCAAATCACATGCTCCAAAACAACTTCCTTGCCACATTATTATTTTAGAATTCGTTTCTAACTCTATTTTATCAACTATGTGTTTAGCAATTGGTTTTAAACCATCTGGCAATTGGATACAAACTACTTTTGCCTTTTGTCTTCTTATTTCTTTTATTACTTTGTCTAGTTCTAAATTATATTGCATGAAGTAATATATAAGCAACTCCTATAAAAAACTTTACTTTTTAACCAAAAAACCTTTTTTGATATCTTCTCATACTCGCAAGTTTCAATTTTTTAGAATGGGGTTGTACATAATCTATTCCATAAAGCGCACAAAGAAAACGAGAATAAACAATATCCAATTCATATTTTTTAATTTCCTTTCTTTCTGCCTCACTTAAATTCCGCATAAATCTTTCAAATTGCATATCATCAATTGAATCATCAATATGTTTTGATCTCATATGTTTAAATTTATCTAGATTATATCCTAATATCTTGTTTATGGTTTGCCAGTGTTCAATATTATTAAGATGAGCCATAATATGAATGCAGAAAAAAAATATATTTAAATCTTTCTATTTTTATTTACTCTCAAGTGATTATTTTTACTTGATCTTTTAGCCTTTTGTTCTTTAACATAAGGAAACCTCATATATTTTTTACAATTAAAGCAGTAATAAACAACTTTTCCCCTCTGTATTCTAACTCTATAATTAACTCCTGGAATAAAATAAACATAGCAATGTTTACAGAATCTTCTTTTTAGTTCTCTAGGAATTCTTACCTTAGCTTTCATAGATATTTTTCTAGCCAAATAAACATATCTGTTTGCTAAGGAAGGATCTTCTTTTGCTATCTTCTCAGCTTGTTCAAACAAAATTTTTATTCTCTCTAATGCAATCTGCTTTATTTTCCTAATTTTTTTAGGTTTTCCTTTTTTTCTCATTTTTTCTTAATTTTAGCTACAAAAAATCCTTCAGTATCATTGTCCTGTGGCCAGATTCTTAAGCATTTCTTTATCTCTTTATTGTATCTTTTATCTTCGAATTCTAAAATAGCAGGACTTTTTTTAATATTTAATTTAATATCAATTAACTTTGCATTCTCATATTTATTTAATAAAAAATTAACAACTCCTTCATTCTCTTCAGGCTCTAATGAACAAGTTGAATAAACTAAATTTCCTTCTTTTTTTAAACAATTAAAAGCGCTGTCTATTAATTTCCTTTGCAGTCCTGCCAATCTTTTAATCATGTTAGGGTTCCATATTTGTAATGTTTTCAAACTCTTTCTTATTGTGCCTGTTCCTGAACAAGGAGCGTCAACAAGAATTTTATCAAATTCTATCTCTTTAAACCAATCTCCAGACATTTGTGTAATTATTGTATTAGTTATTCCCATTCTTTGTATATTAATACCTAATGCAGCAATCCTGTCCCCTTTTATATCATTCGCAATCAATACTCCTCTGTTTTTCATCAAAGCTGCTATTTGTGTTGCCTTGCTTCCAGGAGCTGCACACATATCTAACACAATCTCTCCTGGTTTTGGTTTCAAAATTAAAGGCGGTAACATAGAAGCTGCTTCCTGAACATAAATATAACCCAAGGAATGTTCTAATGTATTGCCAATATCTCTTCTTTCACCTTTTTTATGCTCTATCCAAAACCCCTCTTTACACCAAGGTATTTGCTTTAGCTTCCATTCTTTACCCAATCTTTTCTTCAATTCATCCACAGAAATCTTTAAGGTATTAACTCTAATACTTCTCCTCAAAAAAGATAAAGAATATTTCTTAAACTCTCCCCAATCAGCAAGCTTGCTATATCTCTCTACAAATGCTTGCTTGAATTCTATATTTTCTGTTCCTGGGATTGGAGTTAGCATTTTATTTTTTCAAAAATTTTACCATATAAGGTCCTTCTCTTCTATAACCAAGTTTTCTAAAATACTCTCTTGCACCTATTCCTGCTATAACAACAATCTTATTTTTGTAATAAATTTTTGCTATTTTCTCTGCTTTTTTTAGCAATTTTTTACCTATTCCTTTGTGCTGCACAATACCTTTTTTTCCTATCTCAGCTAATTGTCCATAAACATGCAACTCTCTTATTAAGGCTGTTTTGTTTGTTATCTCTTCTCTTAAACTTTGTGAAGGGAATCTTAATCTGCAAAACCCTAGTAAAATGTCATTCTTAACATCTTCTGCAGAAATAAAAAACTCCATACCTTCAGATGCTTCATAATATCCAGCTAAAATCTTAATCTTGTTAGATATATTTCTTCCTCTTGGTTCTCTGCATCTTATGCATCTGCATTTTATTTTCTTCTTTTTCATTAACTCCTCAATATATTGTCTTAAATTTGTTCTGTCAACACCAGCTTCTGTAGCATAAGTTGGAATATCTCTTTGTACTCTCATTATTCTACAATACTCTGGAACAGACTTCTTAAATTCCATTATTAATTCAGCAGCTTGTTTTGTTGTCAATGGTTTATACTTATTTTTCTTCCACAAATCATAAAGCTTTGTTCCTTTGACAACCATGCAAGGATATAACTTTAACATATCTGGCCTGAAATCAGGATTTTTAAATAGCTCTTTTAAACCTTCTAAATCTCTCTGCATATTAACACCTGGCAAGCCAGGCATCATATGAAAATTTAATTTAAAACCTAAATCTTTCAATATTCTAATTGACTCAATAGAATCTTTAACAGAATGTCCTCTTTCTATCTTTTTCAGAACATCATCATAAACACTCTGTATACCTAATTCAACCTTTGTACACCCAAGCTTTAACATCCAATTACCCTGCTCTAGTTTACCATAATCAGGTCTTGTCTCTATTGTTAAACCAATGCATTTTATATTTGATTTTTCATTTCTCTTTTGCTCTTGCTCAAGAGTAGTTTGTGATGATTTTTTTAATTTCAACAATTTTTTCTGTATTCTTTCAATCCTTTCTTTACTGTGAATATCCCCTGGCAATTCAAAAAATTCTTTGAATCTAGCAATATCAAATTGATTCTTTTTAAAAAACAATTTAGAAAAATCATTCATTGCTTTAAAGCAATAAGTTATAAACTCTCTCTGATATTTTTTTGGAAAGCTTGGAAATGTTCCTCCCATTACAATCAAATCAACTTTTTGAGGCATATGTCCTAAGCAGATATATTGCTCTAGCCTATTAAAAACCTGTAAATAAGGATCATAAAGATTTCTTATCGCTCTTCTTGTAGCAGGCTCTCTTCCAGTATAGCTTTGAGGCACTGTTCCAAATACACTTCTAACTCCACCAGGACAATAAGCGCATTTTCCATGAGGACATCTTATTGGTTTAGTCATAACAGCTACAGGACTCACCCCAGACAAAGTTCTTGCAGGTTTTGTTTGCAAATATTTCAGTTTTGGTAAATCATCTGCAGAAGCATTCAATAAAATCTCGACATCAGTAGGAATCCTTTTCAATTTATATTTACGACAAAGTCTAGTCTTTAATCTAGCTACCTCTTTTTTAGTTAGTTTATTCTTTTTCAAAATAGATATTATTTCCTGGTAAAAATCCATAAAAGCAAAAATATTAAACATCCTTTATAAAACTAACCAAAAGATCTGCAGAAATAAAAAAGCAAAATAAAGCAAAACAAGCATTAACCCTTCTCTCCAGCTGATTACTTTGTCTTTTGTAAATTTTAAAACTAAAGCTAGTATAATTGTTATGAAGAAAAATGCTATAATAATCGTTGACCATTCAACAACTAAAGGATTAATTAAAGCGAGTATACCAAAAAAGAGTAAGCTTTTCATTACTAAACTGCCTAAAGCATCACCAACTCCAATGGAAGCATGATGCCTAACAACAGATCTTATCCCAACTGTTAAATCAGGTATACTAGAACCAATACCTATTACAATTAAAGCAACTATATATGATGGAATAGCCAACAATTTGGCAATATTTACAGAACTAAACACAATCCATCTAGCAGCAAGCAATATTGCAACCAAGCATCCAATAAATATCAAAGCATCCCTGTAAATGTGCTTTAATTTCACATCTTTCTTGACTTTTCCTAATTCTCCTTCTCTTTTCCAAAGTAAACCAATCCATATAAAATAAGCAATAATTAATAATACTCCATCGAATCTATTTAATTTGGAATCCAACAACAAAACAAAAGGCAATAAACTTAAAAGAAAAATGTCTGATTTTGTTTTCTCAAAAATCTTACACTCCATACTGACTCTTTTACCTACTAATGCTAAAACACCTATAACCAAACCAATTCCACACACATTAGAACCGAGAATAGTTCCAAAAACAATTCCTGTGTCTCCTATCACACTTCCATTCAAAGAAGAAACCAATTCAGGCAATGAAGCTGCCAAAGAAATAACTATCAAACCTATTAAATAATCCGAAATTCCCAATTTTCTTGCATATCTTACTATACCATAAACCGCTAAATCAGCTGCTTTAATTAGAACAATCAAACTGGCAATTATAACAATTGCATGAAACAATAAAGGATTGATATTTACTAAACCAATAATTGACATTTTATCTCTTTTTTATGATTTTTATTATTTCGTAAAAAATGAATACTGATGCTGAAACAGCAATAACATAGATCCAATCAACAGCAGTTATTGCCAGTGTATGGAACATCACATTTAAAGGTGTATAAAGCACAATGAACTGCAATATAATAGATACAAGCATTGCTCCTATTAAATATTTATTGGTAAAAATTCCAATTTTAAATAAACTACTTTTCTCTGATCTTGCATTCAACACGTTCCACATTTGAAAAAACATCAAAGTTGTAAATGCCATTGTTCTAGCATATTCTAAATTTAAAGAAGGTTTGTAATACTTAAAAATCCCTAGTGTACCTACCATCATTACCAAACCAACAAAAATCATCATAATTATTCTCTCTTTACTCATTATTTTTTCCTTTACTTTTCTTGGAGGCCTTACCATAATATCTGGTGCAGCAGGATCAACACTTAATGCTAAAGCTGGCAAACCGTCTGTCAGTAAATTAATCCATAAGATCTGTAAAGCAATCAATGGTAAAGGTAAACCAATTAAAATTGCTATAAATAATGTCAGTATTTCTCCCATATTAGAAGAAAGCAAATAAAAAACAAACTTTCTTATATTATCATAAATACTTCTTCCTTCTTCAACAGCATTAACAATACTTACAAAATTGTCGTCAGTAAGTATCATCTCACTTGCTTCTTTTGCAACATCTGTTCCAGTAACGCCCATTGCTATTCCAATATCTGCCATTTTCAAAGCAGGTGCGTCATTTACCCCATCTCCTGTCATTGCTATTGTGTGGCCTCTCTTTCTCAAAGCATCTATTATCTTTGTCTTATGGCCAGGGTCAACTCTTGCATAAATAGCAATATCTTCCACAATGTCCTCCAAATTATGAATTCTATCTAACTCAGCTCCTGTAAGAGACTTACCTCTTATTCCTATCTCCTCAGCAATTGCTCTTGCTGTACCTTCATAATCCCCTGTTATCATCACTACTTTGATTCCTGCTTTTTTACATTTGGCAATAGCCTCCTTAACTCCTTTTCTAGGAGGATCAATCATTGCTTGTAAGCCTACAAAAATCATATTACTTTCTATCTCTTCTTCTGATTCTGTGCCTTTAATTTTTTTATAAGCAAATCCTAATACTCTAAGAGCTTTTCTTGCAAATTTTTCATTCTGCTCAAGAATTGCTCTTTTATCGTGCTTTGTCAGTTTTCTTACCCTTCCATTTATTAAAATTCTATCACATAAATTAATTATTATATCAGGAGCTCCTTTTGTAAAAGCAAACAAACTTTTGTTTATTTTATGAATAGTTGTCATCCTCTTTCTCTCAGAAGAAAACTGTATTTCCTGCTTTCTTGGATATTTTTCTTGTAAATCTTCTATATCAATTCCTGCCTTTTTTGCTGAAACCAATAATGCAGCTTCTGTAGGATCACCTATAACTAACCACTCATTACCCTCTTTTCTTAATTTTGCATCATTATTCAAAGCACCTATTTTCAATAGTAATTCAAAATCCTTTGGGTCTTTGCTAAATTTTCCTACTGAATCATAACCAGAACCAGTTACTTCTATAACCTCTTTATTTACATAAAGTTTTCTTACTGTCATTTCATTGTGAGTTAAAGTTCCTGTTTTATCAGTACAAATAACAGTGCATGCTCCCAATGTCTCAACACTAGGCAATTTTCTGATTAATGCATTTCTTTTTACCATTCTTTGAACACCTAGTGCAAGAGAAATAGTCACAACAGCAGGCAAACCTTCAGGTATTGCTGCTACTGCTAATGCTACAGAAACAAGCAACATATCCATTACTGTTGCTTCTTTTCTAATAATGCCTGCAATAAAAACAACTATTGCAATAATTATGACAAACAAACCTAAAAACTTAGCAAGATTTTTTAGATTTTTTTGTAAAGGTGTTGGCTCTGGTTTAGCTTGCTCTATTAAACTAGCTATCTTTCCTAGCTCTGTCTGCATTCCAGTTGCAGTTACAATAGCTTTTGCTCTTCCTTTTGTAACAATTGTTCCAGAGAAAACCATGTTTTTCCTGTCAGCAACACCTATTGATTCATCCAAGATCGTCAATTCTTTTTTAACTGGAAGACTTTCTCCTGTTAAGGCTGCTTCTTGGGTTTGTAAATTAACTGACTCAATTAATCTTGCATCAGCTGCTATTTTGTCTCCTGTTTCTAGAACTAAAATATCTCCTGGAACTAACTCTTCTGCTCTGATTTCTTTCTCTTCTCCATCTCTGATAACAGTTGCTTTCAAACCAGCCATTCTCTTTAATGCCTCTATTGCTTTCCCTGCTTTAAACTCTTGAACAAATCCAAAAACAGCATTTAAAATAACAATTGCAGCTATAACAACTGCATCTGTCTGTTCTTTTATTATTAAAGAAATTATTATTGCTCCCAATAAGATCCAGATTATTGGTGATGCAAACTGTGACAGAAATATTTTAAAAGCAGAAATTGGTTTTTTCTCTTTTATTTCATTTAAGCCATATTTCTCAAGTCTTGCTTTTGCCTCTGCTTCTGTCAGACCTTTTCTTGAAGAATTCAATGCCTTAAAAACATCACTAATATTTAAAGCGTGATAATGCATTTTACCTCTTTTTTGATATGATAAAAATAAGCTATATTTAAAAACATTATCATATTTAATATAAAAATGCAAACAGCAATAATAATCTCAAAAAAAGATCCAGCAGGACTTAATATAAAAGAAAATTTGTTAGAACTATTTCCATTCCAAAAAACAACAGAAATATTTGACAATAATTTTGTTTATCAACTAAAAGATATCAAAATTTACACAACAGAAAAAGAATCGATCTATTGTGAGAATATTGACAAACAAATAAATGCTGATTTGTTTGTATTTGCAACAAAACATGAAGCTGCTTCTAAAATAAACTCTTTATCTGTTCATGCTCCAGGTAATTGGGGGAAAGCAGAGTTTGGAGGAAAAGACAAAAAATTATGCATTGCGCCTGCTTCTTTGCTAAAAATGGCTTTGTTAAAGCTAGAAAAATTAGCCAAAAATACTGAATGGGAAATAGTTCAAGAATGCACTCATCATGGTCCTTATCTAGAAAAACCATGTATGTTTATAGAGATTGGTTCTTCTTTAGAACAATGGCAAAACAAGAAAGCAGGCCAAATAATTGCTAAAACAATTCTTCATATTTTAACAGAAAAAATTCCTAACTACAAAATTGCTTTTGGAATAGGCGGTTTGCACCATACTCCGATTTTCAAAAAAGTAATGCTTAACACAGAATATTCATTTGGTCATGTTTGTCCAAAATATCAGCTCGATAATTTGGATAAAGAAATGCTCAAACAAGCATTAGATAAAACAAAAGAAAAAGTTGATTTAATTGTCATAGACTGGAAAGGCCTTGGCCAGTATAAAGAAAGAATAATCAACCTATTAAAAGAATTAAATTTAGAATATAAAAAAGCGAAAGAATTGTACAAATAAAAATTTATTCCTTCTTCTCTGGAGCTGCAGCTCCACCAGCGGCTGGTGCTGCCTCTTCAGGCAATAACTCCTTAATAATCTGTTCAGGAATCTCTGCTTCTCTTAGTTTTGCTTTTATAGCTGATTTCTCAGCATCTTTCATCTCCTCAATAATTGCTTTAGCTTTAGCTTCAAATTCTGCTCTTCTTGCTTCTATTTCTTCTGCCAATTTCTTCTTCTCTTCTTCTAGTTTTTTCAACTCTTCTGCTGATAGCTCTGTTTTCTCTTCTAAAATTTCTTTATCAAACTTGCCCTCATCAACTAATTTAATAGCCTCTTTAGCAGGCTTCCCTTCTACCAATATTCCCATTGAATTAGCAGATCCAATTACTTCTTTAACTTTCTCTTTTAATGTTTTTCCTAATAAAGAATCTTCTTTCATCTTAGCAATTTTGATAATTTGTTCTATAAGAACATCAGCAACCCTATCTTGCAGAGGATTACTGCTACCTTTCTCAATTCCAGCTTCCTTCAGTAATAAAGAAGAAACAGGTGGTGTTCCGACTGTTATCTCAAACTGTTTTGTATCAGTATCAACAATCACTTTTATAGGAACCTGCATTCCCTTAAAATCTTTGGTTTTTTCATTAATTGCAGATACTACCTGACCTATGTTAACTCCTAATGGACCCAAAGCTGGGCCTAATGGAGGTGCTGCTGTTGCTTTTCCTCCTTCCACCAATGCTTCAACAGTCTCTTTTGCCATTTAACCTTTTTCCCTCCTTTAAGTCGGCAAAAAGCTTAACCAAAAAATTTGCTCGCTTTGCTCGCATTATTCCTCCTCTTTCTCAGCCTCGCCCTCTCTTCTTATAACCTTAACAGCATCCATTCTTACTGTTATTGGAATAGGAACAGCTGCTTCTAATAATTCTACAACAACTTCTTCTTTTTGTTTATCAACTCTTATAATCTTTGCCTGCTCTCTTTTAAATGCTCCAGCAATAATCTCAACAATATCATTCTTCCTTATATCTCTCTCAACCTTGATCTGCTCAAGCATATGCTCTATTTCATTATACTCAACAGGTTTTGGCAATATTCCTCTTGCATAAGGAACACCTGCTGCTGCCTGCTCTGCCTCTGTTCTTGTTTTTGCCTCAATAAATATATAACCTCTTAAACCATGAGGCCTAACAATAGAATAAACTTCTAATCCTTTTTTAGCAGCATTAGAGCTAACAAAATCCATTACTTGATCTTCTCTATTAGGTGTTGTTCTTAATGCAAATATAGCACTTTCTTCTACCATTTTACTTAAAAAATATGATCTTGATTAACTGAATTATAAAGCCTATCAAACCAATGATTATTATTCCCAAACCAGTTACTTTGACAATTGTTTTAAACTCTTCTTTGGTTGGCTTTCTTGTAACTTTTAAAACTCTCACACATTCTATTATGAATCTTCTTAACTTATTTATTAAATTTGGCTTTTCCTCTGTATAATCCATTATATAGAGAAAAGAGGATTGTTTTTTAAATGTTATGGTTATAACAAAAAGATTGAAATTTTTAAGAGAGTAATTCTCACTCTCTTAAAGCTTTAATAAAAATCTTAGTCAACAAACTTTATTCCTAGCTCTTGCTCTATCTCTTGTTTTCTCTTGTCACTAACTGTTCTTCCTGGTCCAAATATCTGACTGCTTTTAACTCCTGTCACAATAAGCATTGTTCTGATTGTATTAGCCAAATCAGGGCTTATCTGCGCTCCCCATATAATCTTTGCATTCTCTGATAGTCTATCAGAAACAGTTTCAACAACCTTCTTAGCCTCATCAAGAGTTAAATCCTGTCCACCTGCTACATTAATCAACGCTCCATTTGCTCCTGAGATATCAACATCCAACAAAGGATTTGTAATTGCCTTTTCAACAGCCTCAACTGCTCTGTTTTCTGTATCACTCTCTCCAACACCTATCAAAGCTACTCCTCCGCCTTTCATAACTGCTCTTATATCTGCAAAGTCTAGGTTAACTAAACCTGCTTTTGTAACTAATTCAGAAATCCCTTTAACAGCATTTGTCAATATTTCATCAGCAACCTTAAAAGCGGTTTGTAATGGTAAATCAGGTGCTAATTCCAATAACTTATCATTCGGAATAACAATCAGGGTGTCAACTATATTCTCTAATTTCTCCAAACCAATCATTGCATTCTCATATCTTGTCTGTCCTTCTATTGTAAAAGGTAGTGTAACCACTCCAACTGTCAAAGCTCCCATTTTTTTAGCAATCTCTGCTATTATAGGAGCAGATCCAGTTCCTGTTCCTCCACCTAAACCACATGTAATAAACACCATATCAGCATTATATATCGCTTGTTTTATCTCATGCTCACTCTCTTTAGCAGCTTCTTCTCCTATTTTTGGATCAGAACCAGCACCAAGACCTTTTGTGATCTCTCTTCCAATAAGGATTTTTTTATCAGCTGTTGTAAATAATAAATCTTGAGCGTCAGTATTAACAGCAATTGACTCAACACCAGTTATTCCCACTTCAGCAATTCTGTTGATTGTATTATTTCCGCCGCCACCAGTTCCAACAACCTTAATAGTTGCTCTTTGTCTGGCAAGGATTTCTTCTAATTCCGCATCCTCAACATTTGCATTTCTTACTGGTAAATCTCCTTGTATTGGTTTTTGTTCTTGAACTGGTTGTTCAATAGAATCAATTCCTTCTTGTTCATTAATAAAATCCCCCATTTTTTTCTAACACCCCTCACTTTAATATGACAAACAGGATAATTCCCCACTTGAGAATCATAAAAACACTACTTATATTTAAAAATTATTATTCTACACTATTCTATTCACCTGGTTTTTGCTTGCCTTTTTTCTCCTCTTTACTAGAGATAGTTGATGTTTTTTCTTCAATCTTTTTAGAGGCTTCTTTCTTAACATTTACAATTTCAAAATCAATCTTTTTAAGTTTAACCAGATCTTGTAATTTTTTTGAAAGTCTTTCCTTAAATTCATCAGGCAGTGGCGTTTTTAATTTGATCTTTGCTCCATCATTTGATAATGCCACATCAGCATTTTTAATTCCAATAAGATCTAAATATGCTTTTACTTGATCTTTTTTATCTGTAATTATTCTTTTAATATCCACATCATAAATCAAAGTTTTTCCAGAAAGAGGATGATTAAAATCAACAATTATTCTTCCTCCTCCAACTGCTTTAACTGTTCCAATAATTCCATCTACATTTACTTGCAATCCTGGCACAGGTCTAATCTGCTGTTTCTTAAAAACAGCAGCAGGAATTATTCTTAATAATTTTGCATTTTTCTTTCCAAAGCCAAGTTCAGGAGGAATCTCAAAAGAGTAGCTTTTGCCAACTTCTTTTCCTTCTAATTCTTTATCCAAACCAGCAAGAATTTGTTTTTCTCCAACGCATACTATTATGGGTTTATAGCTCGCATTCCTGTTGTACAAATTATTTTTCTTAGCAATATCTTCTATTGTTGTATCAAAAACTAAACCAGAATCTTTTTCTTTACCAGTATAGTCTAATTCAACAAAATCTCCTTTTTTTATTTTCTCTGACATGATAAGAATTCATCAGAGAATATATTTAAAGGTTTCTATAAAGATCAGGAAACTGTTCTTTCCTTATATTAAGCACATCTGCAATAGATCTTGCTTTTTGCAGGTACAGCATATTTTTTGTTTCTTTGTATTTATTATACTCCTTAAGCATTAAATCTGTCAAAGCTTTTTTATTTGGCATATGCCTTTCTTTTACTATGTTTAATAAATAAGAGTATTCCTCAAAATCCTTTGAAAGATTCTCAAATAATTCATCTAAACCAAGCTTCCTTGCTTCAAAGCTATTTGAAGCGTCCATATAGGCTTTCTTACCAAAATAAAAATACAAAGACTTGTCTGGAGGTATAGGTTTGTACGGATCAATTCTTTTTTTAAAAATTTCTGGGAAAACTCCTGTAAAGAATAAAGAATAATCACCAATATGAATATCCGCCAAGTATCTCCTATATGAATCTAATTCTCCCCGAATCTTCAGCATATCTATCATATAATTACCAAGCTTGTATAAATTTTCAGTAGATAAAAATTTAGTTAAAATATTTGAAATGTAAACAATAACTGCATCATCCACTGCTTTTTCTTCAAAAACATCTTTTGTTATTGCTGTAAAAAATAAATTAGGATGTATCTTCTTTATTTTTCCAATGTCTTTGTATATCTCGTCTATTAAATCCTGATTATCAAATTCCATTTTTCAAAAAATCAATTTTTGTTTTTTACATAATCTATTATTAGATCGCCAATTTGAGTAGGTGTCAGATGAGTGGAATCAATAACAAGGTCATATAATTTAAGATTGTGATGATCAAGATGATAAAGCTCCCAATATCTCTTTTTCTCTGTTTCAATTCTATCTTTAACATCATTTATTGCCTCCTCTAAACTATTGTAAGTTCTTTCAGATCCAATTTCCTTTCTTCTTTTTGATTCTTCAAAAATCCTTTTAGCGCCTACTTTTAAATCAACAGTCAAAAACACTTTGGTTGAGTGAGGTATAAAATAAAATGAAGTTCTTCCTTCAATGATAAAATTATCTTCTATTATCCCTAACTTCTTTTGATATTCATCAACCTTTTTATCAACCTCTTCTGGATCTGCTTCTTTATAAAAATCCTGAAAAACCTTTCCTTGCTTTTTGGCCATATCCCTTAAAATCTGACCAATATAGTAATGTTTAAGATTAAGTTTTTTAGCTACATACTTAGCAACAGTGCTTTTCCCACTTCCAGGCAAACCAGATATTGTTATTATCATTTTAGTTTTGTTGCTATTGTCATAGTATTGCAGGCATAGTATGGCCAAATTGTCTCTTTTTGTGTTCCATTATAAGCCACATAAGAATCTTCTATATTAAAATCCTCAACCTTAAATCTCTTATCAGAAAGTAACAATGATCTCAGTATTTTTGTTGTTTGAGAAAATAATTTGTGTAACATGTATTCACTTTCTCCACAAAATGACATAAAAATTGCTTTACCATTTTCCTTAAGTAAGCAGTAACTTGAATTAATAACTTTCTTTATACCCTCTTCTGTTGCAGAAATAAAAGGGACACTGCAATGATAAGATATAATGTCAAACTTTCTTTTCACACTATTATTCTTTGCAGTTATATCCTCTATCAGATATTCTATATTTTTTGTCATAGGGAATCTTTGACATAGAATATCTTTTTTATAGTACTTAATGAAAAAATCGTATTTATCAATTATACTCAATTTTCCTCTCCTATTATATAATCTATTTAAATAATAGAAAAGAGAAGCATCACAGATCATTAGATCCTCATTTAAACCAGGACCAACAACAGCTATGTTAGGATTCTCTATTTTATCAAGGATGTTATCTAATACTTCGCTAGTAAGTTTCTTTTCCATTTTTGTAACTTAAAAGTGATAAAGAGATATTTAAATCTTTTGCTTTTTTAGATAAAAATTTAAAACGATATGTTTATAAATAGGTATTGCTCAAATCATTCAAGACTCCAACATTCTTTCAAAAAAAACAGGGGGTGTGTAGCATGGCAAATCAGGTTCAACCTATTTTTATATTACCTGAAGGATATCAAAGAACTACTGGCAGGGATGCGCAAAGAACAAATATAATGGCAGCCAAGCTAGTAGCAGAAACAGTCAGAACAACTCTTGGTCCAAAAGGTATGGACAAGATGATTGTTGATAGTTTAGGAGATATAACAGTGACAAATGACGGTGCAACAATAGTAGAAGAACTAAATGTCGAGCATCCTGCTGCAAAAATGATAGTGGAGGTTGCAAAAACTCAAAATGATGAAGTAGGGGATGGAACAACAACAGCTGTTGTACTTGCTGGAGAGCTATTGAAAAATGCTGAAAGGCTACTTGATCAGGAAATTCATCCAACTGTTTTAGCAAGAGGATATAGGCAAGCAGCTGCTCAATCTCAAATTATACTTGAAAAAATAGCTGAAAAAGTAACTGAAAAAGACACTGAATTATTGAAAAAGATAGCAATAACAGCAATGACAGGAAAAGGAGCAGAAACAGCAAAAGAAAAATTAGCAGACCTAGTTGTAAAAGCTGTTAAAGAGATTGTTGAAAAAGAAAATGACAAAATTGTTATTAACACAGATGATATCAAAATAGAGAAAAAAGTAGGTGCAGGCGTAGAGGATTCTGAATTAATTCAAGGGATTATTTTAGATAAAGAAAGAGTTCATTCTGCTATGCCTAAACTAGTTAAAAATGCCAAAATAGCATTAATAGATTGTGCTTTAGAAATTAAAAGCACAGAAATAGACGCAAAAATACAAATAACCTCTCCTGAGCAAATGCAGGCATTCATTGATCAAGAAGAAAAAATGTTAAAAGCAATGGTAGACAAAGTAGCTAGCTCAGGTTGCAATGTACTATTCTGCCAGAAAGGTATAGACGATATTGCACAGCATTTCTTAGCAAAGAGAGGCATTTATGCAGCAAGAAGAATTAAAAAGAGTGATATGGAAAAGCTAGCAAGAGCAACAGGAGCAAGAGTAGTAACTAACTTAGATGATTTAACAGAAAAAGATCTAGGAAAAGCAGGAATAGTAAGAGAGCTAAAAATAGGAGATGAAGAAATGACATATGTTGAGGAATGTAAAAATCCAAAAGCAGTCACAATTTTAGTAAGAGGGGGAACAGAGCATGTTGTTGATGAAATCAAAAGGGCAGTAGAGGATGCAATAGGAGATGTTACATCTGCTTTAAGAGTTGGAAAGGTTGTTGCTGGTGGTGGAGCAGTAGAGATAGAGCTTGCAAAAGGCTTAAGAAAATTCGCTCACTCTTTGCCTGGAAGAGAGCAGCTTGCAGTAAATGCATTTGCTGACTCAGTGGAAATTATTCCAAGAACACTAGCAGAAAATGCTGGCCTAGATCCAATTGATATCTTAACAGAATTAAAAGCAGAGCACAACAAAGGAAGAAAAAGTGCTGGAATAGATGTTTACTCAGGAAAAATAGTTGACAACTGGAAAAAAGGAGTAATAGAACCTTTAAAGATAAAAACTCAGGCAATAAAATCAGCATCAGAAGTGGCAGAGATGATTCTAAGAATAGATGATGTGATTGCAGGTGGAAAAGAGAAAACTCCATCAACACCTTCTAGTGGAATGCCAGGAGGAATGCCTGAATATTAAAGAGGAGAAAATTATAAGAAAAATATTTTTTTTAATTCTTATTCTATTTTTAATTAGTGGTTGTATTAGGCAACACGAATGCATCAAAGATTCAGATTGTGTTCCTACACAATGCTGTCATCCTACTTCTTGCACTGCAAAAGAGAATGCACCAAATTGCACCAATATTTTCTGCACAACGGAATGTCAAGCAAACACTCTAGACTGCGGACAAGGAACATGTAAATGTATTAACAATAAATGCGTTGCTGTTTTCTACTAAAAATCAAAACAGATTTTAAGCAAAGCTTTAATTTTACCAGATGATTAAACATCTTTAAAAGGGGAACTAAGCAAAGCGCATGTTCCCCAAATGATCAACCTTTTTGAAGGTTGCTACTAAAGCTTTAAATATCTTCTTTCTTTTTCTAATAGCATGAAAGTTATTGTTATATCTGGTAGTGTAGGGACAGGAAAAACAACTTTAGCAAAAAAACTAGCAAAAAAATTAAACTACAAATACCTTGATGTTAACAAGATAATAAAAGAACATAAATTAGCAGAAAGTTATGATAAAAAAAGGAAATGCTATGTTGTTGATGTTAAAAAACTGAACAAAGTCATAATAGACATTATTAAGTCCCTAGAAGGAAGGCAAGGGACAGTAAGTGGAATAATTATTGATTCTCATCTAAGCCACTATCTCCCAAAAAGATATGTTGATTTATGCATAATAACAAAATGCAGCTTAAAAACACTAGAAAAAAGGTTGAGAAAAAGAGGGTATAATAAAGCAAAAATAAGGGAAAATTTAGATTGTGAAATATTTGATGTCTGCTTAAATGAGGCAAAAGAACTAAAACATAAGGTTTTGGTTGTTGATACTACAAGAGGCATAGAAATAAATAAGTTGTTACTAATCAGTAGTATAAAATAGAAAGATTTATATATAAGTTATGCTTTAAATCTTGATATATGCTAGTTATGGTGTGTAAAGAATGAAAAACTATATTCAAAACATAAGAAAAAAATTAAATGATGGTGTAAGAAAAATACCTGGCATTGGAGATATTTTAACAACTGATGTAAATGAAAAAGGGCTGGCAGCTTTAACTTTAAGTGTGTTAATGGGATTACAAGGATGTGCAACTATGCCTATAAGTACTACAGATTTTGAGAATAACATGATCAAAAAAACCATGAAAGATAAAGTGTATAATGCATATGGAGAAACTATACCTAAAAGTAAAAGAAAAGCTAATGAATATCCTATAGCAACATGCGTTATATCAGATCTTCAAGAATATATGATTAAAAACCAGGATGGAAAACACATATGGTTTTATGCTGATAATTATCCCACAAAAGAAGGTAATGACCCTTTTATTAAAGCAGCAAATCTTATGAGATCAAAACTACCACATGAAATTGAGGAAGCAGGAATAGCTATTGAATTGATAAAAAAGTCTGAAGTATTCACCAATTTATATCAAACAGAAGTGGCAATAAAAATACCTATTAAAGAATTTGATAAACTTGTAAGATATAAGGAACTATACAAGAAATCAAAATAAATTGATTTGATTAGAAACCATTAAAAATACCTTTTTCTTTCTTTTTATTATGAGACAATTTTCAGCCTTAGACTATTTTTGCTTATTAAAGGAATTGCAAGTCTTAATAAATGCTAGAATAGATCAAATTTATCATCCGTCAAAAAAAGAACTCATTATCCAATTCTACGTGCCAACTAAAGGCAAGAAAATCCTCAAAATCATTCCAGGAAAAATAATTTATTTAATAAAATCTAAAGAAAAATATGGCGAACCATCTTCTTTCTGCTTATTTCTCAGAAAATACTTAGCAAATGCAAGGGTCAGAGAAGTAAAACAACTTGGTTTTGAAAGGATAATAAGCTTTACGCTAGAAACCAAAAAAGAAAAGTATCAATTAATAATTGAGTTATTTGATAAAGGTAACATAATATTATTGGACGAAGAAAACAAAATAATCAATTGTTTGGAACAGCAGAAATGGAAGGACAGAGAAATTAAAAAAGGACTTTTCTATAAATACCCTCAGAAAAAATATAATTTTCTAAAACTAAAAATCAAAGAACTAAAAGAGTTACTAAAAAGTTCAAATTTGGATTTAGTAAGAACCTTAGCAGTTCAACTTGGTTTAGGAGGGTTATATGCAGAAGAAGTTTGCTTATTGGCTAAAATAGATAAAACAAAAAAGGCAAATCATTTAACAAAAGATGAAGTCAACAAAATTTTTAAGAGTTTATCAATATTAAAGAACAAAAAAATCGAAGCAGGCATTATTTATAGAAACCAAAATCTACAAGATATTGTTCCATTCCCTTTACAACAGTATGAGGAAGATAATTTTAAAGAAATAAAAACATTCAACGAGGCTCTGGATTTTTATTTTACAAAGGAATTAGCTTCTCCAGCTGAATTAGCAAAACAAAAAGCAATTAAAAAACAGCTAAGAATAGTAGAAAAACAAAAAGAACAAATAAAAGAACTTAAAAATGAAATTAAAGAAAATCAGAAAAAAGCAGAACTAATCTATAAAAAGTATAATTTAATAAAAGATATCATTAACCAAATAAACGAAGCTAGAAAAAAATACTCTTTGCAAGAGATTAAAGAAAGGCTGAAAAGTCATAAAATAATAAAAGAAGTTAATGCTAAAGAGAAGAAGATAACCCTAGAAATTCAAACATAAAAAGATATCAGGGCGTGCTTAATTTTATATTGAATGTTCCATTTTTCTAAAAATTCTTCAAAAGTTAAACTAGTTGTGATTGGTACTTGAACCACCCCTTTTCCCAAGGACATTCCTTTTAAATTTTGTAAAACACCTGTCCCTTTTCTACCATTTAATGCATAATTGAATTTTATTTTCTCAGTATGGGATAAATTAGCAAGATTATAAGTAAATATGGCATAACTTTTAAATCCTAATTTTTCTGCTAAGCTCTTTTTATCGATCAAGCTTATTCCTTCGATTAAAATTCCCTGTCTCGCAAGAAAAGTAGGATCAAAAAAATCAGAAAAATTCATGGACTTTACATCAACATTTTCTAAAGAAACGCGTAATTGTCTTTTAAGCTCTTGTATAATTTCTAGACGTGTTTTTAGTTCAGTATTCAAAAAAATAACCATTATATCAATATCTCTTGATTTTATTTTTCCCTTTACCAAAGAACCATAAAGAACTATATCTATGATATCCTTGTGTTTTCTTTTAAATTTATTACAGATCAATCCCAACGATTTTTGATATTTTTTTAACATCTTCAAATAAAATCAAAGAAACCTCTTTAGTAAGTCTTGTTTTATAACTTTCCTGATAAAAAGGAAAATCCTTATCAATCAGATCATATAATTCCTTGTATCTTGCTTCCAATATTCTGAATCGATTTGCATAGGAAGTTGGTATACTGCCTTCTTTTCTAAGAATAAACAAATCACACAATGCAGTCATTACTTTAAAAAATAATGTGACTGCTGTATTAAACTCGTTTTTAGTTTGAGCTTCTAGCGCATTTTTAAAGTATTCTTTAGCATTATTAATTAAAATATCTTCAGTTTCACTCATTTTATATCATACAACAAATAACTGATATTTAAATCTTTCTGTTGTATGATACAACTTAGTTGTATGATATAACAAATAAGAGTAAATTAAAGAAAAGTGTTGTATTATACAACAAAGCATTATGAAGATGTATTGATAAAAACAAATTAAATGATTCTAGAAATTTAAAGTGACGGCTTACTGGATTTCCCGCGTAATGCAGTACACTCCAGTACGGAAGGCCATTTCACTTTTACCCAACCTTTAAAAGGTTACTGGGTTCGGAATGGGACCAGGTGGGACAAGCCTCCTATGGCCGTCTGGTATTTCTGAACAGATAATTATTTAAATAGTTTTTGGTTTTAAAGAGACATGGTCAATTACACAAGAAGAGCTGTCAGAGGAGCTGCTACAGTATTTATTTTTTCTATTCTTGCTGGTTTTCTTGGATATTTAGTTAGGATTTTGTTTGCTAGGAATTTAACAGTAGAGGAGTATGGGTTGTTTTATGCTGTGTTAACTTTGGTTGGTTTAATTACCACATTCAGAGGACTTGGTTTAGGACAAGCTCTTGTTAAGTATATACCTGAATATTTGGTTAAGAAAAAAAAAGATTTGGTTAAAAGTACAATCATTACAGTTGCTCTGCTTCAGTTTATTATTGCTGTTTTTATTACAATAATTTTGTTTTTGTCTGCAGATTATTTATCTTTGCATTATTTTCATTCTTCTGCTTCTTCTTCAATTATTAAATTATTAGCTATTGGTTTTATTCTCGTTGTGTTTATTGATGTTCTGAATTATTCTTTTCAAGGTTTTCAGAATATGTTATATGTGGCACTTACTAATTTTAGTAAAATGTTAGTTATTTTGATTATAGCTTTTTTTGGTTTTAGACTTAATTTAGGTTTGTTAGCTCCGACTTTGGCTTATATGTTTTACCCTGTTATTCTTTTTGTAATATTTTATCCTGTTTTAACAAAAAAAGTTTTTCCCCAGTTTTGCAAAATCAAAACAAATTTTAGCAAAAAACTAACTAAAAAACTTTTCAAATTTGGAATGCCAGTTGTTGTTGGCATGGCTGGAATGGTTATTCTTGGTTATACTGATACTATTATGTTAACATATTTCTCAGGTTTGGAGCAAGTAGGTTTGTATAATGTTGCTTTGCCAACAGCAAGGATCTTAACTTATTTTTCTGCTGCAATAGGCACTGTATTCTTTCCTATGTTTTCTGAACTTTGGGCTAGAAAAGACAGAAAAAGGCTAAGATATGGGATAGAAAATGTTTATAGATATTTGTTAATCATAATTTTACCATTTGCATTGATTATGTTCTCTTTCCCAAAGATTATAATAAGGTTGTTGTTTGGTAGTGTTTATGAAAATGCCTCTCTTGCTTTACAGATTTTGTCAATAGGAACCATTCTTTTTTCTTTTGCAATGCTCAATTTTAATATGATTAATGGTCTAGGAAAACCAAGAATAAACACAAAGATTGTTTATGTTGCTGCTTTGTTTAACTTGATTTTTAATCTTATTTTGATTCCAAAATATGGCATAATAGGAGCAGCTGTTACTACTTTTGTTAGCTATGGAATTATGCTTTGCTTTAGCACAGTGTGGATAAAAAAATATATAAATGCAAAACTTCCTTGGAGTAGTTTTGGGAAAACTTTAGTTGCTGGGTCAGTATTTGTTGGGATTATAACTTTGTTAAAAAGTATTTTAGTGTTGAATTCTTGGGTAGAGGCAGTGGTTTGTATAATTGTAGGAGGAGTGATTTATTTTGAGATGCAAATGTTTATCAAACCGAAAAACCAAAACGCCCAAAAGAGGATAATAGAAAATATTTTTGATTTGAAGGTTAAAACAGAAAACAAAAACAAAGTTATAAATAAAATTATGGAAAAGATTATTAAAGTTTTGTGATATCTAATTAAAAATGGAGAAAAGATTTAAAAACAAATATTTTAAAAATTATGAAGAAGGAAATAGGCCTTCAAAAAAGTTCTTAATAAATATTATAAAAAAACTACCAAAAAATTCTAAAGTGTTGGACGTTGGATGCGGAAAAGGAACTTATCTTAAAGAAATTCATAAAATAAGACCTGACTTGAAATTATATGGTGTAGATATTGGAGAAGTAGAAGAATTTTTACCAGAATATATAAACTTTAAAAAATCTAGTGGAGATAATTTGCCTTTTAAGAAGGAAACTTTTGATTTCATTTTTTGTATGCATGTATTAGAACATGTTCTAAATCCTCACAGCTTTATGATAGAGTTTAATAGGCTTTTAAAAAATGGCGGATATATTTATATAGAAATGCCTTATTATAAAAGAGCCTTTATTCCCGACGGTAATATGAATTTTTGGAGCGATCCAACACATATAAGACCTTATAATTATGCATCTATTAAGCGTTTATTAGAAGAAAATGATTTTAGAATTCTAACAATAAAAGTTTGGAGAAGTTGGAAAAGTGTATTATTAGGTCCTTATTTAATATTGAAAAGATTTTTATTTAATGATAGAGATGCTTCATCAACATTTTTTGCTCATTTATATGGAACCTCAATAGGGGGCTTAGGTAAGAAGATAAATAAAATTTAAATTTTTAAAATTTGGTGTTTTTATGAAAATCCTAATAATTGCACTTTCTGGAATTGGTAACTTAATTATGGCTTTTCCAATGATAAAATTGCTCAAAGAGAAATACAACACAAAAATAGATTTCTTAGTAGCACCAAGAAGAACAAAAGATTTATTAGAAAATCAACCTTTTGTAAATAAAATCTTTATTTTAAAATATCCTTTTATAAAAGATTTATTTCTGAACAGTGAAGTAAAAAGATTAATAACAAAATTAAAGTTAAATAATTATGACATCGCAATAACAATTTATCCGTCCCAAGGAATATTTTCTGCTCTATTCATGAAATTAATAGGAGCAAAGAGAAGAATTCAACATAAGTATAAATTTCGAGTGTTTAAGAAGATAAGCTGGTTTTTAACATACTCACCAGAAATTAAAAATACACATAGCGTTTACGAAAATTTAAATTTAATTAAATTTTTAAATATACGTAAAAACGACTTAAAATATGTCTATAGAATAACAAATGATGAGAAGGTATTTGCAAATGATTTTTGGAAAAAACATTCACTTAATAAATATTTTATAATTGGCATACATCCTGGATCTAGAAAAGACCAGCCTTGGAAAAGATGGAACATAAACAATTGGATAAAACTGTTAAATATAATCAAAAATAATTTTAAAAATGTAAAATTTTTAATTTTTCTAGGGCCGGATGAAATAGAATATGAAGAATATTTTAAAATGTTTAAAAATGTTATTCTTATAAAGGACTTTTTCTTAAGGCAAGTGATTTCATTAATAAGTAGGTGTAATTTTTTTATAAGTAACGACAGCGGATTAGCTCACATAGCATCCTTATTTTGTATTCCTCAAATAAATTTATTTAAAGGTGGGCCGGATCCTAAACGTACACGTCCATTTTCTAATAATGCTATGATAATAACCCCTAAAAATTATATTCCTTATTATAAACCTTATTACGGTTTTCTCAAAATTTATAAAAAATTAAGGAAAAAAGAAATGGAAATAGAACCTAATGATGTATATCAAGTTTTTTTAGATTATTTTAAAAAATTAAAATCATCTAAAATTCAAGATTAAATTTAAATTATATCAAAATTTGTCTATTAAACATTTAAATTTTAATCTTTATATATTATATTCATAAATTGTTTATAATAATTAAGTTCTTTTAATTTTCGTTTTTTTACTTTCTTTCTATTAAAATTCTTTATTTTGTTTATAAAATTCTCAACAGAAGGTTCAACATAAACTCCGCATTTTAACTGATCAATAACTTCGGGGATAGCCCCTCTATTACTACCAATAACATAACATCCATTATACGCACCTTCTAAAACTACCCTGCCAAAAGGTTCATGCCAAAGAGAAGGAACTAACAAAATATCTGATGCTTTATAAAAATGTTTAATCTTTGTAATCGGTAAAAATCCAAGATAAATTATATTATTTTGCTTATTTTCTAAAAATAAATCCTTTAATACACCATCACCAATCACAATAAATAGATGGTTCTTTAATTTTTTAGCAGTTCTAGGAATTAAATGGGCCCCTTTTTTTTCTGTTAAACTACCAACAAACAGAATGATTTTCTTATCTTTTGGTAATTTAAGTAATTTCCTTGTTTCTTTTTTAGATAAGTTTGAAATAACATCATTAAATATTGGATTGTATAAAACTTTTATTCTACTTCCATCGATTCCTAAGATATTAACATATCTTTCTTTAACAAATTTACTTATTGCAACTAGCAAATCAAAAGAAGATAGCTTTTTTAGAATATTAATCCTTTTTTTCATATCTGTAAATAGTAATTTATTAACAAATCCATTAGTATCCATACAACTCTTTAAGTTCTGTTGCGTACATCCATAACAAAGTTTGCCGTTATTGTCTAGTCCTCTATTATAGCAAAATAAACCAAGATCTCTTAAATGAGCGATTTTTTTGGCACGTGTTTTTACATTATTTAAGGCTAGAATGGATTCTGAATTATTAGCATGAATCACATCAAAATTTTCATTTTTTAAAACCTTTTCAACATTTTTTTTGAATTCGTAAGAGGAATATTTGACATATTGATTTAGAAGTAAGTAAAAAAGAGGTTTTGTTTTTCTATACATTTTATAAGATAATTTTTCCTTTTTTTTATATAGAAAGCTTCTAAAAGACTTAAATCTTGTAATCTTTAAATTCCTTCTTTTTTCAATTACAGTTTTGAATGAACTATAATTTGGTGTTAAAACTACAACCTTATGACCATTTTTCACAAGTTCGTCCACCAAAACCTTTAAACTTATTTCTGCCCCCCCCATAATAAAAGGCGGGAAATATTCAGTTACAAATAAAAATTTCATTTTTAATTTTTACATCCTTCCCCTAAATCTCCTCCTTATCCTTGTCTTTATAATATCCATATTTCCCAAACAACTCACATTTCCAACAATAATAATTTTTGCTTATCCAAGAATATTTGCTCTCTTTCCATAAAGGGGCTTTTCTTTTTGGATGCGTCACAATAAAAAAACTATTTATTTTTTTATTAACGCTGGCAGCAATATGCATTGCTCCAGAGTCATTGCAATATATATTATTGCATTTAGCCATTAATGCTGCAGTTTGTTTTAAAGTAGTTTTTCCTATCAAATTAATCAATCTTCTACTTTTAATATCTTTTTCTAATTTTTCACCAATGTAAAAATCATTCTTTCCTCCAAATAAAATTATATAATTTTTTTTGATTAATTTCTTTATCAAATCAGCATAGTAATTTATTGGCAATATTCTCAGATAACTGTACTTATCAAATGGATTTCCGCCACCTGGTGCGATACCTATCACTTTTTTTCCTTCCAATTTATATTCTTTCCAAATTTTATTAGCAAAGGTTAAATCTTTCTTATTTAGAAATAAATCCATTTGCCAATCTTTGTAATCAGCCTTGCCTATAAAGATTTTTAATAAATCTAGATAATAAAAGATTTCATGTCTTATCGGACTGTAATATACTCTATCCGTTAAAAAAATCCCTTCATTACCTAACCTATCAAAACCGACTCTTCTTGATATGCCAAAAAGTTTTGCTGTTAAGTTAAAAATCCAGTGCTTATCAAGAACAAAAATTAAATCATATTTTCGTTTCCTTATTTTTTTAATTAATTTTAACCATTTAAAAAATTTCTTTTTAATAAAGATTTGCTCATCAAACTTGATAATATTATCTAAATATATATTACCATATAAAACTTGTGAAGCTGTTTTTCCAATTAAATAATCAATTTTAGCTTTTGGAAAATTTTTTCTAAGTTGTCTAATTAAAGGGGTGGTCATCAAAGTATCTCCAATTGCTCCTAATTTAAAAAGGAGAATTTTTTTAATCATTTTTTAAACAAGATAAAACTTCCTCAATGTTTATTAGCTTTAAACATTTTTGGAATTCTTTATTAAAACATTTCGGAAAAGCTCCTTTATGAGGATTTATACATGGTGAACATCCAATTTTATGATATAGCGCTCTATTTTCTTTGCCATATGGTCCATATCTGATAGGGGTATTAGGACCAAATAATCCAATCGTCCTAACACCTTGCGCAGCTGCGATATGCATAGGTCCAGTATCATTAGATATAAACAATTTACAATTTTCAATTAAATAAGTTATCTGTTTAATATTTAAACCATCACTATCAAAAGATTTATACTTCATTAAACTTTGTATTTTTCTAATTAAATTTTTATTCTTTTCAATAAAGATAATTTTAGCTTTAGATTCCTCAATTAGTTTATCAGCCAACTCAGCAAATCTTTCTGCAGACCACATCCTCTGCCTAGCAGATTCAGCAGCTCCCGGACAGATACCAATTAAAAAATCTGTTTTTTTGATGCCTATTTTTTTTAGATAATTTTTAACAATTTTCTTGTCTCTCTCAGATACCCACAATTTAATTAGCTTGTCAGGTTTGTACCAAGCTCCCACCACTTTGCTTAAATCTAAAAAGGTTAATACAGCATGCTGTTTATCATTAAATTTAATTTTATCCGTATAAAGTAAAGATCTGATACCATGACTGAATCCAATTCTTCTTTCACCTAAATAAAAAGATAATAAAGCAGACAATCTAAGATAAGGTTCTGTATCTATTACCACATCAAATGTTCTAAATAGCTTTAGATTTCTAAGACCTACTAAAATAATTTTATTAATATCTTTATTACCAACAAAAACGTCCTTGCTTCTTTTTGTTACTAAAACATTAATTTTTGCTTTTGGGAATTTTTTTCTTAATGCATGAATCATCGGCAATGTTAAAATACTTTCTCCAATTGTCCATAATCTTATGACAAGAATGTTTTTGATTTCATTTAAAAAATACTTAAGACTAAACAAAGAAAGCCTCCAATGTACTTATCAATAAATCTATACAGCTTAATCAAACTCATGTTTTATTTCCTTTTCCTAATAGCAATCTTCCTTACAATAGTTGTAATCTCATGATCTATCTTTTCCAATCTTACATATATCCTAAAAATCAAATAAAATAATACAATTATCGCTGCATAAACAACAACATCAATTGCTCTTCCAATACCTAAAATACCTGCTATAAAACCAGCTACTCCAGGCAGAAATACTACTATAATCAAAGCTATCCAAACCAGACTCCAAAAAAAAGCTTCTTTTTTTGTGATATTACTTTCTTTTAGTCTAAATATAACTCTGCTTAAAGCAAATAAAGCAAACAAAACAACTACAATCTGTAATGGAGTAATAGTAATTACAACCATTTATTTCACCTCATTAATTTTCTCAATACTAACTTACCTAAAACCTTAAAGCCATGCCACCACTTCTGGCCTTTTTTAATTGAATATTTGGTATATATTGTCTTAATAGGTACTTCCTTTATTTTTAAATTATTCCTTTTTGCTTCTTTTAAAATCTCTGAGCTTACTTCCATACCATTTGTTTTTATATTTATTTTTTGAGCAGCATTTTTGCTAAAAGCCCTTAAACCGCTCTGGGAGTCAGATATATAAACACCAAACAATAACCAAGTTATAAAATTGCCAATTTTATTGGCTACTCTTTTACTAAAAGGCATTCCTCTTGGATTTAACATTCTGCTACCAATAACAACATCAGCCTCTCCTCTAATTATGGGTTTAATTAACTTTTTAATGTCTTTTGGATCATGCTGACCATCTGCATCAAGAGTAACAATAATGTCTGGATTTTCTAATAAAGCTGCTTCTATGCCTGTCCCTAAAGCCCCTCCTAAACCTCTATTTATTATATGACTATGTAACTTTACTCCTTCTTTTTTAGCAATATGAGGAGTTTTATCTATACTCCCATCATCCACTACAACTATGTTTTTATAACCCTTTGATTTTAAACCTCTAAGCACATGGCTAATTGTAGCTTCTTCATTATATGCCGGAATAATTATTGACAATTTCATTTTGCTTTTCTTATCTTTTGTAATATATAGGTTTCAATTAAATAAGTAGTTATAATTTTATTTACTGGTAGACATTTCTCTTGTTTTTTATCTCTAAAAAATATTTTCTCTTTAATAGCTTTTCTTAATGAATTTATAAAATTTTTTCCATTATCTGTCTGGATAACATGTTTTGGAAAATAGGTGCATGCTAAATCTACCTCTCCTCTGTGACTGTCAGGAACAGCTATGCCTGATATATTATATTTTTCGCAAAATTCATCTGCCTGTTTATTATATTTCTTCATAAACAAAAAATTTTGGGCATTAAATGCTTCTATTCCATCTAATTCGTCTTTGACTTCTAGTAATTTCTCTTCTCCCATGCCCCCCGCTGCTGTATTGAAAGGATGGTCTGCCAGTGCAATTCCTCCTTGCTTGTGTATTTCTAAAATTGCCTTTTTTACATCATAATTATTTTCATCAAACTGCATATCTCCAGCATAACCAATTGCTGTCAAATGTCCTGCTTTATTATGTAATTCTTGTCCTTTAAGGAAATAAAGTGTACTTAATTTGTCATTTTTATATATCTTATCTTTTTTATCTATCCTTAGAACTACATTATCTAAATTATAGAATTTAAATTTTTCACCTAAATATTTTTTAGGATCTTTTATCAAGGCTT
>JAFCFN010000003.1 GCA_017608625.1 Candidatus Woesearchaeota archaeon | reverse complement strand
ATGGGCTTCTTTCACTTCTTTATGTTTTGTTATCTCATCCAAAACTTCTCTTTCTTTTGCCTCTTGTAGGCTTATCAAAAGATATGCTAACATTTTAACCTCCTTATTTTATTTCTCGTTGAAAATCAGAGATTTTCAATGGTTTGAAAAACCTTCGGTTTTTTAAACACCGAGAATTTCAACGAAATTCTCATTTAATTTGAAAAATCCTATGGATTTTTCAATTTCCTACAAAATGTTAAAAAACCTGAATGGATTGTTTGTTTTGAAGCAGGTCTTACTGCTGCTTTTTCTATCTTCCACTCTCTTCCTATTAGTTCAATAGTTTTCAGATGTATGAATGGATTGTTTGTTTTGAAGCAGGTCTTACTGCTGCTTTTTCTATCTTCCACTCTCTTCCTATTAGTTCAATAGTTTTCAGATGTATAAAGTTTTCATTTTTTGCTATTGCATTAACAAACTCAGCAGCAGATGTAATGCAAGGAGAATAGTTTACTAAAAACCCTCCAATTTTTAGTGCTTTTTGAGCTGAATTAATTGCATTCCAAGGATTTGGTAAGTCTAGAGTTATTACGTCCACATCTTTTTCGTCTATTCCTTTACAGATATCCTTGTTTTTTATTTTCAGATTTTTTAGTTTTAGAAATTCTTTATTTTGTTTTACAATTTTTAGATTTTCTTCATTTATCTCGTATGTTGTCACTTCTTTTGCTATGTGAGCTAGAAAGCATGCTATGCCTCCTGAACCTGCTCCTGCATCAACTATTCTAGAATTTTTGTTTATTCCTGTTAGAGCAATAATTAAACCAATATCTTTTAATAACGGCATTTGAGCAAGTCTTTTTATTTTTTGATATAAATCAATAAAAGAAGCATCAAATATGGCAAATTCCTTTCCTTTGTTTGTTTTAATAATGCCTGTTTTGCTCAGATCTTTTTTTGATATTACACCATATTCTGTATGAAAATCTTTGGTTAAATCTGTTATAAGATATTTTTTCGTCTTTGCTATAGTGAATTCTCTACCTCCAACTATTGCTTTTTTTGGTTTTTTTATTAGAATTTTTGCCATATTAAAAGCCAGGGGTGGGACTTTCATAACCGCAAACTTTAGTCGAGAGGGACTAAGCGACTGAAAAGAGCGCAGAGACCCTCAAAGCGTTAACCGATTTTGCGGTTGATTTGAACCCACACATAAACGGGTGCTACATAGCTTATTGCAGCCGTTTGCCTTAACCGGATTTGGCTACCCTGGCATGTTATTCAGACACATATCAAGGGTATATAAATATTTCGACACATTTAAATATTAATATAATTGAATTTCTTTATGGGCCTGTAGCTCAGCTTGGATAGAGCGGCATAAGACTTGAAAGGTCTTTCGTAGGCCTTCTAAGCTGAGAAGTCTTATTTGGTTAAGGCTTCGCTTTAAAGATCGAGGGTTCGAATCCCTCCAGGCCCGCTTTATTTATAAGAAGAATAAGGATTCAATTTTCCAGAAAGTATCTTTTTTCTTTCTTTTAGGTTTGTGTTAGGTGGGCAAAAGCCGAATTTTTTCCAGATCCAATATTTAGTCATATGTTTTGGGTTATTAAAGCCGATTATATTCATCCACTTCTCTAGGTTGATTTTGCCATTTATATAAATTGAATATATTTTATCATTTTTATTGAATCTTTTATCAAATTTATTTTCATAATATAAGTGCGGATTAAAACCCAGATTAGCTAAAAGATGTGTCGTTTGATTTGCAAGTTTTTTGCTTTTAACAGATCCTTTTATAACTGGGTATGAATGGTTAGTCTTAATGGTTTTTTTGAAGGTGAGTGAGAAATCTGTATCAGAAAGTCCTCTAATAAAAGCGCATTTTATCGGAGTCGGAGAGTCTATTATAAGTCGTGGAATGAATGCGATGGAAGTTTTGTTTCCCAAAGATAAGCCAATTACATTTGACAAAAAACAAACAAGAGCTTTAGAATCAATTGACAATTTGAGATAGTTTTTAGAAGTTATTGATTTAAAATTAAGATTGATATTAAAGATTTTGTTATATAATCTATTTATCCACTTATAATATTCATAATCATCCATTAAGTGGCCGCCTAATCTTATTTCATAATGTTTGTAATTTGTCTTTGCATTAATTCTATCTTGTATTCCAATGTGTCCATCCCCAACTAAATTTCCTATAATTTCTGCTAATTCTTCACTAAGTTTTGTAGGTAATCTAATCCCTCTTTTAAGGTCTGCTTTACTAAATTCAATATTTGAAATATCAATTTCAAAATTTTCATTAATTTTTGTTAAATTCATTTTAAATCGTCAAGTAGTTTTTCTGGGTTGAAAACAAAAATTAAACAATAAGAATATAGATTTTGGTGTTTAAATATCCTACGTGAGGGGTTGTCCAGTGCGTCTAGTGGTCTATGGCAACCACTTCTTAGTATCTTTTAATTTTTGTGGCAAGTATTTCTCAATAACATAATTAAGACCCCATTTTGCAAGTGCTTGTTGCTCTGCTCTTACCTTCATTTGTACTAGTTGTTTTATTGCTTTTTGCCATTCTTTATAATGTTGAACAAATGGATCATTTTTTAGAGCGTCTTTTGCTCTTTTTATGTCCACTTCTTTAAGAGGATGTGTTGGAAGTTTATATTCAATTATATCTTGTGGTGTAATTCCAATAAACCTTGCATTTGGCACACAAAAATACTGATTAATGTGGGCTGCATTACCAGATCCAACTTTAAGTGTTCTGTAAATATTGAAATAACCATAAGGATCTCCATCTGTAAATGCATAAACAGGAATTTTTTTGTCTTCAGAAAGCCTTCTTATGAATCTTCTGCATGCTCTTGTTGGAACTCCTCCCATTGAGATTAAAATACAGTTGGCCTTTTTCCAGAATTTATGTTTTACTAATCTTTGAAACATACCTGCTGTTTCTATTGCAAGAATGAATTTTGCATTAGTTTCAAATTTTAGATGTTCCACTGAAATAGGAATGGAATAAGCACCAGAGCCAAATTTTGTACAATCTATTCTTATTTTCTTGCCTGTTTCAGGATCTTTGTCAATAACAATGAGTTTTCCAGCAACCTCCCCTCCTTTTTCTTCTGGTATAAAACCAAGCTGTTCTCTATTAACCATCAACATCGCTTCTATATCATCCATAATAGAGTCAGAATCAACCTGTTCTTTAAAACGAGCTTCTGCCCAGTTTTTACTTACATAATAAGCCTCTCTTTTTGTTGCTATATCATCTTTTTCTATTAGCTCTTTGCTTAAAGCCATCATTCTTAGTGTTTGAGCAAATGTTTTTACTGAAGAGGCTGTTAATGTTCTTACTTTCTCTTTACCTAATAATTCAAAAAAACCATCTTTTGGATCATATTTAACATTAGATAATGATCTCAAAGGAGATTTTAGTTGAGGCTGTTTTTTCTTCATTATTTTTTGGTAAATGTTATTTGCTATATCTTTAATTTTTGTTAATGCTTTATTCATTAGTCTCACCTTCTAAAGCAAGTTCCTCATCAAAATCAGGATTATTTACAATAATCTTTTCCAGTTCTCCTCTGTGTTTTTCCAAAATTTCTTTTAGTAGTTGCTCTGTTTTTTCTTTGTCTTTTTCTTTCAAGCTAAGCAGCTCTTTTAGTGCTTGAGCAACATGAGGAATGTAAGTTTCAATATAACTTCTCTTCTTGCTTTCTGCAAAAATTCTTCTTTTTTTATGTATATAAACAGAGAGTTTTCTTCCACATTCTTGTAGAGCAAGTTTTATTTCTTTTATGATTTCTGGGTAATGAGCAATTGCCTCTTTGCTTTCTGATGTAAATGGAACCCAAACAGAGGCAATATGAACTGCTATTGTTACTGGTCCTATTGGTAAGGAATTAGAACTTTGTTGTAAGCCGTATTTTCTCCATGATGTTGTTATTACTGATTTTGTTATTGCACAAGCAGATTGCTGATAAAGCAAAGGGACTCTGTTAGCAAATCTGAGTAATTTTGCTTGTGAATCAGAGTTTTGCTGACCTCCATATGCAATTCCTGCTTCTATTATAAAAGGGTTGCCTCTATAAACTGAAGGAGGTCTTGTAACAGCAGTAAAGAATTCTGCACTAATCTCTTTTTTCAATCCTTTTTCTAGTGCTTCTGCTCCAATTGGACTTAAGCAGTCAGTAGGAGGAGCTATTATTTTTGTTTTTTTGATTCCTTCCATTAGTTTTTCAGCCATCTCTCTTGTTACTGCTTTTGGTTTTGTTGATGGTAATAGGGCTGCATTCTCACAGATTTGTTTTGCTGTTCCTGCACCTATTCGTGAGAATTCATTTGTTAAAAAACTCTGTAAGGTTCTTGCTTCCGTGTCATGTAACATCCTAAGTAACATTCCTAATTCAACACCATAAGGATGTGGTTTAATCTCTTTTGGATGAACAGGAAGTTTATTTGTCGCTCTTGCGAATACAAACTGTTCTGCTTTTGGTGAAGTATAAATTAGGGTAACATGAGGATTAACAACAGCAGTTTGTTTTAAGTATTGATCAATACTCTGGTCTCCTTTTTGATAGCTTCCTTCTAAGTCTATCTCAACCTTTGTCCCATGAGGTTTTTTCCAGTCTACTGTTTCTTCTTTTATAATATATGGTTTGTTATTTTTTGTATCAATCATCAACTCATAATAGTGTGCTGGTTGAGAAGGAGAAATTTTTGATGTTATTTTAACTGGTTTTCCTGTTGTTAGCTGACCATAAAGAACTGCTGCAGATATACCAATTCCTTGTTGTCCTCTTGATTGGGATAGTTTATGAAATTTTGAACCATAGAGAAGTTTTGCAAATATTTTTGGTATTTGTGATTTAACTATTCCTGGGCCATTATCCTCAACAATTACTTTGAATCTGTCGTTTTGCATATCAATTACTTCAACAATCACTTCTGGAAGAATTCCTGCCTCATCACATGCATCCAGGCTGTTATCAACTGCTTCTTTTATTGTTGTAAGCAAAGCTTTTCTTTTATTGTCAAAACCTAGGAGATGTCTGTTCTTTTCAAAGAATTCTGCTATAGAGATTTCTCTTTGTTTTTTTGCAAATTCGTGAGCTTTTGTTTCGTTATTTACCATTTTTCTAATAAAGCTGCTTTTTTAAATTCTGCTCTTTTCTTTTCTAGCCATGAATAGACCTTTGAGTGAGGTGCTCCTCTTAATAATTTTTCTATTGCTCTTACACATAAAGCCACATCCTCTGCTAATCCAATTATTGAGATTGTTTTTCCATAAACTGATATAAAACAGTTTGTTAGTGCTTCTATTGTTTTTCTGCTTTTACCTTTTTTGCCTATTACCCTTCCTCTAAGTCTTATTAAATCTGCATGTGTTTTAGCGTAATCATGAATGTTAATAATCTCAAAGGCATAATCAGCTCTTAAGAGTAATTGGGCTTTTTCTGGATTAAAACCTCTACCAATTGCTTTTATTATTGTTTGGCAAGAATAAAGTTTAAGATTGTCTTTTCCCTTTACGAAAATGTCTCCTTCTTTACTATTTATTTTAATTTTTGTGTCTGTTAGTTCTTCTATTCTTTTTTTGACAATGCCTTTTTTGCCTACTAAAATAGCAATCCTCTGTTTTGGTATTTTAAGTTCATAAAAATATTCTTCCATGATTTAAAAGAAAAATTATTTGTTTTTAAAGCCTTTTGTTTATCTAGTATACTTTTAGTTATACTTTTATATAATTTAGTATATTTTTGTTTTTTGTGCAAATAAAAAAATTTAAATAGAACATATATATTTAACTTTTATATAATATAACTCGCTGCACCGAGAGAACTCAATGGAGCTGATGACAATGTCAAGCAATGAGCTTGGGAGTTAGTGTAGCGAGTCATATCATAATCATCAAATCAAAAAATAGAACAAGTTATAATCACCTGATCACAGCAAAGTTTTATTTGGTATTTTAATAAAAAACAGAGAAAGTATAACTTGTTCTATTTAATATTGGGGGAGATCATGGTCATCACTTCACCTAAATTTATCAATAGTTTGTCAATTTTAATGTAAATAGTGAAGTAATGATTGTGAGCTCTCTTTCTAGGAGGTTAAAATGGGAAAGATCGGTTTGGTATCAGTTAAATATATTATTCATGCAAATATTGAAGCAGATGGAGTTGTTGACAAGCCTGATGTTATTGGTGCAATATTTGGTCAAACAGAAGGTTTGTTAGGTGCTGATTTAGAGTTAAGAGAGTTACAAAGATCAGGCAGAATTGGCAGAATAGAGGTAAATTTAGAAACAAGAGGTGGAAAAACAAGAGGGGAGATAATTGTTCCATCTAGTTTGGATAAGGCAGAAACAAGTATTATTGGAGCTGCACTAGAAATTATTCAGAGAATAGGTCCTTGTAATAGTAGAATCAGGGTGCAGAATATAGAGGATATAAGGGTTAGTAAGAGAAACTTTGTTATTGAAAGAGCAAAAGAGTTATTGAAGAAAATGATGGAAACAGTTGTCCCTGATTCTCAAGAGTTGAGTGATGAGGTAGCATATTCTGTAAGAGTTATGGAAATTCAGGAGTATGGCAAAGACAGATTAGCTGCTGGTCCTGCTATTGATGAGAGTGATGAAATAATTGTTGTAGAAGGTAGAGCAGATGTGCTTAATCTATTGAAACATGGAATTAAGAATGTAATAGCATTAAATGGAACATCTGTACCAGAGACAATTATTGACTTGTGCAAAAAGAAGATAGTAACTGTTTTTGTTGATGGTGACAGAGGAGGAGATCTGATAATAAGAGAGTTAACCAAGGTTGCTGAGATTGACTATGTATGCAGAGCACCTGATGGTAAAGAAGTGGAGGAAATAACAAAAAAAGAGATACATAAAGCCTTAAGAAGCAGAATATCTGTGGAACAAGCAAAGTTAGAACTTGGAAAAGAAACAAATCACAAAGAAGTAAAACACTACAGACCAGTATCAAGAGTATATAGACCGCAAACTGAGTTTAAGGTAGCACAACCTTCTGTACAGGAAAAGAAGTTGTTCAAGCAACTATTGGAGGATTTAATAGGAACAAGAGGGGCGTATATTCTTGATGAAAAACTGAGTATTTTGGGTAAGGTTCCAATAACAGAGTTAATGGCAACTATGAAAAGCTTGAATTCAGGAATCTATGCTGTTATATTTGATGGTGTTATTGATAGGGATATTGCCCAGGCTGCTGAGAACAGCAATGTTAAACATTTGATTGCTATGGACAGCAAGGTAAGAAATGGAGAAGCAAGACTAAGTATTTTAACCAGCAGTGATTTTTAATTTTTTATTTTTTAAGAACAAGAACCACTAGCTGATGCTGTTTGGGAAAGTTCTTCTGCACATTCTTCTGGAGGAGTGTTAAAACCACAACATATTGCTTGTTTGAAATCTTCAGGAGACCTTCCTCCAGTATAGCTTTCCTCATTCAATATTATTGTTGGAGAGCCTGTTGCTCCATATTTTTGATCAAGCTGTTTTTCTGCTCTCATTAAAGTAATTCCCTCTTCTTCAAAACAACTCTTTATCTTATTTTTATCTATTGAATATTTGTCTGCGCATGTTTCCCAGCAGGAATCAACTTCTTGCAATGAACAACTATTCATAACACATACAGCATAGTTCCAGAATTTATCTTGATCATATTTATATACGCAGGCTTCTCTTATGTCTTCATTCAATTCTTTTATTCCGTGCATTGAGCAGATTTTACCATTATCCAAACAATAGTCTGAAGAACCTCCTTGATAGTTTTCATAAATAACAAAATGAGGTTCAATATCAACTTTATCTCCAAACAAAGCAGCAACTTGTGCAAGAGACTTAAATGCTTGTTGACCAAATGGACAGTATGACATATAAAATAGTTTTACATTGGGTTTGTCTGTTTTGGCCACACCCTCACAAAGCAGTTGTTTTGATAGTGAGCATAAATCTTCGTCAGCTGTTAGTGAGCAAAGATCTTTTGCTAGGCTTGATTTATCAGAAGCATCTACTAAGAAAATCTGATTTTCTTTTGGAAATAATACCAAAGGTGATCTAACAAAATTTGCTTCATAACTTGCCGATTCAGAGGAAATTTTATTTAATATGTCATCAAAATTTGAGATATCACAGGTTTTGCAACCTTGAGGATATAAATAAAGCAAAGTATTATCGCTACTGGCTGTAGCACAAGTTGTTAGTCCAAAACCTTGGGTTAGAATAGAAATCATCAATAGTACTAACAGTATCAACGTGGTTGTCAAAAATAATGATGATTTTTTGATTTTCATTTTAACAGCTCTCAGCAAACTCTCTTAAATCTTCCTTAGACATCTCACCTGTGTGTTCTTCTTTTGTAGCAGGGCAGATAAACTGAGGCACATAACCCGTCATTAGGCTGGATAAACAGTTATTCATCATTTCATTTGCTTCTTGATCAGAGGTTTCTGCCCAATAAAAGCTATAACCCTCTTGTTCTAATTCTTGAACAATAGGAATCATTTTTTGACAATGCGGACAGTAGTTTGAGTGTATAAATATAATTGTATCTTTTGTTATATTATAATTTGATATACAATTTTCTACAGCACTCATTTGAGCAATAGCATTTGTTGTTAGCTCTGTTGAAGGATTTGTCATAAAGATTTTTATTTCTGAATTGGCTTTTAATTGTTCTAAGTAGAGTTGCACTGCCTGTGTTAAGGCATATTGATCTGAAGAGTTCATATTTGAAAGAATTGTTTTGTTTAATAGTTTAGTTATTGTTAATTGAGTTTTATAATACTCGAACATTTTTTCCATTGTCAAATCTTGTTCTTTTAATCTTTGTTCAAATTCTTTTTTGGTTAATCCACTCTGTTGAATTACATTATTAATTATTGTATTAATTTCATCATCTGTAACAGTGATGTTCTGTTTTGATGCTTCTTGAAGCAATACTTTTTCATTTATTAACTGTTCTAGAATATCATATTTTGTTATGAATTGCTGGAATTGTTCAGGTATTCTATCATAATAATCATCAACTTCTTTTTCTGTTATTTTTTCACCATTCACAATTGCTGCTACTGACGGTGTACTTAAGAGATTTATTAACAGTATAATTATTATGATTATACATATAACTGCTGCTATTGGCAATAAATTTCTAGATTTTCTTTTATATTTTCTTTTAATTCTTTTTTTAGCCAATTTATTGACCCCCTCTTTTCAAGAATAGAGGGTATTTTAAAAAGTTTTCGTTTAGCTACTTTAAAGAGAGAGAAAAAGTTTATAATTAAAAGGTATTTTTTAATGGATAATGGTTTATGAAATAGTTATAGGAAGAACAAAAGATGATAAAGAAAAGCTAGGAACTAAAGCAAGTGTTTTTATTGGAAAGCAGTATGTTAAGATGGGGCAAATAAGTAGCTTAGCTAATCCTATTTATTTAGATGTTAACAGGTCTCATGTTGTGTTTGTGTGTGGTAAAAGAGGTGGAGGAAAGAGTTATACATTAGGTGTTATAGCAGAAGGTATTAGCGATTTACCTGAAGATGTTAGAGAAAATCTTTCTATTGTTATGCTTGATACAATGGGTGTTTTCTGGACAATGAAGTATGAAAATAAAACAGATAAAGAGTTATTAGATGACTGGGGATTAAAACCAAAAGGTTTGGATATTAAGATATTCACTCCTGTCGGATATTATAAAGAATATAAAGAAAAAGGGATTCCAACTGATTATGCTTTTTCTATTAAACCTAGTGAGCTAGATTCTAATGATTGGTGCATGGCTTTTGGAATAGATAGAGATAGTGCAGCAGGTGTATTGATTGCAAGAGTTGTAAATAGCTTGAGAAAAGCTAAGAAAGAGTATTCAATAGCAGATATAATCAAAACAGCTCATGCTGATGAAAAAGCAGATGAACATACAAAGAATGTTGTTGAATCAAGATTTATAGAGGCTGAGAATTGGGGGCTTTTTTCTGTTAAAGGAACTAAATTGGCAGAAATAGTCAAACCTGGTCAAGTTAGTGTGTTGGATGTAAGTTGTTACGCTACTATTCCTGGTAGCTGGGGTGTGAGAGCATTAGTTATTGCTTTAATTGCTGAGAAGTTGTTTATAGAAAGAATGATAGCAAGAAAAACAGAGGAGTTTAGAGAGATAAAAGGTGCTGAGATATTTGGGGAGAAAAAGGAAAAGAAAGAAATGCCTTTGGTTTGGTTAGTAATAGATGAAGCTCATGAGTTGTTGCCAAGAGAGGGAGAAACAATTGCAACAAGGCCTTTGATAACTATATTAAGAGAAGGTAGACAACCTGGAATTAGTCTGATTCTCGCTTCACAGCAACCTGGTAAGATACACACAGATGTTATGACTCAGGCGGATATTGTTATAAGCCATAGATTAACTGCTAAATTAGATGTTGATGCTTTGGGTTTGTTAATGCAAAGTTATATGAGACAAGGTCTGGATAAAGAATTAAATGTTCTACCTGCTGTGAAAGGAGCTGCTATTATTTTTGATGATGTCAATGAGAGAGTTTATCCTATGCAAGTAAGGCCTAGGTTTACTTGGCATGGTGGATCTGCTCCGAGGGCTTTGAAGGAAAAGAAGGAATTATTTTGAAGCTCTTTCTTCTTCCATTGAAACCTTTAAAGAAATCATTGAAGCTATGAATACACATGCAAAGAACAAGCATAGAGTAAAGCCCCAAGTGACATTTATTTTTTCATAAGCTGTGAAAACAGCAAATACAAGAAAACCAACTATGCTGATGAACATGAATGAGGATGGCAATGGTTCTGGTTTGAATGGCATTTTAACCTCTTTTTTTAAATTTAATTTTTAACAATAAATTTATTTAAAATTTTTTTTGCTTTTTCTCTTTTTCTCTGATGCTCTTTAAGGAATTTATTTAATTTGTCTATGAGTATTTGTTTGAGCTCTCCAGTTAATAATGACCCTGACCTATAGTCATTATAAATTTTTTCTAATTTTTTATCATCTTCTTCAAAAAAAGTCAACCATTGGTAAGAGACATCTATATCTGGGTTCCCTCCTTTTTCTCTATGTTCTTTTATGGTTTCTCTGCCTCCTGAGAATGCATATTTTCTGATCTTTTTTTCAACCTCTTCAGGAGAATCTGTTGTAAAGATAGTTGTACCTTCTGAAGCTGACATTTTACCAGAACCCTCTAAAGCAGGTAAGAATCTTTGATGAATTATTGCTGGTTTATAGTAGCCTAGCTTTGGCATTATGTCTCTGGCTATTCTGAAATGAGCATCTTGATCTATTGCCAAGGGTATTAAACATGGTATGTTTTTATTGGCTTTAACAGAAGGTAAAAAACAAGGAACAGCCTGCATTGAAGTAAAAAAAATTTGTCCAACATTATTATCCTCTTTAAAACCAAAAGTGGCTTTTACAGTTGAAAAAGTTAGTTTTTTGGCTACTTTTAATGCCTCTCGATATAATGTCTTAGCATAGTCTATATTGGAAAAGATGAATGTTTTCTTTGGATCAAAGCCTAAAGCAATAACATCCAAAGCATTGTCATAAGCAAGTTTATTTGTTTCCTCAATTGTAAGATTTGGTTTGAATAAAAATTTTTCATCATCAGTCATTTGAAACCATAGTTCAACATCAAACTTGTCCTGCAACCATTTGGTAAATTTCCATACAGTTATGTGGCCTAGGTGAACCTTTTCTGATGGACCTCTTCCTGTATAAAGAAAAAATTTGTTTCCTTTCTCATACTCATCTAAAATCCAGTTTAAATCCCTGTGTGAAAAGAATATTTTTCTGGTTAAATATGGATGTAATTCTTTTGTGTGTTTTTTAATACGCCACATTAATTCGTTAGTGATTCTTTCTGTTCCAAACTCTTTAATCAATCTATTATAATCTATACTTCCAGAAACTCTCCAAGGTGTGACAGTAAATTTCTTAGCCATCATATTTTATTTATGACTCTTTATTTAAAAACCTTTTTATACCTGCTCAGGTTTCTTTTTTAGTATGAAGCACACTTCAAAGATAACTCTGGCATTAATTGGATTATTTTTTGTTTCTCAGATTATTGGTTTAGCTGTTATAAATAATTACATTGAGCATGAGAAGATAAAAATTGGGATTACAGAAAAAGCAACTTTTAAAGAGCTTCCTATGAACTTAAGCAGACCAAAAGTTGAGGAGGAAACATCTTTTGTTTATATTCTTGTAGCAATTTTGATTGTAACTATTTTGGTTTTAGTTTTAATGAAGTTAGGAGGAATGTTTTTTTGGAAATTGTGGTATTTCTTAGCCATATGGTTGTGTTTAGGTATTGCATTTGCTGCTTTTATGAATCACATCCCTGCAATGATCTTGGGTTTTTTAATGGCTTTTTATAAAGTATTTAGGCCTGCTTTAATAATTCAAAATCTGACAGAAATCTTGATTTATGGAGGATTGGCAGCAATATTTGTGCCGATAATGAATGTTTTTTCAGCTGTTTTATTGTTAGTATTTATTTCTATTTATGACTTTGTTGCTGTTTACAAAACAAAACATATGATTAAATTAGCAAAATTTCAGTCTAAATTGAGGATGTTTGCTGGTTTGTTAATACCCTACAAACTTCCGAAATTAAAGAGAAAAGGAAAGGTTAAATTGGTTAAGGTAAGAACAGCTGTTTTAGGAGGAGGGGATATTGGTTTTCCTTTGATTTTTGCAGGAGTAGTTATGAAAGGCTTAATGCTAAATAATCCTGCGTGGCAAGCATTTTTGAAAACAATGATAATTCCTTTTTCTGCAACACTTGCTTTATTATATTTGCTATTAAAGGCTGAAAAGAAAAAGTTTTATCCTGCTATGCCTTTTTTAACCATAGGCTGCTTAGTTGGTTATTTTATTGTTTTAGCAATAACTTAATCATAAAATTTATTAATAAAAATTCATATGAAGTTATATAATGAAAAAAAATAAATTATTTTTATATTGCTGCATACTTATTCTATTTATTTCAGTACCTCATATAACAGCGCAAATTGAACGTTGTTGGTGCGAGGATAATGGAGAATGCGAAGCATTTGAATGTAAAAGCTGTATTGATTGCGATGGACCTGGTTGTTGGTGTGATGATAATAGAAAATGTGAGCCCGGCGAATGTCCTGAATGTATAGATTGTAAAATAGAACGAGAGCTTCTTGAAAAAGAAGCTTTGGAAAAAGAACCTCTAATTATCGAAAAAGAAGAGGAGAAATATATCGTTGATAATGGTAAGATTATTAAAATTGATGAAAAACCTAAGGTAAAGAATCCCCTACTGATTTTAATAGTAATTCTAGGTTTGATATATGTCGGGGTAAAAGTTTTTAATAAAAAAAATGTTGGAAAATTAGCAGAAGATAAAGAAAAAAGAAAACTTTCTGCTATTATGTTTACGGATATGAAAGGATTTAGTAAAGAAGTTGGGGAGGATGAAGAAGGAACATTAAAAAAATTATGGAGATATGAAAAAGTAATGAAAGCAATAATAAAAGAGCATGATGGAAGGATCGTAAAAACAATAGGTGATGCGATAATGGGGGACTTTGATTCTGCTGTGAATGCTGTCAAAGCTGCCTTAGCAATTCAAAAATTATTAAAAAAAGAAGAGATTATGATAAGGATCGGAATTCATTTAGGAGATGTTATCCATAAAGCTGGAGATATTTTCGGAGATGGTGTGAATATAGCAAGTAGAATAGAATCTTTATGCGAACCTGGAGAAATTTATATTTCTGAGGAAGTATATAAGCAGGTTAGAGGAAAAATTTCAGCAAGGTATGAAAATTTAGGAAAAAGAAAACTAAAAAACATCAAAACAGATGTTCAAGTGTACAGGATCAGGGTTTAGTATGCACTTAATGTCTTCTGTCCAGACTTTGCAGAATAAGAGATAGGATCAATGTGTATGCCATCTGTTGCAGCTATTGTTTGAACTTTGGTTTGTTTTTGGATTTCTCTTGCTTCATAGACAGGATTTGCTTTTAGCATTGTCATGCCAAAATGTTGTATGATTGCTAGTTTTGGTTTTACTTTCTGTAGCAGTTTAACTGTTTCTGTTGATGAAAGATGACCTTTGTATTTTTTTCCAAAAGCTCTTAGATTATTAATAATCATAATGTCACAACCTTTATATTCTTTGTCCATACCTCTAAAATATTCTGTGTCTGATGTATAACCAAGAGTAAACTTTGGGGTAATTATTCTAAATCCTACTGTATTTGGATCGTCATGCTTTGCTTTTGTTGGTATGATATTTATCTCGTTTAGCTTTATTCTTTTGCCTGCTTCTGCAACAATCACTTTTTGAAGACATTTAGCATGATGATTTGTCAAGTAAGGATATTCGTCTTTTAATCCTTTTAACACTGTTTTATTTCCAATTAAAACTCCTCTTTTTATTATCCCTCCTTTTGTCATTACATCTATAACAGCATTCATGTCATTACAATGATCTAAGTGATTGTGGCTAACAAGAATCACTGTATTCTTTTCTAGGTTAATATCAAATTGTCTTGCTCTAACTAAAGAGCCTGGTCCAGGATCTATGTGGAGCTGATCATTATCATACTGAATAATTATGCCACCTGTTGCTCTAAATTGTTTTGCAACAACGATTCTTGCTCCTCCTGTACCTAAGAAGATTATTTTTGGTTGCATAAGATGTATTTTAATATTTAAGTTAGATAAATCTTTTGTAACTACTTTGAAATAGAAATATTTAGATAATATCAGGAAAATTAAAATTTATATGGAAAACTCTATGTTCATTTCGAGTGCACCATATGGAAGGAGCTTTAAGTTAGATTCTTTACAGAAAGACCTGCTTAATTGCCCATATGTTCAGAGATCAAGAGATATAAAACAATTGAGTTTAGCTTATTTAGTATACACTGATGCAAGGCATTCTAGATTATCTCACTCAATAGGGGTTTCCCACATTGGAGGAGATATAAGTGAGCATTTAAAATTATTTGAATCATTTAGATATTTAGTAGAAGCTGCTGGGATGCTTCATGATGTAGGACATACTGCATTTTCTCACACTCTTGAAGCACCACTTGAAAAGATAGTTGGTGATCACATGGAATGGACTGCAAAACTAATTAAAGGTGAAGCTGAATTAAAGAGGTATGGGAAGAATGAAATACCTGAAATATTAAGAAGCTATGCTCTTAATCCAGAGGATGTTGCTAATCTTGTTAATAGAAAATATAAAAATGAAAAGTTTCCTTTTATACAGGAAATAATTTTTGGTTCAGTGGATTGCGATCTAATAGATTATTTAATAAGGGATTCTTATTTTACTAATCCGAAATTAGGTGTCATAGATTATGACAGAATAAAAAACAATTTAGTAATAAAGGACAATAAACTTTGTATTCTTAACAAAGGAAAAGATGCAATAGATAGTGTATTCCAGTTAAGAAATAGTATGTATGGTAGAGTTTATTTACATCATACTGTAAGGATTGCAGATAATATGTTAAGGAGAGGGGTTGTGCTCTGTATGGATGAAGTTCCTGATTTTTATGAATACGTTGATGATGAATTAATGGAAAGATTAAGGTATATCAAAAATCCAATAGCAAAACATTTAATTGAGAGAGTGAGGAAGAGAGATCTATTTAAAAGAGCTTATGTTATGTATGATTATGAATTGGCAGAAGATGAAACATTTGAAAAATTTAAGAAATTAGACAATATTGGAAGTGAAAAAATAGAAGAGTATATTGGTGAGAAAATAGGATTAAGAAAAGAGTATGTCATTGCAGATTTTCCAATTAATTCTGTTTTACTAAGTGAACCACGATTGAAAAACTATGAGTTTAATGTTTTAGAACATAACGGTCAAATAAGAAAGATAAGTAAGTTGAGACCAAAAACTGTTGAAGCCTATGCAAAAGAACTAGGTTTGCCTGAAAATCCTTTTATTTTAGCTGTACCTGAGGAGTATAAAGAAAAAGCAAGAGATGCAATGTGTCATTTTTTAAAACAATTATAGCAATCTTTTTAAAAGCTCAAATATTATTTTTACATGGGCAAGCTAGACCGGGAGGTTAGCCCTCTCCTGTAACCATGAATGGGCTTTACATGGGGTCGAAGCCTGGAGAGAGGTATAAGCTTTGCTCGCTGGTCTTAACTCGGACTATGAGATTCTGTCCCATAGGATCAATGCTTATAGGAAATGTGTCAGGCCAGGAATGGAGCAGCACTAACTATTTGAATTGATGCTTATGGGGTAGCGGAATCAAGAAAGAGTTAAGGTAGCTGGTGGGCAATATTATATCCATCTCTGGGCATGCTTGCCCACTTTATTTTATAATTGCTTTTTTAAGGATTTCTTCAAGAATTGAGAGTTCTTTTCCTTTTCCTTCTTTTTTAAAATTTGTTTCTAATTTTATTTTTCTTTTTTTGAATCTTGGCTGCAAAAAATAATCTTTTACTTGTTCAAAATTATCAAATTCCTGCCTAGAATCAGTATAAGGATTTAAAATATATGTGCCTGTAAGATTGTTGTATATTAACTTAAGTTTAAGCATTTATAAAAACTCCAACCAATTGAAATATTTTTCATCATTTCCTTTGACAATGTCAAAGAATTTTGTTTGGAGTTTTTCTGTTATGGGTCCTCTTTTACCTAAGCCAATAATTTTATTATCAATTTGTCTTATTGGTGTTACTTCTGCTGCTGTCCCTGTAAAGAATGCTTCATCAGCATTCAAAAGCTCTTGTTTTGTTATATCTTTTTCTTGTGTTTCATAGCCAAGATCTTTTGCTATATTTAGTATAGAATCTCTTGTTATTCCTTTTAAAACAGAAGTTAATTTTGGTGTGATTATTTTATTATTTTTAATTATAAAAATATTTTCTCCAGAACCTTCTGCTACAAAGTTGTTTGTATCAAACATAAGTGCTTCATCATAGCCATTTTCTAATGCTTCTAATTTAGCGAGGATTGAATTGTAATAGTTGCCACAAATCTTGGCTTGGTTTAACGCTCCAGGAATTCTTTTGTAAGAAGAGATTTTTACTTTGATTCCTTTTTCTAAACCTTCTTCACCTAAATAAGTGCCCCATGGCCAAACCGCTATTGCAACATTAACAGGAGCTCCTTTTGGATTTAGTCCCATAACCCCATAGCCATAATAAACAATAGGTCTTATATAGCAAGCATTTAGATTATTTGCTTTTATTGTTTCTTTTACTGCATCGATTATTTGTTCTTTTGTAAAGGGAATTTTTATTTTCAATAAAGAGGCAGAATTAAATAACCTATCAACATGCTCCTTTAATCTGAAAATGGCTGGACCTTTTGTTGTGTTATAACATCTTATGCCTTCAAAAACACCTGCTCCATAATGAAGGGTGTGGGTTAGAATATGAGTTGTTGCATTATCCCATTCAAGCAATTGCCCATCTATCCAAATAAAATCTACCTTTTCCATTATTCTATATAGATGGCTGGTTTATTTGGCTTTGCTTTTTTTGCTTTGTTTTCAGGGTCATACTTATTTTTATCAGCTACTGAAAATATTTCAATAGCCAATTGAGTTCTTTTTTCTATTTCTTGTTTATTGTAGATATCAATTTCATTAGGCAATACATAAAGATAGACTTTTTCTGCTTTTTTCCCTTTATTTCTCATTATCTTTACAATATTGTTTATATCTGAAACTGTATTTTCAATAATTTTTTCCTGTTCTTCAAATTTTTCATTAATCTTGCTTTCATCAGCAACAGGCCATTTTTCCAGACTAATAAAAGTTGTATTACCAAGTTTATGCCAAAGCTCTTCTGTAATGTGAGGGCAAAATGGATGCATCAGTTTAAGGAATGTTTCAAGAGTTTCTTTGCTTATTTCTTCTTCAAAAGTTTCGAATAGTTTCCTTAATTTAATTACTGCAAGATTATATCTGAAATTGTCAATATCTTCTGTAACTTCTTTGATTGTTTTGTTTAGTTTGCTTTCAACTCTTTCGCTTGATTTGCTTAGTTTTATGTTTTCAAAATAATTGAATAGTTTTTTAATAAATTTCAAGCTTCCTTCTATTCCATTTTCACTCCATTGTACATCTTTATCAGGAGAAGCTACAGAAACTAAAAATAATCTTGCGGTATCTATTCCATATTTTTTAGATACCTCTTCTGGTAAAACAACATTGCCCCTTGATTTACTCATAACAAAACCATCTTCTCCATGTAGCATGCCTTGATTGAAAAGTCTCTTAAATGGCTCATCAAAGTCTAGAAAACCTAAGTCTCTTAAAGCCTTGGTAAAAAATCTAGCATATATCAAATGCATGCATGCATGTTCTGCTCCTCCTATATATTGGTCAACAGGCATCCAGTATTTTACTTTGTTTTTATCAAAAGGTATTTCATTATTTTTAGGATCGCAATATCTTAAGAAGTACCAACTGCTATCAAAGAAAGTATCCATAGTATCAGTTTCCCTTCTAGCTTTTCCTTTGCATTTAGGACAAGTAGTTTCAATAAAATCCTTGTTTGTTGCTAAGGGATTTCCTTCACCAAACTTAACTTTTTCTGGAAGTAATACTGGCAAATCTTTCTCTGGGACAGGAACAATACCACACTTATCACAGTAGATAACAGGTATTGGTGTACCCCAATATCTTTGCCTTGAAATTAACCAATCTTTTAACTTATATTGGATAGTTTTCTTTCCAAGTTTTTTCTTTTCCAGATATTTTGTTATTTCTTCTATTGCATCCAGGTTGTTCATTCCAGTAAATCCCCCTGAATTGATTAGGTGACCTTGTTGAGTATATGCTCTCACCATTTTTTTAGGATTAAGAGAATAAGCATCAGGTTCAATTACAACTTTAATTGGAATATTATATTTTTTTGCGAATTCGAAATCTCTTTGATCATGGGCAGGAACTGCCATCACCATTCCAGATCCATATTCTGCAACTACAAAGTTTCCAACATGGATTGGGACTTTTTCATTTGTTAATGGATTAATAGCATAAGAACCTGTAAATGCACCTTCTTTTTCTAATGTTTCTATGTCTTTTGCACTTGTTGATTTTAACTTTTTCAAGAATTTTTCAACTTCTTCTTTTTGTTCGTCTGTCACAAGCTCCATCAAACGAGGATGTTGTGCAGAGATAACCATGAAAGTGACTCCATAAATTGTATCAGGACGAGTTGTAAAAATCGGCCATTTTTCTTTCTTGCCATCTGGTTTGATAATTTCAAAATAAATTTCTGTTCCATAACTTTTTCCAATCCAATTTTGTTGCATTACTTTAATTCTTTCTGGCCATTCTAATTTTTGGATATCTTCAAGAAGCTCTTCAGCATATTTTGTAGTTTTAATAAACCACTGTTCTAAATGTTTTATCTCTACATCAGTATCTTTATGTCTCCAGCATTTGCCATCATGAACTTGTTCATTTGCTAAAACAGTATTGCATTTAGGGCACCAGTTAACTGCAGCTTTTTTTCTGTATACTAATCCCTTTTCTAAAAACTTTAAAAAGAAATATTGATTCCATTTATAATATTCAGGAGTGCATGTAGATATTATCCTGCTCCAATCATAACTTAAACCAAGACTTTTTTGTTGTTTTATGAAATTATTTATTGAGGCATTCGTAAATATCTTAGGATGCTTTTTGGCTTTAATTGCTGCATTTTCTGCTGGTAAACCAAAGGAATCATAACCCATAGGATAAAGAACATTAAATCCTTGCATTCTTTTAAATCTTGCATAAATATCTCCAATTGTGTAGTTTAAAGCGTGTCCCATATGCAAACCAGAACCAGAAGGATATGGAAACATTTCTAAACAATAGAATTTTTTCTTATTAAGATCTTTTTTTACTTCAAAAATCTTATTCTTCTCCCACTCCTCTTGCCATTTTCTTTCTATTTTGTTAAAGTCTGTCATCCTAAAGATTAATTAAATTTTGTATTTAAATTATTTTTGGTATATGAAGTTAATTTATTACAGTTTATTTTATCGTGCATATTGATGATCAAATTTATTATAAAATATACTCTTTGCAAACTATTTCATACTCTGTTTTTTTGTTTTTGAAATATATTGCAATTGCATTTGTTGGGAGATATGTGCTATTCTTAACTGTTTTTGAATAAAATCTAATTAAGTTTTTGTGGGGGAAAACTTTAATTGCTATTGCTTTTTTAACTACATCTTCTGACAAGAACAAATATTTTTGCCTATTCAATTTCTCTTCGGCAACAATGACCTTGTTTTCCAATCCCATTTTTTCAACCTCCTTTAAACTAGTTTATAACAAGGCCAGACCCTCAGAATAATGACCAAAGAAAAATTTGGAGGGTCTGGCCAGTTTTTATAAAACAATAATGGCTACTACAAGAACTAACAGAGCTCTGGCTAGACAAACATTCAGTTTTCTGTTGCTAGCCTTATTGCTCATAAGAATAGGATTAAAATAAAGAATATTTAAATTTTACGCATTCAGCTCTTCTTTATAGATTGAATACACTGCTTTTCTTAGTTTTGGTGTTAAAGTAAGAGCTGGGTAAATTTTGAAGAATTTCTTATGGAGTTGATCTTCCCTTTCCTGAGCTTCTTTAAGAAACTTTTTCTTGAATTTCTCTATAGCATAACCTTTTGCTCCATTTCTGTATGCTAAATAAAATGCAAATAACTGTTGATCTCTTGCGTGAGGAGCTTTATCATATCTATCCACCGCCTTACTAAATAAAGCATAGTGTTTTAGGAATCTTTTATTGAACATATTTTTTGTTAGTTGAACAGTTCTTGGATCTAGATTATTTGCTTTCATATACAGATACATATCTGCACACATAGAATTATTCTGACACCATCTAGGTTGGGAGCTTGCATCAAGACAGTCGCAAGAAATCTGATATTTTCCAAATTCTTTATATCTCGTATGTAATATTTTCATTGTAGCCAGATTCGTTAATGGTTCTATTAAAGATCCTAAATGAACTTTTGGCATTATGTGGTGGATTAGTTTATTTAATTTGATTGTTCCTTTTGGTGTTTGATCTGGAGATGGAAAAACCCTAAAACCTTCCTTTGTTTTAAATGAAACATTCAAACTTTGTTCATTGCCAAGAAAGAGATATTTAGTTTTATGTTTGTATATGATTGGTAAAGAAATAAATACAAAAGAAGGTATCATATGAGAATAACCCAATGTTGTTTCTGGCTTATTCCAAAATTCGAAATCATTAAGTTTTTCTAACTCGTTTCTAACAATATAATAGGTAAGATGAAACTTCTTAGAAATTTTTTTAGTATATCTGATTTTTATTTTGTTTTCAGAAGGAGAAACAGTGTCATTAATATACATGAGTACAGGATCTAAATTAAGTTCATGTGCAACTGCTAAAGTCAAAAGAGAATCTTTGCCGCATGAAAACGGTATTGTTGTTCTTTCATTCAAGTCAATATTTATTTTTTTAGGTTTTTTTACTTTATTGTCTTTGAATTTTATTTTAAGTGATTTAAATTTATTAATTATTTTCCTTGCAGAGACATTATAGTCATCTGCTGATGAAGGTATCTCTGCTAAGATTCCTTTATAAAATTCTGATTTAAAATAATGTACAGCTGTATTGTACTCTACTTTTTTAATATTTGAAACTAAAGGCATAGAAATTGTCAATAAGTAAACTAAGTTATCAAATAGAAAATCTTTAGAAGGGAAATTTTTCCAAATTTTATCCGGATAAATAAGATGAAAATTTTTATTCTTAGTATTTATCTTTATTCCTAAGTTAGTTTGGCTACAGTTAAGTCTCATAAATATTAAATTATTTTTTCAAAATTTTCTGAATCTTGCTGCTATATCTATTAAATCGACATGACCTAGAAATAATGCTCTACAACAATATCTTTCTAAGCCTAAATCATCAAGAACTTTTTTTCTTTCTTCGCCTTCTTTAACTCTTTTACAGTACTCTTCCCATAAATGAGCAACTGGTTTTCCACAACTAAAGCATCTTATTGGAATTATCATATTTTCACCTTTTGTTTAAACAATAATTTGCAAATTTTTTTATATCCTGATTTATTTTCAATTTGTCAAACATATGATTATAACAATACTTTGCAAAAGATTCTATCATTTTGTTAATTTCCTGTCTAAGTAATGAATTATTTGGTATATACTCAAATAGTTGGGTAGTTTTTTCTAAACTTTTGTTTTCTCGTTCCATTTTTTATCTATATGATTTTGTTACTTTTGCTCTTGCTTTACCATGTCTGTTAGGTTTGTGGGTTTCTTTTCTTCTCACATCTGCAACTAGTAGTTGCCTATCATACTCTAAAAATGTCTTTTCTAGTTTTTTATCAAATTTAGCTAATGCTTTGGCTATAGCTAATCTTGAGGCTTCTACTTGTGAATTAATCCCTCCTCCAAATACATTTACCTTTATATTAACCTTTTTTGCTGTTTCTCCTGCCAGTATTAATGGTTCTGAAAGTTTTAGTCTAATAAATTCTGGCTCAAAATGTTCTAATAACTTGTTATTTATTTTGATTATTCCTTCTCCATCAGGGTATAATGTAGCTCTAGCTATTGCTGTTTTTCTTTTTCCTGAAGTATGAATTATTTTCATATCTTAGCACCCAATAATTTGCAAAGTTCTCCTACCCTCATATATTTTAAACTTGGAATTTTTGAAATATTTGCTTTTTCAATTGTTTCTGCTTTTTTATCTTTAAAATTTTCAGGTATACTGATATAGCACATTATTCTTTCAAAAGCTTTTCTTCCTCTAGGTTTTTTATATTCTAGCATGCCTCTTATTGCTCTTCTAACAAACCTGTCAGGCATTCTTGGATAATAAGGACCTTTTAGTGGCACACCTCTAGATCTTGTCTGTTTATATTTTGATAGGATAAATTCTTTGCTGCCTGTAATTACTGCATTTTCGCAGTTTATTATGTCTATTTTTTCTCCTAGTAATGCTTTTTTGGCTACAAAAGCTGCCATTCTTCCTAAAATTAAATCAGTTGCATCAATTATCATCCTATTATTCTAACTCCTTTATCTTTTATACCCTGTTTCATTAAATCCTGTATATAAATTGCTTTACCTATTTTGTTTATTTTTTCCTTTGCTTGCTCACTAAATTTCCAAGCAGCTACTGTTACAGGATGATCCAACACTCCTGAACCAAGAACTTTCCCCGGAATAACAACATTTTCATCCTTTTTAGTGTACCTATTAATCCTTGAAATATTTACAACTCTTCTTTGTCTTGTTGGTTTCTCTAAATCTAAAGCAATTCTTTTCCATAGTTTTATATTCTGCTGACTAGCTAATTTCTTCAGTTCTTGGATCAATTCCTTTAAATTTGGATTTGTTGGACCTGTTCTTTTCACCATTTAAACCTCAATGATCATTATGCGAGGGACGGGATTCGAACCCGCGCAGCCACTAAGGCCTACGGCCCTCAACCGTAGTCATTTGACCAGACTCTGACACCCTCGCATTCAATTTGACGAGGATGTCTTATTTGAGCTCTTTGAGTTTTGTATTGAACTCATTTAATTTTTCTTGTAATATATCAGCTGCTGTTGTAAGTATTTCTTTGCATGAAAGTTGTCCCCAACTTTCCAGGTAAAAGATAAGATCATTCTCTGATTCTATCAGTTTTATTGCAGGATCTGTATCAACACAATTTCTGCATAAGTGACACTTTAATAGATTCTCATCATTAACTGATAATTTATTTCCTTTAATCTCGAAAACATGAACAGGACATGATTTAACAACAGCTTCAGCATCCTTAACGTTTTTTCCAATTTCAATAGTTGGTTTGTATTTATAAAAAATTAAACCAGGGCTCCATTTAGCGTGTTCTTTTCCCTGGCCTAAACAAGCTATGGCTTCCAGCTCTAGCTTTTGTCCTTTTAGTAATTTAACTATAGGAGTATTAGGATAAACAGGTTTAATTTTTGGATCTTTACTTACAAGATCAGATGCATAAACCATCTCTCCTTTTGATTTAAGAGTGAGTTTTAGTTGACATCTGGCACAACCTGCCCCTTTACATTTACATTTGGATGGCAAATTGTATGATTTAAGGTCTGTTTTTAATGGTATTAAACCAAGTCTATGAGCAATAATCTCATCATACAAAATAGAGCTGTTTTGTTTGAATTCAACATCCTCTATTGCCATCACAGGCACTTCTTCCATTACTGTTCTTCTTATTGCATTTGCAAAAGAGGTTGTGGTTTTTGATAATAAAAATGAGATTTTGTTATTCTTAGGATCTGATTCTAAAATTTTGATTTCCATCATACCCTCCTTCCTCTTTTCCCTCCTTTTTTCCTACAACCATCGTGAGGAACAGGGGTTACATCTTCTATAATTCCTATTTTTAAGCCTGTTCTGGACAGTGCCCTTATAGCAGCCTGTGCTCCTGGTCCAGGAGAGCTAGGTCCATTGTGACCTCCTGGTGCTCTTATTTTCACGTGTATTCCTGTTATGCCTTTTTCCATTATCTCTTCAGCTACCTTTTTTGCTGCCATTATAGCAGCTGTTGGTGAGCTTTCTAATCTATCAGCTTTAACAACCTGTCCTCCAGAAACTCTTGATATAGTTTCAGTACCAGTTATATCTGTAACATGAATAATTGTATTGTTGTAACTAGAATATATGTGTGCTATTCCCCATCTAGTTGCAAATTGTTTTTGTTTTTTCATTTTTCTTTAGATTTCTTTTTTTCTTGCTCTTCTTTTTTTTCAGTTTTTTCCTCTTTAGTTGAGGTTTTTGATTTTTGTGATTTTGCTTCCTTTTTCTCTTTCGGTTCTTTCTTTTCTTCTTTGACAGATTTCTCTTCTTTGACTTTTTGTTTCTTTTGGATCCTTTCTGGATGCTCTAAGCTTGTAAGAGGTGATGCATAGATAAAGGATATTTGATCTTCTTCAGATTTAGGCACTAAATAAGATGGTACAGTGATTTTTTTATTGCCAATAGCAATATGACCATGTGTTATGAACTGTCTTGCTTGTTTGGGTGTTCTTGCTAGACCTTTTTTGAAAACTAGAGTTTGCAATCTTCTTTCTAAGATTTTTCTTATATCAAGAGCTAAAGCATCATCTATATTGGTTGCAGATGGTATAAGTCCGAGTGAGGAGAGTCTAGTCAATAACTGCTTTTTTTCTAGCTCTGATTGAGGAGTTGTTGCTGCAATTAATTTTTTTGCTTGTTGTGCAAATGAGCTTAGTAAAGAGTTCATCTTCCAAAGCTCTTTTTTATTTTTGAGTCCATACTCTTGCAAAAGCTTTCTTTCCTCTTCCATCCGTTCTTTATTCCATAAAATAGGTGGTGTCGTGTATGTTTTCCTTCTTCTTTTAGGATCTCCCATTCTTATACTTTACCTCTTCTCTTTGGTTTTTTAACTCCAAGACGTGCTTTTCCTTTATTTGGTCTAAAGTTTGATCTTGTTCTTTGTCCTCTTACCGGCAACCCAAACATATGTCTAACTCCTCTATATGCTTTTATTTTTTTCAGTCTTTTGATATCATTCTCTTTTGTAAAGTCAAGGTCTGATACTAACAGGTGTTTGTTTTCTCCTGTTTCATAATCCTTTCTTCTGTTTAACATCCATATAGGCATACCAAATTTAGATGGATTTTTAATTACCTCTTCCAACTTCTTTACTTCGTCATCATTTAGTTCTCCAGTAAGTTTATTTTTGTCTATGCCTGCCAAATAACAAACTGCATTAGCAAACATAAAACTAACTCCTTTTATTTTTCTTAAAGAGTTTTGTAGTGTTTTAGCTCCTTCTAAGTCTGTGTTCAAGATTCTTACAAAATGTCGGAAATCGCTTCGCGATTTCTGATCATGCTCAGAAATTTCATTTCTGACATGTCGGAAATTCTTGCTTTTTTCTTCCAAATTAACCACCTTAAAGACCCGAGAACTCTTTTACAAGAGCCCTAAAACGCTATTCACTCGGGCTATTATGGCTTAAAAAATGGTCCTTTATAAAGCTTACGAAAATTAATGTTCAAGGCGGTAGGCGAGAATCGAACTCGCTTCTCAGGCTCCACAGGCCTGCATAATAACCATTATACGACTACCGCCATATAAATTAAAAAGAAAAAAAGAGTACATAATTTATAAAGTTTTGTCTTTATTTTGTGTAATTATTAACAATATAAGGCAACATGAATGCAACAACATAAACAATACTGACTAAGATTGGTGAATGTGGGTTTTGTATTTGTAAGGTAAGCTGTACATCATTTGTCAGAATTGTTATAACATATATATTTATTAATGCTATTGCTGGAATAAAAATGCTTGCTATTACATGATGTTTAGGGTCTATGTTTTCTATATCATTAATTATTAAATTAAATAATAAACCAAATGTTAGAGCAATAGTTGCAATAATTGCATAAAGTGCTAATTTGTTCAGAGCAATAAGGAAAAGAATAAGAATAACTGACACAAAAAGATTGCCTATTACAGTTACAATGAGTGCTGTCCAATAAACAACCCTGTTCATAAATGGTTTTGTTTCTGTTCTATCAGATCTCTCCATTATTTTAAAAGCCTTGTTTATATCTTCATTACTCCATCCTTTTGATTTTAATTTTTTGATTAATCTTTCCTTATTCATTTGAATTTAAATAAAGTGCTCTTATTTAAATGCCTTTCTACTTTATTACTTCTTCCTTAACATATTCTAAAAAATCTTTTGTTTTAAAATAGTGTTCTTTTAAAATATCTGTATTAACCTCAACTACCTGGGTAGGAGTTATGTGAGCTGTCATTGTAACATGTCTTCTATATTCTTCTCTTTTTGTTGTTTTTGCTTTTATTATCTTTCTTAGTAAAAGATAAAAGTTTAGGTTATCAACAATTTTTTCATCATTTTTGAACACATTTTTCAAGACATCTGCTTTCATAGCAGGTGCTGTTGGGAGTGTTTTTATTTTCTTTTTTTTCAAAGCATATTCTAATAAGGCATTTATCACTGCATCGTATGTTGTAATTAATCTTTGGATAACACTTCTTATAACATCAACTGTTCTTGTATATTTTAGACTGACATATAATAAGTGGTCTGCTCTTTTTAGTTCTTCTTTTGCTTCATCTAAATATCTCTTCATTTTTACTAACTATATTTGCAGAGAGTTGTACAAACTCCTTTGTTTTTGTAATATACTCTTTAATTTGACTGATTGATATTGTTCTTAATCTATATGAATTTGAACAAATAACAAATTTGCCTTTTCTTTCAAATTCCATTGGACTTTTCTTATGCTCGACCATAATATTTTTGACGTTCTGTAAAAGTGTTAAATATTGTTTGTCTATGCTATATTTATTGACGCATCTTTCTTTGAAGAGATTAAATTTTGATTCGAAGTTATCAGTAAATGCTGGGATTCTTTTGAATAATCGTTCATAGTAAAGTATGGAACTCATGGCATATGTTAAAGCCAAGAAGATATTTTCCATAATAACCAAAAGCAATTTTGTATCTTTAACCAACGGATATGTCATAGTTAACATGTGGTCTGCTATTTGTAGTCTGTTTTTGGCTTTTTCTCTTAAGATCTGAAACTCTTCCATAAGAAAAAGTAAGGTAGGGAAGTTTTAATAGTTTTCGTTATTTTTAGCTTATTAATTCTTTATAGTCAGAATAGCCTTAGCTAAATCGCCTTCAGATTCTTCTAACGCTTTTCTTGCTTCTTCTTCTGTACAATTAGTTTGCTCTATTACTGTTTTTATGTCATCTTCACTAATCTCTGCTTTAAGTTCTTTTTCTTCTACTTTACCAGAAACCTGAAAAGATATTTGACCTGCTATTTCTATTTTTGCTACAAAAGGGTTCTTAATTATCAATTCTTTGTCTTCTGTTTTTATGATCACTTCAGAAGCAGCTATCTCTTCTTGTTTTATACCCATCTGCTTCATTAATTGAGTGGCTTTCCTGGGATTGATGCCAAACATTTTAACCTAGAATAATACTTGTATGAAGAATTATCTCAATAATTATTACAATAATTACAAATAGGACTATTAGTCCTGGCTTGAACTCTATTTTGCTTTTGTATTCATCAAAATATCTTACTAATCCTCCCATTCCAGAAGGCATTCTTATTTTTTCATTAGCCATTTTTAATCCTCAAAGTGAAAATGTGTGGGGCAAAATAAGCCGCCTTTTGTCAGTCTTGTTTAGCCATAAATCTGCCTTGCAGATTTATGGCTTGGCAACAATAGACTGCCTTAACATTCTACTAAGCGTAATCGTGAGCTTTGCTCACTTAACTTGCACCGGCCAGGACTGGCTGTTTAACCGCATCCTTCAAAGACATCAATAGGTTAGCTCTCAGCCAATTGCTCAGCTGATTCGCCATATCATCTCAACTTTGAAGGCCGTGTCATGTCTGTGCCGTTGCCTTGCATTTCTGCAACTTGCTTTCACAAGTGGCCTTTAAGCTCAAGTTGCGGCATGATCACGCAACTTTCGCAATGGTGGGCGGACTTTCCTCACAACTAAAGCTGCGAAAGTTAAGTATGTGCCCCACATAAAGTAGGAGAAATTGGGGATTTATAAAGGTAGCGATTTTTATAGGAAATCTATTTTTCTTTTTCTTTAACCCTTTTTCTGTATTTTATTTAAATAACTTTGACTAATTTTTCAACACAAATATCCTTTTCTTCTTTACTTTTGTCCCGGTACAAACTGTTTTTCCATTTGAAAACAACAGAAATTTACTTTATATAGTTGCCTGAAAATTGTACAGAGTTATATTTTGTATGATGCAGTGTAGAGGCTATTTTCTCTAAAGAAGTTTATGTTTTAGATCTGTTGTAACGACACGGTTTGTTACTTCTATGTTTATTATCTTTCTCCTAATTAAAATAAAAATTAATTGAAGAAAGTGATAATCAACAATAAATATTTCTATTTTTCCGGGCTCTTATTTGATTATGTGGTCAAATTCAATTTTATCTAAAAACAGCCTATTTTTTTCTCTTAAACTCTTCTCTCATCAATCTCAATTCTGCTACTTCTATATTATTAGCCAGCTTTAGCTCTTCTTTCATGTTTTCAATAGCAGAAAGCATTATGATCAGAACTACCAAAATCAGCCATAGGAAAATTAGAGATAATAATTCCCATCCAAAACCAATTGCAATAGCTATTTTTTGAATAAATGCAAACCCAATGATCAGAACAAGAATCCCAATAACAAGCAATATTTTTTCAAATAAATTTGGATTTCTCATTTCAGGAGCCATATAATGTATTAGTAGAATTATTGATTTATAAATCTTTTGTTATTGGGCTATTTTAGCTAGAGCTATTAATTTATCTCCTGGAACTAGTTTCATTATTCTTACTCCTTGTGTTACTCTTCCCATTACAGAAATTTCACCTGCAGAAATCCTGATTGCAATGCCTTTTTGAGAAATCAACATTAATTCATCTTTATCTGTAACTGTTTTTATTCCTGTTACTAAACCATTCTTAGATGTTATTTTCAGATTGAGTACTCCAGAACCTCCTCTTGATATTAGTCTATAATCGCTTATTTTTGTTCTTTTTCCAAAACCATTTTCTGTGATTGTTAGTAGAGTTTCTTCATCCTTAGCAATAACTAAACCAATAACAGAATCATCAGCTTTAAGTTTAATGCCTCTTACACCTGCTGCTGTTCTTCCCATTGGCCTGACATCCCTTTCATTAAATTTAATGACTATACCTTTTTTTGTTGCAAGCACTAATTGCTGGTTGCCATCTGTCAAAACAGCATTTATTAAGTTATCATTATTCAATGTAATTGCCTTTATGCCTGTTCTTCTAATGTTTTCAAATGCTGACAATGGAGTTTTTTTGACTATACCTTTTTTTGTTGCCATAACCAAAAAAAGATTTTCTTTAAATTCCTTTATTGGAATAGAAGCTGTTATTTTCTGATCTTTAATATCCAATAAGTTGATGATCGGAATACCTCTTGCCTGTCTTTTTGTAGAAGGAATCTGATGAACTTTCAAAGAGTAAACATTGCCCTTGTCTGTAAAGAATAAGATGTTGTTAAGGGTGTTTGCTACAAAAAGATCCTCAACAAAGTCTTGCTCTTTCATTGTTGTTGCTATTATTCCTTTTCCCCCTCTTTTCTGTTGCCTATAACTAGAGATCGGGATTCTTTTGATGTAACCTGCATGTGTTATTGTTATAACAACATCTTCTGATTTGATTAATTCCTCTTCTTCTATTTCTATTTTCTCGTGAGTAATCTCCGTTCTTCTAGGATCACCATAGTTCTCTTTTAAGTATGCTAGTTCTGTTTTGATTATGTTAAGGATTTTCTGAGGAGATGCAAGAATTGATTTTAGTTCTTCTATTTTTTTTGATAAATCTATACATTCTTTTGAGATTTTATCTTGTTCTAAGGAAGTTAATTTCTGCAGCCTCATATCTAATATTGCTGATGCCTGTATTTTTGTTAGTCTGAAGTTTTGAATTAAGGTATTTGAGGCTTGCTCTATTGATTTCGATGATCTGATTATTTTAATTATAGAGTCTATATTCTTAAGAGCAATGATAAGACCTTCTAGTATGTGTTTCCTGTCTGTTGCTTTTTTCAAATCAAACTCTGTTCTTTTTGTGATTATTTCTTTTCTATAGTCAATAAAATTTTGAATTAAATTTTTCAAATTAAGAATGATTGGTTTGTTATCAACTAATGCAAGCATGATCATTCCAAAAGTTGTTTGAAGTCTGCTTTGAGAGTAGAGCTGTTTAAGAACTAGTTCTGGATTTGAGGATTTTTTTAGTTCAATTACAATTCTTATTCCTTTTTTATCTGACTCATCTCTTAAATCAGTTATGTCTGTTATTTTTTTATCTCTTACTAATGAAGCAATTTCTTCTACTAGTTCTGATTTATTAACTTGATAGGGAATCTCTGTTACTATAATCTTATTTGCTTGGATCTCTGCTTTTGCTCTTAGAATTATTTTTCCTCTGCCTGTTGAGTATGCTTCTTTGATTCCATAATCTCCCATTATAATGCCTGCTGTTGGGAAATCTGGTCCTGGAACTAGCTGCATTAATTCATCTATTGTTATATTTGGATTATCAATAGTTGCAATGATTGCTGAACAGATTTCAGAGATATTGTGAGGAGGAATGTTGGTTGCCATTCCAACAGCTATTCCTGATGAGCCATTAATAAGTAGATTGGGAACTTTTGATGGCAGCACAGATGGTTCTTTTGTTGAATTGTCAAAATTAGGAACAAATTTTACAGTATCCTTTTCTATATCTTGTAATAGCTCTTCTGAAAGTTTGCTTAACCTTGCTTCTGTGTATCTCATTGCAGCTGGTTTATCACCATCTATGCTTCCAAAATTTCCTTGGCCCTGAACTAAAGGGTATCTTAATGAGAAGTCTTGAGCCATTCTAACTAGAGCATCATAAATTGGCAGATCTCCATGGGGGTGGTATTTAGCCATACAATTACCAACAATGTTTGCTGATTTTTTGAATGGTTTATTATGCAATAAACCAAGCTCATGCATTGTATAAAGAACTCTTCTATGAACTGGTTTTAATCCATCCCTCGCATCTGGTAAGGCTCTTCCAACTATCACAGACATAGAATAGTCTAGATAAGATTGCTTCATCTCGTCTTCTATCACTTTTTGTTTAATCTGCTCAGGCATTTTTTTGACTAATTTTATTGCTTGAAAATGAGTTAGAATTTGTTTAACTCAGTAAAAAGGAAGGTGTGATTCTTTATAAAGCTTTCTATTGAATTTTGGTTTTAGAAGGCCTGTAGTGGCAAAATTTTGGGGTTTGAAGATTGTAATGGAAATGCTTATTAAGGATAAAAATAAACTTAAATTAATAAGGCAAAAAATGACAATCATTAAAAAGGTTGGTCCCGATTATGATGGAGATAGAGCAAAGGGAGTAGAATACTCTGAAAGAGCTGAAAATAATATTTCTGAATTAAAAGAGGCGATGTCAAAACTAGAAGAAACTCTTAAAAAAAGCACAGGTTATGACAGATATAATCCACCAGTTGGAATTGACAAAAAAGAGATATCCTTGCCTAATTGCCCTGTAACTTTCTATGTGAGATCTGAATATAAAACAACTAAAAGACCTCCTTACAAAGAGGCTGTAGCTAATATGGAAAGGTATCTTGAAGGAATAATTTTTCATTTGCTAAGGGGAAGAACCATAACTGGTATTGCTAAAAAAGGCGATATCTTTTATATAGGTGTTGAAAAATTAAAGGAAGATTTTGATATAATTGTTGCAGGGATTCTTCAGGGAGGTCTTGAACAAACTATAAATTATAAGGTTGAAGGTCCACTAAAAGATGAAGAACCATTTAAAGAACTTGAAATTCCTAAAAATCCAGGTTCCAAAACCAAAGAAAATTTTATTTTTTATGTCAGAGCTGACAGAGTAAAAAAAGATGAAGAAAATTACCTGAAGCTATACAAGGCTGATTATATAAAAGATTTAAAAAGAAAAAAGAGAATGGAAGAACAAGTTTCAAGTACAAGAAAGGTTGTGGCAAATAAAAAAATAGCTAAGGGACCTGATTGGGGGACTATTGTGAAAACAATAGTCACAGTACCTGTTAAAGATGCTCCAACAGGTGAGCTTGATGAATTATTAATCTTGTATAATGATGGGGGATTAACAAAGGTACAAAAGAAATTTCCTTGGTATGACTTAATTGAAAGGAATGTAAGGAATAAATATTTGTTGTATGTTTCGATATGTAGTGTGGGGGAAAGAATACAGTGTTTGAAAGAAGGTGTGCCTCGAATAAAATGGAAAAGATATGATATAAAAAGTAAACCAGTGTAATTAATCAATTTTTTTGACTATGCACTCGGTAACTTTCATATTATATCCGCAATAAACGCATCTTTTACTCTTCTTCTCTAAAGTCCTACTTCTGCTCTGGTAAAGCTGGAGATTCTTGCATTTCGGGCATCTCAGTTTGAGTATCATGTTTTTCTTTGTTTTGTTTTAGTTTTTCTTCTTGTTCTTTTACAGCTTGGTGGGCTTGTTCTATTCGAGTTTCTCTTTTTTCTATTTGTGCCTCTATTCTATTTATTTTTTCTCTTATCTCCTCTGACATTTGGGCTTTGAATGCCTCTTTTGCTTTTTCTGTTGGCAGATCAAAGTATTCAAAAAAATGTTCTGTTAGCTTTATCTTTTTTGTTCTTCCAAATGGTTCTCTTGATATAAAACCCATTTCTTCAAGCTCTTTGAGATGATCATAAGCCTTGTTTGTTCTTATTTTTATGATTTCTGATTGTAGGCAAGGATATTTCCAAGCAATTACTGCTAGTGTTTCCATTAGTGTTTTACTAAGTTCTGTTTGAGTGACTATTTTTTGTACCAAAGGGAGATGTTCTTCTTTAACATTCAGCTTATAGCCGTCTGGTTCCTCAATTAATTTTAAAGCAGTGTCTTTTTCTTGATATTCTTTTTTTAATTGTTCTAGAGCTTCTTTTATTGCATTCAAATCTTTAATTCCTGTTAATCTTGAGAGTTCTTCTAAGCTGAGTTTTCTTGCTGCTGAAAATAATAAAGCCTCAATCTCCTTTTTCATTTTATATAAGAGTATTTGTTTCTTACTTTTTTTACTTTTCCTTGCTTGATTAAGGCATCTAAAAAAGGTTTGAGTTGCTCTGTAGGAATTCCAACATCTTTGCTTATTTCTTCTATTTTTTTATCTTTTTCTTTTAGTGATAGTTTAAATATATTTTGAAGTAAAGCTGATGCATTTTTCTTTAAAATTGTGTTTTCTGCTGTTCTGTTTTTTAATATCATATCCATCTGATGAAGCCTTGCTAATAAGTCATTTAAAAATCCAGCAAGTGTGTGAGAGGTAAATTGCATATTTTCTGGTTCTATTATTTCGATAGATGAAGGCATAAATTCAAAACATATCCCTATTAATGTTGGGAAGTCTTTTGCTAATAACTCTATTTCTGTAAAAGCTGAGAATATTTTGGCTTTTGTTATTTTTTGCCCAGGAATTCCTTGCTCTTTTGGAGGGAATTTTTCTGCAGAGATAACATCAACATTTTTCACTTGTTTCATACTTTCTACAACCAAGTCGATTGTTTTTGCAATATGTTCCTTAGGAGAGCCTGCTATTTCTACTATAATTCTTGAGAGAATTGCTCCTTTTTCCAGCTTTTCTTTGATTTCTGAGTCTTTCATCCTAGCAATTAGAAAAGATGGAAGTTTATATATTTTTGGTTAAAAATAAGATATTTACAATAAAGAGGTTTTTCAAAAAGATTTTATTTTTCAGAGTTCTCATAGAAGTAACAGCAGAAATCTTTCAGTTGTATCTGATAAATGAACTAAATAAGCACCATAATATTTTGGAAAATCAGAATTAATCCGTTCTTCACAAAGTTTCATTTCTAAATTGTAGCTTAATTTTTGGAAGCAAAGTCTAATAATGTAACAGAGCGTTTACTGAAAAGTGGTAAAAAGAGAAAGATTTATAAAATTTTGAATAACTTTTATAGTCATGAATGATAAACTTGAAAAGATTCTAAAATTAGTAGAATCAACTCCTGTTAAATTCAAAACATTTAGTAATGATACTCAACAAATTAATCCGAAAGCAAGAGTAACTTCTATTATCAACATACTTGGTGAGATTCAATTGCCAATTAATAATTCAACTATTGTTGATATTGGAACAGGTTATGGTTATGGTGCTATTTTACTTAATTCCTTGGGATATAATGTAATTGGCATAGAAAGTAACAAAGATAAATTATATGAAGGTTTGAAATATTGGAGACGCTTAGGATTTAATTTTACACTAATAAATAAATTGAGTGATGAATTGAGGCATAATAGAAATTTATATTTTCTTCCAAGAGACGCTCGTAATCTTGAAGATTTTCCTGATAATTCTATTGAAATGGTAACCGCATTTTATATCAGCGGTTACATGCTAGGAAAAGATAAAGCTTTTCGGGAAGTAGGGAGAATTCTAAAACCTGGGTCTCATTTTATATTAAGTACCCAAGGTCCAACAAGTGTTCCTCATTTGTTAAGGGGATTGGCAGTAAAAATTCTTACTTCGCTTTACATCCCTAATGATCTTCGGCATTATAAAACTGTTAAAATTAATAATCCTAATGTTTATGATAATTATATTATTACGATGGTTAAATGATTCTTTATTTTTTCCATATCAAAAAAGCATTAAGCAAAAATAATGCCAGTAAAATTAACCAATATGTTAATTTTTTTGTTTTTTCTGAGGAAGATTCGTAAACTAAAATCCCCTCAGAGCAGTTAAAAATTGTTATACTATCCGAACAAGAGTCTTTTTGGTTTATATTTGTTTCGGAAACTGTTGTTATTATTTCTGGGGCTGTTAGAGTAATGGTTTTTGTGAGTTCTTTTGGTGTTTTTTGATTGTCTTTTCTAAGCTTTACTTTAAATTTATAAGAACCTGGTTCTGCATCCTTTACAGTATTCTTAAGTTCTACTATAACAGAAGAGTCTGCTGGAAGAGTTATGCTTTGGAGATTTTCTTCTCTTTCTCCTGAATAACATTTATTACCTTTGTAAACATAGCTCCAAATGTCTATTATATGTTCTTCATCATCTGATGTAATTTTTACTTTTGTTGTAAATTCCTTTCCTATTTCTATTTTATTTGGCATGGAAAGTATTTCGAAAGAGAATTTTGATTTTGAAGAAGATGAAGAAGAACTGGATTCTTCACATAGTGATGAGGTTATTCCTTCTACATTTATTGTTGCTGAGTCTGATGAGTTAAGGCCTTCTAGTTTTACATAGTAAATACCATCAGCATAATCTTTATCACAATTTGGTTTTAGCTGAACAGGAATTGTAAATGTGTAGTTCGTGAATTTTGTTAGAGTATGTATTTTTAGTGTTTCTGTGGATATCTTGCTAGTTCCTTCTACCCATAAAGATGTTGAGTATTTTTGGGTGTTGCCTCTGTAGATGTTTATTTTGACTTTAATTGCTTCTCCGAATTTTGCTTTATTGTCAGAGCCAAGATCTACTTCAAGTATTTTTACATACGAATTGTTTTCTGGGGAGATTTTAGAATAAGTGGGATCTTTTACAATAATGAGTTGTTCAGCAGAATTGTCTGTTAAATTAGTGTCATTACAAGCAATAAAAGATAAATTTAACTTTATTAGAAATACTTTATCTGGTTCATCCAAGCTTGGTTTCCATGATTTTCTATAAGTATTTAAAGTTGTTATTTTCTTACGTACAATATTTCCAAATAAATCTTCAAACCAATACTCTATTTTATAAGGAAATGTTTTGTTAGAGAGAATTGGCCGAAATATAATCTTTTCTGGGTATTCATAGATTTCTTTTGTATTATTAATTTCTAAAGAAAGATTGCATTTTATTGTGCTTGTATTCACTACCTCAACATCTAAACAATCAGATATGTTTGTATTATTGATTAGATAACCGCAGAGAGTATAATTTCCTGGATCTTCAAAATAAATATGTCCTGTACCTGATGTTTTTGTGCATCCAACCTCTACTGTAAAATTATCTTCTTTTATATACTCATCATTTATATTGTCATATACACTATAATTGATCGAAATATTCTCTTTTTCTGAACAATTATCCTTGTTTTTAATTTGTATCTTGAAGAGTTTCGTGTAATTTAAATGATTAAACAAAAACACATCTATATTGGTAATGAGTTTTATTTCTTTTTGAGGAGTTTGCTCTTCAACCAGCTCATTGGCCTGACCAGGAGTAGGGTCTGCTGCTATCCAACTATTGTTTATAAGTTGTAATGATTTACCATTTGTATTTCCTTCAATAGAATAATAAGTATTATTATAGTAAACGGCTGATGAATTATACCATAAAAAATCCAACAAATCACATTCCTCCTCTTTATTGCCACAATACCAAAGTTCAATATAGTCTTCTGTGTTTTTCAGATTGTTTCCAATCCTATCGCATCTTGGATTACCTTCATCATCAAGATGAAGCCAGTCCATTGGATTAAATATAATGTCTGTATTATTTAATGTGTCATAAAAAGAAGAGTAGCAAGAAGTAATTATAAAGTAAGTAGCATTTGTTTCTGTAATCCAACCAGAATAGTCCTGAATTTGCTGTTCATATCTATCATCAGCAATAAATAATGCATCATCAAGAAAATTAATTAGTTCATTATTAGGATTATAAATTTCGATCCATTCTGCATCTGTATCAGAACCTTTAGGATTGTACATTACTTCATTTATTGTAAGGTTTGTTATATCTGCCAAAACTGTTGGTAGAAAAAATAAAAAAATTAATCCCAAACTCCAGCAATATTTGCAGAACAGTTTGGACATTTTCCATTCTTGAGGTTGTTTTTTATTATACCAAAACCAGCTCTTTCTATTAAAAGTTCATTGCATTTAGGGCAATAAGTATTTTCAGCTTTTTCTGTAGGAACATTTCCAACATAAACATGGTTTAATCCAATTTTTAGTGCAGTTTCTCTTGCTTTTAGAAGTATTTCTGGAGATGTTCTTGGCAAATTGAGCATTTTATAATAAGGGTAAAAAGCTGTAAAATGCAGTGGAACATCTACTCCAGTATTTTCTTTTATCCATTCGCACATTTCTTTTATTTTTTTCAAATCATCATTCAAAGTTGGAATTATTAAATTTGTTAGTTCTACCCAAACTCCTAATTTGTGAATTGTTTTTATTGCTTCTAAAATTGGTTCTAGCCAAGCAAAGCAGTATTTTCTATAAAAGTTGTCATCAAAACTTTTGAAGTCTATATTTGCTCCATCAATATATTTGTATAATTTTTTGAGAGGTTCTTGATTAATGAAAGAAGAAGTTACCATGACATTTTTTATTCCAGCTTTTCTTGCTAGTTTTGCTGTATCTAACACATATTCATAGAAAATGGTTGGTTCTGTATAAGTATAAGCAATGCTTTTACAATTATTTTCCAAAGCATTTTGAACTAATTGTTCTGGTTCTAACTCTCTGTAAGGAATATCTTCTGGATTTGCTTGAGAGATTTCCCAGTTTTGGCACCACTGACAATGCAAGTTGCAACCTGCTGTTCCTATAGAGTAGGCTTCTGAGCCAGGCAAGAAATGAAACAAAGACTTTTTTTCAATAGGATCTATTGCTATAGAACAAGGTTTTGCATAAACCAAAGAAACAAGTTTGCCATTAATATTTTTCCTTGCTCTGCAATTCCCTTTTTTGTTAACATCTATAATGCAGCGTTTTGGACAGAGAAGGCATTGTAGTTTTTTGTTTGGCAGTTTCTTATAATAAAGGGCTTCATACATTTTTATATAGAGAATGTTTGATGTTTATATAAGTTTGTTGTTATATTGTAATAGTAAGAAAAGTTTTTAATAGGTGTTGGGTTTTTATAGTCATTAAAGAGGTGTAACTGTGGGGTTTTTAGGATTTTTGCGCAAAACTAAAGAGAAGAAGGTATTGAAACCATATTCTGAACTTGAATTTCCACCAATGCCTTCTGAATTATTGGGGGAAGAGGAAGAGTTAGAAATACCAAGTCCTCCTGAAAGCATAGTTCCTAAAGCTGAGAAAGTGGTTGAGCCAGCTTCTAAGGCTTCCCCTGTCAAAGAGATTGTTGCTGGAGTAAAGGAAGCTGAAAAAGAACTAAAAATTTTACCCAAAAAAGCAATTTATGTTAAAGCTGATAAATATAAACTTATGTTGGGGGAGATAAGATTGAGCAAAAGTAAACTAACAGCTGCTGAAGAAGGAATAGAAAGATTGGCTGAATTAAAGCTTGTTAAGGATAAAGAATTTGAAAAATGGAGGGAAAGTTTAGAAGATATTCAACGAAAACTTATATTTATTGACAAAACTTTATTTGGAGGTTAAGATGGATAAGGAGGGAATGCCTATTTTTGTAAGAATTGAGGATTATAAGGATGTTTTAGATATAGTGGGAATGTTAAAGACAAAAATTGAGGAAGCCAAGAAAACACTAGCCAAAATTGAAGAATTAAAGGAAAAAGAGGATTCTGAACTTGCTGAATGGAAAGCGGAGATAGGTGATGTGGAGAAAAAGATTGATTATATCGATCATGTTTTATTTGAGCCAGAGGCTGTTTAAAAATGGCTAATAAAGAAGGAGATGTTTTTTATGTTGGTGTTAGGGATCCTTCTTCTGTAAGGAAAGCTCTATTAGAAAGCAGCAAAAGCATTGTAGAAGGTTTGCAGAGATATGAGAAATTCAAGGTTATTAGAGAGCAAAAAGCTGCTGAGATTCTTAGGTTTAAAGAGGATATAAAAGAAATTAATAAATTAATAAATAAATTAAAGAGTGCCCTACCCAAGACTAAATTAAAAGAAGTTCTACCAAAAAAAAGTAAAAAAGCTAAAGCTAAGGCAAAGAAGATTGAGAAAAAGATTGCTCCTAAAATTGAGGTTAAAAAAGAAGTTAAGCCAAGCGAGTTGGAGAAATTAGAGCAGGAATTGGCTGAGATTGAAGAAAAACTAGCTAGATTGGGATAAGTTTTTATACTAACTGTTTCTTTCTTATTTATGTTTGCGGGGATGCCGGAGACTTGTTTACAAGCAAGCTGGACTGGCCAAACGGGACAGGCTCAAGTGTTTTACTAAGAGACCTGTTGGCTTAGTGCCTACGGGGGTTCGAATCCTCCTCCCCGCATCAATAAAATGACAATAGAAATCTGTACAGTTGGTGGCTATAATGAAGTTGGAAAGAATTGCACTGCTATAAAAATTAATAATGAAATTATAATTCTTGATCTTGGGTTACATCTTGAAAATTATATTAAATATACAGAAGAAGAAAGAGAGGAGTTAAGATTTATATCTGGATCAAGATTAATAGAGGTGGGAGCAGCGCCTGATGTATCTGTTATTAAAGAACTAAAAGGTGATGTTAAGGCAATAATCACCACACATGCTCATCTTGATCACATAGGAGCAATACCTTTTTTGGCGCATAGATTCAAAAAAGCTGAAATTCTTTGTACTCCTTATACAGGTGCTGTTTTAAGGTCTATTTTAAAGGATGAAAAAATAAATCTAAGAAATAAGATTAAGATTTTAAATACAAACTCCATTTACAGAATTTCTGATAATATTAAAATTGAGTTTATTAATATTACACACTCCACACCTCAAACAGTGATGATAGCAGTACACACTAAAGAAGGAATAATTCTTTATGCTAATGACTTTAAATTTGACAATAATCCAACTTTAGGAAAAAAACCTAATTTTGAGAGACTAAAGGAGTTGAAGAATGTTAAGGTTTTGATTTCTGATTCAATATACAGTAAAGATGCGATGAAAACTCCTTCTGAATTAGTTGCAAAAGATATGCTAAGAGATGTTTTATTAGGTACTGAAACCAAAGGTAAGTTAATTATAGTAACTACATTTTCTAGTCACTTGGCAAGGTTAAGAAGTATAGTAAAGTGCGGAAAACAGCTAAAAAGGAAAATTGTATTTCTTGGTAGGAGTCTTGCCAAGTATATTGGGGCTGGAGAAGAAATAGGAATTATTAATCTAAGAAAGGATGCAGAAATAGTAAAGTACAGGAATCAGATCAAGAAAAAGCTAAAGAAGATAGAAAAACGTGGAAGAGAAAAGTATCTACTAATTGTAACAGGTCATCAAGGAGAGCCAAAGGCTGTTTTATCAGGAATAGCTAGTAAAGAATTGCCATTCAATCTTTATCCAGGAGATATTGTTGTATTTTCTTGCAGGGTAATTCCAACAAAACTAAATATTCAGAATAGAGAACATTTAGAAAAAAGTTTGAAGAAGTTAGGAGTTAGGATATTTACTGATGTTCATGTTTCTGGCCATGCTGCTAGGGAAGATGATAGAGATTTATTAGAAATGATAAAACCAGAACACATAATTCCTGCTCATGCTGATGATGAGAAAAAACAGGGTTTAATTGACCTTGCTGTTGAATTGGGGTATAAAAAAGGCAAAACAGTACATTTGCTTCATAATGGAGAAAGATTAAAGTTGGTTTAGTAGAATAATAAAACTTATATACTAGATAGATTTCATAAAAATAGGGGGTAAAATGAAGCTAGTTTTAATTGAACCTAAATATCTTAAAGAGAGTGTAGCTATTATATCTGAGTTAGTTAATGAGGGAAGATTTAAGATAACTCCTTCTGCTGTAGAGCTAGTTGCAATGGATCCTGCTAATGTTGCAATGGTTATTTTTAAGTTACTTAGCTCTTCTTTTAGCGAGTATAATGTTGAGAAGGAGATTGAGATAGGAATAAATTTGAATAATTTAAAGCAGATTTTAAAGAGAGCTAAGGCGAATGATATTTTAAGCTTGGAGTTGGTTGAGAACAGACTAAAGATCCAGTTAAAAAGTAATACAATAAGAACATTCTTTTTACCAGTAATTGATTTGGAAGAAAAAGAACAGAAAATACCCGAATTAAGCTTCCCAGTAGAGATTAAAACTAATTCATCTATTTTAATGGATGCAATAGATGATGCTGATATTGTTGGAGAGAGTGTAAGTTTTATTGCTGAGCCAAAGAAATTTACAATACAGGCTCAAGGAGAGTTAAGCAAAGCCAGTATTGAAGTTAAACAAGATGTAGATACTCAGATCAATATGAAAGAGTCTGGAAAGATTAAAGCTAAATATAGTATAGAGTATTTAAAAAAGATGGTTATTGGAGGAAAACTAGCTGAAAAGGTTTCAATTTTATTCAATAATGATTATCCTTTGAGATTGGATTTTAAAGCTGTTGACAAAATGTTATTGAGTTTTATTTTGGCTCCAAGAGTTGAGAATGAATAAATAAAAAGAGGTGAAAATCGTGGCTGAGGTTTCTGAAGAAAAATTAAAAGAAGTACAACATAAGATAAGAGATTTGATTAATTGGATTGAGGTTTGGAATTTAGAAGAAGTAGAGGGTGGTGTTAAGAAGATAGAAGATGATGTAGTTGAAGAGTTAAAACAGAAATTAGCTGAGTTGAGTCAGGCTGTTGATAATTTAGTTCCTTTATAAAGGTAAAGAAAATATACGGCTGCCGGGAGTTTCAAAGCAAAGCTGAGCTTTGCTAGTTCGAACCCGGGTAGCGAGCTTTTTCTATTCTAGCTTTTGGCTAATGGGAAGCTCGAATCTTGCTTCTAGCGAGTAAGCTTAATAGCTTACAGGTCACTAGATCACAGCCGTATATTAAATAATGAAAAAGAAAGAATTAATAAATTTTATTCGACAGCTTTTTCTTCTTCTGCTTCATAACTTGGGACAGCTGCTTTTGAGATTATCATTATATCTCCAACTGATTTAACTAGTTGGTGAGGTACAATAACTCCTTTTGCTGAACCAAGCACTTTGCTTAAGAAAGAGTTTTTTGTTGCTTTTATTCTCCAACCAGATACTTTATTTTTTGTCAGAATACTCTCTTCTACTTCTCCAAAAAATTCTCCATCATCAGTAAAAACCTTCATATCATATGTTTCAGATATTTTCTTTAATCTTAACATGCTAACCACCTTTTTAATATGATAATATAGTAAGAAGGCTTAGGATATATATATTTTTTGTTTTTTAAGGGTTTTTAGCAAAACTTTATAAAATGTTTTTATATTTTTTAAAGCTATGAAGTACAAGAATCTGATATTAATAGGAACAAGTCATATAGCAAAGCAAAGTATAGAGGATGTAAAGAAAGTTATTCTTGAAAAGAATCCTCATATAATTGCTTTGGAGCTTGATAAGAGAAGATTTTCTGCTTTGGTTCATAAAAGGAAACAACCAAAGTTAGTTGATATTAAAAGAGTAGGGCTTAAAGGTTTTCTTTTCCAGTTAATTGGTGCGTGGGTTGAAGCAAGATTGGGGAAATATGTTGGAGTGAAACCTGGATCTGAAATGTTAATGGCTACTAAACTAGCTAAAGCTAAGAAAAAAAAGATTGCTTTAGTTGATCAGGACATTGAGATTACTCTAAGAAGATTTTCTCAAGAATTTAGTTTTAAAGAGAAGATTAATTTCTTGATTGATATTCTAACTGCTCCTTTTAAAAGGAAAAAAATTGCTTTTGATTTAACAAAGGTGCCTAGTAAAGCTACTATTAAAAAGTTAATGAATGATGTTAAAAAAAGATATCCTAATGTTTACAAGGTTCTGGTTAAGGAAAGAAATGATGTTATGGCAAGAAATTTTTATAATATAATGAAAGAAAATCCCAAAAAGTTGATTTTAGGTATAATCGGGGCTGGGCATGAAGAGGAAATGATTGATTTAATAAAGAAAAACTATTTAAAGAAACAAAAGCATTAATTAGAAAATGGAATTAACTAGTAGAATAAAAGAATATTTTGGTTTTAATTCTGATGAAATCAAAGGAATTATAATAGCAACATTTATCATAGCATTTATTCTTTCATTTAGAGAGTGGGGAATAAATAAGTTTGATTGGATTTATGGTTTGAAAAATTTGTTTAATTCTGCAATAATTGTTGCTTTGGCTTTATTAGTTAGAGTAAGTGTAGAAAAGATAGAAGCATTAAGAAGGGGTTACAGACTTGAATGGAAGATGAGCTTTTATGGTTTATTAATAGGTTTAATCTTGGTTTTTATATCAAATGGTTTATTGTTTTTATTAATTCCAGGAGGGATTGTTGTTTACATGATAAAGCGGTTAAGGTTGGGAAAGCTATGGTATGGGTTAAATAGATTTGAGGTTGCTTTGGTTGCTTTAACAGGTTTATTGGCTAATGTAGTTTTGGCAATTTTGTTTAAAGCTTTAATGTTTGTATCAGCAAGTTCACTATTGCATAAAGCAATGGTTATTAATGTATTATTAGCTGTATTTAGCATGCTGCCGATTCCTCCTTTAGAAGGATTTAGGATTTGGATTGGTAGCAGGTTGTTATATCTTTTTTCTCTGGGCTTAATAGGAGGATGTTCTGTTCTATTGTTTTTAACTAATATTTCTACAGCTGTGATTGGCTCACTAGGAGTAGCTGTTTTTATTTGGTTGCTGTATTATATTTTCTTTGAGAGATTTTTTTCATAAATTATGAGTGAACCTTCGTTAAATATTTAAAGGTAGATTTTGAGACTAATCAAATGAGGATTAAATGATCAAGAATTTCAAACCTAGATTGTATCAGGAGACTATTCTAGCTACCTGTACTAGTAAAAATACTTTAGTTGTATTGCCAACTGGGATGGGTAAGACTGCTATCTTTTTAATGTTGGCTAGCCATAGACTAAAGTTATATCCCAAAAGCAAAATATTATTTATTGGTCCAACAAGACCTCTTATAGAGCAGTATTATCAGGTTTTTCTAAAACATTTTGATCTTGATAAAGAAAAATATGCTATTTTTACAGGTGCTGTTAAGCCTGAAAAAAGAGCTGAGTTATGGAAAAAAGCAACTATTATTTTCTCAACTCCTCAAGGTTTGGAGAATGATATTATAAGCAGACGAATTAATTTGGAGGATGTTTCTTTATTAGGTGTAGATGAAGCGCATAGGGCTGTTGGTGATTATGCTTATGTTTTTGTTGCTAAACAATATCAAAAACTAGCAAAATATCCAAGAATCATTGCTTTAACTGCTTCTCCTGGCTCTGATTTAGAGAAGATAAAAGAGATTTGTTCTAATTTGTTTATAGAAGCTATTGAGGCAAGAACTTATAGTAGCTTAGATGTGCAACCTTATATTCAAGAAATCAGGATGGAGTGGAGAACTGTTAAACTGCCTGCTCCTTTTTTGGATGTGCAGAAATGTTTGAAGGATTTTTTAAAAGATAGACTGAAAAAATTAAAAGAACTGAAAATTGTAAGAAGTACTAATATCTCCTCCATAAGCAAGAAAGAGTTGTTGGCTATGCAAGGAGCCTTATCAGGAAGAATAGCTAGAGGAGAAAAGAATGTTGTTTTGTGGCAAGGAATTTCTTTGTTGGCAGAGGTTTTTAAGATTTATTATGCTTTAGAGTTATTAGAAACACAAGGAATAGTTGCATTGTATAGATATTTTGAGAAATTAATGAGCGAAGCAAGTAAGGGTAAAGTAAAGGCATCTAAAAACATTACAGAAGATGTTAATTTTAAAAAAGCATTTGTTAAAGTTGAGCAGTTATATAAAGAAAAAGTAGAGCATCCAAAATTAATTGAGTTGCAAAAAATTGTTGAAAAAGAAGTTAGGAGCAATAGCAACATCAAAATAATTGTCTTTAATCAGTACAGGGACAATGTAATTGATATTCAAAATAAGTTGAATAGTATTAAAGGTGTTAAGGCAAAGATATTTGTAGGGCAATTAAAAAAACAAGGAACTGGTTTAAGTCAAAGAGATCAGAAAAAGGTATTAGAAGAATTCAGAGATGGAAAATTTAATGTATTATGCTGTACATCTATTGGTGAAGAAGGTTTAGATATTCCAAAGGTTGATCTTGTTATTTTTTATGAACCAATTCCTTCTGCAATTAGGACTATTCAAAGAAAAGGTAGAACAGGTAGATTGGAAAAAGGAAGAGTTATTATTTTAATGACAGAGGGAACAAGAGATGTTGCTTATAGATGGGTTGCACATCACAAAGAGAAAAGAATGTACAGAATTTTGGAAAATTTGAAGAGCAAACTTGCTTTAAAGAAAAAGGAAGTTACACTGAATTCTTTTATTCCTGATGATAAAATAATAGTATTTGTTGATTACAGGGAAAAACCAAACAAGGTTGTTAAAGAATTGATTGATTTGGGGGTTGAAATTAAGCTTGAGAAATTAGATATTGGAGATTATATATTGAGTGGCAGGGTTGGTGTTGAGTTTAAAACAGTTAGTGATTTTGTCAATAGTTTAGTTAATGGAAGACTATTACAGCAGATCAAAGAATTAAAGAATAATTTTGAAAGGCCATTGTTAATTGTTGAAGGAGAGGAGGATATTTATTCCATCAGAAATGTCCATCCTAATGCTATCAGAGGTGTGTTAAGCTCAATAGCAATCGATTATGGTGTTCCTATTTTGTTTTCAAGAAACTATAAGGAAACTGGAGCTTATTTGTATTTGATAGCTAAAAGGGAGCAAGAAGAGATTGGCAGGGAGTTTAGCCCTCATGGAAGCAAGAAGCCAATGACATTGAAAGAGCAGCAAGAGTATTTTATTTCTAGTTTGCCTGGGATTGGTATAGGCTTAGCAAGGCCTTTATTAAGAAAATTTAAAACTGTTAGAAAAATAATTAATGCTAAGGAAGAGCAATTAGAAAAAGTAGAAGGAATAGGGCCAAAGAAAGCTAGGGCAATTAAAGACGTTGTTGAGAAGGAATATAAAGATTAGAACTTAAGTTCTTTTAGTCTAGCAATTCTTTTCTCTATCGGTGGATGGGTCATGAACAAGGTAACTAATCCTCCACCTCTAAAAGGATTTGCTATAAATAGATGTGCTGTGCTTTCTGTTGTTGACATTGCTCTTAGGGGTTTTTGTTTTATATCTGCAGAGAGTTTTGCTAAGGCTGAAGCTAGTCCTGATCCATCTTTTAGTATTCTTGCTGCTGATTCATCTGCTAAATACTCTCTTGATCTTGATATTGCTAGTTGAATTAAAGTTGCAATTATTGGTGTTACTATTGCTAAAACTAGCAATTCAAAAATATTTCCTCCATCTCTATCTCTGCCTCCAAATCCTCCAAAAATAGCTGTCCATCTTGCTATCATTGCAATATAAGATATGACTCCTGCTATTGTTGCTGCAATTGATGAAATTAAAATATCTCTATTTTTAATGTGAGAAATTTCATGGGCGATTACTCCTTTTAACTCTTTTTCATTAAGCAAATTAAGAATGCCTAAGGTACATGCAATAGCTGCGTGTTTTGGTGATCTGCCAGTTGCGAATGCGTTACTATGCATAGTGGGAATAATATAAATCTTGGGCATTGGTACTTTTGCCATTTGACTTACTTCTTTTACTATTTTGTATAATTTTGGTGCTTGATTTTTTGTTACTGGCTTTGCTCTATACATTGCTAAAACAATTTTATCAGACCACCAATAAGCACTAAAATTCATAATAATTGCAAAGAACAGAGCTATTGTTAAGCCATTTCTTCCAGCTATTAAATGGCCAACACCTAATAATAAAGCAGTGAGCAGTGCTAAGAAAAAAACTGTTTTAATCTGATTTTTCAACATAGTAAAGAAAGATTAATAAAGGATTTATAAAATTATTGATCTGTATGCAAGTTAAAGAAATTATGAACAAAGCTGTAACAATAAAACCAGATGCAACTATTAAAGAGGCTGCAGATTTGATGTCTAAAAAGAATATTGGATGTTTAGTTGTGATGGATGATAAGAGAATTGTCGGTATAATAACTGAAAGAGATATACTATCAAAAGTAGAGGCAAAAGGTAAGCATGGAGATTCTGTATTAGTAAAAGAAATAATGACTGAGAAAGTTATAACAACTGAACCTGAAGTTAATATTGACGATGCAGCATGGTTAATGGCAAAGAATAAAATAAAAAAGTTACCTGTCATTGATAATAATGAATTAGTAGGAATAATAACAAGCACAGATATAGTTAAGAATAGTGATAGAATCAATGAGAGTTATTTCTTTGACTGAATTTTTTAATATATGATGTCAAGCCTTCTATTTGCTTTAGTTTTGTTTCTTTTAACAAGAAATTTCTAAATGTGTTGTCTATTTTTACGCCATGTTTTTTAAGATCTTTTGATAATTTTGAGTACAGCTCTTTGCCTTTTTTATCAAGGTCTGTTAAAATAATACACTCTTTTGTTTTAGCTGAGATCTCTTCAACAATAGCAAAAAGAGGTTTTTTCAGAGTAATTATGTTCTTGACTCCTAGTCTTTGTAGTGCTTTTTTGTCTTTTGGACCCTCCACTAGGATTAGTTTTTTTGCTATTTTTAGTTTGTGTATATGATCCTGTAAGTTTTGCATAAGAGTTGCTTATTTTTTTGATTTATATGAGTATTGGTTCATTTAAATCTACTTGAAAGTGATAATCAACAGAAAATTATTTAAATTTTGACAAAAAACTATTCTTAGTTGGAATTGCTATAAAATATTTGCTACATTTTGAACTAGGTAAATTTTTAACATAAAAAATGAAGTTGAAATATACTCAAAGATGGGTTATAAAAGATAAAAGAATTAGTGAATTAGATAAACAGAGGATTCAACTTAATAAATTAACATCCATGCTTTATTATCAAACTAAAGAAGATCCACAAATTTTTATTTCTTTGACAACTCTTGAGAAAAGAAGGAAGTTAATGAAGAAGATGCAGAGGGAAATTAAAAAAATTTATAATTCAACTCAATATTTAGAAAGTTTTGACGAATTGGTTCTGAGGGATATTGAAGCAACAGTTAGAAAAACTATTGCTGAAGATGACTATTTTTATAATATGAAAGTTAATAAGCCTATTGGAAATTTTCTTTCAAAGGTTTTTGGTAGAGCTGCGTATTCAAGACTTCTTAACATGGCTAAGCCTGAAAATCTAGATCATAAGGCTATCCATAAAAAATATGCTTTATTACATTCTGTTTTAAGCAGAAGTTTAGATAGTGAAATCATTCTCGAAAGAACAACATATTCTAGATTGAGAGGCTTGTTAGAATCTCAACTAAATGATATCAAAAAAGTAGTTGATAGCTTTTATGTTAGTTTGGGAATGCTGGATAAAAACCCTGAGTATACGATTGAGTTAGCTCCTAGCAATATCGGATTCAGTTATTGGGAAGGTCATAATTTTCTTATGGCCATTGATCCCGATAAGATATTTTGTTACAATAAAGCTGGGAAGGAAAAAGAGTATATTTTTAATAGAGCATTTGCTTTTGTAATAGGTGTGCATGAGCTTGCTCATGGTTTGGAAGAAAAGATATCAGAAAATATGCCTTCTGGGTTGAGATATGCTCCAGAAACATATAATTCTTTATGTCATGGGGTAGTAACAGAAGGAGTAGCGTTAGAAGTAGAAAAATTCTTTATTTCGTGGGCAAAACAACATCAAAACAAATACAAATTCTCAAAATTTGATTTAGATTTAATGAATTACTATATAAAATCTTATATCGATGAAAAAGTTCCTTGGGTTTTTCATGATATTTCAGAATTGCAAGAAATTGAAAGAGATTACAATCCAAAACTTCCTGAGCAATTTGGAATTAAAGCGCATAAGAAATTAGCAAGTGTGACCCGTGTGAAAAGATATCAGAAAGATTACTATCTTTTTAATGACAGAGAGTTCTCAGAAACACTTGATCAGATGATTTATATTTTTGGAAAAGAACATATCTCAAATTTAATTGAAAAAATAAAAAAAGTAATCGATATAAGAAGCTGTGAGGGTAAAAGACTTGCTATCCAAGCAATAGCTACTGGATTTTGGTGTGATGCAAAAGCTCAGGAACATTTTATACTAGAACACTATTTACCCAGAGCTGAAAAAGATGGATTAATAGAAAACCCTTAAATATTTGTTATTCTTAGTTATAAATATGTTAACATTAAGCACTCTTCTAAAATACTATAAAAGAAAGGATGTACAAAAGGCTATTCTAGCTAATGCGAAGGATAGAGAAATTGCAGTTAAATATGGAAATAAAGGTTTTGGAAAAAGGCCTGATACATTACAACATGAAGGAGATATACTGGAGTTAGCTAAACAGGGTGCAACCTCTTTTCATGCTTCTGAAGAGTTATGGAGTAATCCATTACAAATAGATACACATATGAAAGAAAAAGAGTTGAATTCATTAAGAAAAGGTTGGGATTTGGTTTTGGATGTAGATAGCTGTGATCTAGAGCTTAGTAAAATAGCTGCTGATTTAATAATCAAAGCATTAAAGTATTATGGCATTAAAAGTGTTTCTTGCAAATTTTCTGGGAACAAGGGTTTTCATATTGGTGTGCCATTCGAAGCTTTTCCTGATAAAGTTTATGACAAAGAAACAAGATTATTATATCCAGATGGACCGAGAAAGATAGCTGCTTATTTGAAAGAGATGGTAAGAAAGCACTTAGCTAAGGAAATTTTAAAAAAATATGACATTAGAGAATTGATGAAGAAAAGTGGGAAAAAATTTAATGAAATAATCATAAATAATGAATTAGATCCTTTTTCCTTAGTAGATATTGATACTATTTTGATTTCTAAAAGACATCTTTATAGAATGCCTTATTGTTTTAATGAAAAATCCGGTTTAATCTCTTTGCCAATTTCTCTTGATGAAGTTTTGGAGTTTAATAAAGAAAAAGCAAAGCCAGAAAATGTTAAAGTCGAAAGACATTTTTTAGAAAGGAGTAATGTAACTAAGGGTGAGGCAAAACAACTAATTGTACAGGCTTTTGATTTTAATATAAAAGAAGAAAATTTAGGTATTAAAAATGCAAAAGAATTTAATGTGCCTGTAAAAGCTGTTCAAGAGCAGTTCTTCCCTCCGTGTATTAAATTGATTTTGAAAGGTTTGGAAGATGGAAGAAAAAGAGCATTGTTTATTTTGATTAATTTTTTATCAAGTCTTGGTTGGGATTACGAACAGATGGAAAAATTTCTCAGAGAATGGAATAAAAAAAATAGCACACCGCTAAGTGACGGCTATTTAATGAGTCAAATAAAATATCATAAAAATCACAAGAAAAAGGTTTTGCCTCCAAATTGTGCGAATAATCTTTACTATAAAGAGATTGGTGTTTGCAAGCCAGATAATCTTTGTTCTAAGATTAAAAACCCTGTTAATTATAGTGTGAGAAAGACATTTCATTTGAATAAAGATAAGAAAAAGAATGAAAAGAAAAATTAAATTCCGTACTTTGATTTGTTAAAATCTAGTTTTTTTGTAATTCCCTCTGAATCTATATAGGGGGCTCTTACACCTCGTAGAATTTGTATATCTTCATTGCTGAAACTTTTTCTCTTTATTCCATTCTCAAGGGCGTATTTTATTTGTTCAAGGTACTCTCTATATGTTTGGCCACATCCAGAACCTTCAGTAAAAAGTGTTGGATTTAAGTAGTCAGGATCTTTTACTTTTAGATCCAAAAGAGTACCACAATGCTCCAAAACAGCATTTATTGCACATAGATCATCTAGTATTTCTCCCAAAGTTTCTCGATCTAATTTTTTATTAGGATAATCTTTGTTTGGCTCTGGGAGACTAATAAGCTTTCCATCTTTAAGTATAAATTTTTTCATTTTGTTTCACCTCTTAATCATATTAAGTAGTAAAACATAACTAGTATTTAAATCTTTCTATTTTTTTACCACATATTAGTGATGACAAAGTGAATTACCAATACTATTTATATATATGTTAACCTATTTAACATTAATACACAAATTTATAATATTTGTTAACTTATTTAACGTACAAAAAGGATAGCTTTTTAAAGGAAGAGTTATTTCCAAGCAAGGGGTGTTTAATATTTAGTTAAACACAAAGGGAATTCAAAGCAAAGCTTTGAATCTCATTAAAGCGTTAACCGATTTTGCGGTTAGGCCTGAAAAGCTTTTTTCATTGGCTGTCATAACACTGCTTGCAAAAGCAAGTAAATTATGACTGTCTGATTCTAAAGAAAAAAGCAGAAAAAGGCCAGTTTACAAAAACAAAAAGGCAAGTGAGTTAGAATGCCAAACGTAAGAAAACCTAGGAAAGGGAGTCTGCAGTATTGGCCTAGAAAAAGGGCTAAAAAACCTTATGCTAGAATTAGGAGTTGGCCTACTATATCAGAAACAAAATTATTATGTTTTCCAGGATATAAAGCAGGTATGACACATATAATAATTACTGATAATAGAGCTCATTCATTAACAAAAGGTGAGGATATAAAAATTCCAGTGACTGTTATTGAGTGTCCAACTATAAAGGTTCTTGGGGTGAATTTTTACAAGAAAACTCCCTATGGTTTAACTCTTTCTGCTTCTATCCTTTCACAAAATCTCGATAAGGAATTATCTAGAAAAATAATTCTACCTGAAAAATTAAAGAAAAAAATAGAGGACATAAAAGATTTTGATGATGTAAGAGCAATTGTTTATACTCAACCTAAAAAAACAGGAATAGGTAAGAAAAAGCCTGAGGTTTTTGAGATTGCAGTTGGTGGTGAAAAGGATAAAAAACTAGAATACTTAAAAAATTTGATTGGAAAAGAGGTCTCAGTTAGAGATATTTTTTCAGAAGGCCAGCAAGTAGATGTTCATGCTGTAACAAAAGGTAAAGGAACGCAAGGTCCTGTAAAGAGATTTGGTATTTCTCTGAAAAGTCATAAATCAGAAAAAGGAAGAAGAGCTCCTGGTTCTTTAGGACCATGGAATGCACAGCAACATATAATGTGGAGAGTTGCCCATGCTGGTAAAACTGGTTATAATGTAAGAACTGAAAAAAACAAATGGATTATAAAAATTGGAGATAAAGGGGAAGAAATTAATCCTAAAGGTGGTTTTATAAGATATGGTTTAGTTAAGAATGATTATGTGTTACTAAAAGGGTCTGTTCCAGGGTGTGCTAAAAGACTTATAAAGATGAGTTATCCTATGAGACCTAATAAAAAAATGATTCAAGAAGTTCCTACTATTCAATATATTTCACTAGAAAGTAAACAAGGCAAGTAAGTATGAAAGCTCCGTTATTAAGTTTAGATGGAAAAGAAATCAAAAAAATAGATCTACCTATTCAATTTTCTGAAGAGATAAGACCTGATCTAGTTAAGAGAGCTGTTTTGGCTCTGCAATCAAATAATAGACAGGCATATGGTACAAAGCCTGAAGCTGGGAAAAGGGCTAGTGCTAAATTGTCTAAAAGAAGGAGAGATTACAGAGGAAGCTATGGTTATGGAATAAGCAGAGTTCCAAGAAAGATATTAACAAGAAGAGGTAGAAGGTTTTATTGGGTTGCTGCTTTTGCACCCGGAACAGTAGGTGGAAGAAAAGCGCATCCTCCAAAATCAGAGAAAATATGGAAGCAAAAAATAAACAAAAAGGAAAGAAGAAAAGCTATAAGATCTGCTATATCTGCAGCAGTTGTTGCTGAATTAGTTAAAAAGAGGAATCACGTTTTACCAAAAGTTTATCCAATTATAATTGAAAATAAATTTGAAGAATTAGATAAAACATCTAAAGTGAAAAAGGTTTTGGAAAAAATTGATTTGAAAGAGGAGTTAGAAAGGGTTAATAAAAAGAAAGTTAGGGCTGGAAAAGGAAAAAGCAGGGGCAGAACTTACAAGAAAAAGAAAGGTCCTTTAATTGTAGTGTCTAAAGAGTGTGAATTGCAGAAATCTGCAAAGAGTATTCCTGGAGTAGATGTTTGTTTGGTGAAAAACCTTAATGCTGATCTTTTGGCTCCTGGAGCAGATATTGGAAGATTAACTATCTGGACTGAAGGGGCAATAGAAAGATTATCTAAAGAAAAATTATTTGTGTAAAATGAAAACCATAAAATATCCTGTATCAACAGAAAAATCAATGAGATTGATGGAAAGTGAAAACAAATTAGTTTTTGTAGTTGATAAAAAGGCCACAAAAAAAGTGATCAAGGAAGAAATTGAAAAAGTATTCAAAGTTAAAGTTGATAAAGTCAATACATCCATTGATAGTAGTGGAAGAAAAAAAGCTTATGTTAAATTTAATAAAGCTAATCCTGCTATTGATGTGGCAACTGAGTTAGGATTAATGTAAAGAAAATGGGAAAAAGCCTGATTCAACAGAGGAAAGGGAAAGGTAGCAGTACTTTTAGAGCTCCAAGTTTTAGATATGCTGGAGAAGCTAGAAACAAAACCTTTGGTAAGGAAAGTGCAGGCAGAATAGTTGATTTAATAAAATGTCCTGGACACTCAGCACCTTTAGCTGTTGTTGAATATGATGATGGTGAAAAAACATTGGAAATTAGTGCAGAAGGAGTAAAAGTTGGACAAATAATCAGTGCTGCTGAAAAAGGAGAAATTAGAATTGGTAACACATTGCCCTTAAAGAATATCCCAGAAGGAACTGAAATTTATAATATAGAATCCCAACCAGGTGATGGTGGGAAGTTTGTTAGGGCTGCTGGAACTTTTGCCAAGGTAGTAAGTAAAATAAAAGATAGGGTAGTTGTGCTATTACCTTCAAAGAAAACAAAAGAATTTTTAGGAGAGTGTAGAGCTACAATTGGTATAATTGCTGGAGGTGGACGAACTGAAAAACCTTTTGTAAAAGCTGGAAATAAATATCATGCAATGAAAGCTAAGAATAGATTTTATCCTCATGTTAAAGGAGCAGCTATGAATGCTATTAACCATCCATTCGGTGGAACAAGGACAAGTAGAAAAGGTAGACCAACAATAGCGCCTAAACATGCTCCTCCTGGTAGAAAAGTAGGAATGTTAAGACCTAGAAGAACAGGAAGGAGAAAGAAATAAAATGGCAAAGAAAGAATTTACATTTAAAGGTAAAACAGTAGAAGAATTGAAAAAATTGAGTCTGAAAGAGTTTGCATTATTGCTTAAATCGAGAGAAAGAAGGAGTTTAGAAAGAGGTTTTACAAAAGCTCAAAAAGATCTACTTAAAAAAATAAGAGCTAAAGAAAAGAATATTAGAACACACTGTAGAGATATGATAATAGTGCCAGAGATGATTGGGATCACAATACATGTTCACAAAGGTAATGGTTTTGTTCCTGTTTTAATCCAGCCAGAGATGGTTGGTCATAGATTAGGAGAGTTTGCATTAACAAGGAAAAAAGTAGAACACTCGGCGCCTGGAATTGGTGCAACTAGATCCAGTGCAAGTATATCTGTAAAATAAAATGAAAGAGACAGCAAAAGCGGTTGGGAAGAATTTATCAATCTCTACAAAGAATGCAATAGAGATATGCTCTTTTATTAGAGGAAAAAGTCTACAAAAAGCGAAAGAAATACTGGAACGGGTTATAGAAAAGAAACAGGCAATTCCATTCAAAAGATTTACAGAAGGTGCAGGGCATAAAAAAGGTTTGGCAGGAGGAGGTAAATTTCCTGTAAAAGCGTGTGCCGAAATTTTAAATATCCTTAAATTGGCAGAAGCTAATGCAAGTTATAAAGGATTGAATACAGCATCTTTAGTATTGAAACATGTTAAAGCTGATAAGGCATCTAAACCGATACGTTATAGTAGACATAGGGGAAGATTAATGAAAAGAACTCATGTAGAAGTTATTGTGGAGGAAGCAAAGAAGAAAGCAGAAGAAGGAAGTGAGAAAAAATGATGGAGAGAAAATTAGTGTCTCAAAAAAAGAAAGAATATGAAATAGAGGAATTTATAGCTAAAAATCTTCCTAAGGTTGGGCAAAGTAAAATCAAACTACAAAGAACACCTTTAGGAGAAAAAATCATTATTTATGCTTCTAGACCTGGTTTGGTTGTTGGTACAAAAGGACAAAATATTACAAAATTAACTGCAATGTTAAAAGAAAAGTTTAGTTTAGAAAATCCTCAGATCGAAATTGGAGAAGTAGAAAATGCAAGTTTAGATGCTAGAATTGTTGCAGAAAAAATTGCTAGTTTATTGGAAAGATTTGGTACATCAAAATTCAAAGCTATTGGGCATAAAATAATCGAAGAAGTAATGGGTGCTGGTGCATTAGGAGTTGAGATAGTTATCTCTGGTAAAATTCCTGGTGCAAGAGCGAAAAGTTGGAGATTTTATCAAGGCTACTTAAAAAAATGCGGAGATTTAGCTGGTATTGGAGTGGATAAAGCATATGCAACAGCTAATCTGAAGTCAGGGGCTATTGGAATTAAAATCAGCATAATGCCTCCTACAATTAAATTGCCTGATAAAGTAAACATATTAACCAAAGAAGAAAAAGTTGAAGAAGTAAAAGAGGAGGAAAAAGAGAAAGAAGAAAAGGAAAACTAAGATGGCACTGAGGATAAAAGAAATTAGAGAAATGAGCAAGGAAGAGTTAAATGAAAAACTGAATGAATTGAGAAAGGAATTAATTAAAATTAATGCTCAAAGAGCAACTAAAGCTAGTATGAAAAACCCTGAACAACTCAAACAGATTAAAAAAACAATTGCTAGGATTTTAACAGTCCAAAATCAAAAAAATAAATGAGGGGATAAAAAAGTATGGCTGAAATATGCAGCAAATGTGGCTTGCCAAAAGAACTCTGTGTTTGTGAGACTATAGCAAAAGAGAGCCAGAAAATAAAAGTAAGATTGGTAAAAAAGAAGTTCGGTAAACTTGAAACACAGATTGGTGGTATAGACGAAAAAGAAGTAAGCCTAAAAGAAATTACAAAGAAACTTAAACAAAAACTTGCATGTGGAGGAACAGTAAAAGAAGGTATAATAGAATTGCAAGGAGACCATAGAGCCAGAGTGAAAGAGCTTTTGGTTGAAGCAGGTTTTGATGCTGATAGAATAGATATTCAGTAATAAAAATACAATGGACACAATAAGAAAGGAATTGATAGGCTTAACTATCAAAATTGTTGATAGCAAAAATAAAGCAAATATTGGATTAGAAGGCAAGATTATAGATGAAACAAAAAATTTATTGATAATAAAAAGTAAAGGGAAAATAAGAAAAATAATCAAAAAAGATGTTGTAATTGAAATAAATAAGAAAAAAATACGCGGTGAACAACTTATTGGAAGACCTGAGGAGAGGTTAAAGGCATGAAAATGAAAGAAGCAAAATGTACAGATAAAAATTGCCCAATTCACGGTACATTAAGAACTAGAGGCAGAAGTTTTGTTGGAAGAGTTATTTCTGCTAAAATGCATCGAACTGTCGTAATAGAGTTTGAAAGAATACATTATCTGGCAAAATATGAAAGATATGAAAAGAGGAGAATTAGATTAAAAGCTCATAATCCTGATTGTATTTCTGCCAGTGAAGGAGACATAGTAAAAGTTGTAGAGTGTAGACCTTTAAGTAAAACAAAACATTTTGTAGTTGTTGAAAAAAGAAGTGAAAAATGAAAGCAGTTAAAGCAAAAATAACAAGAGCAATACCTGTAGGTAGTCTAATAGAGACTTGTGATAATAGTGGAGCCAAGGTTATTAGAATATTTGCTGTAAAAGGTTTGAAAACTATTAAGGGAAGAAAACCTGCAGCAGGTGTTGGAGATTTAGTTTTAGCATCTGTTAAGAAAGGAAGAACTGATATGAGAAAACAAATAGTTTTTGCTGTAATAGTGAGACAGAAAAAAGAGTATAGAAGACCTGACGGGACAAGAATAAAATTTGAAGATAATGCTGCTGTTGTGCTAAAAGATGAAGAAGGTAATCCTAAAGGAACGATATTCAAAGGAGCTATAGCAAAAGAGGCCTGTGATAGATGGCCAGGCATAGCCAAGGTTGCTAGCATTATTGTTTAAAATGAAGAATCAAAAGAAATGGTCAAAAAGTTGGAAATCAAGTAAACAAGCAAAAAAGCAAAGAAAGTATAGACGTAATGCTCCTTTACATATAAAACGTAAACTCGTATCTGCTCATTTATGCAAAGAGTTAAGGGAGAAATATAAAAAAAGATCTTTAGCAGTAAGAAAAGGTGATAAAGTTAAAATTTTGAGAGGTAGCTTCAAAGGACAATCAGGAAAAATAGAGCGTATTAATGTCAAGAAGGAGAAGGTGTATATTGAAGGAATAACAGTTACAAAAAAAGATGGAACAAGTGTTCCTAGACCTATTCACCCGTCAAATCTGTTAATACTTGAATTAAATTTAGATGATAAAATGAGGAAAAAGATTGTTGAAAGAGGTATAAAATGAAAGCACATATTAAAAGACATGCTATGCCAAAGACGTGGAATATAAAAAGGAAAAAGATAAGGTTTGTAGTAAGACCTTTTCCAGGTGGAAAATTTAATTTTGGAATTCCTCTTCTTGTAATATTTAGGGATATTCTAAAAAAGGCGAAAAATGCCAAAGAGGTAAAAAGCATTTTACTAAATAATGAAATATATGTTGATGGTGTGAGGAGAAAGGATCCTAAGTTTTTTGTTGGCTTGATGGATGTGATATCAATCCCTTCTACAAATGAGTATTTTAGAATGTTGATAAACAAAAAAAATGAACTAGAGCTTTTGGCTATAACTAAAGATGAAGCAAATCTTTTGCTTTGTAAAATCGTGAATAAAAGTTTAGTCAAAGGAAAATGTCAACTTAATCTCCACAATGGAAGAAATATTCTAGTTGATAAGACAAATGATTACAAAGTAGGAGATAGTGTATTATTAAATAAGAATAAAATTGAAAAGCACATTAAATTGGAGAAAGGTTCTTTGGTATATTTGATAGGTGGAAAGCACATAGGCATGGTTGCGACAGCAAGTGATGTAAAAGATAATATATGGAAATGTAAAATTGGAACAAAATTGTTTGATGCAATAAAAGATCATTTGTTTGTAGTTGGAAAAGAAAAACCTGCTATATCATTGTTGAGTTATTAAAATGTCAGAAAAATCAAAAACTTTTCAAAGCAACCCTATGAAGGAGATAAGAGTAGAAAAAATAACTCTGAATATTGGTTGTGGAACTGATCAGAATAAATTAGATAAAGCTCTATTATTATTAAAAACCATTACTAATGCTAAGCCTGTTAAAACATTTGCTAAGAAAAGAATACCTGAATTTGGCTTGAGACCTGGCTTACCTATAGGTGCTAAGGTAACATTGAGAAAAGATAAAGCTGAAAAATTACTAGTTGCTTTATTAGAAGCTAAAGATAAAATTTTGAAAAGCAACAGTTTCGATGACAATGGAAATGTAAGTTTTGGAATAGAAGAATATATAGACATACATGGAGTAAAGTATAATCCAGAGATAGGGATAATGGGATTAGAGGTGTGTATTACTTTGGAAAGGAGAGGTTTTAGAATTAGAAAAAGAAAGAAGATGAAAAGAAAGATATCAAAATCACATAAAATAACAAAAGAAGAGGCGATTGAGTTTATGAAAAAGAAATTTAGTGTAAAGGTGGAAGAATGACAGCAAGCGATTATAGAAAGGTTTTTGCACAACTAAAAGTGAAGCCTGTAAAGCTAAAGAAATATCTTAAGCACAACAAACCTAAAGAAAGGAAATTTGGTAGAGCTGTTACTAAATGTTCCAGATGTGGCAGAACTAGTGGTGGACATATTAGTAAATGTGGTCTAGATCTATGCAGGCAGTGTTTTAGAGAAATTGCTACTAAGATTGGTTTTAAAAAATATAGTTAGAGGTTAAAATGTCACTAAATGATCCATTAGCAAATGCATTATCTATGATTAATCATAGTGAGAAGGCTGGAAAAAGAGAATGTAAGATAAAACCAGCATCAAAAATAATCCAAAAAGTTTTTGCAATAATGAAAGATCATAAATATCTTGGAGAGTTTAAGTTTGTGGATGATGGTAGAGGAGGATTTATAGAGGTGCAGTTAATTGGAAATATAAACAAGTGTGGAGTTATAAAACCAAGATTTGCTGTTAAAAAGAATGAGTTTACCAAATTTGAGAAGAGATACTTGCCTGCAAAGGATTTTGGTATATTAATTGTTTCTACATCGCAAGGAATTATGACTCATAAAGAGGCTAAAGATAAAAATTGTGGAGGAAGGCTGCTGGCGTTTTGTTACTGATGGTAAGGAAATCTGAAATGGTTAAGGAAATCATTAGCATACCTGAAGATGTTGAAGTTAAGATAGAGAATAATGTAATCTATGCGAAGGGTCCTAAAGGAGAAATGACAAGAAAGTTAGTTTATCCAGGAGTAAATATTAGTGTAGAAAATAAAAATGTTGTAATTAGTTGTAAAGAGGTAACAAAAAGAGAAAAAGCAATTCTTGGAACTTTCAAAGCACATGTTAAAAATATCCTTCTAGGAGTTAAAGAAGGTTATGTATATAAGTTAAAAATTTGTTCAAGCCATTTTCCAATGAATGTTAGCATAAGTAACGGGGAGCTTATTGTTAAAAATTTTTTTGGAGAGAAGGTTCCTAGAAAATTAAAACTAAAAGAAGGTGCTACAGTTAAAGTTGATGGAGATATAATAACGGTTGAATCTGTTAATAAAGAAATTGCCGGACAAGTAGCTGCTGACATTGAAAAATTAACAAGAAGAACAAAATATGATAGAAGAATTTTTCAGGATGGAATTTATATTATAGAAAAAGCAGGTAAGGAATTAGAATGATTAAAACAGAGCTACTAAAATTAAGAGAAAGTCTGAAGAAAAAGAAACCCGTTTTCATTAGACAAGATGCTCATAAAAAAATTAGGCTTGAAAAGAGATGGAAAAAACCAAGAGGTCATCAAAGCAAATTGAGGCTTAATTTAAAAGGTGCTGGCAAAAAGATTCAGATAGGTTATAAATTTCCAAAAGCTGTAAGAGGCTTAAGTAAAGAGGGTTTAAAACAAGTGTTAGTTAGACGAGTTGAAGATTTAAGTAAAATTGATAATAAAAATGAAGGAATAGTTATTGCTAAATCAGTTGGAAATAAAAAAAGGATTGCGATAATTAAAGAGGCTATTAAGTCTGGTATAAAAATATTGAATATTAAGAATGCTGATGATTATATTAAGAAACTTGAAGGAAAAATGAAGGAAAAGAAAGAGAAAGAGAAAATCAACAAAGAAAAAGTAGTGGAGAAAAAAGAAGAAAAGAAAGTTATTGAAAAAAAGAAGGAAAAATTGAGTGATGAAGAGAGAAGGAAAAGGGAAAAGGAGGAGAAGGATAAAGTATTAACAAAAAAAGTATAAAAAAATGGTAAATGGCCAAAAGCGGATTGCAGCTGAAATTTTGAAAGTTGGTATAGATAGAGTATGGTTTGATCCAACAAGATTATCAGAGATAAAGGAAGCTATAACAAAACGTGATATAAAAGCTTTAATAAAAGCTGGAGCAATCAAAGCTAAGCCGCTTAAGGCTACATCAAAATTTTGGGTGAGGAAGAGAAAAAGGCAAAAAAGGAAAGGTAGGAGGAAAGGAGAAGGTAGGAGGAAAGGTAAAGAAACAGCAAGATTAAGCAAAAAAAGAGCGTGGATTAACAGGATCAGAATTCAAAGAGAGTTTTTGAAGGAGTTGAGAGATAAAGGCAAGATAAGCAAAGGACTTTATAAGCAATTATATCTAAAAAGTAAAGGTGGATTTTTCAGAAGTAAGAGGCATATTAAGTTGTATCTTGAGGGTCTTAAAAAATGAAATCAAAAATACGTAGTGCTCAGTTTAGAAGGAAAAGAGAAGGTAAAACCAATTATAAGAAGAGACTTAAATTACTACAAGGAGGTATGCTAAGATTAGTTATAAGAAGATCATCAAAGAATATTATTACTCAGATTATAGAATATAATCCTAAAGGAGATAAAGTACTAGTATCTGCATCAAGTAAGGAATTGGAAAAGTTTGGATGGAAATGCTCAAGATCTAATATGCCTGCTGCTTATTTAACAGGATTCTTGCTTGGTAAAAAAGCAATGAATAAAAAATTTGGTAGAATAGTGTTGGATTTAGGTTTGGCTAAAATGATAAAAGGAGGAAGAATATGTGCTGCTTTAAAAGGATGTTTAGATGCTGGTTTAGATGTAATTTGTGATCAATCTATACTCCCTCCTGATGAAAGAATCAGAGGGAAGCATATATCTGACTATGCAATTAAGTTAAAGAAAGAAAGTAAATTTGATAAAATATTCTCTGGGCATATTAAAAATAATATTGATGTTGAGAATATTCCCCTTATTTTTGATGAAGTTAAGAAAAAGATTGTGGGTGAGAAATAATGCAGAGAAAAAAGAAACTGCCAAATAATGAAGAAAGTAAAAGAGAGCTTGAGCAAGAAGCAGAGGAAATTGCTGAAGAAAAGGAGAAAAAGGTTGTTAAAAGTGGATTTGATAAAGAGTCATGGCAACCTAAAACAGTGACAGGTAAAAAAGTAAAAGAGGGTATTATCAAAAATATTGATCAAATTTTAGATAGTGGTATAAAAATTAAAGAAGCTGAAATTGTAGATGCTTTATTACCTAATTTAGAAACTGAATTACTTTTAATTGGACAAGCTAAGGGTAAATTTGGTGGTGGACAGAGAAGAATATTCAGACAGACTCAGAAGAAAACTAGTGAAGGAAACAAACCAAGATTTGCAACTTTGGCTGTTGTTGGAAATAAAGATGGTTTTGTAGGAATAGGAATTGGTAAAGCTAAAGAAACTGTTCCTGCAAGAGAAAAAGCCATAAGAAGGGCTAAATTAAACATTATTAAAATAAGAAGAGGATGTGGAAGTTGGGAATGTGGTTGTAAGGAGCCTCATACTTTACCTTTTAGTGTTGAAGGTAAGAGTGGGTCTGCTGTTTTGATGCTGATGCCTGCTCCAAAAGGTAGCGGATTAGTTGTAGAGAAAGAATGTCAGAAAATTCTTAGGTTGGCTGGAATTAAAGATGTGTGGTCAAAACAGTTAAGAAGAGCAAAAACTAAATTAAATTTAATTTATGCATGTTTCAATGCATTAAAAAAACTTATGGAAATAAAAGTCAAATCTGACTTTATAAATGAAGCAGGTGTTGTTGAGGGGTTTGCTAAAACATGAAAAAAATAGCTATAATCAGAATAAGAGGGTTAGTTGGAATTAGAAAAGAAATTAAAGATACTTTAAACGTACTTAGATTATATAAAAAGAATTTTTGTGTTATTGTGCCTGATTCATCTAGTTATATTGGGATGATTAAAAAGGTGAAGGATTATGTCACTTATGGGGAAATAGACGATGAAACTGAGAAATTATTATTTGAAAAAAGAGGAGAAGAGTATAAAGGAAGAATAAAAGACAGTAAAGGAAAAATACAATATAAAAAATTTGTTGTTTATAATGGTAAGAAGTATAAACCTTTTTTCAGGCTGAATAATCCTAAAGGAGGGTTTGAGAGAAAAGGGATCAAGATACCTTTCTCTGTAGGAGGTGCATTAGGTTATAGAGGAGATAAAATTAATGAGTTGATAAAGAAGATGGTGTAAAATGGTAGTTAACAGAAGAAAAAAGGTTTCAAGGCAGAGAGGAAGCAAAACCCATGGATGGGGTGAGATGAAAAAGCATAGAGGAGCTGGAAACAGGGGTGGTAGAGGCAAGGCTGGAACTGGCAAAAGAGCTGATCAAAAAAAACCTTCTTACTGGAAAGAAAGACATTTTGGAAAAAAAGGGTTTAAGAAAAAAGGAATTAAAAAAGAAGTTAAACCTATTAATATTCGATTTTTTGAAGAGAATTTTGACAGGTTATTATCAGAAAATAAAATAAAAAAGGAAGATGATTATTATGTTGTTGATTTAAAGGAATTAGGTTTTAATAAATTGCTTTCTGAAGGCAAGGTTACAAAGAAATTTAAAATTAAAACAGAGCTTGCTTCTGCTAAAGTAATAGAAATGATAAAGAAAGTTGGTGGAGAGGTTATTCTGACTAAAGAAAAATGAGTCTATTCAGAAATTTGTTAATGAATCTCCCAGAGGTTGCTAAACCTAAGGAGAAAAGATTATCTTTTAAAGAGAAATTAAAATGGACTCTTTTGATTCTAGTTATATTTTTTGTTCTTAGTTTGATTCCTTTGTTTGGTTTAGGAGCTAATGCTTTGCAGAGGTTTGAGTATTTAAGTATTATTTTAGGTGCTAAATTTGGAAGTTTAATTAGTTTAGGTATCGGACCCATTGTAACAGCGAGTATTATTTTGCAGTTATTAGTTGGGTCTGGTATAGTAAAGATGGATTTAACTTCTCCAGAAGGAAGAAGAACTTTTCAAGGTTTGCAAAAGCTATTAGCAATATTTTTCATTGTTTTTGAAGCAGTAATCTATGTGTTTATGGGTGGTCTGGCTCCTGATCCTAAATTTGCAGGCACTTTTTTGTATTTGCAATTACAATTGATTTTGGTTTTTCAGTTATTTTTAGGAGGGGTGTTAATATTGTTTATGGATGAAGTTATTAGCAAGTGGGGTTTTGGTTCTGGTGTTAGTTTGTTTATTGCAGCTGGTGTTTCTGAGGAAATTTTTATCAGAGCGTTTTCATGGTTGCCTTCTCCTACTAACCCGAGTATAGCAACAGGTGCAATACCTGCTTTATTTCAAAGTCTGTCTGCTGGTGATCCTTTGACAGCAGGGTTGATGTTAGCTGCTGTTTTGGCAACAGTACTTGTTTTTGTGATTGCTGTTTATGGTCAAGCAATGAAGGTAGAGATACCTTTAAGTTTTGGGAGGATAAGAGGTTATGGTGTAAGGTGGCCTTTGAATTTTATTTACACATCTAATATTCCTGTTATTTTGGTTGCTGCTTTAATGGCAAATATACAGTTATGGGCAAGATTGTTGCAGAACTGGGGCAAACCTATTTTAGGAACTTTCGTAGGAAATAGGCCTGCAACAGGCCTGGTTGCATGGATTTATTCTCCTGATCTTATTGGAAAGATAATAAAAGGTTCTTTGACTTGGCCTGATATATGGCATAGTTTAGTTTATGTAGGCTTTATGTTAGTTGGTTGTGTAATATTTAGTATATTTTGGGTACAAACAGCAGGGATGGATGCAAAAAGTCAGGCAAGAAATATTATGGCTTCTGGTTTACAAATACCTGGTTTTAGAAGAGATGAAAGAGTTTTAGAGAGATTGCTGAATAGGTATATATGGCCATTAACAATAATGGGTGCTTTATTAGTAGGGTTTTTAGCTGCTATGGCTGATTTAAGTGGAGCATTAAGCAGAGGTACAGGAATATTGTTGACTGTTATGATTATTTATAGGTTGTATGAAGAGATAGCCAAGCAGCACATGTATGATATGTATCCTATGATGAGAAAGTTTATGCAGGTTTAAAATGCTTACATCTTTTTTTAACTCAATTTTCGGACCAGTATTAAAATTAAGTCAGCCATGGCCCATTCTAATTATTTCTCTAGTAATTACTTTTTTTATTACTTTGGTTTACAAATTTATGACAGATCAAGAAATGATGAAAAAGCTAAAAGAAGAAGTGAAGAAGCTACAAGCTGATATCAAGCAATTTAAAGAGGATCCTAAAAAAATGCTTGAGATACAGAAAGAAATGATGGAAAAGCAGTTTAAGATTATGAGCCATAGTATAAAACCAACTTTTATCACACTAATCCCAATTATAATTATTTTTGGCTGGTTAAGTTCAACAATGGCTTATTATCCAATCACACCTGGTGAAGAGTTTAATACAACAATCAATTTTGTTGAAGGAACAGGAGGAGAAGTAACAATCGTTGTTCCTGATGGAATTGAAGTAATAGGGAATAAAACTAAGGCCATTGTTAATGATAAAGTTAGCTGGAAATTGAAAGGAGAAGAAGGAGAGTGGACATTAGAGTACAGATATAATGATAAGCCCTATACTATTGATATTTTAATAAATAACAATTATGGTTATAAGGATCCAATAAAAAAATTTAAAAATAGTGTTGTTAAATCAATTGAAATAGGGTATAAAAAGATTGTTGTTTTAAATTTATTTGGATGGAAAATAGGCTGGCTAGGCAGTTATATCATATTTTCAATTGTTATAAGCATTTTATTAAGAAAATTAATGAGGTTGTACTAAATGGTTGGGAAAAAATCAAAAGGCAAAAGTAGAATCTTAAGAAAAGGTGAACCAAGAAAGCTTAAATCAAAGACTTTTAAAAGAGTGTTTGTTAGAACTCCTGGTGGTAGAACAGTTGTTCATTTCAAGAAAAGAAAGCCTAATAAAGCTAGATGTGCAAGATGCGGTAAAATGTTGCATGGTGTTCCAAGAGAGAGACCTTATAAAATGAGAAATATGGCAAAGACAAAAAAAAGGCCTACCAGACCTTTTGGAGGGTACTATTGTGGGGCATGCATGAGAGAGATAATTAAAGAGAAAGTGAGAACATGATTGAGATAGGAAGATTGGTTGTTAAAATAGCTGGAAGAGATGCTGGATTAAAGGGAATTATAATTGATATACTTGATGATAATTATGTTTTAATAGATGGTCAAGTAAGAAGAAGAAAGTGTAATATTAAGCATATTGAACCTTTAGAGCAAGTTGTTAAAATAAGTAAAGGTGCAAGTCATGAAGAGGTTGTTACTGAATTTAAGAAATTAGGAATAGAGATTAAAGAAACAAAACCAAAAAAGGAGAAACCTCCTAAACCTGTTAAGCAGAGGAAGAAGAAAGAAAAAGTAAAAGAAGAGAAACCTGAGAAAGAAACAAAAGTTAAAAAAGAAGTTAAAGAAAAGGTAGAGAAGAAAGAAGAGATTAAAAAAGAGAAAAAAACTTAGATATATCTCATTTCTTTTTATTTTCAAAATATTTGTTTAATGCTTTTTGTATCTTTGGTAAGATTTTCTTTGCTGCTAATTCTCCTTGTTTCATGAAATCTTTTGCTAAATCATATCTTATAAACTTGGATTCTGTGCTCAACTTTGGTTTTATTAGAATAAAATCTCTTTTTACTTCAAGCATTCTTAATTTTGCTGTTTGTCCTCTAAGAATTTCAAAGCTTCTCATTACAGTATCAATAATTGTTGGGGATCTTAGCTTTATTTTTTCTGGTAGTGTAAAATCAACTGCAATAATTATGTCTGCTCCCATTTCATCAATAACATCAATCGGTGTTGGATTCGAAATCCCCCCATCTACTAATAATCTATCATTAATTTTGTATGGAGGGAAAATTCCAGGTATGCTAATACTTGCCATAATAGCGTCTATTAATTTTCCTTTCTTTAGTCTAATTTCTTTACCAGTTCTTAGATCAGTAGCAACGATTGTGAGAGGTATTTTTGTATCAGAAAAGTATTTTTTATTGATAATCTTTTTAAGAAATCTTTTGATTTTTCTGCCACCTATCAATGATTTTTTAGGAGAGGTTAAATCAATAAGTTTAATAAAATCTTTTTTGTTCATTTTGTTTACTAAATCTTCTAAAGTTTTAACTTCCAAATTTATTGCGTAGTATGCACCAATAAGTGATCCTATGCTTGTTCCAGCAACACAATGGATTGGAATTTTCTTGCTTAGTAAAACATTTAGAACTCCTATACTAGCTAGACCTTTAGCCCCTCCCCCTCCTAGAACAAGACCTATTTTTGGTTGTTTATTCATTTATTCTTAATAGCCTCGAATAATTCAGTTAGATTTAGCTCAAAACCAGCAACTGGTACTAATAATGCAAAGTTTTCCAGAACTTTTGGTGAGATTTCTCCAACAAATGCTACTTTTTTTCCATTTACAATTACTCTTCCAACTCTTCCTTTAATAAATGATGAATGCTCTGTTTCTTCTATCTCATACCCTATTCCTAATGCTCTAAATAATGCATCTATGCTTTGTCTTGCTCTTGTATAATCTGCTTTATCAGATGCTATTAATGCTGCTAATCTTTCAAAATCAGTTATTTTATCAAATTTCTTAACTGTAACAAGACCTTGTTCAAAGATCTTTTGTGGATAAGAGATATGTTTGTTTTTTGCTAATACATCCATTAAAATTGGTATTAACCACGTTCTAACACATGAATAGGTTTCTGACATATATTCTTTAACCTCAATTGTTCCAAAATCTTTTGTATTCATTTTAGTGTACAATAAATTTTTATTTGATAGAATTGGAGAAAAAATTTCTTGGAATCCTTGTCCAATTATTAGTTGTCTTGCTTTGTTTCTAAATTTTACTATATCAAATGTGTTTCCAGGAGTGTAAGTTTTAAGAGGAGAATCTTTTATGTTTGAATATCCATACATTATTGCTATATCTTCTATAACATCAACAGGATGCATAATATCTTGTCTATAATCTGGAATTAGAACTTTGTAATTCTGAAATTTGTATCTTGCTTTTTCCAGTAATGTCTTAATTTCAAAGTCTTTTAGCTTTAATCCTAAAATATTTTCTACATCTTGTTTTTTGATTTTAATGTTTTCATTAAATGGTTTTGGTGTTAAAATCCTTTTGTTCTTATAATTAATAGCTACTGAATAGATTGTGAAGCCTCTATCGTATAATGCTTGGGCAAATATATTCGCAGCTAATAAAACAGTATTTAGATCTGTTCCAGTTGCTTCAAAAAACAATTCTTGCTCATCTTCTTCTATTTTTCCTGTTTCAGCAGAATTAATTACTGGAGGGAATGAAAGAACATTTTTTTCTGAGTCAATTAAAATAGGATATTTTTTATAGTCCTTAAGTATGTAACTATATTCTTGCCCTTTTGGATGTTCTTCTAAGATTTCTTGTGGAGTCATTTCTTTTTTGAAATCTAAAGGAACAAACGAGATTGAGTCTGGTAGTATTGCTTTATAATAGATTGGGAATTTTATTTTGCTTAAAGGATAAACGCCTATTGCCAGTTTTTGTCTTCTCTGACCATAATTCTCTGATAATTTTTCTTGTAACTGTATAATTTGTTTTAATAAATAGTCAGATATCTTTTTTCCTTTTGCAACAAAAGCAGCTATATAAGGTCTGACTTCTTTGATAGAGCTGTCAACAATTAATTTATAACTTGATTTGTTTATCTTTAGTTTCGGTATGCCTTTTTCTTTTCCAAGAACTCCTTTAAGCAATCTTGCTATTCCTTCTACACTCCATAAATAAGGCTGATTTGTGTCGGCAAGTGAAACACTAACTTCATCTGTTGTTTTATCATAGTCGTCAAGCTCTGCTTTGCAATAAGTTAATAGTTCTCTTAATTCTTCTATGCTAGCTTTTTTTCTAATTAAAAGCTGCAAATCTTTTAAGCTAAAGTTTATTGTTGGCATTTTATGGCAGTTTAGATTTTCTTAAAAATTCTAAATCGTGAGAGTAGAGCTTTCTTATGTCTTTTATACCAAGTTTGAACATTGCTATTCTGTCTATGCCTAAACCCCATGCAATAACAGGAACATTTACGCCGAGAGGTTTTGTTACTTCTGGTCTGAATATCCCTGCTCCACCTAGTTCAATCCATCCTAGTTCAGGGTGCTTTGCAAATAGCTCTGCACTAGGTTCTGTAAATGGAAAATATCCTGGAACAATTTTAACTTCTTCTGCATCTGCAAATTCTTTTGCAATTAATTTTAATAAACCGAATAAATGTCTTAGATTTAGACCTTCCTCAACAACAATCCCTTCTATTTGAGTAAAATCAGGTAAGTGAGTTGCATCAATTACATCATATCTAAAACATCTGTTAATTCCAAAGTATTTTCCAGGTATCTTAAGATCCTTGGAAGCAAGCATTCTTGCTGAGCATGCTGTTCCTTGTGTTCTTAATAATAGTCTGTGAGTTCTTTTAACATCAAATTTATACTGCCAACCTTTTGATCCAGTATTGAAACCGTTTTCATGGGCTTGTTTAACTCTATTAATTAGTTTCTCGTCTAGTTTTCCATACTCTGGATCTTTAATATAGTATGCTTGATGAATATCTCTAGCAGAGTGGAATTGAGGCATATATAAGACATCCATATCCCAGAAGTCTGTCTCTACAATAGGACCTGTCATTTCTGTAAAACCTAAAGAAAGGAATTTCTGTCTTACTTCATCAAGAAATGCTCGATAGTGTTGTAATTTGCCTGGATAGATAGCAGGAACATTTACTGCTATATCATATGGTCTGAATTTTTTCTCTCTCCATTTTCCTGTTTTTAGCATTTCTGGAGTCAGTCTATCCATTATATCTGTTATCTCTATTCCTGATTCCAGAATTTGTTTACCTAACTCTGTAAGTTGGCATTTTTTTATTTTTTTCTTGTTTATTTTAAGTATCTTTTTCCTTTTTCTCAGATTCTCAAATGCTAGTTTTTCTTCTGGTTTTAGACTTTCTATTCCAACAGGAAACTCTTTTTTGAGAAATCTTTCTTCAATTGTTTCTTTTTCAAGTAATTTTTTACCTTGATCTAATAATTTTATAACTAATTCTTTATTTTTTGTTATAAAAATGGCTGCTTTTTGTCTTAATATCCCTAAGCAAATATTTAACTCCTCTTTTGTTAGCTTTGCTTTGTCTGTTGCTTGTTTTATTGTGAGTTCTCCTTTTTTGAGTGCATTCAGTAGTCTTCTTTCTGGTAGCCCATCTTTTAGATATTTTTTACCGTTTATATCTAGTTCAATAAATTCTTTGATTTCAGAAGTCAGAGTAATGATTTTTTTATTCTGGAGCCATTGTAAGGCTCTCATTACTTGAACCTCTTTTAAGCCAGTTGCTCTTGCTATATCTGATAAATAGCTAAATCTGTCTAATACAGGTAATACTTGCCTCTCTAACAGATGTAATTTGGCTATTAGAGCCTTTATATTCATTTTTTAGAATGAAAAAGAAAAAGAATTTAAATATCTTTGCCTATTTTTTTGTTATTTATGGTGTTTTTATCCCTTTCCAGTGGAGATCAAATAAATTCTCTAGTGTTGAGGCAAAATAAGGCGATTTTATCCATATTCCTACATCATATGTAGGATGTACTTGTTTGTCATCCATCATCATCAAAAGAAGTTCTTTACCATCTATTACACAGAATCTTGAATTCTGGTTTGTGTGTTTGATCTCTGCTATATTTGCTAGATCCTTTAGTATTTTTTTAGTTTCTTTTGTAATTGGTGCTGCAATTCTTATTTTAACTCCTTTTTTCTTTATTTTTTCTAGAGTGGGTTTTAAAGCATCTATTTTTCTTAGTAAACCTTCAGATGTTGTCATTATAGAAACTGTTTTTGAGGCATTTCTTATTGCTGATTCCATATGATTATAGATGTTATGTCTTCCTCTTAAGGAACCACTCAGATCCATTGGTTCTACTAGTTCTATGCCTTGTTTATGTAATAAGTTTAATTCTTGAAGAACATCTGTTGATTTTAAATTCTCTAAATTCTTGATTTTTGTTTTTGCTTCTTCTTGGACATTTTTCTTAACTCTTTCAACAACTTCATTAGGAGCAACTGCTAAGTATTTTATAGGTTTGCCTAATTTTAGTATGCCTAATTTTAGTATTACAAAACCCTTCTTTTCTAATGATTCGAGAACATCATAACTTCTTGATCTAGGGACATTTGCTATATCAGATAATTCTCCTGCTGTGCTTACTCCTCTTGAAAGAAGAGCTGTCCATATCTTGACTTCATACAAATTTAAGCCAAAATACCTTCTTAGCTTATTTAAAAATTCTTCTTTAACAATCATTTTTGAACCTACCCCCTCTTTTTTTATTTATTTTAAGTAACAGTATGTTTTGACTTATCAAGTATAAAACAGAACTCATATATAAATATTTGTGTTATTGAGAAAATCTTTTTAAATAGGGGTGATTTATATGGAATATTAATTAAAAATGAATATATATACTAAAAAACGTGTTAAAAAAATTGTTTTTCCTGAAGGTGAAGATGAAAGAATTCTAAAGGCTACAGATATTACATCTAAGAAAAAATTGGCTAAAATAGTTCTTTTAGGCAATATAAAAAACATATTTAAAAAAGCGAATAAACTAGGTTTAAGATTAAAAGGTGTAGAAATAATAGGCAATTTAAGATCAAATGAAATAAAAAAATATGCTAAAGAATTATACAAATTAAGGAAAAGAAAAGGTTTAAGTTTTTCTAAAGCTCAGCAATTAGTTAAAAAGAGTATTTATTTTGCAACAATAATGTTAAAGCTTGGTGAAGCAGACATTTTAATAGCTGGTGCTGAACACACTACAAAAGATATTTTGATTCCTGCTTTCCAGATTATTAAAAATAAATGCAAAGCTTCTGGTGCTATGCTAATGTTGATTAATAATAAGAAATATCTATTTGCTGATTGTGCTGTTCAGGCTAATCCTGATTCTAAAGATTTAGCAGAGATTGCTTTATTATCTGCTAAAACTTTTAAAAGATTAACTGGAAAAAAAGCAAAAGTGGCTATGTTGAGTTATAGTACAAAAGGTTCTGCAAAAGGCCTAAGTGTAGATGAGGTGAGGAAGGCTGTTCAAATTGCCAAAAGAAAAAATAAAAAATTAATTATAGATGGTGAATTGCAGTTGGATGCTGCTATTGTGCCTTGGATTGCAAAAAAGAAAAATCCAAAAGGCATTATTAAAGGAGATGCGAATGTTTTAATATTTCCTAATTTAGACTCTGCTAATATTGGTTATAAATTAGTTGAGAGGTTTTGCAAGGCTAAAGCAATTGGTCCTATAATACAAGGTTTAGATAAACCTGTTTGTGATTTATCAAGAGGGTGTAGTGTAGAAGATATTGTTAATTTAGTGAGATTTTTGGTCAAAGATGTTAGATAAATATTGTGTATGTCAAGGAAATAAAGTTTATTTAAGAACAATAAATGGTTGTCTCAAGAAATTTGAAAATGTCTTAAGGAATGTATTAGAAGAAAATAAAATAGAATTTATTGACAAATATCTTATGCTTGAAGGAAACGATATTAAAGCTGCAAGAAATGTTGGTGATTATATCATAATCTCAACGTTGTGGCCTAAAGAAGAAATAGAAAAAAGTATAATTCATGAGGTAATAGGAATACATTACGAAGATGTTGGTATAATAGAAAATGAAGAACCTGAAGAAGATTTGGAGAAGATAACAAACATGATTTGGAGAAATAAAGAATATAGAAAACTAATACAAGAGCTGATAAAAAATAAAAAATGAAAATCTGGAGAAAGATCATAATAAGATTGTTAATGGGTACTGGATTTTTACTATTGTTTCTGTTCACCAATTCCAATATTTTTTTAATATCTTTTATTATTTTGTTATGTATTAATGAATTAATTAGATTAAATAATAAAAGATATAATGCTTATTTATTCAAAAAATTTAAAGCGTATTTAAAGTCTAAAGAAAGAAATAAATTTTCTACAATTCCTTTATTCTTTATAGGAATTCTTTTGCCATTTTTATTTTTTACAAAAGATGTTGCTATAGCTGCTGTCTTGTTTTTAATTTATGGTGATTTTTTTGCTGAATTGATTGGTACAAAGTTTGGGAAAACAAAAATATTTAGAAAGAAAAGTTTAGAAGGCTCCTTGGGATGCTTCGTCTCATGCTTTATTATTGGACTAATATTAAACTTGAATCTGATTTTAATAATAATTGGCTCTTTGGCAGCAACTTTGGCTGAACTATACTCCAAGTTAATTAAACTTGATGATAATCTAACCATTGGTGTAGTAGCTGGATTGGTGATGAGTCTGATTTAATTAATTTTATACCTTAATAATGCTCCTACTCCGCCCAAAGAATCTAGTTTTTTTCCGCCTTCATGTTCTGAAGAAATAATTATAACAGAACCTTTCATTTGTTCTGTTAGTTTCATTAGTTGATTTATCTGATCTGCTTTCTCTTGCTCTCTCATTTGTTTTAAGAAAGAATCAGTAACCAATAATTTTTCAACAGCTCCTGAATTAATTGCTTGTTCTGTTTCTTTTAAGCCGTAACTAACTTTTCCCTGTTTTTTGATTTCTGTTAATAATTCCTCTACTAGATTAATTTCTTCTGCTATTCTTTCTTCTTTCAGAACATTAACTAGCTCTGGTCTTTTTAACACTTCATTCAAACCTGTTTTATCAACACTGGAGCAACTAGCTAATACGATCTTTTCTTTCAGAGAATGATCTTTTATTTCTTTAATCAAGTATTCTTTCCAAAAGGATGGGCTTGCAATAATTATTTTATCTAGTTTTAGTTTCTCATCATATTCTTTGGTTTTCTTAGCAAGTTCTTGCCAAAAAGTTGTTTTTAGTTTTTCCTCAACTGCTTTTTTGGCCACTTTTCCTTTTATATGACTAAGAATTTCGTAACCTGCTCTTTTTAATAAAGCAAAATATGCTTCTTCCCTATCTAAACAACAGATTAAAATTTTAGGAATTTTCTCTTTAGAAGCTTGCTTTAGCCAGTCTAACTGATATTTTAACCACTCATTTTTTATTATTGTTAAAATAGAATTGACTGTTAAATTAAATGAATGCCAGCTGCCTTTCTGAATATCTTCTGGGCATTCTGTTATTTTTCCTCCTACTCTTAAAGAATCTGCTTTATATTCAACTTTTTCTGCTTTAATCGTGAGTGTTATCTTTTTCTTTACTATTGCCTGTTTTCTTTCTTCTTCTTTACCTATTTTTATTTTTCTTATGGTCTGAGCTCTAATTAAATCTCCTTTGTTCATTATATTACTTAGATACCATAAATCATCCAGATTTTGTATCTTCAGCTTTACAAATCCTTTTTTGATGTTTTTTGTTATGAGCTGCATATTTTTAATATATTAAAGACTATTTAAATAAATAGCGATTTAAAGAGAAATTTTTATATATGATAACTTTAATTAGTTATTCTGAGGTGATTATTAATGCTTAAAAAGGCTCAGATCTCTGGTGGTAGAGCTGCTACTCTTATTGCTATTATTGCTTTAATTATTGTTTTGTATATTGCTTTATTACCTCCTGCTCAAAGACATGAGTTATTGTATGGAGAGAATGTAACAGAAGAAGAGGTAGGGGCTGCTGAAGAAGAGATGCTTCTTTTAGCGCATCCTGGAAGATTGGATTATTTAGAAGAAGATAAGATAGAACATTCTATTCCTACTCTGCATTTATATACTAAAACAGAAGGTGTCATATTCAAAAAATTAGATTCAATTCATGTAAGTAGATGGTTATTAGGAGGAAAATCAAAAGAGATTAACTTTACAATAGGTGATTTGGAAAATACAGATAATGTCATTTTAGGTTATTCTGTTAAAGAAAGTGACGGTAGATTAATAGTAATTTTGAATGATAAAGAGATACTTAACAAAGAAATAAAAACAGCTCAGCCACTAGAGCTACCAAAAGAGTACCTTAAAGAAGGAGAAAATATTTTGAAATTTAGTGTTTCTAGAGCAGGTATTCTTGGTAGCAATTCTTATACGCTTGAAAATATTGTTATTACGGGAGATGTGACTGATGTTAGTGGACAGACAGCGTCTGCTGTATTCCTCGTTTCTGCAACTGAGAAGAATCATTTAGAGTATGCAAGATTAAAGTTTGTACCTTATTGTAACTTAAGCTTAGTTGGGAAGCTCACTATAGAAATTAATGGAAACACCATATTCTCTGGTAAGCCTGATTATTGTAATAGTCCGTTACCTGCTATAGAGTTTTCACCTTCACATATTAATTCTGATGAAAACAATATTAGATTTACTACAACGGCGGGGGATTATCTATTGGATCAAATAAAGGTTGCATCTTATCTTAGAGAATATGTTCATCCAACATATTACTTTAATTTGAATGATGAGCAGTATAATGCTATTCAAAATAAAGACAGAAGAGTTAGTTTAAAGCTAAAGTTTGCAGATAATATTGCGTATAAGGCTGCAAAAATCATTGTTAATTCAAAAACATTATACATAGATGGAAAGGATCAGATTTATGAGTTTGATATTAGTGATCATGTTATAAAAGGTAATAATGCAGTTAAGATAGAGCCTTCAATAACAATGGATATTGTTGATTTAAGTGTTAAGTTAGAGTGATTTTCTTTTTAAAAAAGAGGTAGAATGGTTGATGAGATAGGGATTAGAGAAACTGGAAATGATATTTTAGGGCTTGTTTTTTCAATTATAGCAATTATAATAACAATGATTTTAGTATGGTTTCTTGGCTTTCAGATATTGGGTGTCTTTGTTGTTCTTATTTTGCTTTTCTTAGCAGGAATTTTTGATTATTTTTATGTTTATAAAAGGACAGAAAATTGGAAATCTTTTTTTATTATTTTACCTATTATTTTCATTATTTTTATAGGGCTATATTGGTTTGGCAAAAGTATTTACCTTGCAATGCCTGGTGAAACACTTGGACAAAAAATTGGTGGACTTCTAACTAAAGTAGGAATGATATTTATAAAACCGTTTGAGAAAATAACTGAATATCAGAAAAAATATGAAGCTGCTTTAACAGGAGACTATTTTACAGGCAAAGTTGATAAAAACAGGTATGAACCTATTGGTGTTTATTTGGAAGATCTAAAGCCAGCTGATCCTTATTTTTATTCTAATGAACCCGTGATAGTGTGGGCTACTCTAAAAGCAAAAGTTCTTGATGAGCCTGTTAATGTAAGTGTTGGTTGTAATGCGAAGGAGATTAAAGGACAAATAAATCCAAAATATTTAACAAAGGATTATGCTATTGATCTCTATGAGGAAGAAGATATTGAGTGCAACTTGCCTCCTTTGTCAGAAGGAATACACAAAGTTACTTTTAATGCTGATTTTAATTTTAAGACGATGGCTTATATTAAAAGTTATTTTATTGATAAAACAAGATTAAGAACAATGACAAGGGAGGGGATTGATGTTCTGGATCAATATGGAATAAAGGATAAAAGCCCCGTTGCTATTTATAGTAATGGTCCAGTTGAAATTGGTATGCAAGTTGAAACAGGAAAGCAGCCTATTGGAATTTATACTGAACCATCTAGGAAATATCTGAATTCAGTTTCTTTAGGAGTCACTCTAAATAATAGATGGGATGGAGGAATAAAAGAAATTACAAATTTAATAATAAAAGTTCCTGATGGTTTGAGCATGGATAATTTAAGTTGTGAAAAAGGTTATGATTTCAGATATCAGCAATGTTATGGTAAAGGTGCTCCAATGGAAGAATGTGAAGAAGGCTATAACTTATATATTTTATCAAAACCTAAAAAATTGAAAGTTGAAACATTTGAAACATTTAAATGTGATTTTAATGTAGATCCTGATTTAAGGTTGTTAGGAACAACACCAATAGCAACAAGGTATTTTAAAGTTATAGTAGAATATAATTATAGATTGAATAAGTCAACAGTTGTTAGTGTCAAAAAAGGAGAAGAAACAGAAGCTATTACCAAGAAGCCTTCAATTTTGGAAGATGCGAAATCAACTGCTACTGCTTTATCTAAAGGAACAGTTGTTTGGTCTAAAATGGAACAAAAAGTGACAAAAGATCAAATCAAAAGTTATCTTACACAGTATGCACCTGATTTGATAAATCAGGTTGATAACTTTTATAATTATGGAGCAATGTATGATATAGATCCTGCCTTTGCTATTGCTGTTGCAATGCATGAAAGTTGGGGCTACAGAAGTATTGTTTCGAAAGATTGTAGGAATCTTTTTGGCATTTCATTTATCGGTACAGGTACACAGTGTGTATTACATCCAATATACAGAAAATTTGGTACAATTAGAGATAGTATAACTGAATTTTATCGTTTGATTAAACAGAATTATGTTGATGGATACGGTCAAGATACTCCTGCAAAAATAGTTTGTATTCAGGGTTCTGGTTTTGAAACAAGCACCCATTGTTATGCAGAAGCGAAAGATCAGTGGTATAATGAAGTCACTGCATACAGGGCTAAAATCCAAGGTATAGAATGAAAAAAACAATTTTATTTTTAATCTTGGTATTGCTCTTTATTTCAGGTTATACAAGATGTACTTTTATTCAAAAACCTCAACCAATTGACATCTATAAAGGAACGGAAGGAATAGTGATGGAGTTTTTAAATGGGGCTCCTCCTGATAAAATAGCAGAAGATAGTGAGTTTCAAATTATAGCTAATATTAAAAATAAAGGTGTTTCTGATGTTGAGGGAGGTTATCTAACTCTTAGTTTAGAAAAAGATTATGTTGAGCTGTATGACTGGAGTTTTGAAGAGCCTATTGTTAGTTCTGGTTTTGGTCCTGAGCAAGTGATTTTTGATTTAGAAGGTAAATCTGAGTACAATATATACGGAGGAGAGGGTATTATAAAAATAACAGCTAAGACAAAAAAAATAGAAGAATTGATGGAAAGTCACACAAGCACAATTGGCTTAACAACTTGCTATAAATATTCTACAACAGTAAATCCAACTGTATGTATTGATCCTGATGTTTATAATTTAAGGGCTGGGGAAAAGTCATGTGCTGTTAAAGATATTGGTTTAAATTCTCAAGGCGCTCCAGTTGCTGTTACAAAAGTTGAACAAAAGATGATTGTACATGGGGATAAAGTAGAGCCTCAATTTTTGATTTATATAACAAATAAAGGTAATGGTCAAATTGTTAATAAGGATGATATAGAAGAGGCTTGCTCTGCAACTGGTTTAAGCAAGGATTCATGGAATATAGTTAATGTAAAGGCATATTTATCTGGCAAGGAATTAAGCTGTACTCCAAATCCTGTAAAATTAACCAAAACAAGAAATTTTGTAAGATGTTCTGCTCTAGAACAGGATTGGATAGATAAAGAAGAGTTAGCTTATGAAACTGTTTTAAACATTAAACTGGAGTACGGTTATACATCCACCATATCAAGAGAAATTATAATAGAGAAATAATATTAGAAAAAGTTTTAAATAAAAAAATAAATTATTATAAAAGATGGATAAAAAAATAGGTATAATTGCTTTAATAACAATTTTCTTACTTATAGCTGGCCAAGCATGTCCGAGAAAAGCTAGAGAAGAGGTTGTAGAATCTAAATATAGGGTTGGTAATCAAGGATTGGTTTTGAGTTTTATGAACAATATGCCTCCTAATAAGATTTATGATTTAGATGAGTTAAGGGTTGGGATAGAGATAAAAAATAAAGGTGCTTATCCTTCTTCTACAGAGAATAAGAATTTTATAGGAAAGCTTTACTTGAGAGGTTTTGATCCAAATTATATTATATTTGATGAAGGTGATTGGCAAGAGATTGATAGAAATTTATTTGGAAAGGATCAGTATAATCCAGAAGGAGGATACAGCGTAGTAGATTTTACTTCTTCTATAATACAATTACCAGAAGGAGTTGAGTCTTACAAACCTGCTTTGTTAGCAACAGCATGTTATGAGTATCAAACAATAGCCACTCCTGTTGTTTGCATAGATCCCAATCCTTATTCAGCAGAGGTTAGGGAAAAAGTATGTACTGTTCATGATGTAAGTTTAACTTCCCAAGGAGGACCTGTTGCTGTTACCAGAGTTGAGGAAGCTGTGATGAAGGATAAAATACAATTCAAGATATATGTTCAGAATGTTGGAGATGGCTTGGTTGTTGATGTTGACCAGCTTGATGCTTGTCCTGGAAGATTAGATTATACAAATTTAAATAGGGTTGATTTTTCAGCAGAGATTTCTGGGGAGCCTTTGTATGATTGTAGGCCGAATGATTATCAAATTGATCTGTACAATAATCGAGGTTTTATAATTTGTTATGCAAGCAAACCAACAACAGGAGATGCTTATGAAACTCCTTTGAAGATTCAGCTGGATTATGGTTATATGTCTTCAATATCAAAACAAATAGAAATAATAAAAACACCTGAATAGACAAAAGATTTATTAATAAAAAACCATTTGAAATAAAAAAGGAGGTAAAATGAGAAAAGAAGTTATTTTGATTCTGGTGACATTTTTCTTATTAATAGGTGGACAAAAATGTGCTGAAGAAGTGGAAATTGGTACTGCTTTTGCTGGAGGTTCTCAAGGATTAGTTTTGAGTTTTACAGAAGGAGCTCCTCCTACAGAGGTTTTTGATCAAGGAAGATATCCTTTTTCAGTTAAGGTGAAAGTTGAGAATAAAGGAGAGTGGGATATTTCTAAAGATGATGTAACAATTACAATTTCTGGAATTTCTCCAGAGATTTTTAACAACCCTACTTTAGTAAAAAAACCTAATGTCGATCTGGCAGGGGTTGAGAAGGATATTCAAGGAAATATTGTGAGTGGTACAACTACTTATGTAGATTTTTCAGGATTTAATTATAAAGATGAAATTGCTGGTTCTGTTGATTTAACAATTAAGGCTGATGCATGTTATAAATATGGAACTAATGTCAATTCAAAATTATGTGTATTGAAAGATTTATTAGGGAGAGTAGCAGGAGCAACCAATGCAATATGTGTTGTTAATGAAGCTAAGGCTGTTGAGAATAGTGGTGCACCAGTTCAAGTAGTAGAGTTGAAGGAAAGAGCTATTGAGAACAACAAGATAATGTTTACATTTGTAATACAACATGTAGGTACGGGAGATGTAAGTGAATTAGGCTCTAACTGTGATTCTAGTTTGGCTAAAAGAGATAAGGTTAAGGTGAAAGTTAATACTGGAATATCTGGTGATTTAAGTTGTAGCTTTGATGATAAAACAGGCTCAGAAGGAACAGTGACATTGTATGGTGGAAAGAGATTAGTAAGCTGTACTCAGACAATAAATACTTTAGCTGATTATGAACAATTAATTAACATAGAATTAAAGTATGATTATAAAAATAGTGTAACAGCACCACTAAGAGTAAGTCATCTAAGTTAAATTTATTTTTTTCTCACAGAAACAGAGTTTCTGGGAGTCCTAGGAACAAAGTTCCTATGACTTTTCGGTTTCTTTTCTTCAAACTCCTCTAGTTCTGATATTCTTGATTTTAGTTCTTCTATTATTGATCTTTCTTTTTGATTTTTTGCTAGCAATTGTTGTTTTTGTCTTTCTAATTGAGATTCTAGCTCTTTTATCCTTGTTTTTAGTTCTAATTCAGTTATTGTATTTTGTTTTAAAGCTTGATTTAATTTTTTCTTGTATTCTTCTTTGCCTAATTCAATTAAAACAGGATAGTATGCATCTCTTTCGTCAATTTCCTTGTTTAATTCTTGAATTAATTTGTTTTTCTCAGATAATTTCTGATCGAGAACAAGAATTTCATCTTTCAGTTGATTATTTTTGATAGCTAATTCCTTATTTGTTGTGTCAAGTATATTTGATTTTTCCTTAAAGATTGATAATTCTTTGTCTTTTCCTTTTAGTTTGGTTTTTAGTGTTGCTATATCTGAATTGAGTTCTTTGATTTGTTCTGTTTGTTGAGCCAATTTTTCATTTATTTTAATAATAGATGATGATTTGTTGTTAAGTTCTTGTTCAAGATGAGATATCAAGTTTTGATTTTTATTAAGTTCTTTTTTAAGTGATTGTAGACTAAGATTAAGTTTTCTTATTTTTGTATCTTTATTATTTAGAATTTGATTTTGTTTCTCCAGTTCTTGATTCAGAAGAAATATTTTGGAATCTTTTTTATCAAGTTCTAATTCTAGATTTTTTAATTCTGATCTTAGAGCATTTATAAGTTTGTTTTTTTCTTTGAGTTCTCTATTCAGTTGTAGTTTTGCTTCAGCCAATTCTTTTATTATTGAATCTTTATTATCTAATTGTTGTTTTATCTTGGCTAAAGTAGATTTTTCCTTAAGAAAAAGAATTGATTTGTTGAGCTCTTTGATTCTTTCTTCATAAGCTCTAAGTTTGTTGATTAAAAAAGCGCTTTCATCAATTATTTTTTTAAATTCGCTTGTTCTTTTAGGCATTTTTTCCTATCAGTGCTATTTGACTTAGTAATGCTTCTAATTGTATAAATTCATCAGAACCTTCTGTTAGTCTGAATTCTATTTCTCCACATTTCTCAATCAGCTGCATTTTTTTTCTATTATCTATATCAAGATTTAAAATTTCTTTTTGTATTTGTTTTATTATGTCTAAACCTGAAAGACCATAATTTAACATTATGTTTAGTAGTTTATTTCTTGCTTGAATGAATTTATTTTCCAATGCTAATTTTAGAACAGAATCTATTTCTTTTGGTTCTGCAAAAGCTGCTATTGAAAAAATAAGATCTTTTGTAATATTTTTAGAAATGGCTGCACAGCTTTGAAGAATGTTTTCTAGTTTTCTACAGTCTCCTTCAGAAATAATATATAAAGCATCTATTGCATCTTTGTTTATTTTCAAATGCTCTGCTTTTGCTATGATTTCTATTATTTTTTCTATTTCGTTTTTATCCAAAGGTTTGAATCTAAAAATAGCGCATCTACTTTGTATTGGCTCAATAATTTTGCTACTGTAATTGGCTGCTAAAATAAATCTGCATGTTTGAGTAAAATTTTCCATTGTTCTTCTTAGTGCTTGCTGAGCTTCTCTTGTTAATGCATCGCATTCATCCAAATAAATTATTTTAAAAGGTACATTACCTATTGCCTTTGTTCTTGCAAAATCCTTTACTTTATGTCTTATTATATCTATACCTCTTTCATCAGATGCATTTAATTCTAAAAAGTTTTCTCTCCATGTTTTACCAAATAGCTTTTTTGCTATAACTAATGCTAAAGAAGTCTTGCCTGTGCCTGCTGGACCTGCAAACAAAAGATGAGGCATGTTTTTCTGCTCTACAAATGCTTTTACTCTTTTAACTATCTCTTTTTGGCCTTTTATATCAGAGAAATTTTCCGGCCTATATTTTTAACTATCTCTTTTTGGCCTTTTATATCAGAGAAATTTTCCGGCCTATATTTTTCAGTCCATAAGGCATCTGTCATACTAAACTTTAGAAATCTTTTATATTTAAATATTTATTGCTAGGCCTTTTCTTTCTTTCGAAGAAAGAAAAGTCCCAGACGGCCAAAAGAAAGAAGAAGGTTACTATTGTTAAATAAGAAGCTAAATTTGTAGCAGTATTGCGCAGTTGTACAGTATACCGTGCTTTTATTTTAAATAATATCCTCTTCGGCGATTACAACAAAGTCTCCTACTGCTACTACTGCTGAAAAAGGTATTAGTGTTTTATTTTCTCTGTCTTTTTCTAGTTCTAGTTTTTCAGCA
>JAFCFN010000010.1 GCA_017608625.1 Candidatus Woesearchaeota archaeon | reverse complement strand
CTCAATTCTTTCTAATTTAACTTTTTCTTTCCCAGTAGGATATAATGCAGTTCCAACTTTACTATACAACAACATTAAAGCTGCAGTTATCCAAGGTAAAAATTTCTTTTTCATTATAAAACTAAGGAAAAGAAAGGATTTTTAAATCTTTTGTTATTTTAGAGTGATAAAGAGTAGAAAATTTTTTCTTACAGTAAATCTGAGTTTATATTATCAACTCTTCTCCATCTATAAAAATCCTTGGATTCTTAAATACCTGATCAAGATGAATTATTGCATAAATACTGCCTCCAAACCAGTAATTAGAGCCAATAGCAATATGGCTTGTTCCTAGCACTTTTTCATCCATGATTATGCTGCCAATTAGCTCTGCTTTAGGATTTAGACCAATTCCAAATTCACCAATTCTTTTTACTCCCCATGGATATTTTGCCTTTTTGTACGCCCAATCCAAACTTTCTTGCAGTAGTTTAGCTTCTTCACCACCCTCAATATTTACGATGCTTCCTTTTTTTATCTCAATCTTAATAGGCTCTTTTACCAATAAAGTACCCATTCTGTTTCTAGAGCTGCCATCAACTATAACTCTGCCATCAACATTCTTTCCTCTGCAAGGAGCATAAACCTCTCCTGCTGGCAAATTTCCGCCACTAGCAGGCACAATATAATGTCCTCCAGCAGAAATAGCTTTTTTTCCTTTGATATTATAATATAAATCAGTACCTGCTTCTGTTGTAGCATGTATCTCTTTTCCTTTATCAAGAACTGCTTTAATTTTCTGAGATTTATCTTGTAATGCTTTATAATCAATATCTAATGCAGAAATAAATTTAGTTAAAAATTGTGTATCTAAATTCAAAGAAGAAGTTGAAATAAATCTGTGTTTCCTGCTTTTAGCAAATCTTCTAAAACTTCTACTAAGATCTCTTAATGAACCTATTCTGTTTGTTGAATTAATTATAATTATATTGCCTTCCTCAAGACTCTCCAAAGCAGTTATAATATTAAGATCTGCTTCATCTCCTTTAGACTTTGGTTCTTCAAGCAGCAAATCAGCATCAAGATTGAGTTCTTTAGCAGCTAAGTAATATGCAGAGGACATTATTGGAGCTATTCTTTTACCAACAAAACCAGTATCTCCTATTATCAGAACTCTTTCTTTTTGAACATTTAAACAATTAACAAAAATTTTCTTAAAAATATCAACATAATTTTTTGCTATTTGTAATAAATTATTTTGTTTCAACCACTCAATTTCTTTGCCATCCATGATTTTAAAAATCCTAAAATGTTTAAAAACTTTTTGATTTAGCCTAAAAAAGCCAAAAAATATAAAAATAAACACTCAAATCTACTAAATAAATGCTTATTTTAGCGTCAAAGCTAAAAAAGAGGGGGTTTTAAAATGCCAACAGCAAGATGTATGAAATGTCGAAAACAAATTGAAATCAAAGATCCACAAGAAGTTGTTATGAAAAATAAGATGAAAGCAGTAAAAGGTGTTTGCCCAAATTGTGGAACAAAAGTGTTTAGAATTTTAGGAAAAGCATAAGCTTTTCTTCTTCTTTTTTACTTTAAAGTAGAAAAATTTAAAAATTTCCTTCCTTAATTCTAATCTATGAAAAACAAATATACAAAGCTTATGATAGGATGTGATCTTAATTTCATTCCTCTCTCTAAACATGAAAACAATCTACAGAATACTCTAAGGAAAATTTATAGAGTTCAGAGAAAAGTGGACCTTTTAAAAGACTGCCCAATATCAAGAAAAGAGTCTCTCAAAAAATCCTTACAAATTTTAAAAAAGCATTATCCAAAAGCAAAACCTAAATTTGATAAGAAATACTTTGAATTCTTCCCATATAACTTAAAATTTAAAAATAAAATAATATGGACTGGGTTACTTCTTTTAGTGTTGATAAATCTTAAAGACCAACCAAACCAGACAATAAATAAGCCCAATGTAAAATTAGAAGAAAGATTAAGTTATAAATATGATAAAAAGATTCAACATTTAAAAAAAATTTTAGAACCAAAAGCATGGAAATACATACCTTATGTTGTAGACGCATGTGAAAAATATAAGCATATATACCCTACAGATCCCTATTTTGTATTAAGTTTAATTAGAGAAGAATCTGATTATTATCAATTTGCTATTTCTAAAGTGGGTGCAGCAGGCCCAATGCAAATAATGCCTTACTCTGCCCTAAAAATGGGATTTAAAAAAGAAGATATTTTTTATCCAAAGTACTATGATAAAGCGTGGGAAGCAAAAAATCTAGCATCAAAGTATTTTCGTAAATCTAACAGAATAAGAGAAAAGTTAAAGAAATATGCACTTCAACCTAGCAAATATAAGAATAAAATAAATGAGCTAAGAGAGCTTGAATTCAAGTATTTTTGTGAAGCAGTAAGAAAGGAAAAGGAAGCAACAGCGCTTTTTAATAAGTATAGAAATGAGTTAAAAAAGAAAAAAGACAAAAGATTTGAGCCAAAAGCTATTTATGTGGGAGTTAAAAGTCTTGCAGAAAGTCTAAAGGAATGGGGTGGTGATAAAAGAGTAGCTGCTGCTGCTCACAATGCTGGAAGGGGTGCTGTTGAGAAATACAAAGGTATACCTCCTTTTGATGAAACAATTAGATTTCAGAACAGAGTCTGTTACCCAAAAAGCAAAATATTTAAAAAATAGGCGTGATTAATCTTTTCTTATGAAAATCCTTACTTTACATTCAGATTATATAATAATAGAGCCAAAAACAAAAGCAATAAAGGATGCTGAAGCAATTAAAAAAGCAAAACAAGAGATAAAAGAATGCCTTGTTGTTTTTACTGCAGTTGAGAAAAGAGATGAGAAGAATCCTTTTACTGTCGTTAAGAAATTAGTCAAAGAAGTAAAAGAAATTGCTGAACAAGTTAAAAGCAAAAAAGTAGTTCTCTATCCATATGTTCATCTAAGCTCTGATCCTAGCTCTCCAAAAACAGCTTTGCAAGTTTTAAAAGATGCTGAAAAGGAATTGAAAGAAGATTTTACTGTTTTCAGAGCTCCATTTGGATGGTACAAGGCTTTTACAATTAGTTGCAAAGGACATCCTCTTTCTGAATTAAGCAGAGAGTTTTCTGTTGAAGAGGAAAAAGAAGAGGTTTCCAAAGCATTGAAAGCAGAAAAAAAGCTAAAATCATATTGGTACATAATGACAACAGAGGGTAAGTTGCACGATGTTGGTAAATTTGATTACAAAGGACATGAAAATCTTAAGAAATTTGCTTTTTATGAAAAAGAAAAAGTTAGGACAGTTACTCAAGAACCTCCACATGTAAAATTAATGAAAAAACTGGAATTAGTAGACTATGAACCTGCATCAGATCTCGGAAACTTGAGATACTATCCAAAAGGAAGACTAATCAAATCCTTGTTAGAAACATATGTAACTCAAAGAACAATAGAATATGGAGGAGTTGAAGTAGAAACTCCTATAATGTATGATATGCAACATCCTACTTTATCAAGATATTTAAACAGATTTCCTGCAAGACAATATCAAATTGAAAGTGATAAAAGAAGATTTTTTCTGAGATTTGCAGCTTGTTTTGGACAATTTTTAATGGCTCATGATGCAACTATATCTTACAGAAACCTTCCTTTAAAGCTTTTTGAAATGACAAGATATTCTTTTAGAAGAGAGCAAAGTGGAGAGCTAACTGGTTTAAGAAGACTGAGGGCATTTACAATGCCTGATGTCCATGCATTATGTAGTGATTTAAAACAAGCAATGAATGAGTATAAGATTAGATTTAAACTTTGTTTAGATATTCAAAAGAAAATTGGCTTGACAAAAAATGATTTTGAGTTAGCAGTAAGAGTTACAAAAGACTTTTACAAGAAAAACAAAGAATTTGTTGAATGGCTAGTAAAAACATTTGGCAAGCCAGTTTTAATTGAGATGTGGGATGAAAGACCTTTCTATTTTATACTTAAGTATGAACTTAATTATGTTGATAACTTAGATAAGGCATCTGCATTATCAACAGATCAAATTGATATTGAAAATGGAGAAAGATATGATATTAAATTTACAAATAAAGATGGTAAGCAGCAACATCCATTAATATTACATTGCTCACCAACAGGCGCAATAGAAAGAGTGATTTATGCTTTACTTGAAAAGGCAGCTAGAAATGAAAAACAAGGTAAAACTCCTATGTTGCCTTTATGGCTATCACCAACACAAGTAAGATTATGTACTGTTTCTCAAGATTATAACAAATTTGCAGAAAAACTTGCTGATGAAATATTTAAAAATGAAATTAGAGTAGACATAGATGATAGAGCAGAATCAATTGGAAGAAAAGTAAGAGATGCTGAAAAAGAATGGATTCCTTATATTCTTGTTATTGGAGAAAAAGAAGCAAAAGGCAAAAAATTAATAGTAAGAGTAAGAGAAAAAGGCAAACAAATTGAGATGACAAAAGAGCAATTAATAAAAGAGATAAAAGAAAAAACACAAGGAATGCCTTTCAAACCGCTACCATTGCCAAGAGAGATTTCTAAGAGACCTGTTTTTGTTGGTTAAGATGCCACTTATAGACGTCCATTCACATTTAGATATAATTAAAGATCTAGATTCTGTAATAAAAAGAGCAAAACAAGCAGATGTTAAAGCAATAATAACAGCCGGTTTAAACAAAGAAACAAACAGAAAAACAATAGAAATATCTCAGAAGTATGATATTGTTAAAGCTTCTTTAGGGATTTATCCAACAGACAATCTAGAAGGAGTTGATGAAGAAACAGAGTGGATTAAGAAGCAAGATTTTATAGCAATAGGTGAAGTTGGTCTGGATTATCAGGAATTAGAAGATAGGAAAAATCAAAAAATCATCTTTGAAAAATTCATAGAACTTGCTGAAAAAACAAAGAAACCAATAATCATACATTCGAGAAAAGCAGAGAAAGATGTTGTTGACATGATAGAATCATCAAGATTAAAGAAGGTTATATTACACTGTTTTTGTGGAGCAAAGAGTTTAATAAAAAAAGCAGCAGACAATAATTATTTCTTTTCAATACCTTGCATAATCACAAGATCCCAACAGTTTCAAGAGCTGGTTAAAGAGGTTGAACTAAAACAGTTATTAACAGAAACAGATGCACCTTATCTAAGCCCATTCCAAGGCAAGAGAAATGAGCCTGCTTTTATTGTTGAAACTATTAAGAAAATTGCTGAGATTAAAAGATTATCAATAGAAGGAGTAGAAGAACAGATATTTAATAATGCTAAGAAATTGTTTAACATTAAATAATTGTTTTAAAACCTATAAACTAAGAATACTCTTACATGCAGTATTTAATCATATAATCAGCTTTTTTGTGAATGCTCATCATTCTTACTTCGAAGTAGTAAAAAATAGAAAAGCTTATAAAAGGTCAAATATTTAACATATAATAAAATGGGAGAAATAGATTGGGATAAATGCTATGAAGATACTAAAAAGTTATATGATTCTGTTAATTCCGAATTAATTACAAAAATAAAGAAAGAATTAGAAGGAAGAGTTTTAGCAACTATCTACTTAGAGAATTATCCTCCGCATGTTCAGATAATTTTTCAGTGGGATTTTGGGGCATTTTTCGGAAAGATGTTTAAAGGAGATAAAAAGTACATAGATAAATTAGTAAATATAATGGGTGATTTTTCAGAGAAATATGATGTGAATTGTAAAAGAGGACACTATACTACAGTGAGCAAAAGATTCTGTGGAAAAAAATATAATAAAAAGAAATTTATTCCTGCAGAAAAAGAAGAATTGGACAGTTGGGTTATTTATTTAGATTTTAATAAATATAAAAAATAAAAGCCAGAAGGTGATTATTAGGATGCCAAAATATGTACCAAAATATAGGAGAGTATTTAAAAAGTCTATTGAAAATTTTAATAAAAAGTTAGATTCTTGGTTTCTCAATTCAAATCAACAAATATTTAATAATTTAAATGATATTTCAACTAAACTAAGTGATTTAGCAGAAATTGGTCATTATATTAATATTGAAGTTTTTGATTATTTTCAAATAAAAAATACAGCAGTAAGTATTTTTGATCATTTAGAAAGTATTGAGAATCATCTTGATAGATTAAGCATAATATCGGGAAGGCATCAATTAGTTCTAAAACCGCAAGAAATGATAATATTTTACAAGATATTCGACAACACTTCTTTTATAACATTATACGGCAAAGAATTTGAATTTTTTCGTGAAATCTTAGGTGAAAAAAAATTTGAAAGGGAGTTAGTTGACGGACTTATTAAAGTATGTCCAAAAATACCTGTTGAGCTAGATTCAAAGATTAACTCAATAATCAGGCATTATTCAAAGAGATACATTTAAAAAACAAACTCTCTTTCTTTACAGTATGGTATTAGAAAAGCTCTCAAACTCATTAAAAAATACTCTGCAAAAAATAACCAAAAGCATTTTTGTAGATAAAAAACTAGTTGAAGAGCTTGTTAAAGATATTCAAAGGGCTTTATTAGCAGCTGATGTTAATGTAAAACTTGTTCTAGAGTTATCAGAAGCAATCAAAAACAGAGCTTTGAAAGAAACTCCTCCAAAAAGGTTAGATAAAAGAGAATTTTTAGTAAAGATTGTTTATGAAGAATTAGTTAAATTCTTAGGAGAAAAAGAAAGCAAAATAGAGATTACAAAAAAACCATTCAAAATAATGATGATTGGCTTGTTTGGTAGTGGAAAAACAACAACAATAGGCAAATTAGCCAAATATTATAAAAAAAGAGGTTATAAAGTAGCAACTCTTGGTTTGGATGTTCATAGGCCAGCTGCTCCAGAGCAATTAGAACAAATTGCTAAACAAGCCAATATTGCTTGTTTTGTAAACAAAAAAGAAAAAGATCCTATAAAGATATACAAACAATTTGAACAAGAACTGAATAAATATGACATTGTTCTTATAGACACAGCAGGAAGAGACGCCTTGTCAGAAGACTTAATAAAAGAGATAAAAGAGCTTTACAATTTGATAAAACCAGATGAAAATTTATTAGTTATTTCTGCTGATATTGGACAGGCAGCTTATGATCAGGCAAAAACATTCCATGACTCTGCCTCTATAACAGGAGTAATAGCAACAAAGATGGACGGAACTGCAAAAGGAGGTGGAGCACTAACAGCATGTGCAGCAACAGGAGCGAAAATCAAATTTATTGGAGAAGGAGAAAAACTGGATGATTTAGAAAAATTTGATCCACAAGGTTTTGTTAGCAGAATGCTTGGAATGGGAGACATAAAAGCACTATTAGAAAAAGCTAGAGAAGTAGTTACAGAAGAAAAAGCAGATGACTTAGGTAAAAGATTCCTTAAAGGAGAATTTAATTTAATTGATTTGTATGAGCAAATGTCAGCAATGAGAAAGATGGGTCCTTTATCTAAGATAATAGAAATGATTCCTGGTTTAGGTCAAATAAAAATGCCAAAAGAACTATTGCAGGTACAGGAAGGAAAACTAGAAAAATGGAAATACATGATGGACAGTATGACAAAAGAAGAGCTGGAAAATCCTGATATAATTACAGGATCAAGGATAGAAAGAATTGCAAAAGGTTCTGGCACAACAACAGGAGAAGTAAGGGAGCTGTTAAAACAGTATAAACAAGCAAAAAAGATGTCAAAATTAATGAAAGGCGGAAAAAACATAGAGAAATTAATGAAAAAGTTTGGTGGTAAATTACCTCCTGGTTTTGGAATGTAATATATCAAGTTCTAGCTATATTCCATCTCACAAGCAAATTAGAAAACAAAAGAGGAATAATAAACTTAAAAACTATGCTAGAAGCTACAATAACAGAATACAAACCTGCTCCTATCAAGCCATTTTCAAATAAAAGTTTTACAATAATAATAGAAGTGCTAAACCTTACTGAAAGAGCAATGCCTAATAAAACTGACCTCTTCAAACCAAGTTCTTTTCTGCCGACAATATAGGAACCCAAGAGTTTTGCTCCTTTACTCACACCAACAACCAAAAGAACAAGCAAGGGATATGCAACAAGATAACCTATGTCCATCTCTACTCCTACCCATAAAAAGAAGATTGGTGCAAAAAATCCATAACAAATTGTTTTGATTTCATTTTCTAATCTTTCCCACCTTTTTTTAGGCAAGAATGTCTTAAGAGCAATTCCAGAAAGCAATGCAGCAATTGGAGCTGCATCAGCATATTCTCCGATACCTAAAAATAAAAACAAAACAAAAAGCGCGAAAAGAAATAACATCTCTATACCTAAAAAATTAAATTTTCTCCCTTCTTTTTTAAGCTTGGTTAAGCCAAATGCTAAGAAAAACAAAATAAAGAGTGAGATTAAAACAAGAGTTATATTCAGATGTGTAGTAGGTCCTATTAGAAATATAACAAGTATCAAAACCAAAATCTCAATTATATCATCCAAAGTCCCTATTCCAATTATACTTTGACCTAATTTTGTATTTATTATCTTGAACTCGTCTAAAATAGGAATCAAAATAGCTTCTCCAACAGTTGCAAATGACAATGCTATAATAGAAGAAATAAACCAATCATACTTAAACACAAAACGAACTACTAAAGTTCCAAAAATTGCTTCAAGAAGAATAATAAAAAAAGTTGCCTTAAAAATAAATCTACCCATCTTCTTGAACTTATTTAAATCAAGCTCAAAGCCTATTATAAAAAGTAAAAAGTACATTCCTAACTGAGCTAGGAAACTAAATGTTTGAGAATTAGTAATGGAGAAAAATGGATTGTATATAGCAAGCAAAGAACCAAATAACAAAGCAGCAAAAATCCAAGGCACTCTTATTTTTTCAATTAATTTCCCTACTAAAAAAATAAAAAGAAATGCTATGCTCAAAAACAAGAATATGTTAGCCATAAACATCTCTTGAATGTTTTTATTTAAATAAATTATGTTTTCACTTTTCCTTAATAAAAATACCCAAAGCAAAGGCAGCAATCAAGGAAACAATGCCTGCATAAACAAAAGCTGCCTCTATGCTTACATTGTTCCATAATGTTCCAACTATCAAGCTTGCTGGAAAAACAGCTAATCCTGTTAGAGTGTGATAAATGCCAATTGCAGTTCCTTTTCTATTAGCAGGTCCTAGATCAACTGCATAAGCTCTTCCTATACTTCTAACAAAGGCCATATGAACACCATACAATGCAAATAAAATCCAAACTAATAAGGATGCAGTTACATAAGCAAAGCCAAAACATGTTAATGCAAATATTAAAAAACCAACAATAAGTACTGGCTTTTTGCCTATTTTATCAGAAATTTCTCCAATAGGTAATGCTAAAGCTGCATAAACCACATTATAAAGCAAATAAACTATTGGCAGCAAAGCAACAGCTATTCCTAAATTTTGAGCCCTTAAAATAAAGAATGCATAACTAAATAATGCTAAATGAAAAAATGTAGCAATGAAAATGAATTTTTTATAGTTACTGCTAAATGCTTTCAAGGAAAACTTTATCTTTCTAATAACTCTTTTCTTCTTAACCTCTTTAATAAAAAGAATCATTAGAACAGCAAAAGCAGCAGGAACAAAAGATAGTAAAAATATTGTTCTATAGCCGTCTGCCAATTTAAATAATAAATAAGAAGCTATTAAAGTTCCTACAACTGCTCCTAAAGTGTCCATCATTCTATGAAATCCAAAAGCAGTTCCTCTTAATTTAGCTGATTCTGCTATTAAAGCATCTCTTGGAGAATCCCTTATGCCTTTGCCAATTCTATCTAAGAATCTTAAAATCAAAACATGAGGCCAGACAATTGATAAAGCCAACAATGGCTTAGTTAGAGTTGACAAAGAATAACCAAAAAGCATGAACGGCTTTCTTTTTCCTGTTTTATCTGACCACATTCCTGAAAATACTTTAAGCACAGCAGCAATTGCATCTGACAATCCAAATATTAATCCAACAATTATTGTGTTTGCTCCCAAGACTATTGATAAGAACAAAGGCAAAATAGGCCTGATCATCTCAGAACTCGTATCAGTAAAAAAGCTTACAATTCCAGTTATAACTACATTTTTATGGAGTTTCATTTATCCTCTTTTTTTAACAAACCAATATGAAGCAGTAATAATCATAACCAAACAAAACAACTGTCCCATTGTTAAACCAAACACAATAAATCCTAATTGTGGATCAGGCTCTCTAAAAAACTCAATTATAAACCTAAAAGAGCCATATAACAAAACAAACAACCAAAATAAAAATCCTCTCTTTAGTTTTTTAATCCTGTTTGTATACAACATTATAAACAACAATATAAAATTCTTCAATGATTCATAAAGCTGAGAAGGATGTCTTCCTACTTTATCACCAAAATCAACTGCCCATGGAACATTTGTAACCCTACCAACCAGCTCTGCGTTTATGAAATTAGCAATCCTTCCTAATGCCAGAGCAAGTGGTAATGGAACAATAAATATGTCAACCAAGTCATAAAAATTAAGTTTTCTTTTTTTAGCAAATAACCACAAGGCAACAACTCCTCCTAATAAGCCTCCATGAAAAGCTATACCTCCTCTCCAAATCATAAATATCTCTGTCAAATTTTTCAAGTAATACATTGGATTATACACAAAAACATAAACTAACCTCGCACCAATAATTACTCCAATAATTGTCCATAAAGCTGCATCAAGAATTGTATTTTTATCAATACCTTTTTTCTTCTTTTTCTCAGCTATACTAATAGAAATCCATAAAACCAAAAGAAAAGATAGTGCAAATATTAAACCATAATATCTTATCTCTAATGCTCCTATTCTCAGAAAGATTGGATCTATATTATGAACGAACATATATCTCATAAAACAAGAAACTATTTATATATTTATTTGTTTTAAAAATTCATGATTTTCAAAGGCTTTCAAAAAACTTCTTTAATAGAATATCCAGGAAAAATAGCTTCAATAGTATGGGTAGCAGGATGTAATTTTAGATGCCCTTTTTGTTATAATTTAGATCTAGTTCTGAATCCTGAAAAACTAGATTCAATAACTGAGGAAGAAGTTATAAATCATTTAAAAGAAAACAAAAAATGGATAGATGCCTTAGCAATAACAGGAGGAGAACCAACACTGCACGAAGATTTACCAGATTTTATCAAAAAAGTAAAAGAATTAAATCTATTAGTTGAGATAGAAACAAATGGAACAAATCCTGCTATGTTAGATTATTTAATCAAAAATAAATTAGTTGATTATATAGCATTTGATATAAAAGCTCCTTTGATTTTTGAGGAGTACAAAAAAGCAACAAGGATTATTAACAAAAAATTATTTGAGAATATCAAAAAAAGCATCAGCTTGGTTATGAACTCCAACATTGACTATGAATTTAGAATAACTGTTGTACCAAAACTGCATAATAAAGAAAAATTAATACAAATTGCAAAACAGCTCAAAGGCATAAAAAGATTTTGTTTACAGCAATTCAAGAATGATGTTCCTTTAATGGAAAATAGTTTCAAGAATGTCAAACCTTATTCCAAAAAAGAGTTGGAAGAATTTTATAATGAGATTAAAGATTATTTCAAAGAATGTAAACTAAAGGCTTAACCTCGAGTAACATAAAACCTTAACAGATCCCTCGATGTAACCAAACCAACCGGTTTCTTGTCCTTAACCAGAATAACACTAGGAACATCTTCTTTTAACATCAAATTAACAATTTCTGTTACAGTTGCATCAGGAGATGCTGTTACTAAATCATATTCTCTCATAACATCCTGAATTGGCAAAGAAAGCAGATTATCTTTATCTTTATACTCTCTTGTTCCGGATTTAGACTTTAAGCCTGTTTCTCTAACACCAAAATCACTTCTTTTTGGCCAAATCAGATACTTTTTCATCCAGTCTTTTAGTGTAACAATTCCAACTAACTCTCCTTTATCATCAACAATTGGAACTCTGCCTATTTTTTTCTCCTTCATCACATTGATAGCATTTCCATACCTTTCATTTTGATTTAAAGCAATTATTCCTATACTGCCAACTTGTTTTGCTTTTTGTTTTCCTTTTATTAGTTTAATAATATCTTTTGTCTTCACAACTCCAATAATTCTGTCCTTTTCTTTTACAGGCAGAATCCTAGAATCAGACACAAATAACATCTCAGCTGCCTTTTTTACATCATCATCTGGCTTAGCAACATAAGGATAACTAAGACAGGATTTTAGTTTCACTTTTGTTTTTGTTATATCTGTTTTAGACTTGAGCAGAGATTGCCTGTATATAGCTCCAACATATTTCTTACCATCAAAAACCAAAGCATCATCATCAGGATATTTTTTTGCCTTGCCAATAAACTTGGACAAAGTGTCATTTATATCAACTTTCAGAAAATCTTTTGAGAGTATATCTCTTACTTTCACTTTTCCTCTTTTTTATAATCAACTAACTCATTTAAAAAGTTATCGTTTTAGAGAAAATTGAAATTCTCTAATTTTAAAGAAAAGTTTATTAACTTTAATAGGAACACACAATTAAAAAGATGGTGAACTCAGAAATAGCAAAAATTTTCTATGAAATAGCCGATATTCTTGAGATGCAGAATGTGCAGTGGAAGCCACAGGCATATAGAAAAGCAGCAAAAGCCATAGAAAATTTAAAACAGGATTTGAGAGTTATTTATAAAAAAGGCGGATTAAAAGCCTTAGATGAAATTCCTGGTGTAGGATCAGGTCTAGCTAAGAAGATTGTTCAGTATATTGAAACAGGTAGAATAAATGAATATGAAAGAGTTAAAAAATTAGTCCCAAGACATTTGAGAGAAATAATGGCTATTCCTGGAATGGGGCCAAAAAGAGCTGAATTTCTTTATGAAAAATTAGGAATTAAGAGTATTCGAGATCTAGAAAAGGCAATCAAGGAGCATAAAATTGCAAAACTATTTTCATTTGGCCCAAAAAGCGAGGAGAACATTAAAAAAGGTCTTGCTTTAATGAAAAAAACACAAGGAAGAATACCTCTTGAAAAAATAGTTCCTATTGCAAATAAAATTGTGAATCAGTTAAAGAAACATGTTAACAAAATAATTATTGCAGGCTCTATTAGAAGAAAAAAACCAACAGTAAGAGATATTGATATATTAGCCACTGCAAAGAATGCTAATAAAGTCATGGATGTCTTTACCAAAATGAAGGATGTTAAAAGAGTATTAGGCAAAGGTCCTACAAGGTCAACAGTTATATTAAAAAACGGAATACAGGTTGATCTGAGAATTGTTCCAGATCAGAGTTTTGGAGCTGCTGTTTGTTATTTCACAGGATCTAAAGAGCATAATATCAAACTAAGAGAACTAGCCATCAAGAAAGGTTATAAACTAAGCGAGTATGGATTGTTTGACAGAAAAACAGGAAAATTTATTGCAGGTAAAACAGAAAAAGAGATCTATAAAGCTCTTAATTTAAGATATATTAAACCTGAGCTAAGAACTGGGGGAAATGAGATTAAGAGAGCTATGTTAAAATGATAATCGCAGATCTGCATATTCATGGAAGATATTCTAGAGCTACTTCTCAACAACTGAACATTGCTAATTTAGAAAAATATGCCAGAATAAAAGGAGTTGATCTATTAGGAACAGGAGATTTTACTCATCCCTTATGGTTAAAGGAACTCAAAGAAAACTTAACAGAAGCGGATGGAATTTTAAAAACAAAAACAGGCTTTCCATTTATATGGCAGACAGAAGTTTCACTAATTTATTCTCAAGACGGAAAAGTAAGAAAAATTCACAATATAATTCTTGCACCAAATTATGAAATAGTTAGGCAAATAAATGAGCTATTAGGTAAAAAAGGAAATCTATCAGCAGATGGCAGACCTATATTTGGAAAATATCCTTGTTATGCTTTTGTTGAGGATTTAATGAAAATAAGCAAAGATATAGAAATTATACCAGCTCATATTTGGACACCTTGGTTTAGTTTGTTTGGCAGCATGTCTGGTTTTGATTCAGTTAAAGAATGCTTTAAAGATCAAACAAAAAATATTCATGCTCTAGAAACAGGTTTAAGCAGTGATCCTGCAATGAACTGGAGATTATCTCAATTAGATCCTTTTGCATTAGTCAGTTTTTCTGATTTACACTCATTCTGGCCTTGGAGAATTGGCAGAGAAGCAACTATTTTTAATACAAAACTAAGTTATAAAGAAATAATAAGAGCAATTAGAGAAAAAAAGATTAAAGAAACAATAGAAGTTGATCCTAGCTATGGCAAATATCATTTTGATGGTCATAGATTATGCAAAGTTTGTATGTCTCCATCAGAATCAATAAAAAACAAAAATATCTGTCCAAAATGCGGAAGAAAACTTACTATTGGTGTTCTGCACAGAGTAGAGGAACTAGCAGATAGACCAGAAGGCTTTAAGCCAAAAAATGCTATACCTTTCAGAAGATTAATACCTTTATCAGAAATTATATCAAATTTAATTGGAAGTTCTGTTGCAACAAAAAAGGTATGGAATATTTATTACAAATTAATTAATGAATTCAAATCAGAATTTAATATTTTGTTAGATGTTTCTTATGAAGAACTAAAAAAGATTGTTGATGAAAAACTGGCAAAAGCAATTATTATGAACAGAGAAGAGAAAATCAGAATACGTCCAGGCTTCGATGGAATGTACGGCGTTCCAATATTCAAAGAAAAAATTGAAGATCCGCAGAAAGGGTTAAACAAGTTTATATAAAATTGTTTCTTAGAAAAATTTATAAATCTTTAAGCAAAACAAATATTACAAAAGAGGTGATTATCACCTCTAGGATTTCTAGAGGTTTTTTGGTGAGAGAATGATAATAAAACCAAAAAGAATGTATTTGAAAGGAGAAGCAAAAGATGCTAGAGAAAGGTATGATGAGTGGGCAAAAGAATACGAAAATGAGTTATTAAATGATTTTGAATATGTGGCGCCAAAATTAGTTGCAGAAAAGTTTTTGCCATATTTAAAGAAAGGACAAACTATTTTAGAATTAGGTTGTGGTACTGGTTTAAATTCTACATATTACTATAAAAAAGGTTGTAAATTAATTGGGGTTGATATCTCAAAAAAATCTCTGGAGGAAGCTGAAAAAAAAGGCACCTATCAAAAACTTTATCAGGCAAATCTTGAAGAAAGATTAGATTTTAATAACGAGAAATTTGACAATGTTCTTTGTGTTGGTGTATTTGAATATTTTAAAACACTTGATCATATTCTTAAAGAAATGGCAAGAGTTACAAAAAGAAAAGGCTATATCACTTTCACAGTTCCATCTACCAGAGCTTCTGATTTATATAAACATACATTAGGTAGTGTCAAGGAGGTTTTAAAGAAAAACAAACTAAGAATAATAGAATTATTCAGATTCAGAGCCTATGTAGAGCCAGCAACTAATAATAGGATTTTTAATTGGGGAATTATTTCAAAGAAATTATAGAAATAAATCAAGATTACTTTAATTTACTTTTAACAGCTTTATCACTTATAATAGCAGAATTGCCAGTTGGATCTTCAATAATAATCTTCTGCTTCTCACTACCCCAGATAACTCTGTTTATCTTCTTCAACAATCTTCTTTCTTTTTTTATATTCTCCTTATCTTCTTCTGAATTAATTGCAATCTGAATAGCATCCTTAACTCTATTAAGCAAACCTTCAACATTTGTAATATAACCTTGCGAAGCAGGTCCAGGCTCAATAGTCATTACACGCGGCAATTTAACAGTTGCAGCAGAACTTTTTACTATTTTAATGCTCATATCTTTCTCACCACTAACTTCTAGAGTGTATTTACAAGGTTCCTTTTTCTCTGCTGCTTCAACATCTGCTTTTTTGTACTTACAATTAGAACATATCATAGAAAAAACATAAATCTTTCCAAAATAAGGAATATTGTCTTCTGACTCTGTCAAAGTTAGTGTTCTTTTTCCACACATAGGACAGGGTTGATTTTCCAGTTTTATCATAAGATCAAAACAGAGAGTAAAATATAAATAGTTTACTATTTATAGCTTTAAAGATGATAACACTTGCTTATTGGTATCTTCTTCCAATATCAGTAGTGATTGCAACAATAGCAATGTCTACTCTAGTTGGAGGAGCAACTTTTTTCTCTCCTTTATTCATATTACTGCTCAAACTTCCTCCGCATGTTGCAATTACTGCTGCTTTAACAACACAATTTTTTGGATTCTCAACAGGCATGATTGGGTATATAAGAAAAAAGTGCATTGATTATAAAACAAGCGTAATCCTATTGCTTATAACAATACCCTATGCTTTAATAGGAGTTTATATTGCAACAAAATTAAATGCTTTCTATATAAGAATTTTACTTGGCATAGCCATTCTTTACATAGCCTATGCTCTTTATTTTCATAATAAGTTATCAGTTAAAGGGAAAACGTATATTGAAATAAAAAACACAAGAACTGACAACAAAATAACAATGAGTGGAGAGGATGTCAAGACAAATATTGTTTCAACTGCTTTAGGATCTTTATTTTTGGGAATGACCTCTGCAGGATTAGGAGAGTTACTTGGCTTTGACTGGATTAGTAAAAGCAATGCATCTTTTAAAACACTTGTTTCTTCCACAGTATTTATTATTGCAATAACAACTGCAGTAACTTCTGCAGCCCACCTTTCTTATTTAGCTACTACAAATCTTCCTGGACTAGATGAAGTGCTAAATATTGTGATTTTTACAATTCCTGGAGTAATAACAGGTGCATTATTGGGAATATATGTGATTCATCACTTCAATCAAAGAATAATTCAAATGTATATTTCAATTGTTTTGTGGATAACTGGCTTGTTATGCTTTATACCTTTTTAATCTTTTAAACCAACCTGTTATTTTAGAAACTAGAGAATAATTCTGCAACTCATCAAAGCGTACAACTCTATTTCTTCCACTAGCTTTTGCTCTATATAAAGCCTTATCAACTGATTCAAAAAATTCTTGTTTAGAAGTAAAATTATTTAAGTAGCTATTTACACCAATGCTCACAGTTATATTAGGAAGTTTTTTATTTAAAGAAGTAAATTTCTCGATTTTTCTTCTTATTCTTTCAGCAAGATTGTATGCTCCTTCAGTGTCTGTATTTGGCAAAATAACAGCTAATTCCTCCCCACCATACCTGTAACAACTGTCAGTATTTCTAACAGAATCCTTTATTATAGCACTTAATGTTCTCAATACTTTATCACCAACTTGGTGACCATAAGCATCATTTACTTTTTTGAAATGATCCACATCTATTAATAATAATGAAAAAGGAGAATTATACCTAACACACCTCTTAAATTCTTTTTCAAAATCTTCTTGAAATTTTCTGTGAATATATAAACTTGTAAGATAGTCTGTATCTGCCAATTTTCTCAATTCAGTGTGATGTTGAGCATTACTTATTTTAGTACCAATAATGCCTGCAAGCATTTCTGCTTTATATTTTAAATTAGTTTTTACAATATCTTTAAATTCTAGTTTTTCAAATAACTTAGAAGGATATCCTAACCCCTCAAAAATTTTATTTAGATTTATTTTAGTTAAATTAATTATTCCAACTAATTCTGATGTTCCTTTCTTATTTTCATCATACTTACCGATTCTCAAAGGAATTGTAACAAAACGCATACCTTTGTATTTTTCTTGTGGCAGGACACCTATCTCTTCAAAATCTTTTTCTTCTATAACAACTGTTGGTTTGCCTCTTTTGATTGTTTCTATCATCACTGTTTTCTTTTCAGGATTATATTCTATTTCCACTTTCCCATCTTTTCCTAAATGTGTACTCTTCACTAAACTTAGCTTGTTAAGTTCATAATTAAATAGAAATATACTACAAAGCTCTGCTCCGAATATATCCTGTGTTCTCTTAAATGATTCATTTATTATTTGTTCTAGATCTAAAGTATCTATACTTCTTGCGAGATTAATTAATTGTTCATTTGTTAAAGCATTAACTCTATCTTTAATTTCTAATTTTTTCTTTTCAGTAACATTTCTTATCTGGCCCTGTATTTCAAGTCTATTTCCTTTTGGAAAAGTGCTTGAGATATCCAAGAAAAATTTTCTTGAATAAAATTCCTCTCCTTTAACACCTCCTTTTTTGATAAGAGTATTGTAAAATCTTTCTTTATCCTCCTCAGAAAGGCCGAGCAGTGTTAACATTTCAGAATGAGTTTTTCCCTTTATCAGTGAAGGATCTATACCAAAATCTTCCTTGAAACTGTCACTAACACTAACGATTTTATAAAAACGGGGATCTTTAGAAGGTCCTCCATTTGACTTAGCTATGTAATTTGGGTGGACAATGCTTAACCAATAATGAAGCTTATCAACATTCAATTTTTTTACAATGTTGTTTATTTTGAATAAAAGCTCTTTTACCTTAATTGGCTTTTGTATATAATCAAATGCACCCAGCTCCAAACTTTTATTTTGTAAGTCTTCTTGATTCAATCCAGTAAAAAAGATAGTTGGTACATCATATTTCTCTTTCGTTCGTTTTCTGAATCTTAAACCATCTTCTCCAGGCAATCCAATGTCTAAGAGCATTAATTCAAAATTTCTTTTTTCTAATTGTATCTCTGCTTCTTCAGAACTAGAAACAGTAACAACCTCATATTTATCTCTAAATTTAAACTTAATCAGCTCTCTTACTCCTGGATCATCATCAACTACTAAAATGGTTGGCTTTTCTAGTGATTCTTCTATTCTACTCTCCAAACTAGGTGTCTCTGCCAGTACATTCATAGATTTAATTGCTAAAGTGTATTTGATATATAAATGTTACGATTTTGTATACTGATATATAAATTTGTTCAATCAAACAAATACCAAAAATATAAATATGCTTACTCTTTTATTCAGAATATATGGATTACAAAAAAATAATGAAATTTACTGGCATTACTATTGCACTATTAATAACACTTATATTCTTGTTTGTCTTGATATTTTTCTCAACATTTAAAACAGAAATTCTTTCCATTGTCAGAACATACGGGTATGGTGCTATTTTTATTGTATCTTTTTTATTAGACTTGTTATTTCAACCATTTGCTCCTGATGTTCCTCTAATAGGAGGAATACTAAGTGGTTTGAATATTTATATTGTATTGTTGTGTGTTATTGCAGGATCTTGGATAGCTAGTGCATTAGGATACTTATTTGGTGATGTTTATGGAGAAGTAGGAATCAAAAAGGTGTATGGAGAAAAAAAATATAATCGCTGGAAAAACAAATACAGCAAATATGGAAGAAGAATTCTTTTAGCAGCAGCCCTTACTCCAATTCCATACACTCCTTTTTGCTGGATTTCTGGAATATTTAAATTATCAATATCAGAATTTATTATTTATGCTTTATTAGCAAGAACACTAAGATTTATTGGTGGTGCTTATTTAACCATATTAATATTGAGTATCTAAGCGAGAGAGATCATACTCAACACTCTTTTTTAATACACTTTCCATAAGATGTTTTAGAAATAATTGATTCTTATAAATGTGCTGTCTAAGATTAATATTTTGTTTTGACAACTCGTTCTTATAATAATCCATCAATATTGTGCAGGTTTTTTTTAATTCTTTTATTCCCAGTTTTGCACTAGTCTCTAGAATTATACCTAACTCAGGTTCATTACCTTTAAATTCCCGATATAGTATCTTGATTGTATCTGAAATATCTTCTTTCATGTCAAAAAAAACAAAAAAGAAATATAAAAACATTACTGTAACAGATCAGATATTTAACAATGTAATTATTTGATTCTAATGGTTTCTAAATTTCTTGGAGCAACTGTCTCTACTCTCATCAACTTATGTAAAGAACTAGCCAAATCCAAACATCTTGCATTCTCTCCATGACAAACGATTATCTTCTTTGGCTTTGGTTCACATTTATGAACAAAATTAACCAGCTGTCTTCTACCAGAATGGCCTGTGAATCCTTCTTCTGTATGAACTTCGCATTTGATAGGAGTTACCTCTCTTTTTTGGCCATTTATAAATATAATCTCTTTTTCTCCCATTTGAATTCTTCTACCTAATGAACCTTCTCCTTGATAACAGACAAACATTAAACTGTTTTTAGGATTATCAGCCAGATGCTTTAAATATTCTACACTAGGACCTCCTACTAACATTCCTGATGTAGCCAGAATAATGCAAGGTCCTTTTTCCTCAACAATCTCCATCCTTTCTTTTTGTGAACCTACTCTCTTGAAAATATCAGACAAGAACGGATTTTGATCTTTGTGAAATACTAATTTTCTTATCTCTTTATTCAAAAATTCAGGATAAGCAGTATGAATTGCTGTAATATCCCAAACCATTCCGTCAACATAAACAGGAATTTTTGGTAATTTTCCATTTCTGATCATGCTTTCTACAATTGTCATCACTTCCTGCGCTCTTCCACTACCTAAAACAGGGATCAAAACTTTACCTTTTCTTTTAATAGTATTGAATATAACTTCCATCAAATGAGCCTCAGACTCTGCTCTTGATGGCAATACATTCTCCTTTCCTCCATATGTGCTTTCTATGATCAAAGTCTCTAATCTTGGGAATTTAGTAACAGCTGGTTCTAATAGCTGAGTTCTGCCATATTTCATATCACCAGTATAAAGCAGATTATGCAAACCATTTCCAATATGTAAATGAACCATAGCAGATCCAAGGATATGGCCTGCATTATACAAAGTGATTCTTACATCAGGAGTAATGTCTGTTACTTCATCATAATCCAAACAAATAGTATGTTTCACCATTTCTCTTATATCATCTATATCAAAAATAGGCTCTTTTCCTCTTGCTCTCATAATCTTAACATAGTCTATTAACAACAAAGCACCAATATCTCTTGTAGGAGCTACACAATAAACAGGCCCTCTATAACCATACTTAAACAAATAAGGCACAAATCCAATATGATCTAAATGAGAATGAGTCACAATAACAGCATCCAAATCCTTTATATTAAATTCTGGTGCATCAAGATAAGGAAATGCTTGGTCATCTGAAGCAATGTTAACTCCACAATCAAGCAGAACTCTTGATTCAGGAGTTTGTAAATACAAGCAGCTTCTTCCTACTTGTCTTCCTCCACCCAAAAAACTAAGTCTTATCCACTCTAGCTTTTTTTCTCTTATCCATCCATCATAAATTCTGTGTCCTACTTTATCCAAGAATTTTCTTCTATATTCAGAATTCTGATAAAGGACTGCTCTGATGTTTTCAATTAATTTACTTTTAATAGCAGGAGTTCTTCTTATCAGAGGCACCCACAGAGTTTTTGTCCTTATCTCCTTTAAAACAGCACCTTGCTTTCCTATTGCCAAACCAGGCTTTTCTGCTTCTATTATGATTCTGCTCCTTTGAGGATCAAAATTAATATTAGCAATTCCTGCTTCTTTTGGAATTATTTTTCTAATCTCTTTTTCAGCATTCTCTATGTCCATTACAATAGCAGGATCTGCTCTCAGCTCTATTCTTTTCTTGAACTCGTCAACTAATTGCTTTATTAAGCCTTTATTATCTAAGAAAAACTCCTTATCCTTTGTGTAAAGAACAATATTAGCTGCTTCATAACCAGCAGAACTAATCTTGTCCTTCGGCAGTTTCTTTAAAATCTCGTCTAAAATACCAACCATTTTCAGAACTTTTTGCTTATTTTAGAAATTTATATCTCAACTTTTTCCTGCAACTCTTTTGAAATCACTCTTTTTATCCCTTTGTTAGTTATTGTTATAACATCCATTCCTGATCCAGATGCAGAATCTCTTTGTAATGCTGCATTCAATCCCTTAACAGCTAGTTTAACTCCTTCATCCACTGTAATATCCGCTTTGTATAAAGTTTCTAAAACACCATACGCCATCACAGATCCTGAGCCAGATGAGATAAAATCCTTTACCTCGCTTAAAGTGCCATCTGGGTATATTTCATAAAGATGTATTCCATACTTGTCTTTTCCACCTAAAATAAAATGAGCAATACCTGGTATTAAACTTAATTTTCTTATATTTTGATAAACAATCCCAGCTAATAAATTAGCAGACTCCCTGACAGTTACATCTCTATCAGTTCTTAGCTTCACTAAAGAAAGTTCTGCTCTAACAAGCTTTACTAACAACTGTGCATCAGAAGCAACACCTGCTATTGTAACTGCTAAATTTGGAGTTATCTCATATATCTTCTTTGCTCTTTTATCAACTATATAATTAGCAGAAGTTGCTCTTCTATCTGCAGCTAGAACAACTCCATCCTTACAAACTATGCCTATTGTTGTTGTTCCATGTTTTGTAATATTCTCTTCCATCAGAATTCCCTTTCAGAATTATATCAATATTAAATAACAGGTGATATTTAAAGGTTTCGATTTCTGTTCTGTAAATTTATTGTTGGTATAATATGTATGGATAAATGAAGTTTTCACGAAGTGAAAATTTGGGGAAAATTCCTGCAAGGAATTTTACCTTTTAATCGCTGTTAAGTTCTCTGGAGCGTTAGCGGAAGACGAGGGATAGCCAGCAAGGCGGTTTTTGCGAAGCAAAAA
>JAFCFN010000009.1 GCA_017608625.1 Candidatus Woesearchaeota archaeon | reverse complement strand
ATTACCATAAGCATCACTTGCATCACCATCAGCTTTCCAATAGCTTACCAAACCTTCACTATGGCTCTCGCCACATGTTGGAACATCAGCAGCATGAGCTGCTATTTCTTCTGGAGTTAGTGCTCTGTTGTAGATTGCTACTTCGTCGATGGTGCCGTTGACATAGTAATTTTGATTTGCTGTCTCAACTATCTCAAGAATTTCATTGCTGGTAATTAGGTTTCCCGTCCAAGAAGTTGAATTATGCAGGTTTCCATCTATGTAGAATTTTAGGTCAGAACCATCATAAGACAGTGTTAGGAAATACCAAGTGTCCATATCAACTGAATAGCCCGAATCTAACCAACCAGTAGCACCATCCACATCAGTAGTGATCCCATATCTAAATGTTCCAGTATTCGTATTAACTGAAATTCCATATACGTCCCAAGGACTACCATACTTTTCAATAATATGATTCCATGTTCCTGTTAGCGAATTAAATTTAACCCATACACTTATGGTTAATTCGGCCATACCATCCAAACTCGCCGAATCAGGCACTGCCACATAATCATCAACACCATCAAAACTCAAAGCCTTTCCAAACTTGCCATCAACCCATGTTGCACCAGTTATTGTTCCATCATTATTCCCAACAGAATCATAAACTGTGCTCCCGCTTCCTTCATCCATATGCCATAATGCAACTAAACCTGTCTCTTGAGTTTCGTCAATAACAGCCCCTCCCGTTATTGGCATTTTTCCTGTAAACAAATAAACTAATCTACACCATAAATTACAATTACAATCATTGTCTAGAGCTTGCGCTACAACAATAAGTGAAAATGATGAAAAGACGAGCATTAAAATAGTTAATATTAACAAACCTTTAGAAAACCTTTTCATTTTTTCACCTCTTTTAAAATCTTGTTAGTAACTAAGTGATCAATCATATATAAAATTTCCCTCCAATTTTAAAAAAATAAAAAAAACAAGCCTTCAATACGATTGGGGGTGGTAATGAAGGCTTAAGAAACACCTAAAAAGGTGACTATGAGATTACCTCTATTCCAAGCTCCTCTCCTATCATCTCTGCTTGTGGACTTGGTTTAGTGTGATCAATTTTTCCAAGTATCCAAGGGCTTTTAACTCCTGTCATTATTGTCATAACTGTTAGTCTTCCTTTCATATCTTCACTTACTCTTGCTCCCCATATTACATTTGCATCTTGGTCTAAGCTTTCTGTTATTAACTCACCTACTTTGTTAATTTCATCTAGAGTCATATCTGTTCCACCAGACACATGGATTAATGCTCCTGTTGCTCCTTCATAATTTATATCCAATAAAGGATTTGATAAAGCTGCTTTTACTGCTTCTTCCACCCTATTCTCTGTATCAGAGCTACCAACTCCAATTGCTGCTACTCCTCCATTTTTCATTATTGCTTTTACATCTGCATAATCTAGGTTAACTAATGATGGAACAGCAATTGTTTCAACAATTCCTTTGATCATAGTGGAAATTAACTCATTTGCAACTGCAAATGCTTGCTGTATTGGCAAATTTCCAGCAATATCAGCTAGTCTATTATTATCAATTACAATAACTGTATCTGAAACTTGTCTTAATTGGCTTAATCCAAATTCAGCTTTGTCGATTCTTGCTCTTTCTATTTTAAATGGCATTGTAACAGTACCAATAACAATTGCTCCTGTGTCTTTTGCAACCTGTGCTACAACAGGTGCTGCTCCTGTTCCTGTTCCTCCACCCATTCCAGCACATACAAATACCATATCAGCATCTCTTAAAGAATCTTTTATCTCTTGTAAACTTTCTTGTGCTGCTTCTGCTCCTTTTTCAGGATATCCTCCACAGCCCAATCCTCTAGTTATATCTTTTCCAATTAAGAATTTTCTATCAGCATCTGTTATGTTTAAGTGCTGCTGGTCTGTATTGCATGCAATTATTTCAGCACCTTGAATGCCTTTTTTGTAGAGCCAGTCAACCATATTATTGCCAGCTCCTCCAACACCTATTACTTTTATGTTTGCCTGATTAACTGTTATTCCTTCAAATTTGTTTTCTGTTGAATTCTTTAATGCATTTTCAACAATAAAATCCATTTTTTACCCCCTTTTTTATTTTTTATTATATATTTTCTATATGCGAAATATTTATATAAAGGTGAATCTTACCCCTATCCAGAAGAAGTTTAATTATCTACGCCAATAGGTAATTAAACAGATAAATTTTAGACCTACAAGTGCTAAGAACTATTATTTGAGCTTTGTTCGCCAAAACAAAGGTTTTTTACGCCAAATTAAATGAGTTTTCGCCAAAAAACTCTAATTTTAGTATAGATATTTCTATACCTTTATAATTTATAAACATTTCTGTAAACTAAAATATATTTCTCTCGATTAAACCTTTATTTCAAATGGAATAACCCTTGTTTCCTGTAGAACCAATTTTAAGGAAAATATCAACAATTTTTGGATCAAACTGTATTCCTGCATATTTTTTTAGTTCTTTTTTTGCTTGCTCAGGCGTTTTTGTTATACAATAAGGCCTTGGAAAAGTCATCGCATCCCAGCATTCTGTTACTGCAATAATCTTTGAACCAAGTGGAATTTCATCACCTTTAAGTTTATCAGGATACCCCTCCCCATTATACCACTCATGATGATGCCTTACTAGTTTTGAAAACTTTGGAAGAAAACTCAAAAACTGCTCTCCATATTCAGCATGTTTTCTGAATTCATTTATCTCCTCCTTAGTGAGTTCATCAACTTTGCATAATGTTTGTTTAGGTAAACGATATTTGCCAATATCATGCAGTTGAGCAGCATATGCAATGAATAAAGCCTCAGTATAAGAACGGGTTATTTCAAAGGCTAAGTTAAGTGTTGGCTCAAATATTCTTTCTCCGTGCTCTAAAAAATTATAAATTTCATTCTTATTCAATTCTTCTTTAATGTCTTCGATTTTTCGTTCAAGATTAGTTAAGAAACAAGAAAGATCATGTTCTGTTATAAATTTGCTGTTTCCGTTCTCTATCTTAAGGATGGCCTCCATAAGAAGAGTTTTCATTTTTGCTTAGATATCTTTTAACAATATAAATAAATTTCTATAGAAAATAATATAAAAAACACAAATTTTCTTTTTTATGAAAACCATGACACTTTATTTAATTGGTATTGGCTTAAATGATGAAAAAGATATAACATTGAAAGGTTTAGAGTTAGTTAAAAAGGCAGATGTTGTTTATTTGGAGAATTACACTTCTATTTTATCATGTTCTGTTGAAAAGCTAGAGGAATTATATGATAAAAAAATTATTTTGGCTGATAGAGAGCTGGTTGAAAAAAAAGCTGAAGAAACTATTTTGAAAGAAGCAAAAGATAAAAATGTTGCTTTTTTGGTTATTGGAGATGTTTTAACAGCTACAACACATGTTGATTTATTATTAAGAGCTAAAAAATTAGGGATAAAAACAGAAATAATACATAATGCATCTGTCTTTACAGCAATAACTCAGACAGGTTTACAACTCTATAATTTTGGAAAAACCACATCAATTCCTTTTTTTGAGGAATATGTTGAAATAGAAACTCCTTATAATGTTTTAAAGGAAAATCAAAAACTGGGTATGCATACCTTGTTTTTGCTTGATTTAGATCCTAGTAAAGAGAGATTTATGACTGTTAATGATGGAGTAGAGATCTTGCTTAAAATTGAAGAAAAGAAAAAGGAAAAAATCTTTACTGGAGATACTTTTTGTATAGGATGTGCAAGATTAGGAAGCAGAGATTCTATTATTAAAGCTGGAAAAGCTAAAGAATTATTAAGTTGTGATTTTGGCAAGCCACCTCATTGTTTGATTGTGCCTGGTAAGCTTCATTTTATGGAAGAAGAAGCACTGAAAGCTTTTCTTTAAAAGATATAAGGGGAACTAAACAGTGCGTAGGCCTATCGAGCAAAGCGAAGATAGGCCAAATGATCAACCCATCAAGAAAGCAAAGCTTTCTTGGGGTTTCGTTGAAAGCAAAGCTTTCAATAGAAAGCAAAGCTTTCTTGGGGTTTCGTTGAAAGCAAAGCTTTCAATGAATTTGGAAAATCTCTGATTTTCCAATTTTTAGGAACTTTGTTCCCAAAACTTTTTGAAGGTTGTGGCATTAAGTTTAAAAATACAAGGCAATTTCTTTGTTATATAGCCCTGTGGTGTAGAAATCTTAATAAGATTGCACTATGGTCAAGCATCTGGGACTTTGGCTCCCAGGACCCAGGTTCGAATCCTGGCAGGGCTATGAAAATATTTATAAACTAAGGATTTTTCCAAGTTATTATCAAGAGATAAGTTGGTTGGACAAGAGCCATAAATTACCAGGTAATTTAATGTCGCAGCTAACTTATGCTGGAGATAAAGTATTGTGCTTTTTCTCCTGGAGGTAAATCAATATGGCAAGAATGCATTCAAGAAGAAAAGGTAAAGCTGGAAGTAAAAAACCTATTAGAAAAACAGTTCCTTCATGGTTAAGATATAAACCAAAAGAAGTAGAATTATTAGTTGTAAAGTTAGCAAAAGAAGGATATGCTCCAAGTAAAATAGGATTATTCTTGAGAGATACTTATGGAATACCTGATGTAAAATTAGTTACAAAAAAGAAAATAACCCAAATATTAAAAGAGAACAATTTGTTACCAGAATTACCAGAAGATTTGACTGCTTTGATTAAAAAGAGTATAGCACTAATAAAACATTTAGAAAAGAACCACCAAGATAAAACAGCAAAAAGAGGTTTACAATTAACAGAATCAAAAATTAAGAGGCTAATAAAGTATTACAAAAAAGTTAAAAAACTACCAGCTGACTACAAATATGAATCTGAGAAAGCAGGATTATTAGTAGGATGAGCAGATATTCTGATTTTAAAGGAGCAATTAGAGATGCTGCAGACCAATTTAAAAAAATACCAAAAACAGAAACAATAAGAGTTATATCTCATTTGGATGCTGATGGAATAGCAGCAGCCTCTATATTAATTAAGGCAATACAACGAAGTAATAGAAAATATCTTGTTTCTATTGTTCATCAACTCAATAAACAAATAATTGAAAAACTAAAAAAAGAGCCATATACTTATTATGTTTTTACTGATTTGGGTTCTGGACAGTTAGAGAACTTGAAGGAATTAACAAATAAAAGGATGATTATTCTGGACCATCACAAACCAGTTAAAGTAGAAGCAGAACATATAATTCACATCAATCCTCATTTATTTGGGATAGATGGTAGCAAAGAGATTAGTGGAGCAGGAGTTGTTTATTTTTTTGCTTCTTATTTGGACAAGAAAAATCAAGATATGGCGCATATTGCTATTGTTGGTGCAATAGGAGATAATCAGGAAGAGGACGGTTTTTTAGAGCTAAATAATGAAATTTTGGATGTTGCAAAAAGATTAAATCTTATAAAAGTAACAAGAGGTTTAAGGTTGTTTGGAACTCAAACCAAACCTTTGCATAAAGTTTTAGAGTATAGCACAGATCCATATATTCCAGGTGTTTCTGGCAGTGAATCAGGAGCAATTCAATTCTTGAATGAAATAGGAATACAGCCCAATAATAAGAGAGGTTTTAGAAAACTTATACATTTAAATCAGGAAGAGATGCAGAAATTGGTAACAGCAATTATTATGAAAAGAATGGATGAAGAAAAACCTGATGATGTTTTAGGCAATATTTACATACTGTTAAATGAAAAAGAAGGTTCTTCTTTCAGAGATGCAAGAGAGTTTAGTACACTGTTAAATGCAACAGGTAGATTGAATAGAGCGAGTTTAGGAATAGCAACATGTTTAGGAAATGAAAAAGCAAAATCTAAAGCAAATGCTTTGTTAACAGAGTATAAAAAAGAGATTGTTAATGCAATAAATTGGTTTAAGGATAATGTAGATGAAGAGCCTATTATAAAAGGCAAGAATTTCGTGATTATCAATACCCAAGATAATATCTTACCTACAATGGTTGGAACTCTAGCTTCAATACTCTCTAGAGGAAATAATTTTAATGATGGTACTTTTATTTTATCTCTTGGCCAGTTAGGTGATGGTTATACAAAAATATCACTAAGAATGGTTGGCAAGAGAAAAGATGTTGATTTAAAAAATATAATCAATAAAATCACAGAAGGTTTAGAAGAGGCTGAAATAGGAGGACATAATTATGCAGCAGGAGCAATGATTAGGACAGATGATGAAGATAAATTCATTAATAAAGCAAAAGAAATCTTCGAAAATTATTTAAATTAAAAGATCTTTAAAAATACTAATGGATAAGTCAATTTTTATTATTATTGTGGCAATTCTAGGTGTTATTTTATTAATTGCAGTATTCGATGGTTTGAAAAGTTCTATAACTGCAGGAACTGTTGCAGTTGGTTGTAATATTGCTTGTTCTAGTAATGCTGATTGTGATGATGAAAATAACTGTACAAATGATGTTTGTATGTATCCTGGGAGTTGTGAAGCATTATGCTATCATTCTTTAATAGAAAGTTGTAAATAATTGAAGAATTCTTTATAATAAATTTCTGATATTCTCCATAAATGTTGCTACTTCATTGCCTGTTTTTGTTAGGGTAAGAAGCTTTAATCTGCCTTGTTTTTCAAAATTAACCAAGCCTGCTTTTTCCATTTGTTGCAAAATTTTAACAACATGAGAATAAGTGCAGTCAATTGATTTTGCTAATGAGGAAGCATACATAGATCCTTTAGCATTTCTTAAATTAATCAGCATCATTGCTGGTTTTTCTCTGAAAAAAACATTGAAAATAACTTTATTAACCATAAACAACCCCCAATTCTTGTTATATAGGTAATCCAAAGGGTATTTAAATATTTATATGTTGAAATAATTATATTGTAATATATAAATTTTTTGTTTTTCACAATCTATTTATAGATTAAAAAATTCCTTTGATAATATGTTCAAAGAGTTTTTGTTTCCATACTCCCAAGCAAGAGAAGGGCAGGATGATTTAATTCTGTCTATTTATAATATTGTTAAGAACAAAAAAAATGTTCTTGTTCATGCTCCGACAGGGATTGGAAAAACAGCGGCTGTTTTGAGTCCTTGTTTGGCTTATGCATTAAAAAATGATCTAACTGTTTTCTTTTTAACAAGCAGGCATACCCAACATAAGATTGCATTAGATACTCTAAAACAAATCAGAGAAAAATTTAATCAAAGAATAATTGCAATAGATTTGATTGGAAAGAAATGGATGTGTCCTGTTAAAGGAGCTAATAAACTAAATTCAACAGAGTTTGCTGATTATTGTAAAGCACAGAGGGAAGAAGGGAAATGCGAGTTTTATTCTAAAACAATTCAAAAAAATAAACTAACAGTTAAAGCGAAAAAGATTTTAGCAGAGATTAAAGAGAAATTACCTTTAGATGTAGAGGATGTGATAAAGATTTGCTCTAAGGAAAAGCTTTGTCCTTATGAGTTATCTTTAATTTTGGCAAATAAAGCAGATGTTATTATTGCTGATTATTACTATTTATTTAATCCTTTGATAAGTAATTTATTCTTTAAGAAATCAAAGAAGAGTTTAGAGAAGTCTATTGTTATTGTTGATGAAGCGCATAATTTAGGAAGCAGAATAAGAAATTTATTAACAACTAAAATTTCTAATTGGACAATTAAATTTGCAATAAAAGAGGCAAAGAAATTTGATAAAAAAGAATTGATTGAAAAATTAGTTAAAGTAGAGGATGCTTTACTAAGTCTGGGTGCTGATCTTGATTATAGTGAAGAAAAATTAATTAGCAAAAAAGAGTTTGTTGATAAAATTAATCAAAACTATGATTATGATGAATTTATTGCTGAATTAGAATTTACAGCTGAAGAGGTTTTGCAGGAGCAAAAAAAGAGTTTTATAGGTTCTGTTGCAAATTTTTTATCAAATTGGTTAGGGCAAGACGAAGGTTTTACAAGAATCTTATCATTTAAAGAAGTTAAAGGCCAACCATTTCTTTCTTTGAGTTATAGATGTTTGGATCCAAGCATAATGAGCAAGGCTGTTATTGATTCTGCTCACTCTGTTATTGCTATGTCAGGAACACTAGTTCCTACATCTATGTATAAAGATATCTTAGGTTTTAGTAGTGCAGAAGAAAAAAATTATAGAAATCCTTTTCCACTTAAAAATAGATTAAGTTTAATAATTCCTAGGACAACTACAAAGTATGCTTTAAGAAATGAAGAGCAATACAAGAAAATAGCTCTTTTATTAGCTGATATTATTAAAGTGATTCCTGGTAATTGTGCCTTGTTTTTTCCTTCTTATTCTTTAAGAGATAGCATAAACAAATATTTTTCTTTATTTTGTCTTAGACATATCTTATTAGAGAAACCTAATCTAACTAAAAAAGAAAAAGCATCTCTGTTAAAAGAGTTTAAGAGTTATAAGGATGAAGGAGCTGTGTTGTCTGCTGTTATTACTGGTTCATTTGCAGAGGGCATAGATCTTCCCGGAGATTTTTTGAAAGCAGTAATTGTTATCGGTTTGCCTTTAGAGCCACCTGATTTAGAAACCAGAGAATTAATAAGATATTATGATAAAAAATTTGGAAAAGGATGGGATTATGCCTATATCCTGCCTGCATTTATCAAAGCAATGCAGGCAACTGGAAGATGTATAAGAAGCGAGACAGATAAAGGGGTTATTATCTTTTTGGATGAGAGATATAAATGGAAAAACTATCTAAAATGTTTTCCTCCTGATTTTAATATTAAAATTTGTGAGAAATATAAAGAAAAAATAAAAGATTTTTTTCAGTATGGATGGGGAAGTGTATTTGGCTGATTATTTTAATTCTAGCTATTTTTTAAAACTCTCTTTTTTAGTGTTATTTTTCCATTTATTTTAATAGTAAACTTTATAAACAATCTTTCTTAGATTACATTATATTGAAATAAAAAAGTGGTGATATTCATGCCTAAACAGCTGTCTAATATTAAAAAACAGGTTGAAAAACTAAAAAAATCTACTCCTATAAGTGCTAGTTCTATGCAAAGAATAACAGAAAGTGTTGATAAACTAACAACATCTATTAATTCTCTTATTAATTTGTTCAAAGAGGCAAGTGAAGAGATAAAATTAGAGGAGAGGGAAAAAGATATTGTTGAGGAAAGGTTAGTGCCGTTAGAAGCTAAAATAGATACTTTGATTGAGCAGAATAAGAAAATAGCAGAGGGAATAGTTGCTTTGGCTGATATGTTGAAGGAAAAGGAAGCTAAACCAGCTAAAGAGATTAAACCAATAAAACCTTTGCCTCCTGTTAAACCTAAAGCAGAGTTACCTCCTCTGCCTAGAAAACTTCCTCCTATTCCTGCATTGCCTCCAAAAATTTCAGTTACGCCAAAGATTCCTCCTCCACCAAGGTTTGAGGAATTTCCAGCAAAAAAAGAATTACCACCTTTACCACCGCCGCCTTTTCCAGTAGAGGAAAAACCAAAGAAAAAGAAGAAATTCGGTTTATTCTAAATGACAGAAATAACTAGTCCAGTTAAATTTAAGCAGTACTTTAAATACCTAGCAAAAGCTGCAAAAAAACATGAATTAAAAGAAGAGGCAAGAAAAAAGTTAGAGGAGCAGATAGAAAAAACAAAAAAGGCAGCTTTAGAGCAGGCTAAAAAGACAAGATTGGAAAGAGAGTTTAAGCTGCTAGAAAAAAGAATTCTTGATGTTCTAGAACATGAGAAAAGGATTTTGTATAATGAAGGAGAAAATGCAATTATTATAAGAGAGCTAAAGAATGAGATAGCTGAGTTAAAGAAAAGACAAGATGAGCTAGCAAAAGAGAGAGCATACAAGTTTAATAGTGTTAATTCTTTGTTGAGTGAGCTTAATTCTAATATAAAAGAGTTGATTAAAGCTAAGAAAGAGAGAACAGAAAGGATCAAAGAACTTGAGAAAAAGCTCAAAGCTAAGGTTAAAGAAAAAAAGAAATTTGATATTGCTAAGCATATACAATTATTGGAAATGAAATACAATCTTTTGAAAGGAAAATATACAGAGGCACAATTGAAGGAGATTAAGAAGAAGATTGAGGAGTTAAAGGGCAGAGTTTAGTTTATAAAAAATAAAAAAAATTATATGTCTTGAGGCATAACAGTTTTCCTTTTATTGGCTTTTGCTCTTTCTACAGCATCCTTCAAGATCTGCTCTACTTTTTTCTCAAGAGCATCAGCAACTCCTCCTGACACATTCATACCTTCACAAACTTCTTTTATCTTTGATCTAACAATCAATGACATCAATATCACCTCCGATAAAAAAGAATTTCAGAGTGTATATAAATGTTTCTGTCAATTTTATCTGTGTAAAAACCAGAATTCTAATTTGTTTTTGTTTTTCTTGTCTAATCTACAAAATCCTGTTCTTTCAAACTGGATAATATCTCCTTGTTTTAGTTTAATAACAGAATGTTCTGCTAGTCCTTTGATTTCTTTGCCGTCTGGCATTAAAATATTTGTATTAACTAAACCCTTTTGAACTGGTAACCAATGTATTATTGCTGTACCTCTTTTCTTATACTCAGCATAATCAAAAGAATCAAAAATAAATTTAGAACCTTTTTTAACAAAATTCAAACAATCCATTAATCTATATAATTTATTGCTTTTGAATTGTTTATAATCTTCTTTTGTAACATAAAACTCTGACTTTGTTTTAAACTCTCTGTAACCTCTTTTTGGATCGTCTGGATGAAGCTTAAGCTTTAGTGTTTGTTCTGGACAATCTGAGATCCTGATTTTGACAGGGTCTTTTATGAAGAAATATCTGTTTGCTTTGAATTCAATTACTTCTCTATTGAATGCATCAATTGCTTTAAAAAACTCTTGCTTTGAAACTTTTTTATCATTTTCAGTTACTCCAACATCAATCGCATACTTTACAAAAGCTTCTGGCTGGTAACCTCTTCTTCTTAATGCAGCTAAAAATGGGAGTCTTATGTCATCCCAGTCACTAAATTTTTTATATTCAATCAATTTTCTCGTTTCTGATGCAGATATTTTCAAATCAATAAAATTAATTCTACCAACAAATATATTTACTGGAGGCTTTTTCTTCAAATATTTATAGATATATTCTTGCTTTAATGCATTGTCCATGTGATCTTTTGCTCTTATTACATGCGTTATACCTAATTCAATATCATCAACAGCAACTGAGAAATTCATTAATGGCCATACTCTTTGTTTTGTTCCTGTTCTAGGATGCTCATGTTCATTTATTCTTAATGCTGGCCAGTCTCTCAAAGCAGGATTTTTATGTTGGATGTCTGTTTTGATTCTAACAACTGCTTCTCCTTCTGCATACTCTCCAAACATCTTGTCCCATCTTCTTAACTGCTCTTTTACAGAGAGATCTCTGCAAGGACAAGGTTTTTTATTAAAGATTAAATCTCTAAAAACATCAGGATCACAAGTGCAAACATATGCTTTTCCCATGCTAATCAATTTTTCTGCATAATCATAATAATAACCTAATCTGTCTGATTGGATAATAACTTGTTTTATGTTATCTTTTGTCAACCACTGGGCATCATTTTGAATCATCTTGTAAGCAGGAGAATAGATCTTTTCAGGATTTGTATCAGAAATTCTTAGGATTAGTTTTCCATTATATTTTTTACAATATTCTGAATTCAAACTTAGAACATAAGCATGACCAATATGCAATGGTCCTGATGGAGATGGTTCAAATCTCATTACAACTTTTCCTTTTTTTGCATTTGGCAATTCTTTTAATCCTTTCTTAACTTTCTTCTTTTTTTCTTCTAATAGCTCAGGAGCAATCTTTTTTAGTTGTTCTAATTGTTGAGCAAGAGAAAGAGAATTTACTTTTTTAACAATCTGATTGACCTCTTTTGCTATCTCTTTTATTTTATATTTTAGCTTTGGATTTTCTGAGATTAACTTTCCAATCACAGCTCCTGGATTTGCTTTTCCATTAAAGTGGATAGCATTCTGCAGGGCATATTTTAGAGCCTCTTTTTTCATACTTTACAAAATGTTGCTGTTGTTTTTAAACTTTTCTTTGAAAGCTCCTTTTAAAGAATTAGAAAATTTCCCGATTTTCAAATTACCACAAAATTTATAAACATTCAACCTATGTTTTTAGATAAAGGGGTGGTTGAATGGTAAAGAAGAATATCAGCATTATTCCCAAAGCACCTATGGCAAGAATTCTGCTAAATGTTGGAGCTAATAGAGTTAGCCAAAGCGCGATTGATGCTTTTAATGATGTTTTAACTCAAAAAGCAATGGAAATAGCTGAGAGAGCAGTTCAGATTGCAAAGCATTCAGGAAGAAAAACAGTTCATGAAGGAGATATTAAACTTGCTGTTAAATAATTAATAAACTATTCATAGCGTTGTTGGGCTGGTAGTTTAATCTGGTAAAATTTCCCCTTGGCTAGGGGAGGATTCCGGGTTCAAATCAGTTTGCTTAAAAAACTGGGAATTTCCCGGCCAGTCCATTTTGTTAAAATGGCAATAAAAGCAATAATATTTGATTTTTGGGGAACATTAGCAGACCAAGGAGTGCACCCAAGTCCAATCAGGCAGGTAAAAGCAATTCTTAGATTGAGAATTCCTTTTCAGGAGTATATTATTCCTTTTGAAAAAACATTCATGACCAAAAGCTATGAGGATTTAACACAGGCTTTTACAGCTGTTTGCAAGATTTTTGCAAGAGAGCCAAAGCAATGGTTAGTTGAAAAACTGGTTGGATTATGGAATAAGAATAGATTATTGGCAAAGCTTTATCCAGAAACAATCTCTGTTTTAGAGGAATTGAAAAACAAAGGCTACAAACTAGCTTTAATTTCTAATACAGATTTTTCTTCTGTTGAATCTTTATTAGATAGATTTGATTTGAGAAAATATTTTGATGTTATTCATTTGTCATTTAAAACAGGCTTTTTGAAAACAGACAAAGAATCTTTTGAAACTGTGTTAAAAGAACTGGGTGTTGGTAAAGAGCAGGTGTTAATGGTTGGAGATAGCTTAGCAACTGACATAGAAGGTGCCAAAAATGTTGGAATAAAAGCAGTTTTGGTTGATAGAAAAGATAAAAGAGAATATGAAAATAAAATTAAGAGCTTAGAAGAACTAAAAAATATTTTGGAGGAGGAAGAATGACAGATTGCATCTTTTGCAAAATTATTAAAGGAGAAATTCCTTGTTCAAAAATTTATGAGAATGATAAAATAATGGCTTTCTTGGATATAATGCCAGTAAATAAAGGCCATACATTGGTTGTGCCAAAAGAGCATTATGAAACTATTTTGGATCTGCCTGATGACTTATTAAACGAGTTGATAGTATCAACTAAAAAAATAAGCAAAGCAGTGATGAAAGGAGTAAATGCAGATGGCTTTAATATAGGTGTTAATACAAAAGAAGCAGCTGGACAAATTATTATGCATGCTCATTTGCACATTATACCAAGATTTAGTAATGATGGTTTAAAATCATGGCCTCAGAGCAAGTATGCTGAGGGAGAAATGGATAAAGTGAGGGAAAGCATAGTAAAGTTTTTATAAGGCTATTTTTTCTGGTTTTTTATGGCGGTGTAGCTCAGCCTGGAGAACAAATAGTGTTTATTTGTTAGGGCAATTAGAGCACCGGTTTCATAAGCCGGGGGTCGCGATTTCAAACAACTGCCAAGTCAGTTGACACCTTGAGGGACATGCGCTCCTTTCAGTCGCTTAGTCCCTCTCACCGATTTGCGGTTATGAAACTATCGCCACCGCCATTTACTACCTATTTGGTATGTCTTCTTGCAGTATATAATTCAGAGAATATTTTTTTGAGTTCATAAATGTTTAAATAATCTCTATTGAACTAATTTTTTATGGAGAATGAACTTCTTTATGGACCTTCTTTAGTTGAAGAGATAAAGAAAGAATACCACGAAATAACCTCTAAAATTGATGATTTGTGGAGTAATAGTTTATTGTATAAAGCGCGCAATAAAATGTTAGAGAGAAGTGTTGATTTCTTATCTTCATTGGGTTCTGATGATAAGGTTTTATCATATACTCATAATGATGGTGATGGACTTACATCTGCAATACTTCAAACTTTATATTTTAAAGCAAGAGATATACCTTGCGAACATTTGATTATGGATGTTTGGCACAGAAATAATTATCAGGAAATAATAGTTGACAAATTGAGAGAAACAGGTGCAAGGATTTTGGCTGTAAGCGATATATCTCTGCCAGTAAAGTTATGTGAATATCTTTCAAGTCAAGATATTAAAGTAATTATTATTGATCATCATGATGATGAATTAAAAAAACATCTTGAACATTTTCAAAATAAAGATTATGTTTATGCTAACTTCAAGTTTGGCTTAAGAGAAGGGCCTTCTGCAGCTCCGTCAGTTTTCAAAGTATTCAAAGCTGCTGATTATAAAAATTTGGTAAATTATGATGAAAATATTTGGTTAGCCTTTATGGGTGCAGCTGCTGATAAACAACTTATTCCTTCTATTCATTTTTTGGAGCCCCAGCAGTATCAGATAAATGCATTTGCAAGAGGATTTCAAATAGACCCTTTCTTTAATACTACTTTGTATGCAATCGCTATGGCTTATGCTGAACCAAGATTAAGCAAACCTATCTTTAATTTTTTAAAAGAAGCAGTGATTGAAAAGGATCCTTTGTATTTTTGGAGAACAAGTGACAGTGCTACAAAAGAAATTTATGAAATATTGGAGAATGTTGAAGAAGAAACCAAATTTTGGTTAAAAGAAGGAGAGGTCACAAGGGATGATCGGGTTAAATTTTATATGTTAAAAATAAAGCCTTCTGAAAAGAAAAGAGAACCAAAATGGGATTTAAAAAGAATGTTAGTAGGTTATTTAGGTATAAGATATCCTTTGCATAGTGTTGTAGCAGCAATTGATAAAGGTGACAAGGTTACATATTCTATAAGAAAACACGTTGGTGATTTGACACATTTAGTTGATGTTGCTAGAAAAGAGATTCCTCCTGAGGAACTTACTATTGGAGGTCATTATGGTGAATGGTTGACAGGAGGAGCAGTTGGCGCTATTGTTTCTAAGAAATTTGAGGAGAAATTTGACGAAATTCTTTTGAAAAGCTGTTAAAGCGCCGGCAGCAGGATTTTCTTTGTAAGCAATTGCTTACGCAATTTCGAACCTGCACGGGCTAAAAGCCCACTCGCTTTCTTTAGTAATTACTCGAGGCGAGCGCACTATCCTGCTAGCGAGTCTCACCTTTTGACAAGGCTCGACAAGTACCAGGTTATGCGATGCCGGCACAATAGGAAAGTTTCTTTCATGCTTAAAAATCTTTCTGAAGGAAATAAAATTTAATGCCCCGTCCGAGACAATCATGGGAAAAGCTGAGCTTAGTCCAATTTGAACTCGGGTCACGGCCTTTCTCTAATTTTTTAAAAGATAGGATTGCGAGAGGGCCGTATGATTAACCGGGTTGTGCGGCTAATGCCTCTACACCAACGGGGCATACTCTATATCCATTATTTTTGGGTTAGGTTTTCTATACTTAACTTTATATATTAACATTACTTTATCTTGTTATGTTTGCAGAATTATAAAAAAATGCAATGCTATATAAATTTCTCTATTTTTAAGCCTATATTAAATATTCTCCTCTAGAACTTCTATCTTAGATAGATAAGAGTTATATGTTTTGACTAAACTATCATGTTTAAGAATCTTCTCATTTCCAGTTTCTAACTCTGAAGTTCCTAACTCATATAAAGCATCATCTCCTTCTAAATTATATTGATAGTAGTAATTACAGGCACTTTCAAAGTATTCGCAAGCCTCATACATTGCCCAGTTAATATCTATGGCAATATCTGCAGCTTTAATATAGTGATCTATCAATTCTTTATAATTATCTTTAGCAGTTTTATTGGCTTGTTCAAAATAGCTTATAGCATTTTGATAGTGGCTATTTGAAGATGTATATAATTGTCTAGCAGAAACACAATAATCAATAGAATCAAAGAAATATCCCTGTTGATAATACCAACTCCATAGATCATAATTATAGTCTCCATTAATCCTGTCAAAATCCGCATAAGAGAGCTCTATTAAAGCTTTAGAATAGTGCTTATTAAAGTTCTCAATATTGTCTATTTCTTGTTGTAGCTCTTTAATTTGCTCTTGTGCTTGTTCTAATTCTTGCTTTGTCTGATTATATTGATATTCATAAGTTTGAACACACCCCCCAATAAAGAGAATTCCTATCAAGATTAGTAGAGTTAATCTCATAATAAGAAATGTGTTTTATAAATATTTATAATTTTCTATATTTTTATTATATATTTTGAAATACAGAAAAAATGTAAACATTAGAATGTTTTATTAGGTTAATAAGCTAAATAAAAAATAACATTATGAAAAAAGTGTGCATCAATATTAATTACAATTTCTTATTACAATTCAAGTTCTTTGTTAACTAAAGCAGCTTTCTTTATAAATAATTCGGCTGTATTTTCGTTTTCCTCAACTGTTTTGTACTCTTTTATTTCTATTCTTTTGTTGAATATTGGGCCATCTATCATTAGTGTTTCAAATTCTCCTCCTTCTCCAGCAATATTTATGTTAATCTTTTTGTTTAATTCAACCAGTTTGTCTATGTCTTTGTGTGTTATCTCTTTTCCAAGCCATGATTTATCCAAACCTAAAGCAGAAATTTTTGTCATTATAAACTTAAAACCATTATTTAAGATTTCTCTCATTTCTGTTTCTTGATTGATATGCCATAAAGGAGAGAATATTTTCAATGAGAGTGAATCACAGACCTTTTCTATTCTATCTCTTTGGTAATTTGAGAATAAAGCACCTGTAACAACACCTTCAATTTTGTATTGTTTTTTTGCTTTTTCCAATGCTTTTTTTAAATCTTTTAGTTCAGCTTCTTTTTCTCCTTTTGTTTCTTGCTCTACTAATGGAATGCCAATTGCTTTAGACTGGAGTTTTACCATTTCTATGCCTGGTGTATGGAACATAAATGATTCTTTGTTTTTGCTTTTTATTGAGACCAAGCAGTTAATAGAGTAGTTTTGCCTTAACATAACATACATTGCATAAATTGAGTCTTTTCCAGAAGAGACAAGAGCAGCAAGTTTTAGATTATGTGTTGGATAAAATGTTCTTAGATACTCTGATATATACTTAAGCCCTTTTTTCTTTGTTAGTTTTTTGATTGCTTTGTGAAAATTAGAGCCATACTGTGCTGCTCTTTTTTTTCTTTCTGCAAATTCTTTTTTTATGCCAAATTTTTTTGCAAGTTCTCTTAGAATATACTTCTCCTGATTGTTAAAAACTTTATATTTTGAGGGTATTTTTAGGGCAAAATCAACTAGATTTTTGTCCAAGAATGGAAGTCTTAATTCTAGAGAGTGATACATTGTTATTACATCATCTCTGTAGAGATCTCTTTCATACATTTTTAGTAATCCTGACAAACACTCTTTATTAACATTATAAGAATCTTTATGTCTCTTGTAACCTGCGAATATCTCTTCAGAACCTAGGCCAGAGAAGATAACTTTACAACCATCTTTTTTTGCTTGCTGACAAGCAGCATAGAATGTTAATGCAACACCAACTTTTACAACATTTGAGTCTTCTATTAGCGGAACAATCTTTTTTAGATATCTCTCTATTTGATTTGTCTTAATTTTGATAATTTTTAGCTTTAAATTTAATTCTTTAGCAACTTTTTTTGCAAATATTAAATCCTCAGGAGTTTTTAAGTTAGGGTCATCAAGAACTGCTGTATAGCAGTTAAACTCACAGCCTTTGTTTTTTAGTATTAAAGCAAGTAGTGTTGAGTCAATTCCACCTGAAAACAAAAGCCCAAATTTTCTTTCTGGAATTCTCTTTTTTACTGCTTTTTCTAAGAGTGTTTTTAGTTTCTTTTCTATTTTTTCTTTACTTAATTTTATTTCTGGTTTTATATCAAAAAAATCCCTTTCAATAAATTCTAACTTATCCTTTTTGATATCATATTTAATAATCTTCCTTGGATTTAATTCAATTACATCTAAATAGCCTATCTTTTCCAATGCTTTTTTTTCTGAGACAAATGCAAATCCATCAGAATGAGAATACCATAAGGGTTTTACTCCTATTATGTCTCTTGCTAAATATAGTTGATTATTAATCAAATATGCAAATGCAAAAACTCCATCTAGCTCTTTTAGAATATTTTTTATGTTTTGAATACCTTTTTTCTCAAGAAGTTTGAATAATAGCTCTGAGTCATTTCTTGCATTTAACTTATACTTTTTGTTTAACTCTTTCCAATTATATATCTCACAGTTAGAAGCAAAAATACCTTTATTAATAAATGGTTGTTTGATAAAGCTAACAACAGAATGCAGGCAGTGACCTATGCAATAGTCTTTATTTGTATATATGTTTTGAGCATCTTTACCTCTATTCTTGAGAATAGCCAAAGCTTTGTCTACAAGTTTTTTTGAATTCTTTCTTCCAAATATTCCTATTATTCCACACATTGGAGAAGTTAAAAAACGCCGGCGCCCGGACTTTCAAGCAGGAATTTCTGCAATTTGAACCGGGATACCCCGAAGGGAACGGGCTTGCAAGCCATAAATTTGCTTTGCAAATTTAATGTCTCAAGGCCCGCGCAGTTTCCTGTCATCTTATAGATGATACCAGGTTGTGCCACGCCGGCATTAAAGAAAGAAGGTATTTGGCTATTTAAAAAGTTTTCTTAGAATTAATCCACCATCTCTATCTCAATATTCAAACCTTCTGGGATTTGAACTCTCATCACTAATCTTAATGCTCTTTCATCTAAGCTTAAGTCAATCAGTCTTTTGTGGATTCTCATCTCATACCTTTCCCAGCTTGCCTTACCCTCTCCAGAAGGAGATTTCCTTGTTGTAACCTTGAGTTTTTTAGTAGGCAAGGCGATTGGTCCTCTCATAACTACTCCTGTCTTTTCTGCAATATCCTTTATATATTGACAAACCTCGTTTACTTTGTCAATATCTGTTGAGGCTATCTTTATCCTTGCTTTTTGCATAGCATAGAAGAGAAATATCTTATATAAAAAGCTTTTTGTTTGTAGAGTCTTTTTTTAATTATAAAACAAGAGTTTTTGGATTAGTTGGTTAAAATTAATCAAATAAAAATAAAAGAAAAAGCTTATTGCTTTTTGACTAAATCAATACACATTCCAGCAGCAACTGTTCTTCCACTGTCTCTAATAGCGAATCTTGACATCTGTGGGATGTCTTTCTGCTTCTCAATTACCAAAGGCTGTATTGGTTTGACTTTTATAATTGCTGCATCTCCATTCTTGATAAAGTCAGGGTTTTCTGCTATTGTTTCACCAGTTGCAGGGTTTAGTTTTTTCTCTATAGCAGTTATTTGACAAGCTACCTGCGCTGTGTGTATGTGGAATACTGGTGTATAGCCTACTGTTATTACAGTTGGATGATTTAGTACAACAACCTGTGCTGTGAACTCACTAGCAACTGTTGGTACATTGTCTGTGTGTCCAAGAACATCTCCTCTTGCAACATCGTTCTTTCCAACACCTCTAACGTTAAATCCAATGTTGTCTCCTGGCTCTGCTTTATCCATAGCTTCATGGTGCATCTCTATTGATTTAACCTCTCCAGTTACTCCTTTTCCTTCTCTTGCTGGAACAATTATTACTTTGTCACCAACTTTCATAACTCCTGTTTCAACTCTTCCTACTGGAACTACTCCAATACCAGCTATACTATAAACGTCCTGGATTGGAAGTCTCAATGGTAGGTCAGTTGGTTTTTCAGGTGGGTTTAGGTTATCCATTGCTTCCAATAGCGTTGGACCATTCCACCAAGGCATTTTGTCTGTTTTCTTGAAAACATTGTCTCCAGGGAATGCAGCAATTGGTATGAACTGCACTTTGCTTGGATCATAACCAACTGTCTTTAATAGTGTTGAAACATCCTCTTTTATTTTATTGAACACTGCTTCATCATAGTTTTTCATATCCATTTTGTTAACAGCAACAATAAGCTGGTCTACTCCTAGAGTTCTGCACAAGAATACGTGCTCTTTTGTTTGCGCCATAACTCCATCATTAGCTGCTACTACTAAAACACCTGCATCTGCTTGTGATGCTCCTGTGATCATGTTCTTGATGAAGTCTTTGTGTCCAGGCGCATCTATAATTGTAAAGTAGAATTTGTTTGTATCAAATCTCTTGTGTGCTAAGTCAATTGTAACTCCTCTTTCTCTCTCTTCTTTTAGGTTGTCCATAACAAAAGCAAACTCGAAACCAGCTTTTCCTAGTTCAGCTGCTTTTTCCTTTAGTTTTCTCATTGTCTGCTCATCAATATTGCCAGAGTCAAATAGCAATCTACCTACTGTTGTAGATTTACCATGATCTACGTGTCCTACAAAGACTAAATTCATATGTATTTTTTTATCAGCCATATTATTTACCCCCAATTTTTTAGTTAAATATGCTATATAGGAGGGGATTTTGGTTATTTATAAAGCTTTTGATTTTTATGAGGTGGGAGAGGCACACCTAAATCTTTAGAGGAATTATTATTTACTTAAGAGTAGTAAAAATAGAAAGGTTTATAAAGAAAGGGATTATACTACTTTGTAGTATGATTGAGGTGAATAAAATTGAAGAAAAGCTATAAAAAATATCACTTAGAAAAAGAATTGCATAACTGCAAAATTCAATTTTTAGCACACCAGTATCCTCAAAAAGAACATAATCATGCTGATTTACGTATTTATCTTAAAGGAATTGGTAATTTAAACAAAGTTAGTAAAAAACTAGAAAGATTTGCTAAAGCAAAAGGCATTAATTTTGAATCAATTGATTTCTCAAAAGAGTTTCAAGAAAAATGGTATGAGATTGGAGAAACAAGAATAGAATTAAGCGAATTAAAGAAACTAGATGAAATAGGAATAATAATCTCTACTACTAAAGATTCAATCCAAGAAGGCTTTGAAAAAACATTCAAAATTTATAATCAACTAAAACTTTTTTTAGATGAGTATAATATTAAAGGATTGGATGAATTAATTTCTGATTTTTCTATAGAAAATCTTAAGGAATGTGAAGTAAATAGTGGTTGTTTAAGACCACTAAGTGATTTGGTAAAAGAGTTTTATTTATCTAACAAATTTTTGAGAAAAACAAAGCAATTTATTGCTGATGTGAAGTCAAAACTTAATGAAAACGAATTTGATAATTTGTATGAAAACAGGCTTAATTGTGAGCAATTTATTAACTCCATTAGAACTACTGATGAAGCCATTGTAGATGCAATGGCAGACTTAATAACAGCAAAAGAAAAAGGAGATCAGGACAAAATAAAACAACTAGTTAAACTAATTAAAGGCTATGCAGTCTCATTGAATTATGATGCAACAAAAGACATAAAGAGGATTTTAGAAAAATGAAAAATAAATTTTTTTATTCTTGCTTAACTCCTAGCATAGCTTCTGTCAATCCTTTTCTTTCCATAATCTGTGCTTTTATTTTTGCTTGCAGTTCATCAGGCAGTTTCTCAAACAACTGATCTACTAAGAATTGATAACCTCTTCCTCCTGTTGCTGATCTTAGATCAGATGCAAATCCAAACATCTCTGCAACTGGCAATTTTGCTTTAACTGTTAGATGACCTGCATCTTCTGTCATCTCTAATAGCTGACCTCTCTTGTTCTGAATTAGTTTAGAAATTTCTCCCATATATTCAACAGGACTTTCTATTTGTAGTATTTGTAATGGCTCCAATAATACTGCTTTTCCATTTACCATTGATAATCTTATAGCATCCCTTACAGCAGGCAATACCTGAGCAGGTCCTCTATGAATGGCATCCTCATGCAATTTACAATCAGTCAGTATTACTTTGACTTTGGCACAAGGCTCTTTAGCCAAAGGACCTCCGGACATAACATCCTCAAAAGCGTCCAAGCACATTTCCATTACTTCTCCTATATGAACAATACCTCTTGTAGCATCAATAAACAAATTACCTCTGTAGATGTCTTTTACTTTTCTTGCTACTTTACTGTCCATTCCTGCTTTTTCTAGTTTTGCCCATAAATCTGCGTCCTTTTTCTTTACTCTTCCTTCGTGTATTTCTCCTGCTTTTATCTGCTTATAAATTTCTTCTTCTAGAGGTTCAACTCTGATATAGAATTTGTTGTGTTTATTAGGACTTTTACCTTCTACTTCAGGACCTGGTTTTGTAACTGTTTCTCTATAAACAACTATTGGCGGAGAGGTAGTTATATCAACACCTTTTTCTTTTCTTATTCTGTTTGCAATAACCTCTAAATGCAGTTCACCCATTCCATGCATCAAATGCTCTCCTGTTTCTTCATTAATCTCTATTTCTACACTTGGGTCTTCTTTAGCAACAACTCTTAGAACATCTATTAATTTTGGTAAATCAGATGGTTTTTTTGCTTCAATTGCAACTGTAACAACCGGCTCAAATAAATGCTTAATAGCTTCGAATGGCTCCATTGGTGTTGTAGAAACTGTTTCTCCTGCAAATGCTCCTTTTAACCCAATGATTCCTGCTATGTTTCCAGCAGGTATCTCTTCTACAGGAATTCTTTGAGCACCTTTATAGATGACTATTTGCTGCAATCTTACTGATTTTTTAGACATATTCATATACGCTTCTTGTCCTTTTCTGATTGTACCAGAAAACAGTCTTCCTGTTGCAACCTCCCCTGCTTGTTTGTCAATAACAATTTTTGTAATAACAAATGCTACATTTCCATTTGGATCACAATTAATCAATGCTTGACCTTGTTCTGATTCTAGCTCTCCTCGCCATATTTGTTTTATTCTGTATTTTTGAGCTTCAATAGGATTGGGAAGATGCTCTACAACAGCATTCAAAAGAATTTTATGTAGAGGAGCTTTCTGACATAGTGTTTTCCAGTCCTCTTCTTTTTCATAAGCAGCAATAACATCTTTGAATGTTATTCCTGTCTTTTGCATGTATGGTAAAGATAAAGCCCATTTATGAAAAGCAGATCCAAAACAAACAGAACCATTTTGAACATTAACCTGCCATGTTTCTTTATATTCTTCAGGCGCTATTTGTTTTATTAGCTTGTTAACACCTTTTATTATGCCAATAAATCTTTCCTGCATTTTTTCTGGTGTTAACTTTAACTCTTTGATTAATCTGTCAACTTTGTTGATAAAAAGAATAGGTTTTACTCTTTCCTTAAGAGCTTGTCTTAATACTGTTTCTGTTTGAGGCATTACTCCTTCTACAGCACATGCAACAACAACTGCACCATCCACTGCACGCATAGCTCTTGTTACGTCTCCTCCAAAATCAACATGGCCAGGAGTGTCTATTAAATTAATAAGATATTCTTGACCATCAACATCATGAACCATATTTACGTTTGCAGCGTCTATTGTAATTCCTCTTGTTTGCTCATCTTCATGAAAGTCTAGAACAAGCTGTCTTCCAGCTAGCTCTTCAGAGATCATTCCTGCTCCTGCTAATAAGTTGTCAGACAAAGTTGTTTTTCCATGGTCAATATGAGCTGCTATTCCTATATTTCTAATTCTTTCTGGTTGTTTCATTAATCTTAAAACTTTATCAACCATCTTTTCTGCCATGATTTACTCACCCTTTCTATAGAATTTAGTCCATTTAAGATAAGAAGCTTTTCTTTTGAGCTTTAGCATATTTTTTTCACATTTATTTGAACAGAAATGTAAGATTTTGCCATCTTTTTTGACATATATTTTGCCTGTACCTTTTTCAATGTTTTCTCCACAAAATGAGCATTTAGCCATTTTATTTTCTACCTTGTGTTAATTTTTGAGCTTCAAATTCTGTTTCTCTTAACATTAAAATATCTTTTACACGGACTGGGCCAACAACATTTCTTCTTAGTATTTTGTCCTTGTCTCTGCCTTCTAAAACCCTGCATCTAACTTGAGTAGCTTCTCCTCTAGAACCTGTTCTACCTATTATTTCTTCTACTCTTGCAGGAGTTGCTTTTGTAAAATGCACAACTGCTTTTTTTTCTACTTCTTTACCTGTCTTTTTAGCAAGAGTTTTTGTATAATCTCTTGTTTTTGAGATCCCCATCTTATTCTTTTGTTAGTTCTTTTATTAAATTAGCTGCATCTCCTTCTTTGACTATTGCAATTGCAGATGTTGCTACTGACAATCCAGCTGCAGCTCCAAGCTCTTCTTTGCTTTCTACTTCTAAACAAGTTATTCCTTTTTCTTTTGATAGCAAAGGAATGTGCATTGTGATTTCTTTTGGAGATACATCTTTAGCAATAACAACTAGTTTTGCTATTCCTCTTTCAATCGCCTTTGTTGTTTCATTCACTCCTTTCTTTATTTTTCCAGTTGCTCTTGCTGTTTCAATAGCCTCATATATTTTATTTTCATCAGCCATATTATTTACCCCCTTAAATATTGTAGTGAGAGAATTGACATCTCCTCACTCAAACTACAAGCGTAGTTATCATCAATCATAGGTAAGTTATTGGAATAATGAGCTGTTTAAAAATGTTTTGGTTTTAGTATCAGAAATATTTATAAATTAAATTTATCTTATTTGGCATCATGCGCAAAATATATGGTTACACATTAAGCTTAGATCTTGCAGATTGCAATGACAATATTAAAGATAAAAATTTATTAGAGCTGTTTGTATCAGAACTTTGTAAAGAGATTTATATGAAGCCTTATGGAAAACCAGTTATTGTTCATTTTGGCAAAGGACATACAACAGGCTATTCTTTGGTTCAATTAATTGAAACAAGCTCTATTACTGGACATTTTACAGATAAGCATAGAACTGCCCATTTAGATATTTTCTCATGCAAGAAATTTTCCCCATCAAAAGCAACAAAGTTTTGCAAAGAGTATTTTGGTGGCAATATTGTTCAGAAAAAGTATTATAAAAGGTTGATGAAATGATTTTCAAAGAAAGATTTAAATAATATTCTTTCTCTTAAATTAAAAAAAGAGGTGAAAACCTCTGAGCTTGTTCTCAGGGAGAAAAAATGAACAAATTATTCATTATTGACCTTGATGATACGCTGTATCCGAATTTGCACTATTATGTAAAACCTCAGATAAATTTGTTAGAATATATTGTAAATAAGATTGATGTGCCAAACAAAGAAATTTGTTTAAAGCAGATAAATGAGATGAAGTCTAAGGCAGCAGAAGAGGGTTATTCTGTTAGACCTATACAAAAATTGCTGGAGGAGGTAAATGCTGAACATATTCTTAAACATATAATAGAAGAGCAGACACAATTGGATATTAGGTTGATTAAAGAAAAGGGTTTTAGTATTGAGAGATTTCCAAGTTCTTTTGTTCATACTCTTGAGGCATTTTACAAAGATGCTACAGATTCTGAGAAATTAGAGGTTTATAATATTGGAATGGAATTTACCCATGTTCAGCCAGGACTTTATGATGGTGTAGAAGAAACTCTTGAATTTTTAATTGAGCAAAAGGATGACTTGATTTTGTTAACTAAAGGAGATCCAAGATTACAGGTTAAGAAGATACAGATAAATAACTTGGATAAATGGTTTAGAAAAACTTGCATTGTTGATGAGAAAACTGTTGAAACATTTAAAGATCTTGGAGGAGGTTATAATAAGAATAATGTTTTTTCTGTTGGCAACAGCATTAAAAGTGATATTAATGGTGCAGTGAAAATTGGTTATAGGGCAATTTATATACCAAGGGATACCTGGGATTATGAAGTTGCTGCAAAAATTGATTCTGAGAAAATTTTAACTTTGAGTAGTTTTAAAGAGATAAAATCAGTTTATCATGCTCTTAAATCATAAGCAGTTACTGATTTTATCTTCACATTGATTTCCTGTCCTAGTTTGTAATTTCCTTTAACAATAACTGGTTTATAATAGAGATTTCTTCCTATCCAGGTGTTGTTTTTGCCTTTTTCATCTATAAGAATTTTTCCCTGCCAATTAATCCATTTCTTGTTATTTTCCAATGCAATTTTGTTGAATAGTTTTGTTAATTTCTTGCTTCTTTCTTTTGTTATCCAGCTTGGAATTTGAGGCATTTTTTCTGCTTTTGTTCCTGGTCTTGGCCAGAATCTTGAGATATTTAAGACATCTGGTTTGATCTCTTTGATTAGTTTTAGAGAGTCATTGAATTGTTCCTCTGTTTCTGTTGGAAATCCGCAAATAATATCTGTTGAGATTGTTATTCTTGGAAAGGCTTTTCTAAACTCTTTGATTATTTTTTTGAAATCATTAACAGTGTAGTATCTGTTCATTGCTTTCAGAACTTTATTGTTTCCAGACTGAACAGGAATGTGCAGAAATTTGAATATTTTATCTGAGCTGTATACTTTGATAAGTTTGTCTAGAATTGGCAAGACATTATTCGGATTTGACATGCCTAATCTTAATTTGAAATCGCCTTTTAGTTTTGTTATTTTGTTTAATAGCTTTGGAAGATTAGGATAAGCAGCAGAATCCTGAGAAGTTAACCAGATCTCTTTGCAACCATCTTTAATTGAGGCTTTGATTTCTTCTAGTATTTTGTTAGCAGGATAAGGATGAAGTTCTCCTTTTACAAGTTTTACAATACAATAAGTGCAGTTGCCTTTACAACCTTCTGATATCTGAACTATGCTTATTATCTTGTTTTTTCTTATTTTTGGCAAGCAGAGCTTTACTTCTTTTTTTCTTGTTATTAGTTTTGTGTGTTTGTTTACAGCTTTGAGTATGTCTTTGATGTGATGAACACCTACTAGAGAAGCATCTGGTCTTAGTTTTTTTATTAACTCTGACTCCACAGTTGGCATGCAGCCAGTTACAATCAAGGGTTTTTTGATTTGTTTTAGTCTTTTGATAATTTTGTTTTCAGTTGGAGCTTTGACTATGCAGGTGTTTAATATAACTAAATCTGCCTGTTTTTCATCAACTATTTTGTGTCCAGCTTTAACCAGCAGACCAGCTATTATTTCTCCATTATTATAATTTGCAGAGCATCCATATGTTTCTATGTAGATTTTCAT
>JAFCFN010000008.1 GCA_017608625.1 Candidatus Woesearchaeota archaeon | reverse complement strand
ACAATTTAATTCCCCACAAAATTCTGGACAGTGTTCTTTATCTCCACCATACTTCTGCTCATAAGCTTCACTCCAAGCAGAGATAAATATCCCCCCAGTTTGTGAACATTCTTGTGGAGCTTTTGGAGAATAATTTTGAGGAGAATCATCACAACAACAATAAGGAACAGTACAAATTACTTCTTCAGAACAAGAATCCTGCATACAGAATTCATCATAATTATTCGGATCTGTTACACAATCTGAAGAACCTGCTTTGAGCTTACACAATCTGAAGAACCTGCTTTGAGCAGAGGGATTGCTAGCAAAATTAATGCACTAATTAAAATTATTATTTTTGTTTTCATTCTAATGGTTTTGAATCTTGTTTAGATCCATCAGATATTACTAAACTGTTATCTTGTACATTACAAAATGCTAGATTATCTTCATCAGGATCAAAATAATTTACATTTAATTCAAGATTATCGCAGGAAATAGTATTGTTGTGTAATGCTGGTTTTCTATTCTCTCTCATAAATTGGAATAAATAAGGCTTACCATTCACTATAGAAGAACTGTCTGTAATAATTATTAAATCATCATTAGCTTGCTCTGATTTTGTTATTGTATATATAGGAACTTGTTTTGTTATATCAAAACTAATATCTGTTATATCATTAAAGATTAAGGTTTTCAAAAACTGATAAAGATTTCTTAATTTTACATCTTCTACTGCAACAAAGTTATTTATCTTTTTCTTTGATCCAGATTTTTTGACATTTAGCCCAAGATTTAAAGTAAATATCACATTCTCGTTTGTGATCACTATGTCTATTTGAGGCGGGCTAGTTACTTTTATATTAAACCCCTTTTCTTTAAAAATGGATAAATCCAAGCAACTTGTTACATTTTTTTCTATAAATTTCTTAAGTTGCATTTTAAATGAAATTTCTCCTGACTCTAAACCAGGCACATTATCATTTCCAAAATATCCTGTATAAACCTCTTCTCCATTTTTGTAAGGAAAATTCTCCCATGGATACTTCCAATCAGATGGAAAAGGATTGCTTCCCAAATAATCATAAATCTGCCATTCATCAGTTGATATTAATCTTGGTGCAGTTATCAAATATGCTATTTCTATTTCACCAATTCTTTTTGATTTTGGCATATCCTGAACAAACAAATATCCGCCTTGCTCTCCTAACTTAATCAAAGCTTGTTTTGCTGTCTTATCAAGACAGCTTGTAACATATTCTTCTATTGCTGTTGTATCAAGTTCTTTTTTTTCTATTCTGGGTGTTGTTATAAAATAATAGAGAAATGCAACTGCTCCTACTATAACTAATCCAATTATTATAAACAATGTTATTTGGGCTTTTTTTCTCTTCATTTTAATTTTATTTTTGTTGTCAGATATTGCCAGTATTTGAAATCTGCTTCATTTTTTGATATAATGTATTGTTGATTGTTAGTTGTATGATATTCAAGATCAGAAGGATGTGGCTTAAATTGACTTACATCTGTATCAATGTTTATGTATTCAATTGCCATATATTTATTTGGTCCAATTTCCTCTATTATTCCTCTTATTTCTTTATTATCCAACTTATCAATATACAATTTATTAAATGCAGTTGAGTTCTCAACAAATCTATAATCTGAAGTTTGAGTTGATCCAACAAGGAAATTAATAATGCTCTGCCATAAATTAGTAAAAAATCCTGGTTTAAGATTTATTTCTTTTTTACTATAAATCAAAGAGTTAATTAACGGATTATAGTAAGCTTTTTTGTTGTTGCATTGAGTAAAGTCTGTACTGGTACTGCTAAGAGCCTTATTACAAAAAGAAACCTCCTTAATGTCAGGTAACCTCTCAAGAATAGTCTCTCCTTGTTTATTAATCTCAGTATTCAAAGAAAATCCAAGTATAACATTTCCATCTTTTGTTCTTAAGCCACAGATATTGTTAACATTTTCAAGGTAATCTATATCATATTCTCCAAAATAATTCAAAACATTTGTATAATTATCACAATATAATGTATAATTATCTGGTGAATTTGTTTCTGTATAATTCAATAATTGTAATGCAATAAACTTTGTTCTTGTTGTCCAATTTCCATTTTGACAGTAATGATCTTTACTATAATAATTATGATCTACACACGTACTTCCATTATAGCACTGATTTGGCAAACAATATTTAGTACAATCAGTCCAATCTGGCTTACATTTTCTTACTAAATTTATCCATTCTCCATCTACACATGCATAGTTTTCAGCAGTGCTTGCTTCTGGAAGCATAAAAGGAACTAAATCATGATCCTCTGCTGGAAGAGTTACACTCTGATCACAACTATTACTGTTGCTATTCCAACACTTATTTACTGGACAGCATCCAAAATCCCCAGTTGGAGAATTATCTATGTTTCCATCATACTGTTGATTGTTTGTGGGTTTCCATTTATTATCTTTATCACAATACCAGCTACCAACAACTTCACAAACATCATTAATCTCTGCATTATTTGTATCTAAACCAAAATTATCTGGAGTGATATTACATGTATGAAATTTTTGATTATAATATACTAAATTATAGCATTTTGATTCTGGACAACCATAACAATTTGGATTGTCACTTAAGGGATCTGCATCAGTTCCTGCATCAAATGGGCAATTATCAAATGAATCTTCTATACCGTCATTATCATCATCATTATCAATATTATCTGCTACGCCATCACCATCTGTATCAACATCATCTATGATTCCATTACAATCATCATCAATATTATTATAGATTTCTGTAGCTCCTGGGTTAATATTTGGATTATAATCTTTACAGTCAATAACAGTTAAATCTACTATTTGATTTTCCAACACATAATTGCCATAAGGAGGAGAGCAACCTGTATAAGTAGTGCCTGAATAATATCCATCTCCGTCATTATCAAGATACCACACAGTGTCAGGATTAATTAGGGCGTTATTATCATTACAATCACTACCCCCACACCAATAAACAAAATATCCATCTCCATCCCTATCATAGCAAGTATCTTGCAAACACATGAGATTATATTTATCTTTTAAATATGAAAGACATTTGTCAGGATCATAAAAATTATCTTCATAATAACTGTAACAATAACTCTGTGTCACATAAGCATAACTATTTTCGCAATCATATTGACACTTCGAAGCACAAGAACCTTCAGGATCATCAGCACATATTTCATATCCATCAATTATTCCTACACATTCTCCTTCTCCAATATCTTCTTCTACAAGATATTCATCAAGCCAAGATTCACAATCAGAAATACAATCATAATACTCGTCACTTCCAACAAAAGCGTCTGCACAATATTCATCTCTAACCTCTTCTTTCTCAGCATCATCAATCACATCTAAACAGTGATCTTCAAAATAGCCTTGTTCCTGATCAACACATAACTCTCCATAATAATTTGGCTGTCCATAATTAGGGATATAATATTCTTCACAAAAAACTTCAACAGCATCATCTTCATTGTCTCTGCATCTTTGAATGCATTTATCTTCGGCTTCATCCTTATCTTCTCCATAATTATCTTGTCTCCATGCTATACAGTCTTGGAATGCGTCAGTGTCTCGATATTCATTATCGCAAAACTCGCTCAAGTAATCACTAAGTTCATCTTCATTTTGATCCATGCTAAAATAAGCTTGGCAGGTTTTGGAGTGATCCAAACACCATGTTTGAGCACAAACATATGGTACAAATACTAAGAATAAAAGTATAAATGAAATTAATTTAATCTTGATTGCTATTTTTCTAAATTTTATAAAATTAAATTTAACCATTTTAAGGTATTACAAGCCAAATTAAATTATTATTCCTAACAAATTGTCCTTTATAGCATCCTCCTCCATAATGACTAGGTCCTGCTATTGTTTCCTGTCCATCATCACCACAACAAGCTGTACCTGTCCAGCCAAAACCTGCAGCTTCGCATGTCATTTTATCACCATCCAAATCACTTATCCAACCACGATCTCCTCCACAATACTTTGTATCTGGTCCAGTTAAATACATATTTTTTATATAAACTTCATAAGAACCTGGATCTATTTCATTACTATTTACATAAAAATTGAGAAAATTAATATTGTCTCTTGTTCCACTAAGAGGGATTCTTATATGATTCCATTTTGTAGAATTGAAAATAGTAACTGAATATCCTTTAATAAGGTCATTAAAAATGGATATGCCATTATTTTTGATTTCTAATCTCAAAGGGAAAGAAGAATTATACTTAATATCAAACTCCAAATAATTGTAGTCAGCCCAATTTCTAATATCAGGGTTATTTGTAGAAAAACTAAGTGTAAAAATGCCTTGTTGCATATCCCCTGCATCAAAATTGTAAATAATTTTTTTATTATTTGATGAATAGCTAGAAATTGATTCCTGTCCCCAGTTAGATGTATCCCAATTACTTAAATTCATAAATGGAGCTGCTTTACCTTGAGTAAACTGAATACCGCCTGTAGAATCATCTGCAATTTCCCAATCACAAGCACCTATTGTTGAAACTCCTTTATGTTTAAAACAGATTGTATCATTTACAGTAGTGCTATTTACTTTGAATACTTGTTGATCATTATATTTTTGTCCAACAAATTGTGAATTTCCATCGGCATCGCATGCTGCCCAAACATAATCCTGAACTGTATAATTAAATACAGGAATAATATCATAAAGATTTCCTATTCTTATTATTTTCTCAGAAGTAAAAGAAGATGCATTCATCCACTCCCATTCACCAGCATTATTTTTTGCACAAAGCCATTTTCCATTCGAGGTTACATAGCCTTCCCTGTCAATATTACTACAACATTTACTTATTGTAGGTTCATAAACACCACCCAAAGCATTGCATGCAATTGTGTTATAATCTTGATCCCGCCAAGTACCTGCATCACAATATTGGTTTGAATAAGTAGCGCCATCAGAATAACACTTATTATTGCTTCCTGTGCAAGAGCCAGAGCAACAATCACTGAAGCAAGTGTCGTATACCGATCTCAAGGTACCTGTTGAACTACCCTGAGTGCATGAAACAGAGTAGTATGGGCCCTCATATGCTGGGTTATCTTTAATTTCATCTGGAACTACACCGGGAGATGCGTAGACACACATAGTGCCAGTATCAATTTCACAGTAGTTCACTATTACCATTGCCGATGTTCCTGTTGGCTCTTTTGGAGGAGGACATGTAGCTAATGAAATCTGCGCTAGTAAACCAAAAATAATTACAAAAAGAAACAACTTCCAGTTCCAGATCTTTATCTTACTTCTTCCTCTCATCTCTCCTCACCTTCTCTTCAAGAGCTTCATGTATATATTGAATCAAAGTTTTATTTTGTAAAAGAGCAGAAATCTTAGCTTTTTTGTGTAATTCATTATCTAATTCGATATTAATTCTGGTCATTTACGCCTCTTTTTTGATAATAAGTAAGCTTACTTAGTTAACTTATTTTAATGATTTAACTTATTTAGTATATAAATATGGCTATTAGTATATAAACCTTTTGGTTAATTTTGTCAAAAACTAAGAGTAACAGCTTTCTTAGCTTCAGAAGGATGCATCCCTAAGCAAATAAAAAATGCTTTTAAATCATGTTTGCTTCTCAACTCAGAAGGATTTTTGGCAAAACTTCCAATAAAAACCTTGCATTTAGCTTTCCTACAAAGCTTGATATTCTGCATCATTCTCCCCACTAATCTTGTCCTGTTTGTAGAATTCAAAATAGAGCTAAAAGAAAAGCCAATGATCTTCTCTTTTCTTGCAGCAATTCTATTTAAAATATGATTCAAACCACTTCTTCTACTATGCAAGAAATCCTCTTTAGGACTTGACTCAAAATCAAACACCAACTTAATCTTACTCTTTTCCAAAAAAGCTCTATCCCTTTTATCATCACTTTTAGCTATAATAAAATTTGTTAATCTAGCTCCTTTCTCAGCTTCTCTAACAGAACTAACTATGATGCCTGTCCTAACTTTATCACTCTTCTTAAAATCCTTTAAAGAGTAAACAAAAACTAAATCTTTAATACCTAGTTTATTAGCTATCTCTAAAAACTCCTTTTCATTATTTTTAGGAAAAACAATTTCCATTTTTATCTTAATTTCTCTATAATTTCACAAGCTTTGCATAATTTCTGCATACTAGGTTCTCCACATCTCTCACAAAGCCCTACCTCGCCTTTCTGTTTCTGTCTTAAATAAGGAATTATTTCTAAAAATGAATTAATTATCCCATTCAAAGTTCCAGGATATTTTTCCTCAAACTCTTTCAACATAGCTCTAACCTTTGCTCTATAAGCATCTACACTGCAAGGGCATCTGCGATACTGAACAGGAAATTTCTTTAATTTGGAATACAAAGTAATCTCTTTCTCAGAACAAAAATATAGTGGTTTGATTCTAGGAACAAAACTTTTACTTTTAACAGCCCCTCCGATTGGCCCTAATTTAGCGCTTAACCAAATATTTCCCTTAAATTGGTTCATTAAAATAGTTTGTGCTTCATCATCTAAATTATGTCCAGTTGCAACTTTTGTAAATTTTAATTTTCTTGCTAATTTATTTAGCATATGCCTTCTTAAAACTCCGCAAATAGTACAGCTCTTTAACTTAACTCCTTTGCTTGCAAGTATAGATTTAATATAACATAAAGAATATCCAAACTCATCTCTAAGGCTGAATTCATATAACTTTATTTTTTCTTTCTTGCAAAACTTTCTGAGATTAGATAAATTTTTCTTGCTATAATCTCCAATACCCAAATCAATTGTAAAAGCTGCTATTTTCTGTCTTCTTTGCTTAGCCAATTGATTCAAAATATACAAAGCAGTTGTACTATCCTTACCACCAGATGCTGCTACCAAAATAGAATCTTTTTTATCAATTAGCTTATACTGCCTTATTGTTCTCTTTACTTTTCTTTCAAAATAATCAATAAAGCAATCCTTGCATAACTTAACCCCACTAATTGTTATTACCGGTCTTTTTGAACATATTTTACAAACCATGTATAACTAATAAAAACTAAGATTTAAAAACTTAATGCAAAGAAATCCTACATAGGTTTTGTAATAGTTTGTACAGGACATACTGCTATGCATCTCCAGCAATCTTTGCATTTTTTTATCAACTTTAGCTTTTCCATCTACTAATGATAATGCTCCTCTAGGACATGTTGCAACACAAGCACCACAACCCATACAAGCATCTTTTTTTTATTATTGGCGGCATTTTTATATCCTCAAATTCTGAGTTTTACCTCATTAAAATAAGGTTTTAAACACTCAGCAAAATTTTCCAATTCTTCTTTTGAATAAGGTTTTATTTTTTGAAATTTTGGATTTATTGTTTTTTTGTTTTCAAATTGTTGTATTACAAAACGCTTTGCTCTCAAAGATTTTCCAATTGCAATCAAATCTTCTTTACTAACTAGTTTAGGAATACATGTTGTCCTGAATTCATAATCTATCTTGCTTTTTTTAATAATTGTAATAGATTTTTTAATTTTCTCTATATCAGCTTTAACACCTACTGCCTCTGAGTATTTTTTTGGATTTAATCTTGTTTTTATATCCATTGCTATATAATCTAACAACTTCTTTCTCAAAAGCCTTTTTATCATTTCTGGATTAGATCCATTTGTATCAAGCTTAACTAAAAAACCAAGAGATTTAATTTTTGATATAAAAATTGGCAGATCTGCATAAATTGTTGGCTCTCCTCCTCCAATACAAACTCCATCCAACCATCCTTTTCTTTTTTTTAGAAAATTGAAAAATTCTTCTTCAGGAATAGAATGTAATTTTTTTGGCCTCAACACAAGATCTATATTATAACAAAAAGGGCATCTGAAATTGCATCCTCCTAAAAAAACTGTGCAAGCTACTTTTCCTGGATAATCAATTAATGTGAGGGGTTGTAATCCTTTTATTTGAACCATTTTGACCTAACTATATAATTTTTTCTTTGCCTAAATTCTTCTTGTTTTCCTTTATTCCAGTTTTGTATAGGCCTGTAATAACCAACAATCCTTGAATAAATCTCACAAGGTTTTTTGCAAATTGGGCATCTTTTCTTTTCCCCAGGAAAATAGCCATGAGAAGGGCAAATAGAAAAAGTAGGTGTAATTGTATAATAAGGTATCTTAAATTTATAAGCAATTTTTTTGACTAACTGCTTACATGATTCAGGATCAGGAACTCTTTCTCCAACAAATCCATGAAAAACAGTACCTCCTGTATAAAGGGGTTGTAAATCGTTCTGATGCTCAAGAGCTTCAAACATATCATCAGTATAATCAACTGGTAAAAAAGTTGAATTTGTATAATAAGGTTCTTTTTCTCCTGATGTTTTTATTTTTGGGTATCTTTTTTTATCTATTCTTGCAAGCCTATAAGCAGTTGATTCAGCAGGAGTTGCCTCAAGATTATAAATATGACCGGTTTCCTTTTGGAATTCTTTAAGTCTTTTGAGCATATGTTTTAAAATTTTAATTGCAAATGCTTTTCCTTCTTCAGTTTCAATACCTTTGCCCAAGAAATTCAAGCATGCTTCATGACCTCCGACTATACCAATTGTTGCAAAATGCCATTTAAGACTGCCCAAATAAATCTTGCTAAAAGGTAACAAACCTTTATTTATATTTTCTTCAACAAGTCTTCTCTTAATTTCTAAGCTATCTTTTGCAATTTCCATCAAATAATCTAAGCGTTCAAAAAATTTCTTTTCATTATTGGAAAGATAAGCTATTCTTGGTAGATTTATTGTTACCACACCAACACTGCCAGTTTTATCTGCATAGCCAAAAAATCCACCCATTCTTCTATAAAACTGCCTTAAATCAAGCCTAAGTCTACAACACATCGACCTAACTTCTCTAGGATCAAGATCTGAGTTCACAAAGTTTTGAAAATATGGACTGCCAAATTTTGCAGTCATTCTGAACAAAGCATCACTTACATCAGAATCCCAATCAAAATTTTTTGTAATATTGTAAGTTGGAATTGGAAAAGTAAAAACTCTTCCTTTTGTGTCCCCTTCTGTCAAAACTTCGATAAATGCCTTGTTTAACATATCGACTTCATCTTGATAGTCAGAATAATTTGTATTAGTTAGTTTTCCGCCAATAATTGCAGGTTGATTCTTTAGATCTTTGGGAACTTTAAGATCAAAAGTGATATTAGTAAAAGGGGTTTGTCCACCCCATCTTGAAGAAATATTCAAATTATAGATAAATTGTTGCATTTGTTGTTTTACTTCTTTATATTTTAGTTTATCTGCTCTAATAAAAGGTGCTAAGTATGTATCAAGTGAATTAAAAGCTTGAGCACCGGCCCATTCATTTTGTATTGTTCCAACAAAGTTTGTAAGTTGTAACAGTGCAGTTGAGAAATGTTTTGGAGGAGCTGAATCTGTTTTAAATGCTACACCTCCAAAACCTTTAAGTAAAATATCTGCAATAGACCAACCAGCACAATATGGAACAATTCCCATATAGAGGTTATGTAAATGTAAATCCCCGTTAAGATGTGCTGATGCAATTTTTTTTGGATAAACTTTTGTCAAAGCGTATCTTGTCATACTTTCTCCAGCAAGTTTGAAAAAAACTGAAGAAAAAGAATAAGAAAGATTCGCATTTTCTCTTATTTCCCACTTAGCTTGTTTTATATATTCATCAACTAATTTTTTAACATCAAGTTTAGAATTAAACCTCTTTTTTTTCATTTTTTAGTTATGTTTTGTTTTTATCCCAAATTAAGTGCTTTTTTAATTGCTTCCTTATCAAAACCAACTATTATTTGACCATCTATATCTATAACAGGAACTCCCATTTGTCCAGATTTCTCTATCATCTCTTTTGCTGCTTCTGGATCAGCTGAAACATCAATATCATCAAACTCTACATTGTTTTCTTTTAGAAAATCCTTTACCATATAACAATATGGACAAGTAGGCGTACTATAAACTTTAACTTTCATTTTTAATAACCTCGTTCAATTCTTTTAACAGTTTCTCTACATCAATGTTATGTGCTATGCATCCTTGCTCTATTGTTTCCTGACTTGCTATAGGACATCCAATACAATGCATCCCATATTTCAAAAAAATTTCAATTGCTTTGGGGTATTTCTCAATAACTTCCTTAAAACTCGTCTCTTTAGTTATCATTCTACTCTATTAATTTCAATAAATTTTTCAAAACTTCTATCATACGTCTTTTCTACATCATCTGGAAAACAGCATGCAGGTAACTCTCTTCTTGATAAATGATACCTCAAGCATTCACAACAAATCCCTTTTCTAGGACAATTAGGGTAGCTACAATTGCATACCTGTTTATTCATTTCTTGTTTGCATTCCATAATATCCTCTTTATTTTAATGATTTAAAACCTTTTTGGTTCATAATCTAATTTTATTAAGTGATTCCTCATCCAGTTTAACAACTTTGATATTTTTATTTAATTCTCCTTTCCCATAACATACTTTTACAATAGTAGAAGTTTCATCAGAGTATCTTGCTGTAATTCTTGCTGCTATTTCAATTGCAGATTTTGTTATTTTGCCTTGCAGTAATGTAATCGGACTACCCACATTAGGAACTTCAAAAACATAATCTGATTTGTTTTTTAATTTTAGTATTGCCTGATTTTCTTCTTTATTTCTTCCAACAACAATCTTACTCTTTCCTAATCTAAAATGTCTTCCATATTTCAATAATTCAATATCTCTTGGTTTGATTTTCTTTTTATACTCAAACAAATCTTTAAGTCTTGATGCAAAAGCTTTCTCACATAATAAACATCCTCCTGCAGGACTTGGATAACTTATCTTATATTTCTCTGCAAGAGCTATCTGTTCTTTTCTTGATCTTCCACTTATTGCCAGAAGTTTATCTCTGTTAACAAGACCTTTCCTCTCTACTTCAGTCTCAGGAAGTAGTTTAGCACTCAACGGTCTAAGAATTCTGCCTTCTAAACCAGCTTCTTTCTCTGCAAGCTTCATAGCTTTTTTATATTGCGACATTGGCCTCTCCCCTAAAACCTCTCCTGTTGCTATGAAATCTGTTTTCTCTTTTTCCAAAAATTCTTTTGCTTTCTTAAGCATAAAAATCCTACAATCAATACAAGGATTTGTACCTGAACCATAACCATATTTTGGTTTTTTTATCAATTTGATATATTCATCAAAATTTTTTCCTTTTCTACAATCAATTATTTTTAAAGGAACATTCTGAAGTTGTGCAAAATTAAATACGCAATCTGGCTTACAACAACCAGAAAAAGGTAATAAAAAATGTAAAGCTGTAATTTTAATATTCTGCTCTTGTAAAATTTTAATTACAAGTCTGCTATCTAATCCTCCTGAAAGAAGCACTAATGCTTTAGTCATTTTTTCTTTTCTTGTAATCCTCTATTGCTTTGTGCAATGCGTCAGCAGCTAAAATAGAACAATGATATTTTATAGAAGGTAATCCTCCCAAACTTTTTGCTATATCATCCCTTGTTATTTTGCTTGCCTTATCCAATGTTTTACCTTTTGCTAATTCAGTTATCATTGAACTAGTTGCAATTGCAGCAACACATCCCATTGTCTTAAATTTAATATCTTTTATTATCTCCTCTCCTTTTTTATTTTTTCCAACTTTAATATAAACCCACATAATATCTCCGCATACTGGATTACCTACTTTACCAACTCCATCTGCATTTTTTATCTCCCCAACATTCTTTGGGTGCATAAAATGCTGAATTATCTTTTTATTATATTGCATTTTACAGCTTACTTATAAATTTAGCAAAAGGAGATATTTTTCTTAGCTTTTTTATTATTCCTGGCAAGATCTCTAAAACGTAATCTATCTCTTGTTCTGTTGTAAATCTACTTACTGTTAATCTCAAACTTCCATGTGCCTCTTCTGGCTTCAAACCTATTGCTAATAAAACATGGCTTGGTTCTAATGATTTAGCAGAACAAGCAGATCCTGTTGATGAGCAAATACCTTTTGCATCAAGTAATGCTCCTATTGCTTCTCCTTCAACATACTTAAAACTGAAATTTGTATTATTACAAAGTCTTTTTTCTCTGCTTCCATTCAATTTAACATCAGGGATTTTTAGCACACCATCAATTAATTTGTCTCTTAGCTTTATCATATACTTAACATGATTTTCATTTGCTAATTGAACTGCTTTTGCAAATCCAACAATTCCTGCTACATTCTCTGTGCTGCTTCTCAAACCAAACTCATGTCCTCCTCCATGTAAAATAGGTTCTATCTTAACACCTTTTTTTATAAACAATGCTCCAACGCCTTTTGGACCATGTATTTTGTGAGCATTTAGTGTCATTAGATCAATGTTCTGTTTTTTTACATTAATCGGAACTTTTGTAAAACTCTGGCAAGCATCTGTATGAAAATAAACATTGTGCTCTTTGCATATCTTTCCAATTTCTTTTATATCTTGTATTGTTCCTATCTCATTATTTCCATGAATAATAGAAACTAAAATAGTGTCTGCTCTTATTGCTCTCTCAAGCTCTTCTAGATTCACAAAACCCTCTTCATCAACATTTAAATAAGTAACACTAAAACCTTGTTTCTCCAACCACTTACAAGAATTTAAAACACAATCATGTTCTATTTTTGTCGTGATAATGTGTTTTCCTTTATCTTTATTTGCAAATGCAATTCCTTTTAAAGCTAAATTATTAGCTTCTGTTCCAGAACCTGTAAAAATTATCTCATTTTGCTTAGCATTTATTCTTTTTGTAATTATTTTTCTCGCCCATTCAAGAGCTTCTTTTGCTTCTCTGCCTTTATGGTGTAAATTAGACGCATTTCCATATTTCTCACTAAAATAAGGTTCCATAGCTTTTACAACAACAGGATCTACTCTAGTAGATGCTGCATTATCTAGATAGATTGTCTGCATTTTGCGCACACCTCATTGTATTTTTTATGAATATAACATAAAAAACCTGATTTTTTAATAAAAGAACAAATATGTTGGATTTCTTTTATTGCGCAACTCTCATTCTTAATTATATTGTCACAACTTTTTTCTATCTCTTTTTTAATTTCTTCATCAAACTGAATTTCATTTGCTCTTCTCTGTTTTAAATATTGACAAACAGCAGAATTAGCAATTCCTAAAATTTTAGCTATCTCTTTCTGTTTTAAGCCTTTTTTAAACATAATTTTAGCTAATTCTGCCCTAATAGCTGGTAAAATATACCATACTTCTATCTCCTGTGGCATTAAATTCATAGAAATTCACAATAGTGAAATTATATATAAATATTTCTATTTCCACATGAAATGAAGGGGCCTTATGTATTTAAAAACAACAGTATTTATAAATAACCTTTATTTATAAAGCCATAGAAATGCAATAGCATTTTTAGGGTGCCAAAAATCTGTGATTTTTGAGCACATTTATAAAGCAATTGGGGGTGTTTGTATGGTTGAGAAAACAGTTAAAATTGTAAATATTGTTGTATCCTCTTCTCTAGAACATGATGTTCCTTTGGAGAAAATGGCAGCAACACTAAGTAACACAGAATATAATCCAGAGCAGTTTCCTGGTTTAGTATTAAGAATAAAAGAACCAAAAACTTCTGCTTTAATTTTTAGCTCTGGAAAAATAGTTGTAACGGGTGCTAGATCTATTAAAAAAGTAAGAGAAGCTATTAATAAAATAAAAGATGCACTCAAAAAAATAAATATCAAGATAACAATTGAACCAAAGATCAATATACAAAACATGGTTGCAGCAGGAAATATTGGAATGTCACTAAATCTTAATAAACTAGCAATGAAGCTACACAATACAGAATATGAACCAGAGCAGTTTCCTGGTTTAGTATATAAATTAGCAAAAGCAAAAGCAACATTCTTGTTATTTTCTAATGGAAAAATTGTCTGTACAGGTACAAAATCAGAAAAAGAAGTTGATGAAGCAGTAGATCTCTTAATTAAAAACCTAAAGAGAGCTAAATCCAAATAAAACTAATTTTAAAGGAACCAAGCAAAAGCTTGTGTTCCTTAAATAACTTTTGAGGTTATTATGGATGCACTAGAGCAAATCAAAGTATTTCAAGATTTTTTAGAAAAATACTACAAAGCAGAATTAGCAGAAGCAATCAGAAAAGGAGAAGGTCACATTGTTTTAGATTTTTCTCTGCTTGCAAAATTCGACCCAATTATAGCAGAAGAACTATTGGATAAACCAGAGGAAACAATAAAAGCTGCTGAGCTGGCTGTGCAAGAATTTGATGTAGAAGAGGATCTTAAAAACTTTAAAGTCAGATTCAAAAATCTTCCTCAATCTCAATATATGATGATTAGAAATATACGTTCAGCTCACATAGGTAAACTTCTCACAATAGAAGGGATAGTAAGACAAAAATCAGATGTAAGGCCACAAGTAACAACAGCTAAATTTGAGTGCCCTAGTTGTGGCAATATAATAGGTGTGGTGCAACTTGACACAGCATTCAAAGAACCAAACAGATGTTCTTGCGGAAGAAAAGGTAAATTTAGGCTATTAAGTAAAGAGTTAGTTGATGCTCAGGGTCTTGTTTTAGAAGAAGCTCCTGAAAATCTTGAAGGAGGAGAGCAACCAAAGAGAATGAATGTTTTCTTAACAGCAGATCTTGTTTCTCCAATGTCTGAAAAAAAAACAAATCCTGGAACTAAGATAAAAGTTGTTGGAATAATTAAGGAAGTTCCTATAACACTAAGATCTGGTGTAAAATCAACAAGATTTGATTTGTTAATAGAAGCTAATTATGTAGAAGGTGTTGAAGAGGATTTTTATGATATTGAAATAACAGAAGAGGAAGAAAAGGAAATAAGAGAATTGTCAAAAGATCCAAAAATTTATGAAAAAATGATTAAGAGCATTGCACCATCAATTTATGGTTATGAAAGAATAAAAGAGGCCTTACTGCTACAATTAATGGGAGGTGTACAAAAATCAAGAAAAGATGGCGTTATCTCAAGAGGAGATATTCATGTTCTTTTAGTGGGAGATCCAGGAGCAGGTAAAAGTCAATTACTAAAAAGAATAGCAGTAATAGCTCCAAAAGGAAGATACGTGTCTGGTAAAGGAGCAACAGGGGCAGGCTTAACAGCGTCTGTTGTAAGGGACGAATTCCTAAAAGGTTGGAGTTTGGAAGCAGGTGCATTAGTATTAGCAAATAAAGGTATTTGTATGATTGATGAGTTGGATAAAATGTCTCAGGAAGATAGATCGGCAATGCATGAAGCATTAGAACAGCAAACAATAACAATATCAAAAGCAAATATTCAAGCTACACTTATGGCAAGGACATCTGTTCTAGCAGCTGCTAATCCAAAATTTGGTAGATTTGATCCTTATGAAACTTTAGCAAAACAAATTGATCTTCCAGTTACATTAATTAACAGGTTTGATCTGATCTTTCCAATAAAAGATTTCCCAAATCCTGAAAAAGATGAGGAAATGGCAAAGCATATTCTTTTATTACATCAGCAACCTATTGGAAAAGAACAAGAGATTCCAACTAAATTAATGAAAAAATACATAGCATACGCTAGACAAAAGATTTATCCAACGCTAACTGATTCTGCTTTAGAAGAAATCAAAAAATATTATCTAAAGATGAGATCAAAATACTCTGAAGAAGGAGAAGTAAAAGTAATTCCTATTTCTCCTAGACAATTAGAAGCATTAGTAAGACTTGCTGAGGCTAACGCAAGAGTAAGGTTAAGTAATAGAGTAACTAAAAAAGATGCAAAGAGGGCTATAGACTTATTACACTACTGTTTAACCCAAGTGGGTATTGATCCTGAAACAGGAAGAATAGATATTGATAGAATTACAACAGGAATAACTGCTTCTCAAAGAAGTAAGATATCAACAATAAGAGAAATAATAGAGGATTTAGAAAATACTTTAGGAAAAACAATACCTATAGAAGATATTCTCAGAGAAGCAAAGGAAAAAGGTATATCTGAAGATCAAGTAGAAGAAGTTCTTGAAAAATTGAAAAGATCTGGAGATGTTTTTGAGCCTAGAAGAGGCTTTATTCAAAGAATATAATGGCAGAGCTAAGAGCTACAGCCTATAAAGTTAGAATAAAAGATTTACTTAATTCTCAATATATAAAAGAGGAAGAAACACAGAATAATTATTTAATTGTAAACGGTAACAATATTTCAAGAGTTAATCTTCTTGCTACAATTATTTCCGCACCAATGAGATATACAAATTATTCTCAAGTTACAGTTGATGATGGTTCTGGAAGAATCAATATTAGAAATTTTGATAATCCTGATTTTTTTAACAATCTTGAAATTGGTGATGTAGTATTAATTATAGCTAAACCGCGAGAGTATAACAACGAAAGATATCTAATTGGAGAAATAATAAAAAAATTAAAAGATCAGAGATGGTTAAAAGTAAGAGAATTAGAGTTAAGAAAAAATAATGAAGTAACAAATGTAGAAGAAAAAAAATTGGAAAATTTGGAAAAAAGTTACGATGATATTTTACAAACAATTTCTAGCTTGGATTCTGGAGAAGGAGTTGATTTTGATAAATTAATTACAGAATTTAAAATAGACCAAAATAAATTAAATTATTTATTAGAAAAAGGTGAGATTTTCTTTGTCAAACCAGGTAAGATAAAGATATTAGAATAAAACTGGAGTAATAAACACTTCAATAAAAGCTGCAATAATTAAAAAAACTATTGCTAACAAAATAAGCAAAGAAGAGTCGAGAACAATATTTTGAAACTGTTTTGTTCTAAAATCATGTCTTATTACAGCAACAGAAATTATACCTCCTGCTAAACCGCCAAAAAAATAGGCAATAATCTCAGGTATAGCATGAAAAATATATCTCATTAAACTTAATGTTCCAATGTGAAAGTATGCGCTAAGGCTTGCTGAACCAACTTCCCTCACAACATTTTCTAATTGCGTCCTAAAAAAATTTCCAATTGCAGTAGCTATCACAGAAGCATTCCATGTTAAGATAAGGATTGCTCCTGCTCCATAAAAAAATGCAAACAGTAAACAAAAAAATAAAACTCTCATGTTATTCATTAATATCAAAAAAAATGTATCAGTTGATGAAAAACCGGTTGTAACTATTTTATTAATTCTTGTTATTGCTTGTTGTTGAGAAAAGAATAATTCATGTGTAAGAGTTGAAGGTAAAAAAATGTACCATAATGTAAAAGATACTAAAAATCCAATAAAAAGAAGCACAAAAAAAGTAATTGCCTTGCTATGTTCTTTTAATAGAAAACTTTCTTTGTCAAATTTTATATCTTTTTTTTCTTCTATCTTTAGTGTGTTATACATTATAGGAACTGTTGCCAATACCGTTAAGAAAACTAAAGCTAAACTTTTTCCATCATCAAATATAAGCAAACTCAATAAAACAGCGATAGAGGAATATACTAAACCAACAAAAAACATATCCCATGGTTGTCTTTCTGCTTTTAAAGGATTGATCAAAGATTCTAATGTCATGAGATAAATTTATTTTAATTAATTTAAATATCTTTCTTTTAATAGCAGTAATCCAATAGATTTATAAATTTCTAGCTTTTCTTTTTTAATTATGGACTATAAAGAATTACTTAAAAAAGCGAGAGAAGCTGTGCCAAAAAAAGTTGTTGAAAAAGAAAGATTTGAAATACCTGCTGTTAAAAGTCATATTCAAGGCAATACAACAGTCATAGCAAATTTTGTCCAAATAGCAGACTATATTCATAGAGATCCAGAGCATTTATTAAAATATATTTTGAGAAAATTGGCAACACCTGGGGAAATCAAAAAAACTGGTTCAGTTATAATAAGAAGTAAAATTCCTTCTTCTCGAATAAATGAAAGAATAGAAGAATATGTAAAAGAATTTGTACTATGTAAAGAGTGTGGAAAACCTGATACAAAATTGATCAAAGAAGAAAAAGGAACTATATTAAGATGTTTGGCTTGTGGAGCAAGAAGAGTTGTTGAAGAAATAAAATGATTGTTGCTGTTCATCAAAGCTTTAATGGAATTGTTGTTGCTATTTGTGATAAAGAATTAATTGGTAAAAAATTTGAACAGGGTAAATTACAACTTGATCTAACAACAAACTTCTACAAAGGTGGGGAAATGCCTGAGAACAAAGTTCTTGAATTATTCAAAAAAGCTTATATTGTAAATTTGGTTGGTAAGAAAGCTGTTTCTTTTGGTCTAAAAGCTAATGTTATAAATAAAGAAAATATACTCAATATCAAAAATATTCCCATTTGTCAGTGCGTGATTATTAGAAAATAAAAATTTATGCAAACCATTTTCCAAGTCCTTCTTGCCTTTCCTTTTCTTTACCAAACACACTTTCTATTCTTCTTTTAGTTAGTTCTAAAGTATGTTTTAAATAGCTAGGTACATCATATTTTTCAGCTAAAGATAATGCTGGGTCTAAGTATTTAATTATGCTTCCTTTAGAAATAGTAAATATTATTCTTCCTCCGCATTTATAACATTTTCCAGCTAAAGGCGGTCTTCTATATTTTTCATTGCATTTTACACACCTAAATTGTTGCATTGAGAATTTTCTCAAATTTCCTTTAATGTCTTTAATAAAATGTTTATCTATAACCAAAGCTGCTACGTCTTTCTCACTAACAGCTCTTATTTTTTCTGCCACTTCCATTTGTCCTTTTAATTTTTCTTCCATTGTAGGTAATGTTTTATAAGCAGAACATAATACACCTATATTTATATTGCTAACATCATGTGTGTATCCAAATTTTTCATATTGTAATGTTGTATTCAACCTTTTCTTTAATTGTTCTATATCAATATCCCAGGGATATTTATACTCCAGAGCAGCTTCATAAAATTCCAAAGGATATCTCCAGCATACATCCAAACCATGAACCATATCATCAACCTCAGCAGGATTTAAAATACAAGTTAAAACTAAAGGTGCGTCCATTGTTCTGCCCCCTCTTTTATCTGGAAGATATTGTCTAGAAAAATTTAACAAAGCGTCCATCAACAACATTACGCATGCTTCATCTCCATCACAATCCCTTCTTAAAGCTGCATGCCATAGAGGATGAGCAAATAATGCTTGGGTTTGACTAAATCCAATTATTCTGCCAACCATACCTGCAGAAATATGTGGAGCTAATCCAACAACTAACTGTCCAATAAGATCTTCTTTATTTTTTAAATTATAAAAGGGTTTTAAATCATATAATTTAACCAATTCTTCGTCAATAAAATTTGCAACTCTAAACAACACATTATCTGCTGATTCATCCAAACCAAGTGTTGATGAAGGCAGGATTATATCTTGAGGTTTTAACTCAACAATTTGATCTCTATCCCTGATCTCATTACCTTTAATATCATAATAATAGCCCAACTCTTTCAATTTCTCTATTGAAGTTGATATTTCCTTGATTTTAAAGTGTGTTATAGGTAATTCAGTCATATCGTATCTTACTGTGCCATCTTTATTAACATAAATTTTGTGCTTAGCCCTTAAAATTCCTTTTTCAAGTCTTTCTGGAATATGATCTTTATTAGAAGTACCTCTAACACCTTTAATCAAATCTGGATAATGGGTTTCTTTAATTTTTTTCAAAGCAAACTCAAAATAGTGTTTTATATCAATATCTTGTTTTTTGAATGTTTGCGCCTTACCATGTCTACATTTTTTTCTGTCTATTACTCCACAAAATTTGCAGTAATATTTTCTTTTTGTTTTAGAATTACAAACCTCGCAAATAGAATAAATAGTTTCCCTATTACATTTCTGACAAAAAAATAAAGGAAAATCTGCTCTTACCTTACCTTCTTCTAACGCTGCTTGAAAAGCTCTTAACCTTCCTCCTTCATCACCCACAGGAAAAAGCACTTGTGGAGAACCAGTTAGCTTTCTCATCTTAGCTTTTTCTGGTCTCCCCATTCTAGCGCCTATATAAATTCCAGACTTATCTCTTAAATTAATTCCTGTTGCCTTTATTATCTCTAAAGCATTTTTATCTAGGTTTTCTTCAGCAAGATTCATGATTTTAGTAATGTCTTCTTTTTTTGTTATTCCTAAACTAAAAAGTAATGCTAGGGCTTCATTTTTATCAATAATAATAAATTCATTTGTAACAACCGAATGAGGTATGCCTATTTCTTCTAGAATTCTTTTCTCCTCTCCCACAGGTATAACAATTTTATCTATTTTATCTTCATTCTTCTTAACCTTTGCTTTATCTAGCCATTTTATTAATCTAAAAAATTGCTCCCCATCTATATCTGCCCAGTGATATGTATATCTAGGATGTAGTGGTATGTTTAGTTTTTCAGATAATTTAATTGCAACTTCTGCTGTTGGAACAAAATCAAAAGGTTGGTTTAAAACCTTCTCCAAATATTTTGATGGAATATCAACTAATTCAGACAATTTATATAAATCAATTGATCCAAAATTATTTACAATTGCTTTTTCTAACTCTTGTTGCCACCATTCCTCATTATAACCGCAAGGAATTAGTCTATGCCCATTTTCAGAAAAATCCCCATAACTAATTAAAAGATCTCCTAAAAAAAGAATTTCTTCTATTTCATTCAATAATTGTTTGGCTTGATTTTCTGTTTCAATTCTTAAAACAGTCCCATTTTTTAGTTTAACAATTGGCCCTTCTATTGTATCGCAAGGTGTAATAGCAGCTGCTTTTCCAGGTCTCTCTATTTTAAGCTGGGAGCCAGTTGCAATATATTTATTGAGTAAATACATTGTTGCTGGATGTATTGATGCTGCAGAATAACCAGAGATTCTACTTCTACCATATCTTAATCTGAATCCTCCTTTTTGCATAGGATATGTTAAAACAGGTCTTCCAGCAACAAGATCAGAAATAAAAGTATAATCTGGTTTTATTTTCTCTTCTACTCCTACTTCTTGTTTTGATTTTGCCTTTTTTTGTATTGTTAAAAACTCTGATAAGAAATCCCATTCCAACTCAAATTCTTTTCCCCATTTAGCTAATCTTTTCCACAATTTTGGTGCTTTCAAAGCAATCATAGAAATAACCAAACAAACTCCTCCTCTTATCCTATTTGTATCTACTCTTGGTAAATCTTTATAATTACTAACTTCTATTCTTTCTGTTGGATCTCCATCTATTTCCACAGGGATATGTTTTATCAAAAATCTTATCTCATCTGGACTAGGTTTATATTGTAAATTAGTAACCCTTTCATGATAATCATACAACTCAGTAACATATCTCTCAATCTCTTTATCATCAGGATCATAAGCAGAAAATCCTAATTTTTTTCTTACATAATCTGCTATTATTACAGAAACACTCGCACCAGTTCCTCCTGCTCCTCTAACAGGTCCAGCATATTTTAAGGCAAGATACTCTTTACCATCTTTTGTCTTTTTTATAACTACTTCTATAAAACCTTCTAAAGGTGCTGCAACTATGCCTAAAGTGTGATATGCAAAACCAGTTCTAATTCCTACTTCAATTGCTTCTTTTTTTGAATTGAACTTGCAAAACTTTTCTTTAGCAACTTCCTCTGCTATAACCAAAGCTACTCTCCAATCCAATAAGCCGTATTTCTTTTCAAGTTGTTGTATTCTTTTTGTAATTCCAGAATTAATTAATTGGGGTGCAACAGTTGATATTAAACCTTCTACCCTCTCAGCCATATTATTGGCCAAAGGTATATCTACCTTATCTTCTGGATCCAAACCTTTTTTCCTTGCTTCACTAGCTATAGAATAAGCTCTTTTAACACCTTCTTCTATTTTTTTAAAATACTCCCCAATATCTTTACTAAATTGCATTTTAAAATTTCAATATTTTTACTTTTCTTGTTTTTAAATTAACAACAGGCACCCTAGCTGGCTCAGGATTATGACCTACTTTTTCCTGGAAAACTGTTTTGCTCTGCCAGCAAGAAGAACAAATCATTGTTACATTCTTGTAATTAGCTACTCCTGCTTTATGAATATGTCCGGTAACAAAGAAATCAGGTACTCTATCTATAACTAGTGGATCTTTATTAGAATCAGGTATATACAAAGTTGATGTGTGTGTTGGAGCAAGATGTCTTCTCTGCAACAAGAACTTCATAATTAAATCAGGTCTGTTATAACCTCCTTTAATCCTTATAGAATCTACATTAGCTACATAATAATCAAAAGAATAACCATGATAAATAAGAACATCAAAACCTGGAAAATCCTTTGTTTTATCAATATTAATCCAAGCTGGATTAGAAACTATTATTACATTAGGTAATTCATAAAGGGGTGCAGCAAAATCTTTATATAACGCTGGTTGGGGTTCTGCTATTCTTAATGCATCGTGATTTCCAGGAGAAATTATTATAGGAATTTTAGAAGGTATTTTAGCTAGTAAACTTGCACATTTTTTATATTGTTCATAAACATCTTTAATAACTAATTCTGAATCTTGTTCAGGATATATACCACATCCGTCAATCAAATCTCCTAAAATAAAAATATATTTTATCTTTCTGGCTATTTCTTTTTGTTCTTCATTACCAACCTCTCCTCTAACCCATGCAAGAAATTGATTAAATTTGTCTTCCAAAAAAAGATTACTACCTACATGGATATCAGAAATAAATATGGCATAGCCTTCTTCTTTTGATTTTTTATATTCTTTATTTATAGAAATATCAGGCCACAAAATATTATCTGCAAAAACTATTCTGTTACTAATAACTCCAGTTATACCTATTGCTTCATCTTCAACTATATCCAATGCTTGTTGAAACAAATCTTTTTTTTCTTTAGTGATTAAAACACTAATTTTTCCTGTAGGATCTTCTAGAGTTAATAAAATATTGTTATTTTTCGTTATTTGTTTGCTCTCTACTAAACCAATCAAAGCAATATTTTCTCGTTCTCTTTTCATTAAAGCCCTATTAATAGAAACTGCGTCTTGTAACTCAACCCTGTTTTTCAAAATTTTTTCTAGGGCTTTATACCTAGAATTAAAGTAAGATATAAAATCTTGTTCTTCTCTTTTTTTTGAGTTTTCTTTATAATTAAATAAAACTTCTACCCTGCCCTTGGTTATTTGGTGTGTTTGTTTTTTTTCTTCAAATATTCTATTATCTAAAACAGTTAAATCTTTATTTTTTAATACAATATTATATACTTTTTTAAGATCTTCTTGACATAATTTATTCAAAAAATTAGGATCTACTAGAATATTGTTTTCAAAACAAAATCTAATAATCTCTTTCTTTTTTTCATATTCTTCCATTTTACAAATTTAAATTATTCTCTATTATCTTTTTTATTTTTGGAATAATTGAATGATCTATTGCTAAAGAAATCTCTTTTGTTCTCCCATATCTTCCTTTTGATATTACATTAGTATTAATAATACCAAACATATCATACTCTGCTATAATATCAGAAACTCTTCTCTGAGTTAAAGGTCTTAATCCTGTTTGTATACAAATTCCTTTGTAAACTTCATAAACCTCTCCAGTAAAAATTCCTCTTTTTCTTTTAGAACATATTGAAATAATTGAAAGTAAAACTGCTTGTTGTTGTTTTGGTTGTGCAATAACTATGTCTTGTATTCTATTTTTTTCTATCTCTTGTTCTGCCTTATCTAGATGCTCTATTTTAATACGTGAAAAACCATCTCTTTCAGCTATTTCTGCTGCTACTCTTAACAGCTCTAATGCTCTTCTTGCATCTCCATGTTCTCTTGCAGCATAAGCAGCACATTTCTCAATAACCCCTTGTTCTAAAACATTTTTTTTGAAGGCTTTTTTTGCCCTTTGTTTTAAAATATCTTGTAACTGCAATGCATTATAAGGTGGAAAAATAACTTCCTCTTCAGATAATGAACTCTTAATTCTCGGATCTAAATGATCTACAAAAACAAGATCATTGCTTATACCTACTAAAGATATTTGACTGTTTTTCAAATCAGAATTTATTCTAGTAAGATTATAAAGTAATTCGTCACCAGCTTTTTTAACCAAGTAATCTATTTCATCTAAAATCAAAATAACTAATTGTTGTTCTGCATCAATTGCAGAAAAGAATATCTTATATACCTCATCTGTAGGCAACCCTGTAGGAGGTATCTCCTTACCAAGATCTCTTGTAAATTGTGCTATTAATCTATACTCAGTATCAGCCACTCTTTTCAGTTTACAATTAATATAAAATATTTTTACATTAATGTCTTTCTCCCTAGCAACTTGTAATATTTTATTAGTCACATGTTTAATTGTTAGTGTTTTACCTGTACCTGTTTTACCATAAATAAACAAATTAGAAGGTTTTTCTAATTTAAGACATGGAGCAAGAATAGTGGCTATTTTCTTAATTTCTTTATCTCTATGAGTTATAGTTTCAGGAATATAATTTGCTTGTAAAACTCTTTTATTCTCAAATAAACTTTCTTTATCAAGAAATTTTTCAAAAAAATTAGTTAAACCTTTTTGCCCCATATACTTCCAGCAGAAGCAAAGGTATATAAACATTATTGCATTTGGAAATACACACAGCTTTATTTCTATTGGAAAACATATTTTAATAAAAAAGAGATAATAAGTTTATACCATATTTTTCAATATTGAAAATAAAAAATTATAATTAAAATAAAAATCTTCTTTATTTTTTATTGCATACTCTACAAGAAATAAAGGGGTCCCCAATATTTTAATCACTCTGAAATAATAAAAATAGAAACATTTATATATGAGTTATTACTTTATGGTAGTATAGGAGGTTTGAAATATGATCATACAACCAGAACTTTTGAATAAACTTAAAGATTTTGGACTAAACTCTTATGAAAGCAAAATATGGGTGGCTTTGCTTAGCAGAGGAGTAAGCACAGCAGGAGAATTATCTGATATAGCAAATGTCCCTTTATGATGTTCTCGAATCATTAGAAAAGAAGGGTTTTGTAATACTAAAATTAGGCAAACCTATAAAATACTTAGCAGTTGCTCCTAATGAAGTTGTTGAAAGAGTTAAGAAAAAGATACAAGAAAATGCTATGACAAAACTCAAAATTTTAAATGAAATAAAAACAACAAACATTCTAAACGAATTAAACTTGTTATATAAACAAGGAATAAAATCTGTAACACCTGTTGATCTTTCTGGTGTTATAAGAGGTAGAAACAATTTATATAATCATATAGAATCTATGATTAAAAAAGCCAAGAAATCAATATATATTTCTACAACTGATCAAGGTTTGATAAGAAAACTAAATTCTTTCAAAAATCATCTTAAAAAAGCAAAAGATAACAAAGTAATAATAAAAATTGCAGCGCCCATTACAAAAGAAAACTCAAACATAATCAAAAAAATAAATTCTGGTGTGCAGATCAAAAACATAAATAATAATACAAGATTTTGCATAGTAGATGGAAAAGAAGTTCTAATAATGTTGTCAGATGACAAAGAAGTGCATCCAACATATGATTCAGGAGTATGGATAAATGCACCTAATTTTGCTACTCACTTAGAAGAATTATTTGATTTTAAATTTAACAAAGTGAAATAAGAAAACTATTTAAAAACCAACTCTTTTTCTTTTTTAAACATAATAATTAAATAAAAAAGAGGTGAAAAATGGCACTAGAACAGGTTATTCTCTATATTATAATAGGTGTACTAGCAGCAATAGTTTACTCATTAAGAATTTTAGTTTTAATGGAAAGAAGAATAGCAAACATGGAAAAACATATAGAAAGGCTGGTTAACAAGATTTTGAAAGAAGAAATAAAAATAGAAAGAAAACTAAAGAAAAAGAAAAAATAATTCTTAATTAAAAATGTCTTTTGAAAAAATAGTAAGAGATATAAAAACACTAAAAATCCAAGGAGCAGAAGCCATTGCTAAAGCATCTGTTCTTGCTTTAAAAGATGTTATTAAAAAATCTCGTGCAGCTACAAAATATAGATTAATTGATGAGCTCAAGAAAACAAGAAAAATTCTTATTACAACAAGACCAACAGAACCATGTATGAGAAACACATTAAAATATATTTTAACAAATTTAGATGTTAAGGATATAATATCACTAAAAGCATTGCTAGATGAGAGAATCAAAAAAGCTCTAGAGCATATATGCAAAACAAGACAAACTATAGCAGCAATTGGCTCCAAGAAAATAAAAAATGGAATGACTATCTTTACTCACTGCCACTCATCAACCGTCATGTCTATTCTAAAACAGGCGAAAAAACAAGGAAAAAGATTTCAAGTTCATGTCACTGAAACAAGACCTTTATTTCAAGGCAGAATAACAGCAACAGAATTAGCAAAAGCAAGGATTCCAGTAACAATCTTTGTTGATTCAGCAGCAAGAATTGCCTTAAAAAAAGCAGACTTGTTTTTATTCGGTGCAGATGCAATAACATCAGAAGGTAAAGTAATCAATAAAATAGGAACAGAACTTTTTGCAGAAATAGCTTATAAATATGACATCCCTATATTTTCTTGTACAGATAGCTGGAAATATGACCCAAAAACAGTTTATGGTATAGAAGAAAAAATAGAAAAAAGAGCTGCTAGAGAAGTTTGGCGAAACCCACCAAAAAACATAACCATATCTAATCTTGCTTTTGAAAAAGTTAAACCAGAATTAATAACAGGAATAATCTCAGAATTAGGAATTTACAGACCAAGCATGTTTATAGAAATTATTAAAGAGAACTATCCTTGGATGTTTTAATATTACTTAATTTTTTTAACCTCTCTTTCTAACTCTTTTATCTCAACTTCTATTTTTTTTATTCTCTCTTTATTATCTTCTTGGACCATTAAAGTACCACATTCAGGACACTTAAATTCAAATTCAGTTGCTTGCTCAAAATTCAATCTTATACATTTATTTGGGCAGAGGAAGAAATTACCTTTTTTCTCCCTCTCTAATCTTGCTTTTAATTTCTCCAATCTTTCTTTTTTTAAATTTTTGACTAAATCTTTAATTCTTTTAAGATTAAATGTCCAATAGTAAATGTACCACCCTTTTTTCTTATCTTTTTTTCTTATAAAAGAAACAAGATTATTCTCATAAAGTCTGTATAACATATTTCTTGTAGCATTGATCTCTTTTTTAATAGAAGAAGCCAATTTAAATTCAGAAACATTCTTCCTTCCTTTCAAATATTTAACCAAAGGAAGTACATCGTCTCCAGCAACCTCTGCTACAACAGATTCTATAATCTTGTTTGTTAATTTCATGTTAGAAATTATACTAATTTATGGGTAAAAAACTTTATAAAACTTTTGTTTTTATAAGTTCATTAAAACTTAATCCTTTTTCTTTAGCTTTTTTAAGAGAAACAACAAAATTTTTTTCAGTTTCATCCAAATCTTTTATTTTAACAAAAGACCACCCTTCTCTATTAAATCTCACTCCTATTATTGGAATAGCCCTAAATAACTTAGCAAATTTTGTTAAATCATTTATTTCACTTTTGGTTAAATAAATATAATTCTTCTTGCTACTTTTACATTCTATAGCTAAAACTCTTTTACCATCACTTGCAATTATATCAGGACTTGGGTATCTCATACTTCCACTACCTGCACAACGTGCTGCAACCCAATATTTAGTAGCCCAAAACATATGTATCAGCTCTCTCTCAACATTCATTCCTTTGCTCTTTCTACTCATAGCTTTACCCTCATAAAATCCTTTGCAACTACAACATTATCAAAAACAGCTCTAGCATCTTCCTCTAAAACAGCTGCACTTTTATATCTCTGACTAAAATGTGTTAAAATCAATTTTTTTGAATTTGTTCTGTTTGCCAATAATCCAGCTTGCCTTGCTGTCATATGCATAAATTCCTCAGCTTTATCTTCTAACTCACATGTATAGCAACCTTCAGCAATTAATAAATCAGAATCCTTTGCAAGCAACAAAGCATTTCTGCAAGGAATAGTATCAACAATATAAGATATTTTTTTACCTTTAACAATATATGTTGCCTTATTAGGTTTTACTGTTTTTCCTTTCCATTTGATTGATTTACCATCTTGCAACCTACCAAGCAAAGGTCCTTCAGGAATTCCTAATTTTTTAATATAACTTAAATTAATCTTCCTTCTATCTTTTTCAATAAAAGAAAATCCTAAATTCCTTACACTATGTTTTAATTCTAATGCTTCCAAAATAAAATCCTCATTTTCAAAAAATCTTTTTTTTCTAATCTCTTTTATTTTAATATTAATTGTTCTGTTAAAAATAAATGCCTTAAACATATAATTCATATATTTTTTAGTACCAATAGGTCCATAAATTTCAAGAGTTTTACTATAACCTTCTTTATCTAATGTTTGTATCAAACCTGGCAATCCCAAACAGTGATCACCATGCCAATGGCTAATCAGAATTTTAGTTATTTTAGTTGGTTTGATTCCTGCTATTTTAAGCTGTCTTTGTGTACCCTCTCCACAATCAAAAAGAATATTTTCTCCTTTATAATTAAGTAACACAGCAGGATGATTCCTCTCTTTAGTTGGTACCATGCAGCTTGTTCCTAAAAATATGATTTCCATTCTATTTACTTAATCCATATATGTTTATAATCTTTTTGTTTATTAAAAAAGAAAAACTTATTAACTAAAACAGAATAAATTATAACTATGGCGAAAGAAGCAAAAACAGAAGAGAATCCAAAAAAACCAAAAAGGAAAAAACTGATCAAAGCAATATTTGCAAAAGAGAGAGTTCTTACAGAAGCATCAGAAGCAGCAAGAGATCTTTATAACCAAAGCAGATACGGAGATGTCCTAGAGAATGGAAGATTACAGTTATCACTTCCAGAAGCTCTTTATTTAATGGAAAAAAAGAAGATTAAAATCTTAGACTACAGAAGAAAAAAATTAGATATTGACTCATTTATCAGAAAAGCCCAAAAAATAGAACCAAACTTCTGGATAAGGTACTGTGTTTTTAAGGACATAAGAAATAGAGGATATATAATCAAAACTGCTCTTAAGTTTGGTGCAGATTTTAGAGTATATGATAGAGGGATAAAACCTGGAGAAGATCACGCAAAATGGATCGTTTACCCTGTTCATGAAGGTTCAACAACAACATGGTACGAGTTTGCAGCAAAAAATAGAGTTGCCCACAGCACTAAGAAAAGGCTTCTTATAGGAATTGTTGATGATGAGGGAGATGTTACATATTATGAAATTAGGTGGATAAGGCCATAAAATATATATACCTATAGTTTCTAAAAATTTCTATGCTGGATAATCAAAAAATCCTAGAATTAATAAGAACAAAAGGTCCTATTCTACCAGTTCAACTAGCAAAAGAGATAGATACAAACATCTTGCTTGCTTCAGCAGTTCTTTCTGATCTTGTTAGTCAAAAAAAAGTTTTCATATCTCATGCTAAAATAGGTGGCTCACCTCTTTACTATATTAATGGTCAGGAGCACAAATTACAAACGCTTTATGAATATCTTCAAGAAAAAGAGAAAAAAGCGTATGATTTGTTAAAACAGAAAAAAATTCTTAGAGATAAAATACTCGAGCCGGTTATAAGAGTAGCTTTACGAAGAATAAAAGATTTCGCGAAACCATTCACAACAGAAATAACAGGCCAAAAAGAACTGTTTTGGAAATGGTATTTATTATCAAACTCAGAAGCAGAACTTTTATTAAAACAACAATTTCAGCCAAAACCAATCCAAAAACAAGTTAGTAAAAAAGAAGAGAAAAAAGAAACACAACAAAAACCAATAATAATTTCAAATAAACAAAAACAAGATAATTTTCTTAATAACATCACAACTTTCTTAAATCAAAACAATATTGAAATAATCGAAAAAAAGATACTAAAAAACAACAAAGAAATAGAATTATTAGTTAATATACCTTCTACGATTGGTAAGATCACATACTATTGTAAAGCTAAAAACAAGAAAAAAATAACAGATTCTGACATAAGTTCAGCATTTGTCCAAGCTCAACTAAAAAAACTTCCAGCTCTATTCTTAACAACGGGCCAGCTAACAAAGAAAGCTCAACAAATCTTAAATAATGAACTAAAAGGCATTATAATTAAAAAAATATAATGGGAACAAAAATATTCGAAATAATTCAAGGTAAGGAAATAAGTATAGACGATCTAAAAGACAAGGCCTTAGCAATAGATTCTTTTAATATGCTATATCAGTTTTTATCTTCAATAAGACAGAAAGATGGCACACTATTAATGGACTCAAAAGGAAGGGTTACATCACATTTAGCAGGTTTATTTACAAGAGCAAGCAATTTCTTACAAAAAGGCTTAAAACCTATTTTTGTATTTGATGGTAAGACACCTGAACTGAAAGAAAAAGAATTAAGAGAAAGGGAAAAAAGAAAACAAGAAGCGTCAGAAAAACTAAAAAAAGCAAAAACAGATGAAGAAAAACTTAAATATGCTGCAATGACATCCAAATTAACAACAGAGATGATAGAGGAAGCAAAATCATTAATCAAAGCTTTAGGTTGCCCTGTAATACAAGCGCCTTCAGAAGGAGAAGCTCAATGCGCAGCACTTGTTAAAAACAATAATGCTTACGCTTCTGTGAGTCAGGATGCAGATTCTTTACTTTTTGGAACTTATCGTTTAATAAGAAATCTCTCTATAACAAAAAAAAGAAAACTTCCAGGAAAACAAGCATACACAACAATAAAACCAGAACTAATTGATTTAAATAATGCACTCAACACCTTAGGTATAGATCAAGATCAATTAATAGCACTAGCAATGTTAGTTGGTACAGACTATAACCCAGGAGGAATCAAGAATATAGGTCCAAAAAAAGCTCTAAAATTAGTCAAACAATACAAAACAGATATGGATGATTTATTCAAAGATGTTGGTTGGAATAATTTTTTTAATTATTCGTGGCAGGAGGTTTTCTATTTAATCAAAAAAATGCCAGTTACAGATAAATACAAATTAGAATGGAAACCTTATGATAAAGAAAAAATTAAAAAAATACTTGTAGATGAGCACGATTTTTCAGAAGAAAGAGTAAATAAGTTATTATCTAAACTATTAAAAATACAAGAAAAACAAAAACAAAAAGGTCTATCAACATGGCTTTAATAATTAATCTTGTATTATTTCTCCTCTCCTGTATAGTTTTAGTTCTAGCAGGTTCATGGTTGGTAAAAAGTCTTTCAAAAATAGCATCTTTCTTACATTTAAGCGAGTTTGTAGCAGGTTTTATTATAATGGCTTTAGCAACATCTTTACCAGAATTATTTGTTGGTATAACTTCTGCTTTGACAAAAAACACAGCTTTATTACTTGGTACTGTAATTGGATCCAATATTGCAAATTTAACTATTGTTGCTGGCATTCCCATCCTTCTTGCCAGAGGTATGAAAATTAAATCTCGCAGAACAAAAACAGATGCATTATACCTAGTTTTTATTTCTATTATTCCACTAACTTTAATGTTAATAGGTAGACAATTAGATAGAATTGATGGAGCAATACTCATTGTAGTCTTTTTTATTTATGCTAGAAGAATGTATCTCCAAAGAAAAATATTCAAGAAGGAGTATGAAGAAGATAGAGTCAAAAGAAAACTAATATTTTTAACAACCCTCTTATTTGTAATTAGCCTAGCCATACTTTTCTTTGCAGCCACTTTTGTTGTTAAATATGCAACAGCCCTATCTATAGATCTTGCTTTACCACCAATTATTATAGGTATCTTCTTAATTGCTATTGGAACATCCCTCCCAGAACTAGCTTTTGGTTCTCAAGCAGCTATTAAAGGTCACTCCGAGATGGTTCTAGGCAATCTAATAGGTTCCAATATTGCAAATTTAACCTTTATATTAGGTGTCACAGCTTTAATTTATCCTATTTCCTCAGATTTTCTCTTATTTATTACAGCAGGAGTTTATATGTTGATAATAACTTTTTTATTTGCAACATTTGTAGAAAGTGGCAATAAGCTATATATAAAAGAAGGAATATCACTAATCTTGCTTTACATGTTTTTTATAATTATTGAATTTTATGTTAAAGGTTTAATAGCTTAAAAAAGAGGTAAATTATGGAATGGTATATTTTTGCTTTATTGTCAGCTTTTTTTGTATCATTAGGCTTAATACTTAGAAAGAAGGTATTATTAAAAGAACATGTTGCAGAGTATTTAGTTGTTTTTTATTTTATCAGTTTTTTAATTATTCTCCCTTTTTATAAGTATGTAAATTTCTCATATTCTTTTAAATGGTATACTATTATCTTTATAAAATCTTTAATTGGATCTACCTCTTTACTTTTATTATGCAAAAGTTATAAGCATCTAGAGATTTCGGAAGTAGCTCCATTAACAAATCTCAGTCCTATTATTTTGCTTTTTATTGCAATGTTATTTTTAGGAGAGACCCTCTCCTTATCACAATTTTTTGGAATATTTTTTATTGTCTTAGGAGCTTATTCCTTAGAGATAGATTATAGACATAAAGATTTTTTTAAACCATTTAAAATATTTAAAGGCAAATATTATGTTTATGTTCTTCTTGCAATGTTTGGTTATAGTATTACAGCAACACTTGACAAATTTATCTTGACCCAAGTAGATTATTTTAGTTTTTATTTTATCATAAAATTCTTTTACTTAATTATATTTATATTATATCACTCAATTCTTTACGATGGTTACGAAGGATTTAAAAAAGGGATAACCAAACATGGTAAATTAATTTTGTTTATTTCAGTGATTGCAATAGCCGCAGCTTTATTTTATCTTAAAGCACTTTCATTAGCAATGGTCAGTTTAGTAATACCAATTAAAAGATTATCAACTTTAATGACAGTAATTATTGGAGGAACATTCTTCTATGAACATGGATTAATTCAGAGAATAATAGCATGCATTCTAATGATAGTGGGCACAGTTTTAATTATAATTTAAAATGAAAATCCCATCTAGTTATGATATTGTAGGAGACATCTTAATAATTGAGATTCCAGATAAATTGAAGAATCAGAAACAAATAGCAAATAAATTATTAAAACTACATAAAAATGTAAAAACAGTAGTTAAAAAATCAGGAATTCATAAAGGTAAATATAGATTACAGAAATACACTTACTTAGCTGGCCAAAGAAAAAAAGAGACAGAATATAAGGAAAATAAAGTTAGATTAAAACTCAATATAGAAAAGCTCTATTTTTCACCAAGATTGGCAACGGAAAGATTAAGAATAGCCAAACAAGTCAAAAAAGGAGAAACAGTTTTAGTCACGTTTTCAGGAGTAGCTCCTTATCCTTTGGTTATAGCCAAAAATGCTCAGCCAAAAAAAGTATATGGAATAGAAATAAACCCTGCTGCCCATAAATATGCTTTAGAAAATTTAAAACTAAATAAAGTAGACAATATTAAATTATTCAAAGGAGATGTAAGAAAAGTCCTTCCAAAAATAAACAAAAAATTTGATAGAATTGCAATGCCTTTACCAAAAGGAGCAGAAGATTATTTAGATTTAGCATTAAAATCAATAAAAAGAAATGGAATTATTCATTTTTACGATTTTCAGGAAGAAAAAGATATACCTCAAAAATCAATAGAAAAAATAGCTCAAGCCTGTAAAAAACAAAAAAAGAAATTCAAGATACTGAAAGTTGTTAAATGCGGTCAATACTCACCAAGAAAATATAGAATCTGTGTAGACTTCAGAATTAGTTAATTTTAAATATTCAATTAATTATTGAATAAAAATGGATCCAAGAATCATTAAATTTGCAAAAATCTTGGTTGATTATTCAACCAATGTCAAAAAAGGAGAAACAGTAGTTATTAGTGGAGAGGTAGAAGCCAAACCTTTAATTTTAGAACTCTATAGACAAGTTATTAAAAAAGGTGCTTATCCTAGACTTCATATTGGATTGCCAGGAACATCTTATATTTATTTCAAAAATGCTTCTTTAGAACAATTAAAAAAATTTCCAAAAATATTTGATTATGAGGTTAAAAATAGCCAGGTTTATATCTCAATTATTTCAAATTCTAATACAAGAGAGCTAACAAATGTAGATCCAAAAAGAATAGCAATAAGGCAAAAAGTAGTACAACCAATTGGAGATTATATTGCAAATAGAAGAGACAAAATAAGAAGGGTAACTACTTTATTCCCAACAAAAGCTCTAGCACAAGAAGCAGAGATGAGTCTGGAAGAGTATGAGAATTTTGTATACAATGCCATAAACATTGATTGGCAAAAAGAAGCCAAGAAAATAAATAAAATCAAAAGATTATTTAAAAATGCAGATAAAATAAGGATTCTTGGAAAAGACACAGACATAACATTTAGTATAAAAGGAAGACCTGCTATTGCTGATACAGACAAGGTTGAGAATATGCCTAGTGGCGAGATATTCTGGGCACCTCTCAAAAAAACAGTTAATGGTTATATCTCCTATACCTATCCAGCAATCTATGGTGGAAGAGAGGTTAATGGTATAAAACTAGAATTCAAAAATGGTAAAGTAGTAAAAGCAACAGCAGAAAAAAATGAGAAATTCTTAAAACAAATAATTGCAACAGATCCAGGAGCAAAATATTTAGGAGAATTTGGATTAGGCTGTAACTATCATATTAACAAATTTACAAAGGAAATATTGTTTGATGAAAAAATAGGAGGAAGCATACACCTCGCATTAGGAATGGCTTACAAAGAATGTAATGGTAAAAACAAATCAGCAGTTCACTGGGATATGATCAAAGATCTGAAAAAAGATAAAGGAGAGATCTGGGTTGATGATAGGCTAGTACAGAAGAATGGAAAGTTTATTGGACTATAATAAGATCTTTTCTAGTTTTTGTTAAAATAACAGGTTTATCTTTTAACAAAATTGTGTCCTCAATTCTAATTCCAAACTTATTTTTAAAATACAAACCAGGTTCTATTGTTAAAACAACCCCTTTCTTGATCTTTCTTCTATTCCAAGGGTTTAATGAAGGACTTTGATGAATCCTCTTTCCAACTCCATGTCCTAAACCATGCTTAAAGTATTTGGCATACTTTCCAAAGACACTTCTTGCAACACCATCTAATTCAAAACATCTTATACTATGTTTTAACTCTTTTATAACTTCTTCCTGAGCTTTTAATACCAAATAATAAAACTTAACTTCTTTTTTACTAGGTTTTCCTAAATACAAGGTCCTAGTCATATCAGAGCAATAGCCTTTATATTTTACTCCAAAATCAAGAACAAGAAAACCTTTTTTTAATCTAATGTTACTAGCTTTGTGATGCATCTCAGCACTATTCTTACCACTCGCTACAATTGGCTTGAAAGCAAGCTTACAACCATATAATTTTGTTTCTTTTATTAAAAAATCATAAATCTCTTTTTCTGTTTTAAAATTCTTAATATTATTGATACATTTTTGAAGGATATGATCAGTTATTTTACAAGATTTCTTAATATTGTTTATAGACATCTTTTTAGTAAAGATTAAATACTATTTAAAAATATATTGATTGTATGAGAAAAGTCATCTTACCAAATGGATTGACAGTGATACTTGAAAAGAAGCCTCTTAAAACAGTTACAATTGAGATAGCAGTTAAAGCAGGCTCAAATAATGAAGATCCTAAAAAGGGAGGAGTAGCACATTTTGTAGAACATATGTTGTCTGAAGGAACAGAGAAAAGAACAGCAAATCAAATAGTAAATGAAATAGAATCAAAAGGAGGAGAAATTAATGCAGCAACAACTCATGATAGAACTTTTTATTATGTAAAAATACCGAAAAAACATTTTAACATAGCCTTGGATGTTCTCTCAGACATAATTCAAAATCCTATTTTTGATAACAAAATAATTGAAAAAGAAAGACAAGTTATTCTTTCTGAAGTAGATCTTGTTATGGATGAACCTATTTTTTATCAATGGTTCTTTTTCCTCAAAACACTTTACAAAAAACATCCAACAAAAAATCCAATATATGGGAGCAGGGAAACAGTTTCAAAATTAAGCAGAGAAGATTTAGTTGAATTTTATAACAAATATTATATCCCTAATAACATGATTATATCTATTGTTGGAGATGTTAAGGTAGTTATTCCAAAAATCAAGAAGTATTTTAAGTTTAAAAAGAAAAATTTACCAAAAACAAAAATAATTATTGAACCAAAACAACTTAAATCAAAACAAAAAATAGAAAGAAGGCCAATTAATCAATCCTATTTAATACTTGGTTATAAAACAGTTCCAAGATCTCATAAAGATTCTTATGTTCTGGATGTAATCAAATCAATTTTAGGTAGAGGGCAATCAGGAAAACTATTTAATGAAATAAGAACAAAAAGAGGACTTGGCTACGATGTTGGTGTAGAGCACCAACCAAGCATAGATTATGGATTCTTTGCCATACATGTCAGCACAGATAAGAAAAATATATCAAAAGTTAAGTCAATTATTTTAACAGAGATTAAAAAACTACAAAATATAACTTCAAAAGAACTCAAAGAAGCTAAAACATTTTTAGAGGGAGAGTTTATCTTGAATTCAGAAGATTCTCAAAAACTTGCAAATCAGTTAAATTTTTGGCAAATAATAAAAAATGCAGAAGAGTTTACTAAGTATATATCAAAAATAAAAAAAGTTAGTTTAAATGACATAAAAAAAGTTGTTAACAAATACTTCAAAAATTATACTTTAACCATAATCCAACAGAAATAATTACGCCAAAAAAGCTTCTCCTAATTCTTTTAATTTGTCTCTGTTCTTTTCAAAATACTTTCTAGTCTTTTTAAATATATCAATTAAAGCAATAGCAACAGAATTCTTTAAATCCAAAGGATGAATCTTTTTAGCTGTATAAGCTACTTTCAGCTCTTCAAAAGAATTAAATAAGACATCTCCACCATATTTTATAGGCCTCTCTATTTTTAATTTACCTTTAACAGGAAATATCACATACTGACATAATTGAGTAATAGGGTTTTCTATTAAATTGCCAGCAGGACAATAAGCATTTTTTATTTTCTCTTTAATCTGTTCTTCTGAATCATAAACTTTAATATAGCTTGTTGGAATGGATGCAGACATCTTTGTTCCTGGACCTTTTAGAGAAGCCATTAAAGGATTCATAATTTCCACTCTTGGATTATAACCTATTTTTGGCAAATACTCTCTTGCAAAAGCTAGAATATGCCTCTGATCTATTCCACCCAACTGTATATCAACTCCTAAATATTCTTCATCCAATGCCTGCATTATAGGATAAATCATTTCAGATACCTTTGGATTCTTTAATCTACATACCTCAGAAGCAGCTCTTGTTGCTCTTGCAACTGTACATAAAGTAGCTATCTTAAGAACATCTAAAAAATAATCTTTTTTTAGCTGAAAAGAGCTTCCTATTATAAACTCTGGCTTTTCCTCCCAAGGAAAACTCAATTCAATACATTTTTTATAATACTCAGCCCTTTTTCCTATCTCATCCCAAGGAGCCTTTAAGTCATCCAAAGCAGCATGTATGTCTGCTATTAATATCTTTGTTTTAATACCAGCTTTTTGTAAATCAAATATCTTGCCCAAAGAAGCCAGATAACCCATATGAAATGGTCCAGTAGGACTAGTACCCCAATAAGCTGTTATCTTCTTTTTCTCTTTTAATAATCTAACAAGCTCTTCTTCTGTAAGAATCTCTTGAATACCTCTTTTTATCAACTCTAATCTTTTTTTCATATTCATATTTTATTTTTAAAATATGCTATTATTTAAATGTTTTCCACTGGACAACCCCTCACACAACATATTTAAATGATAAAATATCTAGATTGTTATGCTAATCCCAGTTAGTTTTCTATCAACATATCTTTATTGTAGAAGAAAGCTCTTTTTAGAACAGACTCTTGGATATGAAGAACCTCCAAAAGAGGCATTAATCAAAGGTTTAATTAGACATGAATTGTATGATAAAATAAACAAAGCAGAACAAGGAATAGTTACATCAATTGAGGAAGAAACACCTTTGGAAGATCTACAAGCATTATATAAAAGAAATTATTCGGCAATATTGAGAAAAATTATCATGAATAATAAATCCAAATTGCTAAATCTTAATCTCTCTTTGTTTAATACTTATAAAGAGATCTGGCCAATTGTTTTAGAAGAAACAGAAACAAGAGCAAACAATCTTTTTAACTTTATCCAAACTCATCAGCTATTTGGTAAAGAGCTATGGCAAGCTCTAACACCAAAAATAGAATCAGAATTCAAAATATCATCTAGTAATCTACAGCTAAAAGGAGTTATAGATCAGTTGGAGAAATATGATAATCACTTTATTCCTGTAGAGCTAAAAACAGGAAAACTACCAAAAGAAGGTATATGGCCATCTCATAGAATACAACTAGCAGCATATGCACTACTCCTAGAAGATCAATTTGGAATTCCTGTTAAAGAAGGCTTTGTACATTACTTAGACTATAAACAAAAAAGACAGCTTATCATAAACCCTTTTTTAAAGCAAGAAGTTCTTGATTTAACTAGAAAAGTAATATCCCTATTAGAAAGCTCTAAATTACCAGATTTCTGCCTAAACAAAAACAAGTGTAATTCCTGCGGTCTAAAAGACATATGTTATAAACAAAAGATTTAAATATTACTTCCCCATATTTAGAGCTATAATATTCAAAGGGGGTTATATTTATGGCTGAAGAAGAAAAAATCTTTTCAAAACAACTAATAGGTAAAAGTGTAGTAAGTAAAACAGGAAAGAACTTTGGTACAGTAGGAGATATTGTATTTGAAACCCACTCTGGAGAGTTAATTAACTTAGTTTTAGCAAATCCAACAACTTATGCTGAAAAACTAGAACTAGAAAAAGACAGAGAAAATAAAACACTAATACCTTTTTCAGCAGTAGTAGCAGTAGGAGACTTTGTTGTAATCGCCGAAGAGGATATTATTTAAAA
>JAFCFN010000007.1 GCA_017608625.1 Candidatus Woesearchaeota archaeon | reverse complement strand
TGCTAATTTTTTATTAATTAGTTCATTGACTGTCATTTCTTCTCCTTCTTTTTTGCCTTTCTCCTGCATTTCTGCAGTTAAAACATTGATTTTCATGTTTTTTACTTCATCAATCAAAGGACAGTCATCATATTTATCTGGATGTGTGAAGAATTCTATTTCCATTTGTTCAAATTCTCTTAACCTGAATAAAAAATCTCTTGGAGAAATCTCATTTCTGTATGCTTTACCCATTTGAGCTATGCCAAAGGGAAGTTTTAGTCTTGAATTTTCAGCAACTAATTTGAAGTTTGTGAATATTAGCTGGGCTGTTTCTGGTCTCAAGTAAGCTGTAGATTTCTCATCTGATAATTCTCCTTTACATTTTTGGCATTTTATTTTGTTTTTCTTTATTAATTCTTGAATACCTTTTAGTGAGATTCCCTCTGTTGCTATTCCCAATACATCTTCAATAAGATGATCTGCTCTGTACTGTTTCTTACATTTTTTACAAGTTACTATGAAATCAGAAAAGGAATCAACATGACCTGACGCTTTCCAAACTGTTGGATTAGTAATTATTGCACCATCAATTCCTACTATATCTTCTCTTTGCTGTACAAATGTTTTCCACCATTCCTGTTTTATGTTGTTTTTTAGCTCAACTCCCAAAGGACCATAATCATAGAAGCCAGCCAGTCCTCCATATATTTCAGAATTAGGATAAATAAATCCTTTTTTCTTGCAGAATGTTGCTATATCTTGAATCGTGAGCATATCATAAGATTTAGAGTTTTGGTTTATATGTTTTTCTTTTTTTATGAGTCAGAATTAATTATTTCCTCAACCACTCAACTTCTTCATTATTCAATTCAAGCTCTTCTGCAATCAAATCAGCCTGCTTTTTGTTTTTCTGGAAAATAACTTGTAGATAAGGCAGAGTATCTTTTATTACTTGTTTTGAAGATGAGTGCGTGTTTTCTGCTATTTTTCGAGCAATTGCTTTTCTTTTAGCATATTTTTGTTTTGCCATCCAAAGTTTTAGGATTCTTGTTGTTGGTTTGTATTCCACAAATTCCTTATATTTGGAATCTTTTGCTACAGCAATGCCTGCTGTTACCAGAGCATTAATGTAAACCAAAAATCTCCAGTGTTGCCATCTTTTTATTCTTCTATTGAAAATGTCTGCTTTGCTTAAGCAATCATAAGCTCTAGCCAAATCATCTGGTTTTTTGTATTCTTTTGGTAAATTCTCATCTATCCATAACATCACTTTGTCCAAATCTTCATCAACATTATCTAACGCAGTTATTGCTATTTTAGGATCAGTTGTTTTGAAAATCTTAACTAGCGAGTTTAAGATAGTTTCAACCTTATTTCTATCTGAAAGTTCATCAACAACATCTCTTTTAAGTTCTTTTTTACCAGAACACAATGTTTCTAAATCATTTATTGCTGCTCTTAGATCTCCACCTACTTTTAGTGCAAGAGCCGTTATTGCTTTATTATCATATTTTATTCTTTCTTTTATGCAGATTTTTTTGAGAACTGTTCCAATTATTTTATAATCAAGTACATTTAATTGTACTAGAAGAGATTTTTTTCTTAAAGTTGAAAATTTTTTATTCCAGGGATCTGTCGCAGTTGCTATTATTGGAAACGGGCTTGTATCTATTAAGGCTGTTAAAGCTGCTATTCCTCCAAAATCCTCTCTTCCTGCTAACCCATCTATTTCATCAACCAAAATGATTTTCCCTTTTGAGAACAAGCTTTGCTGTTTTATTGCTGAGCCTATTTTTGTATTGATTTGTTCCTTGTTTCTGAAATCACTAGCATTTATTTCTATTAATTCTAATCCTAATTCATTTGCAAGAGCATAAGGAATAGATGTTTTTCCAGAGCCTGTTGGGCCATAAATGAGGGCTGCTTTTGCTTTTTGTTTTTTAAAATTAAGAATCCAGTTTTTTAATAAGTTTACAGCTGTTGCTTGACCATATATCTCTTTTGTTGTTTTAGGTTTGTATTTAATAGTCCATGGAAGCAACCTAACCACCCTTTTAAAGTTTAATTTGTTAAGATTTATATTGGTTTTGGTTTTGCCAAAAACTTTATAAAAGCTCAAGTTAAAGCTTTAAAGTTATGGAAGTACCTAAACAGTATAATCCAAAAGAAGCTGAGAAGAAATGGATAGAATTTTGGGAAAAGGAAGGCATTTATAAATTTGATCCAGAATCAGAAGCAGAGATTTATTCAGTTGATACTCCTCCACCAACTGTTTCTGGTAAAGTTCATATTGGACATGCCTTTAGCTATTCACAACAGGATTTTGTTATAAGATTTCAGAGAATGTTGGGTAAGAATGTATTTTATCCTTTTGGAACAGACAATAACGGTGTTGCTACTGAGAGGCTTATAGAACAAATAAAAGGTGTTAAAGCAAAAGATATGCCAAGAGAGGAGTTTGTAAAATTATGTTTAGAGGAATTAGAAAAAAATCTTATACCAAAGTATGTTGAAGATATGAAAAGATTGGGAATAAGTTGCGATTACAGTATTTTCTACACAACCATTGATGAACACTGCAGAAGAATATCTCAAAGATCTTTTATTGAGCTATATAAGATGGGAAGGGAGTATAGAAAAGATGCTCCTGCAATGTGGTGTCCTGAGTGTGAGACAGGAATCAGTCAAGTTGAGTGTGAAGATAAAGAAGTAGATTCTTTCTTTAATGATATTGTCTTTAAAGTTGATGGAAAGGATTTAATAATTGCAACAACTAGGCCTGAGTTATTGCCTGCTTGTGTTGCTGTTTTTTATCATCCAAATGATAAAAGATATCAGCATCTTAAAGGGAAAAAAGCTAAAGTGCCCTTGTTTGATTTTGAAGTGCCGATTTTAGAAGATGAAAGAGCAGATCCAGAAAAAGGTACAGGAATAGTAATGTGCTGTACTTTTGGAGATCAAACAGATATGGAATGGCAAAGAGCGCATAATTTGCCAATAAAAGAAGCTATAACAACAGATGGAAGGATGACAGAATTGGCAGGAAAATACAAAGGAATGACAATAGCAGAAGCAAGGAAGGCTATTATAAATGATTTGGAAAATTTAGGTTTGTTGATTAACAAAAAACCAATAAAACATGTTGTTAATGTTCATGAAAGATGCGGAACAGAGATAGAGTTTGTAAAATCAAAACAATGGTTTATCAAATATCTTGATTTAAAGAAAGAGATGCTTAAATGGGGAAAAGAGCTTAATTGGTTTCCAAAGCATATGATTTCTAGGTATAATCACTGGGTTAATGGATTACAATGGGACTGGTTAATAAGCAGACAAAGATATTTTGGTGTACCATTTCCTGTATGGTATTGCAGCAAATGTGGTGAGGTAATTCTTGCGAGAGAAGAAGATTTACCTGTTGATCCTCTAAAAGATAAACCTCCTGTTGAGAAATGCCCTAAATGCGGTAATAATAAGTTTATCCCTGAAAAAGATGTTCTTGATACATGGGCAACTTCTGCTTTAACACCTAGATTAGCAATAGAACTAATGCCAAAAAAATTACAAAAAAAATTATATCCTATGAATCTAAGGCCTCAGGCTCATGATATTATTACTTTCTGGCTTTTCAATACAGTTGTAAAATCAAATCTTCATTATAAAATGAGGCCTTTCAAGGATGTCATGATCTCTGGCTGGTTATTGGATCCTAAAGGGAAGAAGATGTCAAAATCAAAAGGTAACGTAATTGAGCCACAAGATGTTATTGAAAAGTATTGTGCAGATGCTTTAAGGTTTATGGCTGCTGGTTCCAAATTAGGAGAGGATATGCCATATCAAGAGAAGGATGTAGTAACAGGAATGAAAACCATTACTAAACTGTGGAATGCTTCTAAATTCGCTTTTATGCATCTAAAAGATTATGAAAAGAAAAAACCTGAGAAATTAGAATTATTTGACAAGTGGATTTTATCTAAACTAAATAGCATGGTTAAAAATTTGACAGAAGCTTTCTTAAAGTATGAGTATTCAAGAACTAAGCTAGATGTTGAGAAATTCTTCTGGCACAGTTTTTGTGATAATTATTTAGAGATTATTAAGGATAGATTATATAATCCAGATAGAAGAGGTAAAGAAGCTAGACTAAGTGCACAATATGCACTGTATAATAGTTTGTTGACAATAATAAAATTAATTGCTCCAATTATGCCATTTATAACAGAAGAGGTTTATCAAGATTTCTTTAGAGAAAAGGAAAAAGATAAAAGCATTCATATTTCAAAATGGCCCATTTATGATGAAAAGTTGGTTGACAAGAAAATAGAAGAGATTGGTGATGTTTTAATTGAGATCATAGCAGCTGTAAGAAAGCATAAATCTAGCAATAATAAATCACTAAAAGAGCCTTTAAAATTGTTGGTTATAGATTGCAAAAAAGAATTGCAGGAAGGAATTGAATCTGCAATGGATGATCTTAAAGCTGTTACAAAAGCTGAGAAAATTGAGTTTGGTAAAGGCGACATCAAAATTAGTGAGCAGTTAAGGATAAAGGTTGAATTGTAAGATTAGAAGGTTTTTGATATGATTATTTTAGAGTGTTTACATTCTTCAATAAACTTTTCTAAATCACTAATGCTTAGTCCTTCTTTTTCTATTAACTCTTTCGCTTTATCTATGTCGCCAATCCTGTATTGAAGCATTGCTGCTCTTCCACAATATTGCTCCTTTTCCCAGAGTTGGGCTAACTTTTTTTGTTTAATTCTATAAAATGAATGATCCTTGTCATTGTATTCTTTATTAATTGTTTTCTCAAATTTTTCTTGAAGCTCGTCTCTCTTGAATATTGCTTTTTTTGCTTGTCCCGGTTTAATTATAGAAGAGTATAGATGATATGCTTTTTCAAACCACCCGATTTTAAAATAAAAATCAGCTGATTTTTCTATAAATGATTTTGCTAAATTATTTCTCCCGTCTTTTTTAAGTTGTAATGCATATAGTTCAAGAATTTTGGCTGCTCTTCCATAGTGACGAATACTTACAAAATATTTTAAATTTTTAATTGAACCATATTTATCTGTATCTTCAGCTTGGCGGTTATGGTTTATCATTTTGATTAAGTTAGAAAACAGCAATATTCTTTTGTTTTTAAATCTTTTGTTTTTATACTACTTGTTAGTAACTAAAATATGGAGAAGCTTAATTTAGATTATGCCTTTTTCCACCTTACTCCTTCTTTTGTGTCTTCAAGAGTTATTCCTTTTTTCTTTAATATTTCTCTTATTTCATCTGCTTTAGCATAATCTTTTCTTGCTCTTGCGATTTCTCTTTCTTCAATTAATTTTTTTTCCTCTTCTGTTAGTTCTTCTTTTTCTACTTTGTCCAATCTCAAACCTAAAACTGAATCAAATTTCAACATTTGATCATAAACTAATTCAGCATCTTTTCTGCCTAACTCATTATTTGCAATTAGTTTGTTGATTTCTCTCATAAAATTAAAAATAGCTGCAAGTGCTGGTGATATTTCCAAATCATCATTCATTGCTCTCTCAAACTCTGTTTTTGCTTTTATGATTATTTTTAAAACATCAGAATTTTTCTTCTCAGATTTAATTTCCTGCAATCTTAGCATGAAGTCTTTTAATTTGTTGATTGTGTTTTTTGCAGCTTCTAATTCTTTGAATGTAAAATTAAGCTGTTGTCTGTAGTGTGTTGCTAATAAAACATATCTTATTGACATTGGATCATACCCTTTGTCAAGCAGATCTCTTAGTGTATAGAAATTGCCAAGGCTTTTTGACATCTTTTTTCCATTAACTAGTAACCATTCATTATGAATCCAGTAATTAACAAATTTTTTTCCTGTTGCTGCTTCTGACTGGGCTATTTCATTCTCGTGATGTGGAAAAATTAAGTCAATTCCTCCTGTATGGATATCAAATGTTTTGCCTAAATACTTCATCGACATTGCAGAACATTCAATATGCCAACCGGGTCTTCCTTTGCCTATTGAAGTTTGCCAGAATACATTTCCATCCTCTTTTGAGTATGCTTTCCACAAAGCAAAATCAGATACTGTTTCTTTTGTATATTCATCCTGTTTAACTCTTGCTCCTGCTTTTAATTCTTTGATATTTATATGAGCTAGCTTTCCGTAATCCTTGAATTTAGAAACAGAATAGTATATACTTCCATCATCTCCTTTATAGGCAAATCCTTTGTCAAGAAGTTTTTTAACAAGATTTACCATTTCTTTGATGTGCTCTGTTGCTTTTGGAAAGATGTCTGCTTTTTGAATATTCAGTGTTTCCAAATCTTCCATAAATGCTTTTGTATATTTTTCTGTAAATTGTTTTAAGCTAACTCTTTGTTTTTGACTATCTCTTATTGTTTTGTCGTCAACATCTGTAATATTCATAACATGCTTTACTTTATATCCCAAATATTTCAAATATCTCTTTAGAAGGTCTGCAGCTATATAAGCTCTGTAATTGCCAATATGAGGATAGTTATAAACAGTTGGGCCACATGTGTACATGCCTACTTTCTTATCTTTTAGTGGCTTGAATAGTTCTTTTTTTCTTGTTAAAGTATTATAGAGTTTTAGCATTTTATATCCTTTGGTTCTTTGTTTACTTTTTTTCCATTTAGTTTTACTATTTTGCCAGGAGTTCCTACAACAGTACAATTATTAGGGATGATTTTGTTTATTATAAAGGTATTTGCTCCTATTTTGACATTATTGCCTATTTTTGTTGGACCAAGTATAATGGAACCAGCACCTATTAGAACATTGTTGCCAATAGTTGGGTGTCTTTTTCCTTTGTGTTTTCCTGTTCCTCCTAAAGTCACTTGGTGAAACATGACACAGTTTTTACCAATCTCTGCTGTTTCTCCTATCACTACTCCCATCCCATGATCTATAAAAAAACCTTTGCCTATTTTTGCTCCTGGGTGAATTTCTATTCCTGTCAAAAATCTAGAGATTTGTGATATTAATCTTGCTATGAATCTTAATTTGATTTTGTAGAGTGGATGAGCAATATATCTATGAATGATGATTGCGTGCAATCCTGGATAAAGCAAGGGTTCTAGACCTCTTGCAGCAGGATCATTTTTGTAAATTGTTTTTATGTCTTCAAACATTTTTCAGCTTTTTGTAAAGCTTTTCTACTAATCTTCTGTTTACAAAGTTGTGGTGTTTAAATCCTCCTCCAAATGATTTTGGGATATGCAATAGTTCATGAATCAGTGTCTTTGTTTTTTCTTCTTCATCTAATTTGTCAAATTGTTCTGATATTAATTCAATAACATAGAATGGTTTTGTAAGCATTGCTTTTTGGAGTACTTTTGGAAGGGAGTGGCATCTTGCAATAACTTTTCTTGCTTTTGAGCCGTGGCTTTTTATACATTCTATTCTGTCTAAATTAAGATGATTCATATTTAGGTTTTCAGCTATATTTATTATCCTCTTTTTTAGCTCTGGTGCATGCTCATATTTCATATTCTTGTTTAAAAGAGAGTAATATATAAAAGTTATGAAATAGAAAGTTATAAATAATTTAAGATTCAAAGAATTTTAAAGGTTAATGAATACTTATATTTTTTAATATCTAAAGAAAAAATTGGTGGGAAAAATGGGTATAGAGGTTAAGATTGGGCCTATTGAGAACAAAGAGATCATAAAAGATTTGAAAAGCGTTGATGGTAGATATGGTTCTTTCATAGCGCTTGATAATTTATTAAATATTTTAAACAAAGATGTTGAAAGAGAGAATAAAAAGTATTATAGAGAAGGAGACTTTATTTATTTAAGACAGCCAGGTAAATGGGAAAGAGGGCTTGTAGTTGCTAGAATCTACCAAAAGTAAAGAATGAAAGATATAATAACTAATAAAAAAAGAGGTTTTCTATTTGGAAATGAGGCTATTGTAAGAGGTGCTCTTGAATCTGGAATCGGTTATGCTGCTTCCTATCCTGGAACACCTGCTTCTGAGATAGGAGATTGTTTTGCCAAGATAGCAAAAGATATAGGAGTATATTTTGAATGGTCAACTAATGAGAAGATTGCCTTAGAAGGCGCAGCAGGAGCTGCTTTTTCTGGTGTTAAATCATTGGTTAGTGTGAAGCACTATGGCTTAAATGTTGCATCAGATTCTTTATTGCCTTTGGTTTATTTGGAATGTCCACTAGTTGTTGTTATTGCAGATGATCCTGGCTGTTTTAGTTCAGTACAAACAGAACAGGATTCAAGATGGTACTCAAAGCTAGGAAAGATACCAACTTTAGAGCCCAGTAATAGTCAGGAAGCAAAGGATATGACTAAATTTGCTTTTCAACTTTCTTCTAAATATAAAATACCTGTTATGATAAGATTAACAACAAGGGTTTGTTACAGCAAATCATTAGTTAATTTTAATAAAATTATTAAAGGAAAAGCAAAAGGCAAGTTTTTGAAAAAAGAGTTTAAACTTGGTTCTAGCCAGACTGTTGAATTGCATAAAAAATTATTAGAAAAATTAAATAAAATAAAAAAAGAGTCTGAGAAGTCTTGTTTTAATTTAGTAGAAAAAGGTAAAGGGAATGTAGGAGTAATTACTTCTGGAGTGTCTTATGATTATATTAAAGAAGCTATGCAGGAATTAAATATTAAATTGCCTTTATTGAAGATTGGTTTTTCTTTTCCTTTTCCTGTTGAAAAGGTTAAAAATTTTGTTAAGAATTTAAAAGAGGTTATTATAGTAGAAGAGGTTGATCCTATTTTAGAGGAAGAGGTTAGAAAGATTACTAATATAGAGATTTATGGAAAGGATTTGTTCCCAAAAGCAGGAGAGTTAAAGCCAGAACATGTTTTAATTGGTATTGCAAAGATTTTGAATAAACCTTTACCAGAAGAGCTAGAAGAGAATATTGAAAAATTTAATATTAAAGTAGAAAAAAGAATTCCATTTTTTTGTCCTGGCTGTCCTCACAGAGCAACCTTTTATGCTGTAAAAAAGGTTTTAGGTAAAGATAAAATTTTTGGAGGAGATATTGGATGCTATATGCTTGGAGCTTATTCTCCTTATAAAATGCAGGATTTTGTTGTTAGTATGGGAGCTTCTATTGGTGTAAGTCATGGCATAGCAAAGACAACTAGCAAAAAACCAGTAATATTTATTGGTGATTCAACATTTTTCCATGCAGGAGTTCCTGCTTTGTTGAATCTTGTTTATAATAAAGCTGATGCATTGGTTATTGTTTTAGATAATAGATGGACTGCTATGACAGGACATCAACCTAATCCTGGAACAGGTTTAACAGGAGCAGGAGAAGTTACAAAACAGATAGATATAGAAGAAATAGCAAAGGCATGTAAAGTTGATTTTGTAAAAACTTCAAATGTTTATAACTTTAATCAGTTCTGCAAAGATATAAAAGAAGCTTACAATAAAAAAGGAGTATCAGTAATTATTGCTAAAGGAGAGTGCAGACTTGCTGCTGTAAGAAGACTAATAAAGCAGGGAATAAAATTACCAAAATTTTCTGTTGTGAAACAAAATTCTAAATTAAGTGAATTGATGGAGTTTGGATGTCCAGCTATTAAAAAGGAGAAAGGCAAATTTGTAATTGATAAAGATCTTTGCTGGGGTTGTGCTGTTTGCAAACAGCTGTTTCCAGAGTTTATCAAAGTAGAAAAATGAAATCATTTAATTTAATCATAACAGGATATGGAGGGCAAGGAATATTAACTTTGACAGAGATAATTAGTAATGCTGCATTAAAACAGGGGTATGATGTTAAAGAGGCTGAGTTACATGGTCTCGCTCAAAGAGGAGGTAGTTTAGACTGTCATATAAGATTAGGCAAAAAAATACATTCTCCTTTAATAACAAGAGGAAAGGCTGATTTGATTATAGCTTTAGAAGCAACAGAAGCATTAAGAGCTTGCTATTGGGCAAACAAAAAAACTGTCATTTTAACAAATAGCAAAATATTCAGAATAAATACTAATTTAAAGCGAATTTTGAATAAAATAAAAGGCATTACTAAGAATTTGCATGTAGTAAATGCTGATGAGATTGTTAAAAAGATGACAGGAGATATCACAGCAGTTAATATTTTTATGCTTGGTTATGCTTTAAGCAAAGGTTTATTACCATTAAAAAAAGAGTTTGTTTGGAAAGCAGTTGAAGAAAAGATAAGAAAAAGATTTTTAGAGGAGAATAAAAAGGTGTTTGAAGAAGCAGTCAAAAAAAAGTAATATGACTTATTCTTTTAACAAGATCTCAACAGTAGCTGCAAATGCTGGTCTTGTTATGAATACTCCAATTGATATGCCAATCATTGTTACAACTGCGAATCCTTTTAACAAACCAGCTCCTGCAAACCACAATGGAAGCATTGCAACCATTGTTGTAAAGTAGGCTGCCATTATAATAAAGAATGCTCTTCTGATTCTTTCTTTCCAATTATATACTTGGGTTATTTCTCCTTTTAGAGTTTCATCTGCAATAACAATCTGATGATCAACCCCAGTACCAACTGCAATGATTATAGCTGCTATTGCTGCTAGATCAATATTCCAACCAATTAAAGCAGCAACTCCTAACAGAATTATTACTTCTGATAACATTGTGATTACCATTGGAATTACAATCTGTAGCTTTCTGTATCTTATGAAAACAACTAATGAAACAGCAAGAATCGCTAGCAAACCAACAATAATTGCATTTTTCAATAACTCTTCTCCAAGTAGGGGTGATAAAGCATCGGTTTTTGCTATTTCTAGTTTAACTGGCAAAGAACCTGTTATCAAGATTGTTTGTAATCTTTTCATATTTTCTAAAGCATTGTAAACAGCTTCTTGCTGTGTTGCACCAGCACCATAACCAGAAATAGCAATGTCTGTTGTTGCTCTTCCTTTTAGTTCAGCTGCTATTCTTAGAGTATCAACTTGTACGTCATCTAAGAATAAAGCAAGAGACTCATTTAAGTATTGATCATCATTTTCTGTTATAATAGCTAGATCCTTTGTCAAGTTTGCTTGTCTTTGAGCTGCTTCTGGTGACAGAGAGATAGAGAACATGAATCTGCATGCCCATCCGTCCTGTACTTGCGAGCAACCATAGTTAGGATCTATTCCAGAACAGTCAGCTGATCTGCATACATATGTAATGTCTTTTTTTCCTCCTATAAATACAGTGTTGTTTCCTATTTTTGCTTCAAACTTACCTTGCTTTGCTAATAACTCTTTGACTTCTTCTTCTGAAACACCTGCTATTTCTACCGAGATGTATTGCTGGCCAGAAAGATCTTTCGCTGTTCTTATAACAATGTCTGATAAGCCATAAACATTTAATCTTTGATTCATATTTGCTAACAAAATGTCCATATCATCAGAAGAAAGCTTTTCAACAGGTTTTAATAAAACTCTTGTTCCTCCTTGCAGATCAAGTCCTCTTCTTATATTTGTTGTTGGTGCAGCATAAACTTTAAAACCAAGATCTATTTGGCCATCTGTTGCTCTTGTTGTTAGTCTATATAAACCTTTATTTGTCTTTATTTGCAATGTTTGATTTGGTTTGAGATCTTGAATAAAATCATAATAGTCTTGCTCTGTGTTTATTGGGACATTATTCATTCTCAGAATTTTTTCTTTAGACATTGGAGGAGTTGTTGGTTTCAGATTAACCATCCCTGCGTCTGCTGCAGAGGAATTTGGTTGTATGTTTCTTATTGCAACTCCTTTTGCAAAAGGATTTGGATGGATTGAGATTATGGCTAGAACCAAACTAATCAGTAAGATTATTACTCTTAGATTTGAAAATATCTTTTTTGCCTTACTCATTCTTTATGCCTCTTCTCTAAATACCATCTTAAAATACCTGCATTTTGAAACCAAGTAGAGATTAAATCAACTAATAATCCAATAAGAAGGATAATCATTATTTGCTTTAATACTTCTGACTGAGCAAATATTAAAGCTATAATTAAAGCTGAGAGAGTTGTTGCAGACATTAGCAAGCCTGTTTTTGCTGCTGAGCAAACTCTCTCGAATACTGTTCCTTGTTTTCTTTTTAGCACTCTTGTTGAAAGCAGTATATCAGTATCAACAGAATAACCAATCAACATTAAGAAAGCTGCAATTCCTGCTGTTGAAAGCTTTAAGCCAAGTAGATTAAATATTGCTAATGTAATGATAATATCAGAGAAAGCAGCAAGAATTACTGCTGCTGAAGGGACTAATGTTTTAAAATAAAGGAATACAACTATTGCCATAAATATGAATGCTATCAGAACTGCTGTTAATGCTTGTTTAAAAAAGGATTGTCCTAATGCTGATCCAATTTCTTCTATTGTGTAATCTTGTTTTTCTAGCTTGCCTAATTTTTCTTCTAATGTGTTTATTAATTCATCTGATTCTACACCAGATGCATCTATTATTATGCCTGTTTTTTGCCCTGCTGTTTTAAGGTCTCTGACTGTGATGTCTGCTTCTGGAAATTTTTCTTTTAAAAAAGCCTGTAATTCAACAGTATTTGTTGTTTTTCCTTGTATTGTTATTGTTAGTCCTCCTGCTATACTTACTCCTTTGTTAACAAAATCTCCTGTTTGAACTATTTGATTAGCTATGGCTATAATTGCTAAAAAAAGGAGTACAAATGGAATAATCAACAGCTTTTTATAGTGTTTATCATAAATGCTTAATAAGGACATGATCTAAGGAAAAAAAGATACATTAATAAATATTGCTATTATTTAAAGAAAAATGCGATATAGGAGAGGTTTAACAGCTACTGAAATTATTATAGTAATAAATATAATAGTTTTTGTTATTGTTTTTTTAGGCAGTGTTTTGATTTCTGAAGATATTTTTAGATTTGTTGCTTTGCAACCAGCTGCAATTTGGCAAGGCCAAATGTTATGGACGTTAGTAACAAGTATGTTTATGCATGGCAGTTTTTTTCATTTACTTGTGAATATGTTTTCTTTGTTTTTTCTTGGATCATTTTTAGAAAGTTTGGTTGGGAGGAGAAGATATTTAACAATCTATTTTATAGGAGGTTTACTTGGCTCAGTATTTTTCGCTTTATCACCTTTGTTTACTGATAAATGGACAGTTATGGCAGTTGGTGCATCAGGAGCTATATTTGCAGTTGGTGGAGCATTAGCTGTTTTAACACCTAGATTGCCTGTTTTTATTATGTTAATTCCTATTCCAATACCAATGTATATTGCTATATTCTTATTGTTTATTTTATTGTCTTTTATGCCTAATATAGCTAATTCAGGGCATCTAGGAGGATTGGTTGCTGGCTTGTTATTGGGTTGGTATTACAAAAAAGATGTGATTAGAAGAATGAGGCTATTAATTAGGCATGGATTTTAAAATTTAGGAGGTGTTAGCATGGCAGATTTGGTTGCTTGTTTATCAACTGGAAAAGGAACATGGGGTCATGTTTCTAGACTGATAAATGATCAGGAATGGGATAATATCTTCTTAATAACAAATGAGTTTGGAAAAGACAATTTTACAATAGATAAAAAAGCTGAGATGATTGTTGTTAATCCAAATAAAACAATAACTGCATTAGTTGAGGATATAAAGAATGCTTTAGATGGTAAACTAAGTGGGGATGTTGCTGTTAATTTAATTTCTGGTAGTGGAAAAGAGCATATGGCGTTATTATCTGCTTTATTAAAACTAGGAGTTGGAATTAGGTTTGTTGCTTTAACTGGAGATGGTATAAAAGAGGTTTAAGGCATAATTTTATACCAACAAAGAAGCAGTCTGTCAACAGCCTTAACTAAGTCAAAACCTTTTCCTTTTAGAATTAAGCAATTGTCTTTTTGCTCAACTATTGGGAAACTGCTGTTTTGTGTTAGGTAAATAATTGCATGTTTCTTATCTATTTCGCAGTTAACTATTGTTCTATTGTGGCATGCTAGAGTCACATTTTTAGTGCATGCACCTATTGGTGTAATGTTTAATGCCTGTGCCAGATTCAAGCTTAGTTCTGATGTAGCTAATGCTGTATAATTCAAATCATCAGAATCTGGATCAAATGTAATATAAACTCCTTTTGCAGTTAAAAATACATTTGGGTCACCAATAACAGGAATATACTCAACATCCTTTGGCCCATATCTCAAAGGAATATTCCATGGTTGTTTGCCAAGTTGTATTTGAGTATACCACATTCCGTCAATATAATAAAAATCAAAATAATTATATGTGTAGTGGGGAATAGTTTGTTTAGGATAAATATATTTAACAGACCAAACAAATATTAGAAATAAAGCTATAAAACAGACAACCCAAAGAATTGCTCTTGTTTCTTTGCTAAATGTTTTTCTGTTTTTGGAAGATTTGGTTTTTTTCATTTTATAATACCTAATAAACCATAAAGCAGTCTGTCTTTTAATGCTAAAAACTCATAACCTTGTTTTGCTTGTAATAATATGCAATTATCTTTTTTATAAAATCCTGTTTCATTGCTTTGTTTGAAGAATAAAACAGGAACAGTTGCTGTTGCATTGGAACAGTTTATAACTGTTAAATTATACTTTAATGAGGGTTTTGTTATTGCGTTTTCAGGATATATGTTAAAAAATGTCCAAAACAGCTCTGTTAGCTGGAATCTTGCTAAGTCGATATACTCAAGATAACTCTGCTCTGGATCAAATGTAAGATAAATCATACTTGTATTTTTAATTGAGTTAATTATTCCTTGGGTCAGATTAATGCTTTCAACCTCCAAAGGATGATAATCAAAAAGAATTTTTTGATTGTCAACTTTTGTTACCCAACCCTGATCTGTTCTTATAAATTGATACTTGCCATATTTCTGTTTTTGAGTTGAGCCGCCAAAAATAGCGTAGCCTATAACAGAAGATAACATTATAAAAGCTATGAAGAGAACCCATATTGCACTTGTTCTTTGTTCTTGCTTTGACATGATTTTAGCATTTATCTGATTGTATTTAAATTTTGTGAAAAAGTAAGGTTTATATATAAGTATTACTTAATATGTAAAAATAAGTAAATGTAATATTATGAAGGAAAGAATAACCATTACAATTGATAATGAATTATTAAAATGGGTAGATAAAAAAATAGAGAAAAAAATATTTGCAAATAGAAGTCATGCTTTTGAATATTTGGTGAAAAGAGAGATGGAGAAAACCGAGAAATGAAATTCAAAAAAATAATCGAGTTAGTAAATGTTTGGAAGACTTATCAAGTTGGTGCAGTAGAGGTTAATGCATTAAGAGGTATAAATTTTTCTGTAAAAAAAGGAGAGTTTGTTGCTATACAAGGCCCCAGCGGGAGTGGAAAATCAACTGCGATGCATCTGATTGGTTGTCTAGATTTGCCAACCAAGGGAAAAGTATATTTAGAAGGCAAGGACATATCCTGCATGAGTGAATCATTGCTAGCTCAAATAAGAGGGAAGAAAGTTGGTTTTGTTTTTCAACAGTTTAATCTTATACAAAATCTCACTGCATTGGAGAATGTTGCTCTTCCAATGATTTTTCAAGGAGTGAATGAAAAAGAAAGAATTAAAAAAGCGAGAAATCTTCTTGAGTTGGTTGAATTAGGAGATAGAGTAAATCATTATCCAAATCAATTATCGGGTGGAGAGCAACAGAGAGTTGCTATTGCAAGAGCTTTAGCAAATGATCCTGATATCATTTTGGCTGACGAACCTACAGGAAATTTAGATTCAAAAGCAGGTAAAGAAATAATTGACATACTATTTACACTGCATAAAAAAGAAAAGAAAACGATTGTCATGGTTACTCATGACAATAGATTAGCAAAATATGCACATAGAATTGTGCATATCAAAGACGGAAAAGTAATAAGAGGTGAATAAAATGAAAAATGGTAAATGGTTGTTAATAATATTAACAGCGCTTTTGGTAAGCGTGGTGTGTCTTAAACTTAGCAGTGCCGCATATATTCCTGAATCAGCAGATCTGGAAGTAAGTTTAATTAGCCAAGATCCTGATCCTGCTGAACCTGGAGAATACGTAGAAGTAAGATGGAAGGTTATTAACAATGGAACAAAAGATGCAGAAGACGTTGTTTTTGAGTTACTATTGGGTTATCCCTTTTCATTGGATCCAGGAGAAAGCGCTATTAAAAATGTAGGTAATGTCTGGGGATTGCAAAGAGGGGAAAAAGGAATTATCCTGTATTACAAAATAAAAGTGGATGAAGATGCTGTCGAAGGGGAAAATGAAATAAAACTAAAGGCTTATATGAAAGGAAATTTCTCTCGAACTTTTAATTTTACGATTAGAGTGCAAACAGTTGATGCGGCTTTAGGGATTTATTCTGCAGTAACAGATCCGGGAATAATCGTTCCTGGAGAAGAATCCAAAATAGAAATTACATTGAAAAATTTGGCTGATTCTGTGATGAAAGACATAACATTAAAGCTTGATCTAAGTTCAGACGATTTGCCTTTTGTTCCTATTGGAGATTCAACTGAAAAAAGAATAAAACATTTGAAACCTGGTGAAGAGGAAAAGGTCGAATTTAATGTTGCTGCATTAGCTAATGCAGACAGCCAAATTTACAAGATACCAATAAGCTTGACATACTATGATGAGTTAGGAGAAAAATATATAAAAGATGATTTAATTGGAGTCATTGTTGGTGCTACCCCCGATCTTCTTGTACAGATTGATAGTTCGACAATATTTAAGGAGAAATCCACAGGAGAAATAACAGTAAAAATAGTAAACAAAGGTTTGATTGATGTTAAATTTCTTACTATAAGTATAGATTCAGCAGAAGATTATGATGTATTATCTGCTAGTGAGATATATGTTGGTAGTGTTGACAGCGATGATTATGAAACCGCTGATTTCAAGCTGTATGTTAAAGACTCTGTTGACAAGAAAGTCGTTATTCCGATAACTGTAAAATATATGGATGCTAATAACAATAAATACACTGAAAAACATGACCTTGTGCTTGATCTAAAGAGTGCGTCGATGATTGCAGGGAAAGGTGATGGATCGTTGGGAACAATAGCGATTGTGCTTCTGATTGTAGGGATAGCCTACTATTTCTATAAACATAGAAGAAAAAGAAGAAATAAAAAATATGATTAAAGATTATTTTAAACTTTCTTTAAAAACTTTAGCTCACAGAAAGTTAAGAAGTTGGCTGACCATGATTGGAATATTTATAGGTATAGCTGCTGTTGTAGCTTTGGTTAGTTTAGGTGAGGGTTTAAGATCAGCCATTAATGCTCAATTTGGTTTTTTGGGAACAGATGTTCTTGCTGTAATGGCTTCTGGCGGACTTGGTATACCTGGAATAGGAACCGTTAATCCTTTAACAGATAACGAATTAGATGCAATCAAAGAGATTCCTGGCGTAAAAGGAGCAGCAGGAAGAATACAAGAATCAGTAAAACTTGTTTTTAATAAAAAAGCAACATTTAGCTATGCTATAAGTATACCTGATGGAGATGATAGAAAAGTAATAGAGCATGTTTTTAATATGAATGCCCAAAAAGGAAGGTTATTAAAAGATGGAGATAAAAAAGTTGTTTTTTTGGGGTCAATGTTTTTTGAAGAGGGTAATGCCTTTGGCAAAGCCGTTGTTCCAGGATCAAAAGTTGAAATACAGGGCAGGGAGTTCAAGGTTATTGGAATAATGGAAAAAAAAGGAAATGCGAGGATAGACTCTGCTGTATTTATGAATGAAGATGATCTTAGAAATTTGGTTGATAGGCCGAAGGGAGAGTATGATGTAATTGGTGTGAGGTTTGATGAAAATGCAGATGTAAATAAAATAAAAGAAGATATCGAAAAGAATTTAAGAAAAATAAGGGATGTTAAGGAAGGTGAAGAAGATTTTTCAGTCCAAACTCCTGCTCAAATATTAGCAAGAGTTAACGATGTCCTACGTGGAGTACAGATTTTTGTTTATATCATTGCTGCAATATCTATTTTGGTTGGAGGTATTGGAATAATGAATACGATGTACACTGCTGTTGTTGAAAGAACAAAGGATGTTGGAATTATGAAGGCTATCGGAGCGAAAAACTCATCAATATTCCTTTTGTTTTTTGTTGAATCTGGTCTATTAGGATCTGCTGGAGGTATAATGGGATCTATTTTTGGTTTTTTAACTGCAACAGGCCTTGCATTTGTTGGTAGATTAGCGCTGGGAACCAGCATGATATCTGCGCATATCACTTTTCAATTGATTATTGGTTCAATATTATTTGCATTTATTGTTGGTTCATTTTTTGGAACATTGCCTGCAGTACGGGCTTCTAAGCTTAATCCAGTAGATGCTATTAGAAAGATAAAATGAATAATGTATTAAAATATTCAATTTCAAATTTGTTGAGTAGAAAAGGAAGAAGTTTTCTAACAATTCTCTCAATACTTATAGGAATAGCCGCCATAGTTGCATTATCTAGTTTTGGTCTTGGGATAAAATATTATATGGAAGATATAGCAAGAACGATGGGTGCTGATAAAATAATGATAATGCCCAAAGATTACGCGACTGCGTTGGGTGAAAGTAATGTAGAATTTACAGAGAGGGATCTTGACTTCCTCAAAAGAATAAAAGGAGTGGATGAAGCAACAGGAATGATAGTTTCAGTAGGCAAGGTCAAATTCAAGGACTACAAAGAGGTATATCCTTATGTAACGGGAATATCTACTAACAGCAAAGAAAGGAGATTGGCAGAAGAAATGTTTGTTGGTTATGGGATCATAGAAGGGAGGACTCTAAAAAAAGGAGATGTTCTAAAGGCAACATTAGGATATAATTATCTTATTCCTAACAACTTATTTAAAAAACCAGTTTCTCTAGGGGATAAAATTAAGATCAATGATATAGAAGTAGAGGTTGTTGGATTTTATGAAGAAATAGGAAATCCCCAGGATGATAGCAATGTGTATCTTTCACTAGAAGGAGCAAAAAAAATACTGGGAAAAGAGAATTATTTTTTCATTCTTTTAAGAGCTGCTCCTGATCAAAATGTAGCAGAATTAGGAAATAGAATAAAAGAAAAGTTTAGAAAATATAGGGACCAAAAAGAAGGAGAAGAGGATTTTTTTGTACAAACATATGAGGAAATAATAGAGACATATGGCAGTGTAATAAACATTTTTATTGGAGTGTTGGTCTTGATAGCTTTGATCTCTGTTTTTGTTGCAGCAGTTAATATAGCGAATACCATGTATTCTTCTATTTTAGAGAGAACGCAAGAGATTGGTATAATGAAAGCAATTGGTGCTAAGAATAGATTTATTGCTTTGATGTTCATGTTTGAAGCAGGTATACTCGGTTTGGTCGGAGGAGGGATAGGAATTTTATTAGGTTATGGCATTGCTAAGGTAGGAGGTATAATGGCTGCTTCAGCTGGACTTTCAATGTTGAAACCAGCATTTCCTTTATGGTTGATTACAGGATGTTTAGTTTTTGCGTTTTTAGTTGGAAGTTTCTCTGGACTGTTCCCAGCAATCCAAGCGTCTAAGTTAAAACCAGTTGATACATTACGGTATGAATAAATTTTCAAGAGAATGATGAAGCGTAAAGCAATCTTACTTTATCTTCAAGCTGTTTTGTGAATTTTTTTCGAATAACTTTTTCTGGTTTTCTGTAGTTGTGCATATAAAGTATATGGCCTATGTTAATTCTTATTTTATTATAAATTCTAAAATTCTTTTCTGTGCCTTTGATTGCCATAGGAATTATTGGTATATTTGGACATTCTTTTTTTAGATCATACGTAATTTTTGCTGCTCCTGGAAGAAATCTATTTATTTTATTTTCCTCACATCTTTTATATTCTGGAAAAATACACACTAGTTTGCCTTCTTCTAATTTTCTTTTACAAGTAACAATTGCTCTTCTGTTATTGAATTGTTTTCCATACTCTTTTTTAACAGGTATTAGACAGTCCCATTTTTTGATAGATTTTGTGATTATCTCTGCTAGATAAAGATTAACTGCTCTTTTAAAAGCACTATTCTTTCCTGTTTTTTCTGAGAAATATTTATTGAACATTGCAGCACACTCATAGACATCTGTTAATTGGGATGTTCCAACAAAATAAGTCTCTCTACCTAAATGTTTTTTTACTTCATACCAAATAACTGGAACATCTTTCCAGTTTTTATGGTTGGATACAATTAATACAGGTCCTTTTTTTGGAATATTGTCTATACCATCCACAGATATTCTTTGTGTTTTGATTAGTGCAATTCCTAATTCCTTTATTATTTTCTCAATCATTTTTTCATTTGTTTAATATAGCTTAGAAGTTTGATTTTTATCTTTTCTTTCAAATCATCATGTAAATCTAGTTGATTAACCTCTTCATCGATATCTATTTTAGGAAGTTTTGTTAGAGTTCCAATAAATTTTCTTCCTGCAAGTTCTGCTTGTTCTTCTATTTTATGTGCATATTCTGTTGAAAACAATTTTATTGCTGGAAATTTTGTAATTCCATTTGCTCCTGCCTTTAGTAACAATGAAATTTCATCTAACCTGTTTACCCAGGATCCTGCTACTATCTCCAATTCAGGAAAAGCTTGTCTTGTTTTTCTTATCCACTCTGCATAATATAAAGGGTCTGGACCTTTTTTGAAGATTGTGTTTGGATGAGGGTTTAAAGCATAAAATGTTATTTTGTCTAGTTTATGCTTTGCAATGAACTTTTTCAACAAACTAAAATCTTCTATTGTTTCACCTAGTCCAATTATTATTGTAATTGATTTCTTAAGCCCTAGTTTATCACAAACCTTAAACATACTAATTATTTCATCTAAAGGTTTGGATGGGCAGAGGTAATCGTGTAATCTTGGGTTTATACATTCAACAGCTCCTGTTACTCCAATAATGTATGGTTTGAATAACATTAAGGTTTTTTCATCCAACACTCCAATATTTAACCAGAGTTTTTTCTTATAGATTTTGTATATGTTTTTTATTAATGATAATAACTCTTTTTTTGTATAACTTTCATAACCTCCTGAAAGAAATTCTATCTTCCAGCCAAGAATTTTACAAAGCAAAGCTTCTGCCAAAATTGATGCAGGATGTCTTTTTGCTTTTTTGGGGTTTTTTATAAAAGGTCTTAAAGTAGACATTAAACAAAATTTGCAGTCTGCTTTTGAGCAATACCAACTAAGAAAGATTGCTCTCTCAAACCATGTTTTATTCTGATATTTCATGTAGTTTTTGATTGAGAATTTTTTTATAAATCTTTGGTTTTATTTACTTAGAAATGGTATCAAATAGAAAGATTTAAAAACATATTCAAGTTGCATTTTAATATGGCATATATTTTATCAGATATGTGGGGAAATGAAAGGTATAATAAAGTAAAAACATTTAGAGGTTTAGTTTTTCAGAAATTTAAGGAGAACTTGCCTAAAAAAGGTGTTAGAATTCACAACATACTTGATGATTGTAGTTCCTTAAATGATATTATAGATTCATTTAGTGAGTCAAATTTTATTTTATTTAGGAGGCATATACTAACAGATAGCAGAAGTTATTATGAAACCTTGTTGATGGAAATTTATGATTATAAAAAAGCATCTTTTTTCGGAAGAATTGGAAAAATCATGAAAGATGCTTATGAGTATCTTGTTGATAAGTTCTCTAGAAAAACTCACAGAATAAATACAGAAAAAAATGATCTTGGAGACAAACTCAACGCTGCAAAACTTGCAAAAAGATTAGGTATTCCGAGTCCAAAAACACTAGAAGCAAAAAAGTACAAAGGTAATTTCAAGTTTCCACTAATAATAAAAAAGAGAAGGGCTGGAATGTGCAGAGGAAATCTTGCATTTTTTGACGAGTATCAAATTGAAGATTTTTTTGAAAAAACTAAAAAAAGCGAATATATAATTCAAGAATATATTGAAACTCCTTCTTCTAAAAAAAGAGGAATTTCATCTTTTATAAGAGTAATGACTTTTGGGAGCAAAAGCAATAATCTATGTAATCTAATCGGTGTTAGTTTAAATTATAATCCAGATGATTCTATATTCGGTAATTTAGATGGAGTTGAGAAGAGCATTGCATTAACTGGTAAGAATTCTAAAAGAAGGCTTACAAAATTTGAAGAAGAAATTATATATTTAAATGGACTTAAAAGAGGAGAATTGCCTACTGAAATGCTTGAGCAAGCTTGTTTAATTAATGCCGAAGCAGCAAAACAAGGATCTCAAATTATTACATCAGATTGGATATTTGATGGGAAAAGATATCTTTTTTTAGGCGATATAAATAAAAGGCCTGGATTAGAAACAATTGTTGGATTAGAAGGAGATATAAATATGAGTGAAAGAGAAAGAATTTCTTTAATTGGTAAGGTTTTAGCTGATAATTTCAAAAGATGTTTTTAAGCCTCGGAAGGGACTTGCACCCTTGACCTGCTGATTTCTCATCAGCTCGCTTGCTTACTGCTGATCTTTCAAAGCTACGAGTCAGCTGCTCTGCTAACTGAGCTACCGAGGCACTAAAGTTGTTCTAAAAAGTTTTCTTTATATTTTCTTTGACAGTCTGAGCAAACTGTTTTGCCTTTTATTATTGTACCCTTAATTTTACCTAAAAACAACTCTTCTATTCTATTGCCACAAATTGCGCATTTCGCCATATTTGGTTATTAAAAGAAAAACTATATAAAAGCTTTATTATTGGAAAATAGTATGCCAAGAATTGCTGTTATTGAAAAAGAGAAATGTATTAATGGTAAAGGATGCTCTTTTATTTGTGGTAATGTTTGTCCTGTTAATAGATCTGGTAAAGAGTGTATTACTCTTGGACAAGACAATAAACCTGTAATAAATGAAGAGCTTTGTATAGGATGTGGAATATGCCCAAAGAGATGTCCGGCGGGATGTATTTCAATAATTAATTTACCTTCTGAACTAGAGCAACCTATCCACAGATATGGCAAGAATGGTTTTAGCTTGTATAATCTTCCAATTCCTATATTTGGAAAAGTTGTTGGTATTTTAGGAAGAAATGGTATTGGAAAATCAACTGCTTTGAAAATTTTGGCTGGCCAGATAATGCCTAATTTTGGTGGAGAAAAAGAAGCTAGTTATGATGAATTGATAGATTTTTTTAAAGGAAGTGAAGCGCAGTTGTTTTTTGAAAAAGTGAATAAAGGAGAAATAAAGATCTCTTTTAAACCTCAGCAAGTTGATTTAATAGCTAAAACTCAAAAAGGGAAGGTAAGGGATTTACTAAAAAAGGTTGATGAAAAAAATAAACTAGATGAGATTGCAAAGGAATTAGAGATAGACAAGATTCTTGATAATAATGTAGAGAATGTTTCTGGAGGAGAGCTGCAAAGAATAGCGATTGCTGCTTGTGTGTTGAGAGATGCTAACTTATATATTTTTGATGAGCCTAGTTCTTACTTGGATATAAAACAGAGAATAAGGGTTAGTAAATTTATCAGAGGTTTAGCAAATGAAAGCACAGCAGTAGTTGTTGTAGAGCATGATCTGATTATCTTGGATTATATGACTGATTTGATACATATTATGTATGGTAAAGAAGGTTGTTATGGTGTTGTTTCTGGTGTAAAAGCTACAAAAGCTGGAATAAATGTTTATTTAGAAGGTTATTTGAAACAAGAAAATATTAGATTTAGGGATAAAGCAATTTCTTTTCCTCCTAAACCACCAGTAATAGAGAGGGTTGGAGAAGAATTAGTTAGTTGGAAGGGAATAGAAAAAGATCTTGATTCTTTTGTGTTGAAAGCTAGGGAAGGGAGCGTATTCAAAAAAGAGATAATCGGAGTCTTAGGTGAGAATGGAATTGGTAAAACCACTTTTGTTAAGATTTTAGCAGGGATTTTAAAAGCTGATAAAGGAGAGCTAAATAAAAAAATTAAAGTGAGTTATAAACCTCAATATATAGTTGCTGAAAGTGATGCTTTAGTGAGAGAGATTCTTAAAGATTCTGTTGAGAAGTACATTACAGAATTAATAAAACCTTTGGAGATTAGTAAGCTATTAGACAAGCAGTTAAATCAGCTGAGTGGTGGAGAATTGCAAAGGGTTGCTATTGCTGCTTGTTTATCGAGGGATGCTGACTTATATCTATTAGATGAGCCTTCTGCTTATTTAGATGTTGAGCAAAGACTGGCTGTTAGCAAAATCATCAGAGAGTTAATGGAGAATTGGGGAAAAACAGCTTTAGTAGTTGATCATGATTTGTTGTTTGTAGATCATCTAAGTCAGAAATTAATGGTTTTTGAGGGAGAACCAGCTAAAGCAGGAAATGCTTTAGGACCTTTTTCAATGGAAGAAGGAATGAATCTCTTTTTGAAAGATTTGGAGTTAAGCATGAGAAGAGATAAAGAAAGTAACAGACCAAGGATTAATAAACCTGGTTCTCAGATGGATAGAAAGCAGAAAGAGGAAGGAAAACTGTATTATATTTAATTTGTATTTTTTAAAAAATTTTTAAAAGCATCATATTCTGCTGGAAGTGTTAAGTATTGTTCTTCTTTGTTTTCTAAGTTTTGCATGCTTTTTGGTAGCTCTGGATCAATATTAAGCAATTCTTTGATATCATCAGGGAATTTAGCTGGGTGTGCTGTTTCTAAAGAAATAGCCAAATGATTGTCTTTTGTTTTTGTTAAATAGTGCTGTAAAGCTGCAAAACCAACTGCTCCATGAGGTTCAAGAATTATTTTATATTTTTCATACACTTGTTTTATTGTTTGCATTGTTTCAGAATTAGATATTGAGATAGAGAAGATATCTTTTATTAGTTTATTCATATCAGGCATTCTACTAATGTTTCCTTTTTCATCCATTTGTCCTTTGTATAGATAGATTAATCTTGCTAGATTGCTTGGATGTCCCACATTCATTGCAGTGGATGGGCAGACTATTGAAGGTTTTATAGGTTTATAAAAACTTGTTTCTAAAAAGAGGGGAAATTCATTATTTTCATTAACAGCTGCTATGAATTTACGAACAGGTAAACCCATATATTTTGCTAATATTCCTCCCATTAGATTTCCAAAATTTCCAGAAGGTACTGAAAAGATTACTTCTTCTTTAGCAAGTTTTGAATAAGCATAAAAATAATAGACTGTTTGCGGCAGTAACCTTCCAAAATTAATAGAATTGGCTGATGATAGGTTTAGATATTCTAATTCTTTGTCTGCGAATGCTTTTTTAACTAATGCTTGACAATCATCAAATTTTCCTTTTATTGCAATTGCTGTTATGTTTTTGCCCAATGTTGTCATTTGTTTTCTCTGTCTCAGGCTAATTTCTTTTTCTGGAAATAGTACAATAACTTTTATGTTATCCATTCCATAAAAAGCATTTGCCACTGCTCCTCCTGTGTCTCCTGATGTTGCTGTTAGTATTAATAGATTTTTGTTCTGTTGTTTTAGGTAGTACTGCATTAATCTTGCCATCATTCTTGCTGCAAAATCTTTGAAACTAGCAGTAGGGCCTTGATCAAGTCTCATTATAAAAATAGAATCTGTTACTCTTTCTAATGGTACAGGATAGTTATAAACTTCATTTACAATTTTTTTTAATTCATTTTCAGGAATTTCATCTTTGAGAAATTGATTTACAATAGTAAATGCTATCTCTGCATAGCTCATGTCTTTCATTGACAAAAGAGTTTCAGCAGAAATCTGCGGGAGTTTATCTGGCATGTAAAGGCCTTTGTCAGGTGCTTGTCCTTGGATTATGGCTTGTTTGAATGTTATTGCCGGTGATTTTTCATTGGTACTTGTGTATCTTATCATGCTTTCCCTCTGCTTTCTCCTTTTACAACACCAGATGCAATTATATGGGCTACTCTAATTGGTTCTGGTAGATAACTTCTTGTACAAGCTATCTTTAGCACTTGTTCTGCTTTTTCTTTTGTAATTCCAGTAAGTTGGCAGTAGATTTTTCCAATTTTAACTGGCAATCCTGCTTGTTCTAAAAATTTTATTTTGTTTGCTTTACCTATTTTTTTAAGAATTCTTTTTATGTTTTCTATGTCAGGCATTCTCCTAATAACAACAATCACAGGAAGTTTTGTTTCTTTGTATATTTTTTTAACATCAATTATATTGAAGCCCCCTAAAGCAATTCCGTCTATAATTATGATTTGTAGTTGAGGTTTATGTCTTGTTTTGTTAACCATTTCTATTATTTTTCTTGTGCTATCAGAACCATCAACTGTTACTTTTGTACTTAGAACTCCATCTAGAAATTGTCCTCCTCTAAAAATAGCACCTATAACTAAAACCTTGCCTCTTTTGAACTTATCAAAAGGAGCGTCATCTATACCAAGAATTCTTACTTCTTTTTTCACTATCCTATTCATTTAACCCTTTTCCCCCTTTCAGTCGGCAAAAGCGTTAACGGAAAATGGTTTTCAAAAACTAGTTCTCGCTTTGCTCGAACTATTTGGCTACAATTAGTGTAGATGTTACTTTAACTTCTGGGATTGTTCTTATTTTCTCCATAATAAATGTTCCTAATGCATCTGAATTCTCTACTTCTACTTTTGCTATTATATCCCATTCTCCAAACAAAATATGGGCTTCTTTCACTTCTTTATGTTTTGTTATCTCATCCAAAACTTCTCTTTCTTTTGCCTCTTGTAGGCTTATCAAAAGATATGCTAACATTTTAACCTCCTTATTTTATTT
>JAFCFN010000014.1 GCA_017608625.1 Candidatus Woesearchaeota archaeon | reverse complement strand
GGGGGTGGAAAAGTGGAATATAGAAAGATAATCAAATTTGGAAAAAACAGCCATATAATTTCTTTACCAAAAAATTGGTTAGAAAAACATAATTTGAATAAAGGAGATTTAGTTTACTTAGATGAAGGTATCAAAGGCATAGTTATTTATCCAAAGGAGATTAAAGAAGATGAAAAGCCTACATCTATAACAATTGATGTAACAGGAAAAGACAGAGATGATATTGTAAGAGAAATAAGTGCAAGTTATATTAATAATTTTAATCTTATAAATATAACTGGAAAAGATTTGAATAAAAAAATACCTTTGATCAAAAAAATAATTCACAATCTAATGGCTTTAGAAATAGTAGAACAAACACCTTCTAGAATTGTAGCAAAAGATTTTCTCAATATAAAAGAGGTTTCTATAGATGAATTAATAAGAAAAATTGATGTAATCATCAGAACCATGATTATTGATTCTAAATCCACACCAAAAAAGGATTTATATGAGGAAATTTACAATAGAGACGAGGATGTTAATAGATTAACTTTCTTAGCATATAGAATAATTAAAAAAGCATTGAAAAGGCCTGCTCTATTTAAGATAAGACCGACAAAATTGCTTAGTCTGTGGTTATTAGCATTATACTTGGAGATGATCGCAGACGAATCAAAGAGAATTGCACGTTATCTCAGAGAACTGAAAATTGATAACAAACTAATCAATGAATTAATTTCAATATATTCTAAAATTGAAAAGAATTACCTAACTACTATGAAAGCTTATTACAACAAAGATAAAAATCTAGCATATAATCAATCAACAATGAAAAAAGTGATAGTAAAAGAATGTGATAAGATTTACAATAAAACTTGGAATAACAAGCAAATACCTATTTTGCTTGAAAAATTTAAAAATATGGCCTTTGCAATCCATGAGATAGGAAGACTTATATATCAATAAAGTTTTTACTTTAGAATAGTGAATAAATAGAAAGCTTTATAAAGCAAAGATTTGTATATAAGATAAGGGGTAGAATGGATTTAACAAAAGAATACCTATCACACATCTTATCGGAATATTATAAGGAAGAGTATAAAGAAGATTTAAGAGTAGTTGTTCACAATTTTGAAGAAACACCCATAGCCCGTGGTTTCCGTTCTAAAATAGATAAACTAAATATTGAATATTCTATTCTTAAAGAGGGAAAAACAGAAGACAAAAAATTAATTTTATGTAAAAAAGAGTATGGAAAAGGAAAGATTATGGATTCTTCTAAAATTGAAAATAAAAAAGAGATGTGTGATCGTGAAGCAAATACCTTAAACTTATTAAGTGCAGTTACAAACGTGCTTCCATCCTTTTATGCATATGACAAAGATCACAAAATAATTTTCATGGAATATTTAGGTGATACTGTTTTTGGCAGGGACTTCAGGGAACTTAGTGACATGAGCAAATGCGTTTTGGCAGATATAGCTGCTCATCAATCAGAAAGACCTATAAGTTTAGCAACTTTAAAAAAACACCGTAATTATGGAGAAGAGCTAGATGTTGCTATTGAAGATTTACTTAAATTAAACTTAATTAGAGAGGAAAAAACAGGCAATAATATAGAATATATACTCACTCCAAAATTTTCGGATCGTTTTGAATTCAGAGGAAATGGAATCGGGATAGTAAAAAAAGATAATTATGTTAATCAAAAAAATACAATATTTAATATGGGTTTAGATACTATCTTCACTTTTCAAGATAAAGCAATTACTAGTTTAAAAATTAATGATTTATTATCCCTAAATATTCCAAAGCCAAATAGGAACGATTATTGTCAAAAGGCTTTAAGAAAATTTCGTAGTTTTTTGAGATATGAAGGGAATGATTTAAAAAAGAAGGATGAACAGGCTTTTTTTGAATTATATTCCAAGCAAATAGGTGCTCGACTTGAATATGAATCAAAAAATATAATTCAAAATGATTGCCATCCGCTCAATATGATGTTTGTAAAAGGTAATGGTAATGAAGACAGAGTATGTATAACTGATTTATTTCATACTTCATTTGGCCCGTGGCTTTCAGACATAGTTGATTTTTTAACATACTTAAAACTGTTTTGTGGCTTAAATGAATTTGATTATGAAGGGTTAGTAAATAGTTCATTTGGTAGAAGAGCATCACTAAATTGTAAAGGAGAAGATAAAGACAGTTATCCGACACTAAAAGCTACATTAGATATTGATAGAACTATTTACGCATTAGGCTCCTTATCCGGAATTCTTTTAAATTATAAAAATAAATTTAGCAAAAGTGAACAAAAAGCTTTGGAAACAAGAAGAATGGCATATAAAGGATTTCTAAAAGATACTCTAACTAATACTAGCCCTAGAATATGTTCAAATGAATTAAAGGATATACTAATGAAATATTTAATTTGATATTTGATTTATTCTTTTATTTTCCCTTTCCAATTTTTTCTATAACAACTTTTCCCTTCTCAACTTTAACACTAAACTCATCCTTTTCCCCAAAACCTGTTGCTTTTGTAATGATCTCTGGTAATAGAATCCTGTCTCCTCTAAAATCAAGATTCATTAAGATTTCTTTTGCTCCTTCTTTTGGTTGAGCAATACCTAACTCCTCAAATATTTTAGTTGTCATTACTTTTTTGCCACTTTCTTTAAGTGCTTTTGTTTGTTCAAACAAATATTTTGCTATTTTATCAGCAACATTAACCTTAGTAGCAGCTGTTATTCCTTGTAAACCAGGACTTAAATTAATCTCTATAACCATTGGTCCTTTTATTCCTTCTAAAATATCAACAGCGCATATCTCTGCACCAACTGCTTTTGCAGCTAGAATAGCTACTTTTTTTGTATACGCATCAGGCTCATAAGCTATTCCTTTTCCACCAACATGTATATTTGCCCTTTTCTCTCCTTTTACTGCCTTTCTTTTCATAGCAGCCACAACTCTTCCATTAACAACTATTGCCCTTACGTCTGCTCCACCAGTTTCAATATATTCTTGAATCAAAAAAGGCTGTTTTAAGGCGGCTAATGCATCAAGCATAGAAGAAGCAGAGGCATAAGAATCAGCATACATTACTCCTTTACCCTGAGTTCCAGAAGGAAATTTCATAATTACAGGATAATTAATCTTTTCAAGAATCTTTTTAGCAGCACTGGCAGAAGATGATAAATAAGTTTTAGGTGTAGGAATATTGTGCTTCTGCAAAACCAATTGAGTTAAAAGTTTATTAGAGCTAATTGTATATGCCTCAGGAGATATTGGATAGTAAGTATTGTGTAAAGCAGCTGTTATACTTCTTAGTAAAGATGCATATTTAAAAGATCCTTTAGCATAAACGCAATCATACTTTTCCAAAGGTTTGCCATTATAAAATACCTCTAAATGGCCTCCTGAAATATTAACCTCGATTTCTCTTATGTCTATACCATCAACTTCTCTAAAATAATTTCTCATTGCATTTGAAATCATCTGGGAGCTTTTACTTCCCAGAGATATCAGAGCTGCTTTCATTTTTCCTTTTTATTTTTTGTTTGGATCAATCAAAACATTCAATTTTTTAAGGATATTCTTACCAATCAAAACTTTATATTTCATATGCGCTCTGTCTGCTATTGTAAAATCTGATGTTAACTCTTTGTTGTTGATTTTTATTCTAGCTTTAATAACAGGTCTTACCATACCTCCATGAGCAGACCATATTTTTCTTGTTTTTATAACAGGTCCCAAATTAAGTTGTGATGCAAGTCTTGTGTCTATTGAACTTTTGTCTGCTCCTGTATCGATCTTTGCTTTTATCCTTTTCTTCTTTGTCTTGCCTTTAAGAGTAACAATTGCAGTCAATCCTATAATATCTTTTTTCATCATAGAAATAGATTAGTCTGAAGGTTTATAAAGATTATGCTTGTTCAAACAATCTTACTGCCCTATCTTTTAGTAATAAAACAAAAGGAGCTAATCTCGGGCCTTGCTCCTTGTTTATTAGCACCCTATAAGCTGCTTTAAAAAAATCTTGTGGCTTTAAATTAAGATTTTGACATATATCATAAAACTCCTCATATAGTTCTTTTTCATCAAATTTTTGTTTTTTGAGTTTTTCGGCAACAATATGGAGAGCTTCTCCCTCTTTTTCGGTCACTTTTACCATTACTTTTTCCTGAACTTTAAATTTGAATTGTTCAGGAGCATATAAGTTTACCCAGTTCAATGCTCTTTCAGCTCTCGCTCTTACCTTCTTTTTATCTAATTTCTTTATATTAAGTTCTTCCAGTACCCTATCAATATCTCCTTCATAAATTTGAACAAGATTTGTTAAATGTCTAAATGGAATTTGTAGAGGCATTTTTTTTGGCGGTTTATCAACGCAAGAAAATTCGTAAATCCTCTTCTGCTTTAACTGTTCTTTTTTGTCTACATTTTCCTTTCCAAAATATATTCTCTCACATCTATCAAAATCCTCATAGATCTTTATAACATCCAAATCAAAACTTATTTCAAATTCTGCTTCAGGTCTTGTCTTAGCAAATAGATATCTTATTATCTCAGGTTCATAGATCTGTAAAAGATCTTGCAAAGTTACAATTATGCCAGCTGAACTTGAAAATTGTTTTCCTCCTTTAATTCCAATCCATTCATACCTTATTGAAGTTGGAGCAACATAATTATAAACTTCTTTCACAATTATTCTAGCAGTGTCAAAAGATCCTCCTGCTGCAAAATGATCCTTTCCACCGGATTCAAAATCGACCTTTTCATAGTACCATCTCATTGGCCAATCCACTCTCCAAAGCAATTTTATAATTCCTTTTTTTCTTATATCAAAAGTATCTGAAAAACCGCATTCGCATTCATAACTTATGCTATATGCGCCATCATAACCCGTTACAGTAGTAGTATCTTTTTTACACTTTTCACAGAAAATAGAAACTGGAAGCCAATCCTCCTTTAAAGGCTCTTTTCTAAATTTATTAAGAATCTCTCTGATCACTTTTGCTTTCTGTAAAGCAATCTTAATCTCCTCAGCATAATCACAATTCTGATATTTCTCACTTTGATAAATATACTCTGGCGTAATCCCTACTAAAGGCAATACCTCCTCAACCATTAGTTCATTATGTCTCGCATAACTTTTATGCTTACATTTCTCAGTATCAGGAACTTCTGTTATTGGCATTCTTAGGAATTTTTTCAAAAAATCTTGTTGAGGCATATTACTAGGAATTTTTCTAAAAACATCATAATCATCCCAAGAATAGATAAATCTTACATCCTTTCCTAAGTCCTTTAAAGCTCTATTCACGAAATCAACAGTTATGATTTCCCTAAAATTACCAACATGAATTGTTCCAGAAGGAGTTATTCCTGCTGCTATAACGTAACTTTTTCTATTTCCTTTTTCAGCAATTATTCTTCTTGCTGTCTGATCTGCCCAATGTAAAATTGCTTCTTTTTTTGCCATTTTTTAATTTTTATTTTCAACACAAATAAATCTTTATGGGCTCTACGGGACTTTCAAAGCTGCAAAATCAAAGAGGGACTAAGCGACCAACACACAAATGTCCCTCAAAGTGCTAACTGATTTTGCAGTTAATTCGAACCCGCGACCTTTCGGTTTCTTTCTGTAAAGATAAGAGCCGAATGCTCTACCAGGCTGAGCTAAGAGCCCATATACAACAGGAAAATGAAGATAATTATAAACATTTTTGTTTTAATTATGTGATTACTAATTCATAGTAACAAAATAGAAAGATTTAAATATGATGCTGACCAACACCTTCTTATGGTTTTTTATATAAATAACAGTAGGAAAGATGTGACTCATCCAACTGCAGTAGCTTATCTAGCAAAAGTATTGCCCTATAAAAATTTTGAAACAGAATTTGTTACACCTCATGGTACTATAGACTATATTGCTCAGATCAAAAATGGTAAGTTGTTTATTTATGAAGTAAAGACAGCTGATGATAAAAGAGGTCTAGATTATTTTATTAAGCAAATGCGAAGATACACTAAGTATATAACTGAAAAATTCTCAAAAAGCTGGGAAGCTTATTTAGTTGGAACAGATAAAATGTTGGATTCAGTAGAAAAAAGAATTGAGATTGTAGAAGCTCTTCCAAATAGTTTTGGATTAGCAATGCTAGATTTTAGTAAAAAGAGGAATGGTTTACCTAGTTTTGTAAGATTATATAAATCTGCAGGTTACAAAGCAATAAGTGATAAAGAAAAATTAAAGAGAATGCTTAAGAATAGCTGGAAACAACCATTTTCACTAAAAGAAATAAAAGAACTTAAAGAGGCTTATTCAAGAGAATTACAAAATCTTTAACTTTCCAGTAACTTTATCAATCTTTTCTTCTTTATCAGGCCCTATTGCTAAGCAAGTTATAGTTGGTTTTTTGAAAAATGTTAAACCAACATCCTCAATTAAAGCTGCTACTAACCCCTCCTTTTCTGCTTTAAGCCTGTATTGAAGTAACTCTTTTTTACTATTTACTTTAAGAACAACTTTTTTCATTCCTTCTTTTTTCCATTTCAAGATATCATCCTTGTGACTTTTTAATAAACCTTCTACAGAAGCATGTGCTACTTGAGCTGACAATTTGCCAGGAGGCATTTTCAGATCTTTTCTCACTAAAATCACCTGTTTGTACATAACAACAAGAAATCAGTTTCAGAATAAAAACTTTATGATTTAATAGGTATTTTAAGTCTAAACCCTGCAGGAATATTGTTCCTATCTCTAAAAATATTATATTCTCTTATTTTTTCTATAGAAACATTAAATTTCTTTGCAATACTTGAAAGTGTTTCTCCTTTTTTTACTTTATATATCCTTGTTTTTGTTTTTTTAGGTGCTATTTTTAACTTATAATAATCCTTATTATTCAGAATAGTCATTATTGCATATATTTTTGGTACAAAATCGTATGCTTCTTTAGGTATCTCATTTTCTTTAATATCCCAAAAATACTTCTTTTTAGCTAATCTTTTAACTTTATATGAGCTATAATTATATGCCATTAAAGCATAATCAATGGAGTTAAATCTATTTGCCAAATTAAGAATATATCGAAGAGCTGCATCAGTAGATTTCACAGGATCATAAGCCTCATTAATGTATTTGTTGATTTTAAGACCATACATTTTCGCAGTCTTGTCCATAAACTGTCTGCAACCTTTTGCACCTACTGGAGAAACTGCTCTAGGATTTCCTTCACTTTCAACAAACTCATGGGCAATTGCTAAAAGACATAAATCTTCTAAATTAGCATTGAATTTTGCAAAACCTTTTTCATACTTTTTAAAGACTGGCAAATACTCATCTAATCTGCCATATATTCTATTTAGCCCTTCTGTTAAATAGCTTCTTTTTCTCTCAGCATTCATATAATATACAATAAAGTGCTCAATTCTTTCTAATTTAACTTTTTCTTTCCCAGTAGGATATAATGCAGTTCCAACTTTACTATACAACAACATTAAAGCTGCAGTTATCCAAGGTAAAAATTTCTTTTTCAT
>JAFCFN010000006.1 GCA_017608625.1 Candidatus Woesearchaeota archaeon | reverse complement strand
AACGCTTTGTCCTATCTTCCAACCCGCAAACGGGTTGATCGTTTAGGCGACATTCGAAGCGAAGCTTCGAAGTCCCCTGGCTCGATAGGACTTTGTTAACCTTTACCTCCTTTTTGTTGTGAATAGAAAATAATCTATCTACAACTAAGAACTTCAAACTACTTCTTGCTTTTGGGTTAGTAATTAAACCCACCTCTTTTTAATAAATTTTATTAATTTTTGCAAAAAATACAAAAATTATAATAATTATAAGTGTTCTTATATATAAAGGTTTATGTTAACTAGGAAGAGGTTACATCTATCTAGAAGCATCAGCTTGTCTTTCTAATTCTTGCTTTTTTGCAATAGCAGCAGAATTAGGTGAACAGTTGTAAGCATTAATTATTTCCTCAGCCAAAGCTTGAACAATTGTCTTTTTGCTGTTGAATGATTTTTGATAAGCTCCTTGGCACATCAATCTTAAAGCCATATCAATTCTTCTCTGTGGAGATATCTCAACAGCTTTTGGATATCTAGCTCCTCCATACTCAATTGTTACAATCCCTTCTCTTGGAGCTGCATTTTCCAAAGCTTTAACAAATACAGCAATAGGATTCTTTCCTAATTTTTTTTCAATCAGCATAAACGCTTTTTCAACAGTAGAATAAGCAGAAATTGTTTTATCAGTACAATGTCCTGAAGTAATTTTATGTTTTTTAGCTCTATGTCCGGGTATCATCAGTTTGTTAATCAACCTTTCTACAATGAATGTCTTGGTTTGCCTGAATCTTCTCCCAGCATATCTTGAGCCTGTTTTAGGAACTATTCTAGGAGTTAAATTAATATAATCTCTTAAACCAAAATCTTCTACCTTTACTTCATCAACAGACCATTTGTTAAATGCTTTAATGTTCATTTTCTAGCTTTTTCTATCTTACCTTTTAATAGAGCATCCAAACTTTGATCATTAACTTTTATAACCTGCCACCTAATCCCTGGTATATCTCCTTTGGCTCTTCCCATTTTGCCCCCAATTGCTTCTACTATTACTTCGTCATGCTCGTCAACAAGTTTTATTGCATTATCTCCAGGAACAAAAGCAGTAATTTTCTTGCCATTTTTAATTAATTGAACAACAACACATTTTCTCATAGCAGAGTTAGGCTGTTTGGCCTCTCTTTGAACCTTTTCTAAAACAATGCCTCTTGCCTGAGGAATTCCTCCAAGAGGGTCTGATTTTTCTTTTAAATGAAGTATTTTTTTCTTAAATTTTCTGCTCTTCCATCTAAATTTACGCCTTCTTTTTTTCAATTTTTTTCCCAATCCTAAACCTTTTCCCTTTTTACCCATTTAACCGTAGCCAGTTAACGTCTGGGGAACATGCGCTCACTTTGCTCGCTTAGTTCCCCTTTGTTAATCTTTACCTCCTTAAATAACTTTTAAACCCCCTATATTGAAGTATCTTTTAATTATTTTCTCGTAATTCTTTATATTTATGGCATTTCTTCCTATTAATAAACCTTTTGTTTTTACATCCAAGCCTTTTATTTCAATCGCTTTATTAATTTCTTCTATTTCCTTTGGTTTTATAGGATATATTAAATTTCTAATGAATTCCAAAACATTATTGCTGAACTCGACAATTCTAAATTTTCTTTTTATCATATTTTCCATCTTTTTGACATTTGAACCTTTTTTTCCAATTGCTTTACTTATTTCACCCTCTTCAACAACAAAAAATAACTGCCCATAATCATCAAAAAAACAGTCTTTAACTCTTGCTCTAGTAATATTTTCAAATAAGGAAATAAACTTCATTAACTCCCCAGAATATTTTATTCTGCCCATTATTTTTTAATACTTAAAACAGAAATAGAAAATGGTTTTTTACACACAACACCCACTTCACTGTTTACAATAGGCAATTGCACTATTTCTGTTTTAGAAAGCTTTGCATAATGCTTTATATCATTTGCAATCTTTTCTGGACAGTTTTTACTTAGAAAAACCTTTTCTAATTTTCCTAGTTTTAGATTCTTTAGTGTTTCGTTTGTTCCTATTATTACTTTTTTCTGTTTTATTGCATTTTTAATTTCATCAATTTTATCTGACATTTCAACCCCTTATTTGAATGTTGTTACTAAGCCTGGTAAACCAGTTCCAACAGGAATTGGCTGATTTAACATAACATTTTCAATAACTGAATTTAAATCATCCCTTTCTCCTATTAGAGCTGCATTTATTATATGTCTGATAGGAGTCTCAAAAGATGCTCTTGCTAAAACAGACGCTTTTTCTGATACAACCCCATACCTTGTTATTCCTTTTATGTTTCCTGTTACACACATTGTGTCTGCAATAAGTAAGATATGTCTCAAGTCAACATCCAAACCTTGACTTTCTAAAACTTTACTCACTTCATCAATAATTGCCTGTCTAGCAGCTTCTATACCTAATAAGCTCTCTATTTCAAATATATCATTTGTGATTGTTCTTGTGCAATCTACTTCATTAAGCTTAAATACCTCTTTAAGATTTGAACCAGCAGTAATAATAATAAATTCATCTTTTCTTCTAACAGGCAACACTTGTTTAATTCCTTTTATTCCTGATATGTGTATTTTTTTAATATTTTCTTTAACTTTATAAATCTCATTAAGCGTTTCTTCTTTTCCTTTAACTTTTAAAATAACTCTTTCATCCTTTAGTTTTGGTGAATATGATTTTGAGCTTTTTGTAATTGCCCTTAAAACAGCAGAAGGGGTTAGTGATAATTCTTTCATTCTTTCTTTGTTAAGTGTGATTTCTATTGTTGAATCAACAATATTAATAGAATATTCATCAGCAATATCATCTAAAACAGTTTCTTTAATAGACAAAGCGATTTTTTGAATGTCCTTGCCCTTATTATAAGGACTCTTCAAATAAATCTCCATTGTTGGAGTAGCTAGTGTTCTTCTTCCATCTAAAACTTCAATAATCCTTGGTAATCCAAGAGTAACTTGCATCTCTGCCACACCTGCAAAATGGAATGTGTTTAGCGTCATCTGCGTACTTCTTTCTCCTAAACTTTCTGCAGCAATTAATCCAACTGATTCACCAGCGTCTATTAATGAACTGATGTACTCATTATAGACTTTCTCAAAAACTTTTTTAATCTTATCACTAGTCATTCCTTTAGTAGCTTCTCTTACTTCTTCAACAATCTTCAAAGGTAATTTCTCTTTATACTCATCGAACACTTTCATTTAACTTTTACCCCCAATAATTCTAGCTACATTTATTTCTCCTGCTTCTGACTTCGATACATCTATTCCATCTTCTCCATATTTGAATTGTATAATCTTGCCAGTTGCATCTCTTACTGTACCGTCATATTCTACTTTTAAGTCCTGCATTGCATTAGCCAATCTTCTGTATAAATAACCTGATTTAGGTGTTCTTAATGCAGTATCCATTAAACCATCTCTTCCAGTTATTGCTTGGAAGAAAAATTCAGCGGGATTTAATCCAGCCTTGAATCCGTCTCTTATGAATCCTCTTGCTTCTGGTCCTAAATCATTTTTCTTGAAATGACTTAAGGTTCTATTCTTATAACCTCTCTCTATTCTTTTCCCTCTTAAAGCTTGCTGACCTACAGAAGCTGCCATTTGAGCTAGATTCAATAGATTGCCTCTTGCTCCTGAATCAGCCATGATCATTGTTGGAGTGTTTTTATCAGCATTCTCAGCAACTATTTTTCCTGCTTCATTTCTTGCCCTGTTCAATACTTCAACTATCTTAAGCTCCAAAGTTTCTAGCAGTGTTTTACCAGGGAAAGTTTCTAGTGTTTTATTATTATAAGATTCAATTAGTTTATCAACTGCCTGCTCTGCTTCATCCAAAATTTGCTTAATTTCATCTTTTATCTCAGTAGGCAAGTCTGTGTCTGCTACAGAGGTTGTAAAACCAATTTTTAAAAGAACTTTAATTCCTAGTTTGAATAATTTTTTTAATAATTCAATAGCTTTTTCTGGACCATATCTTTTATGCAGCTCTCTTAACATTAGTCCAGATTCAGAACCTAGACTTGCCTTGTCTATTACCCCTTTAATTAATTGGCCTTTTTTAATAACAACCTCTTCTCCATTTTTGCTTTTTCCTTTATAACTAAAGTCTTCAGGAAGCAGAACAGAAAAAATTTCTTTTCCATTAACCACTTTCTTTTTAGGCAGTTTTGAAAAATCATCAACTCCTATTGAATATAATAAATCAATAGCTTCTTGCCTTGAGAATTCCAACTCTTTTGTAAGTAAATAATTTCCAGAGATACTGTCCATTGTGCAACCAATCACACTTAATCCAAATCCAGGAGAAATTAATTGAGTTCTTACCTGCATTAAAATCTCTGCTTCAGCTCTTGCTTCCTCTGTTTGAGGAATATGTAGATTCATTTCATCTCCGTCAAAATCAGCATTATAAGGATGACAAACAGCAGGATTCAGTCTTAATGTTTTTCCACTCAATACCCTTACTCTATGCGCCATCATAGACATTCTGTGCAAACTTGGTTGTCTATTGAATAGTGCAACATCTCCATCTATTAAGTGCCTTTCAACGACATATCCTGGTTTTAATTCTTCTAAAAATGCCTCTTTTGTTTCATCTGTTATCTTTTTCCTTTTACCATCAGGCCTTATGATATAATTAGCACCAGGATATTTATCAGATCCTTTTTCAATAAACCTCTTTAGATACTCCATATTCCACTCAGTTACTTTTTCTGGAACTGTAAGCTTCATAGCAATTTCTATTGGCACTCCTACTTCATCTATATCTAACATTGGGTCTGGAGAAATAACAGATCTTGCAGAAAAATTAGTTCTTTTCCCAGCCAAGTTGTGTCTTATTCTACCTTCTTTACTTTTTATTCTCTCTGTTAATGTTTTCAAAGGCTGTCCTGATCTGTGTCTTGCAGGAGGAAGCTGTGCAACTGTATTGTCAAAATAAGTAGTAACGTGGTATTGTAATAAATCCCATAGGTCCTCAATTATAATCTCTGGAGCACCTGCATTTATATTCTCAAATAATCTTTGATTAATTCTTACTATGTCCCCTAATTTATGAGTCAGATCATCTTCACTTCTTTCTCCTGATTCCAGAGTAATTGAAGGTCTCATTGTTACTGGCGGAATAGGCATCACAGTTAGTACCATCCATTCAGGTCTAACTGTAGCTGGATTTAAACCAAATAATTTAAGTTCATCATCAGGAATTTTCTCTAGTCTTGTTCTTATTTCAATTGGACTGAGCCTTTTTTCATTTTCAATAAATGTGGTTGGTTTTTCTAGGAGTATAGGATATTGTTTTGCCTTACAATATGGACATTTGCTAATAGCTCTTAGAACAGCAGACAATTGTTTAATTTCCTTTCTCTTTTCTTCCAGACTCCTTTCTTCTTCAATTTGTTCGAGTGCAGCAGACACCTCTTCAATCTTATTTTTAGGAATAAGAACTCTTCCACATTCCCTACAAGTACATCTTAATAATTTTAAAATAGTATCAACAAACTTTATGTGGATAACAGGTCTTGCTAATTCAATATATCCGAAATGACCTAAACATTCTTTTAGCTTACTTCCACATGTTCTACATCTTAAACCAGGGTCTATAACACCTAATCTTGCATCCATTAAGCCACCATCAACAGGATAACCTTCTTTATCATAAAGCTCAGGAGTAACTATCTTGGCAGCAGCCATCTTCTGAATCATCTTTGGAGAGAAAACACCAAATAATATACTCTTAACTTTCTTGAAGATAGCTTGCTCATAGCTCTCTATTTCAATTTCTTCTTCTTTTGTTTCTTCTTTTTCTTCCTCTATCTTTTCCTTTTCTTTTTCTGCCATTTTCAGTACTTATTCTCCAGTATTAATTTAGGATATATTCCCAAGCTTTTTAGTTCATCAAGTATTAATTTGAAAGCATAGCTTATTTCTATATTATTTATGAGTGTATTTTCTCCACACAAAGGACAATAGCTTTCTTTTTTCCATTCATTATAAACAGCAATCATTCCACATTTCTCGCATACAGGTACAATAGTTCTATCAGAATCAAATCTCTCTTTTAGTGTTAAAGAAGCACCATGCGCAACAAATGTATCCTTTTCCATCTCTCCTAATCTTAGGCCGCCTTCTTTAGCTCTTCCTTCTGTTGGTTGTCTTGTCAATAACTGTATAGGTCCAGTTGCTCTGCTTTGTATCTTATTAGCAACCATATATTTCAATCTTAAATAATACATGTTCCCAATAAAGATTCTTGCCTTGAACTGTTCTCCAGTTATACCATTATACATAGTTTCTACTCCAGTATCCCTGAAACCTAGAGATAATAATTCCTTCCTTAAATCTGCTTCATTTTCAGCAGAAAAAGTTGTTGCATTTACATACCTTCCAGCCAATGCTCCTACTTTGCCACTAACCAACTCTATTAAATGACCAATAGTCATTCTTGAAGGAATAGAATGAGGGGAAAATATTAAATCAGGGATAATCCCAGAAGCAGTGAATGGCATGTCTGACTCTTTCAGCAATAAACCTACAATACCTTTTTGTCCATGTCTACTAGTAAACTTATCTCCGATTTCTGGAATTCTTTGATCTCTTACTTTAACTTGTACAAGTTTGTTTCCTTCCTCATTTTTACTCAATAAAACAAAATCAACTACTCCTCCTTCTCCATGCTTGATTGTAGTTGAGCTCTCTCTTCTTGTAGCAGATGTCAAAGCATACTCATCAATAGAAGATAGGAATCTAGGAGGAGATGTTTTTCCTATTACAACATCACCCTCTTTTACTTTAGCGCCAATATAAATTACTCCATCTTCTTCTAGATGTCTGTAATCCTTTTCACTCTTGTAACCTTTAACATCCTTATCAGGTATGCCAATCTCATCAACCAACCCTCCTGCATATCTTAATTCCTCTGCTATATAAGGTCTGTAATAAGTACTTCTTGCTAAACCTCTATCAACAGAACTTTGATTTAAAATAATAGCATCATCCATATTATAACCTTCATAACTCATCACAGCCACAACCACATTCTGACCAGAAGGATGACTTTTATAATCAGAGATATCATGCATTATTGATTTTACAATAGGAATCTGCGGAGTATGAAGCAAACTAATATCCATATCCATCCTAATTCCCCAATTTGAACAATAAGCTCCCACACCTTGTTTTAAACCTTTACTACCTATATTCACTCTGCTTCCTTGAGAGAAATTTGCATAAGGTACTAAAGAAGTACACAAGCCAAACATTGCTAAAGGACCTATTTCTAAATGAGTGTGTTCTGGTGTTAATTGCTCTGGATAAAATGCAATTAACGCATTTTCTTCTTCTGCTGCATCAAGATACTCTATTATGCCCTGCTTAACTAAATCCCCAAATCCAATTTCACCCCTTTCTAATTTTTGTATATGTTCTTCTTTTAATAAAGGCTCTCCGTCTTTTACAATTATTAAGGGTCTTCTTGCTCTTCCTTTTGTGGTATTAATTAACACACTATCCGAGGATTCGTCATAAAATACATTTACTTCGCTAGAAAGATTACCTTTTCTTCTTTCGTCAATTATTTGCTGGGCAAAAAGTTTTCCATCCTCAGTTTCTCCAATAATTTTATCATTCAAATAAACTTCCGTCATTATAACCCCTTTATTGTTCTTAAACCTAGTCCTTTTATAACATTAATTACATCCTTTTCATCACACTCTTGAGATACTGAACAAAGTAAAGCTAAATTTTTTCTTAAACCAATATTAGTTCCTTCGGGAGTTTCAATTGGACAAAGTCTTCCTAGATGAGTTGCATGTAGTTCTCTTGCTTCAAAATTCTCTTGTTCAGCTGATAAAGGAGAAATAACTCTTTGTAAATGAGAAAGTGCTGAAAGAAAATTTGTTCTATCAATTCTCTGACTAACTCCTTTTCTGCCTCCGACCCAATTACCAGTAGCCATTGCAGAATAAATCCTGCTGGTAAGTAACTTTTCTCTGATTATAACTTTTATAGAAGGAAATTTTCCTCTTTTAACTATTCTTTGGAAGTTGTATAACATATCGCCAATCAAAATTTTTAGATTAACTCTAAATAAATCAGCTAGATTGTCCCCTGCTAATTTTAATTTTTTATTCATATAATGATCCTTATCATCCACAGACAACCTTCCTTGTTCAACTAAAATAAATTTCTTGATCATTTTACATAAGTTATAGGCTTTGAAAATTCTGTCACTTGGTTTTGTGCCTATATGGGGCAGTAAAAATTTATCAAGGATCTCACGCATTCTCTCTAGTCTTATATCCTTTGCTTGTGCAATTCCAATTCTTTTTGCTATATAATCAAGAGCTTCTTCTTCTGTTTTTATATCAACAAATGAATATAAATTTCCGATTACCTCATCGAATTGTTCTTTTGTTGATACAAAATTAATAATATCTTCATCTTTTAACAAACCCAATGCTTTTATAATAACAATCAGTGGCATCCTTTTAACTCTGGTAAATGTTAAATAAAAAAGTCCATCTTTCAATTTTTCAATAGTATGAGGAATCTTATAACTTCCATATTCAGAAAATATAGTACCACTATACTCGCTTGGTCCTACTGTCTCTTTTCTAATTAATAACCTATTCGAAGCAAGGTCTTCAATACTCACAAGCACTTTTTCAGTCCCATTAATAATAAAATAACCGCCTGGATCAAGAGGATCTTCACCTTTCTCAATTAATTCCTCTTTATTCAAACCATTTAGAAGGCAGTATTTACTTTTTAGCATAATTGGCAAGTTACCAATCTGAGTTGTAAATGTTTCCTTTTGTACTCCATCAATATGAGAAGATATCTCAATAAAAATCGGAGCAGCATAAGTTAACTTCCTTAGCCTTGCCTCAATAGGATAAATATGTCTTTTGCTTCCATCTGCCTCTGTTATCTCTGGTTTTGTCACCCATATTTTGTCTAATCTTAATTTAAAACTCTCCATATTTGGAGGGATAATCGTTGGTACAATCTCTTTATTTTCTTCAATTATTTTATCTAGCTCTTTATCTATGAAATTATTGAATGATTCTATATTTGACATTACAAAAGAGTTTTCCTTGAAAAAATTTTCAATTAAAATTTTTTCTTGCTTATTCATTATACAACAACCCTATAAAATACAGCCTCGCCAGCAGAAGGACTTTTTCTAATAATCTTTATAACATCTCCTTTTTTAATATCTAACTGCTGGATAGCTGGATCTTTTTTGTTAATTTTTGGTAGCTCCTTTAAAGAAATATGATATTCTTCTAATAATTCTTTCTTATCTTTTTCACTTAACTTTATGTGTTTTGGAACCAAAATATGTTGAGATACTTTGAATTTTGTCATTTTTTATCCTTGTTAAATGGGCCGGACGAGATTCGAATTCGCGCAACTTTTAAAGTTGTCTCGCGACCACTTGATTTCTAATGATGTTAAATTCCCTTAAGGGAATCTTTTCATCTTAAAAGTCAAGTGCTCTACCAGGCTGAGCTACCGGCCCGCGACATTAAATTGCGAAGCAATTTATGGCTTGCTTCATTTTATTTTAAAAACGCCCTGGCCGGGACATTCAGCAACTTTTGGTTACAGTCGAACCCGGGTTGTAGCCTCGACAGGGCTACGTGATAAGCCACTACACTACCAGGGCAAAGAGAGCAATCAATCTATAGACTAAGACCCTCAACTATCTACATTCTCACGTCTATAGAAAGATTCTCCATTTGTATTTGGAGTTTTCTACCCCTTTATAAAGTTTACTATTTTTTCAATTAGAATAAAAGAATCCCCGCTCCCGGACTCGAATTTCCCAATCCTTTTTTGCAACAAAGAAAAGGATTACCAGGAACCTTCCGGGATCCGCTGACTTATTTTCATCCTCAAGCAATAATGCTAAGTCGATAAGCGGCTACCTACAGCCGAACGCTCTGCCATTGAGCTAAGCGGGGTAATTTATAAGTTAAAAAATTAGTTTATAAAATTTTTGTTTTATTTAACTCGAAAAAACTGAGCTAAATTTTTATAATCATTGATTCGTGAGAATAAATAATCACAATATTGCTTAGTATCACTCAAACATGTTTCACACATACCCAGTTTTTTAGATACACTCTTCCTAATAAGCATCTCTTCTTTGTCATTCAAAATTTTCTTCTTTGTTTTATAAACCCGTTTAATTCTTTCATGAAGTAATTTAATTAGTGGACCATCTTTTTTGACAGTCATAATAGTAAAAATAGGTTCTCTATATGATCCTGCTCTAACTTGAATTAGTGGAGTTTCATCTTTAACCTCTCCAGAATAACCTCTATGAACAAAAATTAGATAATACTTCTCAGGATTTATTTTTAACATTTGATTTACACCTAAAGCATAGGTAAGTAGTTGATATTTGTAATCCTTCAAATAAGTTCTTTTCATATCTATAATTCCTATGTTACTTCCGATTAGAATAGCTGCATCTAAATGACCTGTAACTGTAATTCCATCATATCTGTAGATTATAAATTTTTCACAATAATTATCTCTTTTTATTGCTCTTAATCCAATTTTTTCTAGAACCTTATTAGGCAAAAATTTATCTTCTAATTGAGTATTTATTATCTTATGTTCTCCATCACCAACTATTGCAAAATCATTTTTTTTAATTTTTATAGGAATTAGTTTGTGGTATGTTGAAATTATTCTTGCTATATCGCATTTATTTGATAGTTCACTTGCTCTTAAATCACCAATTATCTCTTTGTTTGATTTGAAAGTAAGAGGTTCGATCTTTTGATTTCCCCTCTCCTTTAACCATGAGGTGTGTATACCTTCACTATTTGTAATATAATGATCATCTTCAGTTATCAACCTATAAATTAAACTTTCTATGCCTTGAATACCATAGTGGTGTCTTGTTGTATCTTTATAGATTAATTCAATAACTTCTTCATCAAGACTTTCAATAAGATGTTTGGCGCAAGGAATTGTTACTTTATCACAATTTCTTTGGTTTGCACATAAATAAAAAGGATAATGGTGGCATTTTAAAGCAGATATTCTTATGATTGTTTCTTTTTTCTTTCTTTTTGGCGGTTTAAGTTTTTTTCCAACTTTTTTCTGATGCAAACTTCTTATCAGTCCATCTAATATGTCTATAGCAGAATCATCACATTCACCAAAAGGACTTAAACGAGCATTTCTCATACAGTCCAAAACTTTAATCTCTATATTGTGAGATTTGTGGATCAATGAAAAAATTTTGTTACAGTAAGAAGTCTCCATGAAATATCCATACACCTTATGTGGCTCTAACAACTTGATTATGTTTCCAAGTGCAAAACTCATCAGAATATTGTTCAAATAACTGATGTCCCTTATTTCCTTTTCAACCCTCTCTATTTTTTCATATTTTTTAAATAACTCATTTAACTGAGGACTCCAATCTATTAAATAATTCAAAGCTTTTTTATAATCAAAGAGAGACTCATAAAATTTGTAGTTTGTTTTGTTATATCTGCTCTCCAAACTCTTGCTCAAAGCTCCAAAAGTAGTACTCCCTTTCTTTTCTTGTTCCCTGTTTATTTTTTTAATAATCTTTGGAAGAGGGTGCTCTATTTTATTATTCCTTACTATAAATGGCCACATAACAGGAGAAACTGGCCAGAACAGAATATTCTCGTAAGCTTCAGGTATTTGTTGGACTCTTTCTAAAATTTTATCCGTCAAAAAGAATTCATCAGCCTCAGGATCAATAGCAATTTTTCTAGGGATGTTTCCATATCTTGCTGGCTTGCAAGAAACACCTGTTATAAAAATAATAGGATCATATTTTTTTAGTTTGTTTAGATTATTCTTTATTTCCTTATTATTTAAACAATATTTTTTCAGTCTTCCTTTCAAATAAGGATTTTTTGCTTCTTTTATTGCCTCATTAAGTTTGGATTCTAAGCTAGAAATTCGTTTTTTATTAATCTTTAATCTTTTAAAATCTATTTTGTCAAGCAAGGGTTCTAATACAATATAGAGACTTCTTGTATCACCAATAGCCTGAGGATATGCCATAGATACTACTAAACGATAGTTATTTAAATAAGTTTTGCTTCTTTAGGAATATGGCTTTTATAGTGGATGTTAAAGTTAAAGGAAACAAAGCTACTTTTTATTTAAGAGAAAATAAGAAATCTTTTTCTAAAAGCATAGAGTTTGAGCATGTTATTCCTACATGGCCAAAAGCATGGAAACCTTTGAAAGATGAAATAAGTAAAATTGCTGAATCTAACCCTCATGACAAGAATTTTTGGATAGTTAAGGACCCAAATCTAAAGGAGCTAGGAATCAAAATTCAAAAAGTGCCTTATGCCATGGAAAATCTTGATCTTAATACTTATTCTGATAAAATGCTTCAAAAGATGGAAAACGAATGGAAAAAAGCCTTTGTATTCTGGGCAATTGGTAATCCTGTTATGAAAAAATACTTAACAAAAAGCTTTATAACAAGAGATCAAAGGAACAATACAGCAAGAATGTTGAGATGGAATGTAAATTATCCTTTCTCTTTATTTGAAGATAATAGTAAAAAAGTTCCTTTGGAAGAATTGTTGGATGAAAAAAAGGTTGCTATTGACTTGGAAACAAGAAAAAATAATAATAGTATAGAGATCTTTTTATGTCCAATAATTACTAATGATGAAAAATTTGGGAATTATTTGTTATGCAAGGACAATCTGGGAAATGACAAACTAACAGTTCACACACACTTTGGAGATATAGAATTAAAAGTTATAAATAATGTAAAAAATATTGGTAAAACAATGACGGATATATTGCATAGTTATGATTTCTTATTTGCTTTTATCCATAATGCAAATTTTGATGTTAAAACAGCTAGAGAATTAGAAAAAGACTTTTTGCCAGGTATAGGATTTACTAAACCAATAATAGAAGCCGGTTCATCTTATTTTAAAAGATGGGATTTTGGCAGAGGCAAATTATTAATAGATACATATCCTTTTGCCCAACACTGGCTCTGGACACCTGACAACAAACTAATAACAGTTGCAAACTATGTTTTTAATACTCATTTAGAGAAAGATTTGGATTATGAAACACTAGAAAAATACGCCCAGTTATCTAGGACTAATCAAAAATACACTAAAATATGTGCAGAATATAATGTGAAAGACACAATTTTGCATTTTAAATTGGGTGACGAATTTCTTAAGGATCTTTTATTGCTTAGTTATATGTTTAGACAAAAGCCTTCACGAGTTGCTTTAACAGCAAAAAATGAGTTAAGCAATCAGTTGCATGAGGAACAACAATTTAAGAAATTACATACTTACTCTAATCCTCAACCTCAAGAAAAGGAAGATCTAAAAAAGTTTGATGTAAATAAAGAAAAAATAAGACTGCTTGAATTAAACAAGATAAAAATAAAAAAAGGAATTCACAATTGCTGTTTGATATATCCAACTCCCTTTATTGAAGGTCTTTTGGAGACTATAAAAGATGATCCATATGCTGATGAGGTTTATAAAGAATTCAAAACAACAACAAAAAAACACAAAATAATCCTTGCACAAGCTTTGGATGCTTACTTAAGAAGAGCTTTGTATTTCTTGAAAAGAGATACTGGCCTAGAAAAGCATCTTGATGTACCTTTTTGGAAAAGGACAAAAGATTTCATCTTCAGCAGGCTTTATGGAATAAAACCAGAAGAATATAATACTAGTATAATCAAGGCAAATAATAATATAATAAAAAAAATTTTAGTTATAAAAAACTTCTTGAAAGACAAATATTGTATTAATTATTCAAATAAATTTTTGTTATTAAAAGGAAATATTGATGCAAAAGAACTAGAAGAAAAAAATTTAGCAATAAACTTGGGGTATGGAAAAGCAATTTCACTTGAAAAATCCAGATTTGCAATAAACATTGATGGTCAATTGATCTCGCAAGGTATTGATTTAAGTGGTTCCAAAGGAGACAAAACAAAACTAGAAACAAAATTGATTAAAGAATTATATGAAATAATTTTGTTTAAGAACGATAAATCTAAACTGCTTCAGTTAATTGATGAAAGCTTAAACAGCCTACATGATAAAAAAGAGTTAGTTTATGAAAAAGAAATAAAACAAGATTTTTATTCAGCGAAAGCTCAGTCAAGAGAGTGGATACAAGTCAAGAATTTGTATGGTTTAAGAGAGGGGAATATAATAAGATATGGGTATGCCTTGGGTTTTGAGCATCCTATTCTAGCTTATCATGAAGGAGAATTAGAAAATCCTCCAAAAGAAAATTTCTTTGATGATAAATATATTCTTGATAAAGCAAGATACATAAATAAGTTTTATGGTCATAAAATAAAGTCAGGCAGATCACTTGAAGAAGGATCATTAGGAGAAATCATTTATTCTACATTTTGTTTTGAAAACGGCAAACTTGTTCCTGAAAAAAAAGAAGCTTTATGTAGGATAATTGATAGAACAGCTAAAGCAGATGATTATTCCTTGCTTTTAAAAGAACAGTTAGAGCTACTCTAAATTGTTAAAATAGATTATATTTTCCCTTTATGATTCCTTTCTGTACATTCTTAATATTATCAAACACCCTGTCTGCAACTTCCCTAGCCTCTTTTCTAACCTCCTTGAAATTATCAGCAATCAAATTAATGCTCACAACCTGTGGTTGATCCAAGGGTTTACCGATCTCACTCATCAGTTTGACTGTAACTTCTTTAACATCATTTATTTTTGCTATTTTATCAGCAATTATCTGAGCTAAAACTTGATATAACTTTCCAGGATGATTAATATTCTTACCAGCACAAGCTTCCAGGCTTACTTCTCTGCACGGAGTTATTAAGCCAGAAGGCTTGTTTCCTCTTCCTGTATTTCCATCATCCCCATGTTCTGCAGAAAGACCAGTTACTGTTAAATAAACTCTGCTCTCATCTCCTTTAACATTATCCAAAGCATTAATATCAATAGAGTCAACTTCAAATTTTCTTAAGATAATGTCTTTAATTTTTTCTTTGTTTTCAATATAATCTTTCATTCCAGATATAAATTTGTCAACAAAAGCAATTGCAGAAATAACTTTCATTTTATCTTTGTTTCTCAGAACCATTACTTTAACGTCTTCTCCAACACAAGGAAATTTTTTCAAAAACTGAGGAGAATTTAAAAAATTACAAATATTTAAACACAACTTTTCAGTTTTGGACAAAGGAGCAAAACCAACTCCAAAACTAGAATCATTAGCAACAATTTTCTCAAAAACCTGTTTCAGATTAGCAGCACCCTCTTTAACATCAACCATCAATTTGTAATGCTGTGGTTTAAGATATCTAAATTTGCTCATTTCTTTTTTAGCAGCATTTAATAAAATTTTAGAAACAGGAATTTTCTTATTTTCTAATTTAGCAGTAGCTCTTCCTGCAATTATTACTTTAATTGGTTCCAGAACTTTGCCTCCACCAAATCTTGGCTTTGATTTGCCAGCAACTAACAAACCCTTATCAATATTGTGATGCAAAACAGCTTTAAAATTTTTTAAATAATATTGACTTAATGCTCTGCTACCAGTTTCACAAACAGAATCACAAATAAAATCAGGATGACCAATGCCTTTCCTTTCTACTATTTCTGCTCTTTGTTTCTCAATCAACCTCTTTTTTGCTTTTTCTATTATTATTTTTCTCATTTATTCTCTTCAATTAAAATAGTGTAAGAATTAGGCAATTTCTTTTTAGCCTTGCTAAGAGCTTCTTTTGCAAGATTTAGGTGCTGTTTATTAACAAAAACAGTAAATATAGTCTGACCTTTTCTAACTCTTGCAGCAGCACCTATCGGTTTACCAAAAGCTAGTTTCATTCCAGTAGACATTCTGTCTGCTCCAGCACCTGTTGCAGTTGGATTTTCCCTTAGAATATGATGAGGGAAGAGCATTACTTTTAGATGATAAGCAGTTTGTCCAGCAGTTTTTTCCAGTGTTCTGTTACATGTCTGCCTTGCGCTTTCTATAGCATCATGCCTTATCTGCAAATCAGACTTTGAAACAAGCGTTACCTTATATGAGAATTTTTTATTTGTAGCACCTGTTTCATACTTAGTTATCTTTATATGAGGCCTAGTACTAACATAAGACTGCTTCTTAAACTTACTTATCCTAGTATAAGCTCTAGGTTCCATTCTTCTATAATGTTTGAAAAAGGGAACCTACTTATTTATAAAGGTTACTAAAACCTTTTATTCAATCTTAAGCTTAACTCATGCGCTGGATCCTGTTCCTCATCCTTATCGTCAGAACTTGTTGTTGGTTCATTTAATTTTTTAGATTCTTTATTTTGATTGTAATAATATATCCCTGCTGCTAATAAACCTAGACCAGTCCAAAACCACCATTTTTGATAAAACTTTTTGGTTTTTATTTTAGCTTCTTGAGAATTAGTTTCAATCTTTTTTTCTAGTCCAGATTTTTGAACATTTTTAAGATTTAATTTTAATTTTCTAGGTAACATTTGAGGATAAATTGTTTTTTCTTTTTTGAATGTTGGCTGATAATCATCTGTTTTTTCTTGTTTTTGTTGTAAATAATCTGTTTCTACTTTTTCTAAAAGAAAGATGTTATAGAAAGAGGTGGTTTTCTTCTTCAAAATGGCTGGCTTTTTGGTATAAATTATTGTTCCTTCTTGTATTTGTTGCTGGTCAGCATCTTTTTCTTTTATTGTAAAAAAGGGCATTGCTCTTTCTTCCAAATTCTGCAGAGAATGATCTGCCACTCCTTGTTTCAGATTATTATCTGCTTTCTCTTTTATTGGTGTTTGCAAATAATGTGTTGTGTTTTTATTATCCTGGCTGTAACAGAGCACAGCACTAAACAACTGAACAGCTGCAACATATGGCGCTAATCTTCTATAAATCATCTTTTATTTCTTCTCCAAGTAATTAACCCTTTTTACAGCATTTTGATTAGGATTATAGATAAAAACAGATTTGTAATCTGCTTTTGTAACTGTGCATGTAAAATCACCCCAATCACTGTTCCATACACAATTAGTTGTGTAGCCCCCTTTATTAGTTCCTAAATTACAATCACTTCCTGCTGTACAAGTTGTTAGTCTCATATCAAAATAAACATCATCACAATCTGGCAAATAATTGTCAGCTGAATAACAAGTTTCAGTTAAAGTATCAGAGCTGACATTGAATATTGTTTTGTAATGAGAAGAACGATTAGGGTTTTGTTTTGTTACTCCGTTGATTGTCACTGTATTATTAGGTATATACGCCTCTGTATTATAATCAAGAACAGCTGTTCTAAACTCAAATACTAGATCACCTGCTTCTTTGACTGTAATGTTCCACTCTCTTGTTAAATTTCCAGCTATTAATCTTAAAGTGTAATTGCCAGATGAACTAAAATCTGCACTAAAATTATAGCTTGCTGAATCTCCTGTTCCAGATACAACTGTTTGATTATTAATAATCCAGCTATAATCAGTTACTCTAGAAAAGTTCACAATTATTACTAAATCTTCTCCTTCATTAATTGTTAGGTTTTGATCTGGATGTGAAATATCAGTTATATTGATGCTTTCAGATGCATTTTCATTTTGACTTCCATTGTTATTTTCTAATGCATTTGATTTTATAAACTCAACTAGAACATCTATTGTTTGCTCACAGCCCCCTCCTGTATATTGTTTGCTCACAGCCCCCTCCTGTATAATTTTACACTTTTTATTTTTATAAAGCTTTCTGATATTTTATCACTCTTGCAGAACTGATTTTATCTTTATATTAACCAAAACATTTATAAATAGCATTACTATTTTAAACCTATATTATATTCATAAACAATAAAAAGAGGTGTTTTTCATGCTGAGAAAAGAAAGAAAAAGTAGCTTAGCTCTTTCTATGAATGCAATTGTTATTTTAATCATGGCAATAGCAATGTTAGGAGTCGGTTTAGGAGTTATCAGAATGGTTGCTAAAAAAGCTGAAACTGAGTTAACCAAATGGGAAGCAGAAGTTCCTGAACCAACAACAGCAACTCCTGGTGAGAGATTGACTTTGTCAGGAGAGCCAGTAACAGGTGCTCCTGGAGATAGTAGAGGAATTAAATTTTCATTTTATCCTATCAAGGGAGGAGATGTGTCCCCTTCATTAAATTGTACAGAAATAACGCCAGATTTTACAGTTAGTAAAAAAACTGTAACAGCAGGTACACCTATGAAATGGACAGCAATTGTAAAGATACCTTCAGGAATTTCTAAAGGACAATATCTCTGTTCATTAACTGTGGGAGATATATCAGAAGATGTCAGAATAATTGTAACATAAAAGATAAAAAATGAAAAAACGCTTAACTCAAGCTCAAGAATTTGAAATCATGAAGCTAGTTTTGGACAAATTTTTGTGGGTAGCTATTGTTATATGTGGTTTTGGATTCTGGAAACTTTATTCTGGAGAATTTACAGAAGGAATTTATATAGTATTAGCAGGAGCAATAGTGTTTGTGCTCTTCATGATTTTGATTATAAAAGAGTATGAGTTTTTAAGATGAATATTTTTGAAGATAATAAGTACAAGCTTTTTATAAATTTAGCTTTACAAAATAATAGAACAGCAAGAAAATTAGCAAGAAAAGAGTTGAAAAATAACTCAGATCTTCTTGTAGCAGCTTAAAAATGAGCAGAAAAGCATTCATGATAAGCATTAGCTTTATTGTTATTCTTATTCTTGCTCTAGCTGTTCTTAGTGTTGGAATTAGTTTATCTTATAGATTTCTCAAAAAAGCAGAAACAATGAAAGCACAGTTAGATGCACAGACAGAAGCTCAAATAGAATCCTATCTTGCTGCAGGAGAAAGAGTTATTATTCCAATAACAAAAAAAACTATTGAAAAAGGAGGAGCTGTATTTGGTTTGGGTGTGTTGAATGTTTATGATAATCAACAAACTTTTGTTGTGAAAGCAGATTGTATCACAAAGTATAATGCAAATGGAACTACAGATAGTAGCGTCTGTATCAATGACAAATATGAGATTACAACAACACTAACAGAATTAAATGATAATAAATGGCAGTTTGATTTAGGACCAAATCAAGACAAAAAGATAGCTATTCTTATTAACCTACAAAAACCAACAACAGGCCTATATTCTTTCGTAATTAATATATGTTACGACGATGGTAATCCACACAATAATCCTTCTTCTCCTTGTTATCAAAGTTATCCAGATAATTATGGAGACCCTCAAGTGATCTATGTAGAAGTACCTTAAAGATAAACATAAGGAAAATATTTTTATTTAATTCTTAATGCACAAGATAAAAATGTTCTGAAAATATATGAAGCAACACAGTTATCAATTATTTGATCCAGTTCCTTTGTATCAGCAACTATTAAAACTGAACCTTTGTTTTTTGCTTTTTTGATCAATTTAAATTCTACGTATTTTTTATAAACAAAAAAGAAAGGCCATATGTAAATTTTATTATTCTGATGGAGAAATTATTATTTAGGCTATACATTATAAAATTTCTTTTATTAATCATTAAATACTTTATACTTCATATTAATTAAATATCTAGGAAGTTTTATAGGATTTTCGGACTACACGAAAACTATTTAAATGTCATAAATAAAGAGAATAAATATGGCATTTCAAAAACCAAAAGGGACAAGGGACTTTTATCCAGAAGATTTTGCAATAAAACAAGCAATTTTCAATAGACTAAAAACTATTGCAGAAAAATACGGTTTTAAACAAGTTGAAACACCAGCTTTTGAAACTCTAAAACTTCTGACAGAAAAAGAAGGAGAAGAAATAAAAGAGCAAATTTTTACTTTAACAAAAAGAGGTCAAGAAGAATATGGCTTAAGATTTGATTTGACAGTTCCTTTGGCAAGAATGTTTATAGCAAAGCAAAAACAGCTTCCAAAACCAGTTAAATGGTATTATATAACAAGAATGTGGAGATATGAAAATCCTCAGAAAGGCAGATTAAGAGAGTTTTACCAATTCGGAGTTGAGGTTTTTGGCAGCTATAAGGCTGAAGCTGATGCAGAATGTATTGCACTGGCAATTGATTCTTTATTGGCATTAGGTTTAACTAAGAAGGATTTTGTAATAAAACTAAATAATAGAAAACTATTGCAAGGTTTACTTTACGGTTTAGGTGTAAACAAAGCAAAAACAGAAGATATAATCAGAATTATTGATAAATCAAGAAAAATAACTGAAAAAGAGTTTACCCAGGAATTAAAAAAATTAAAATTAACAGATGAACAAATAGCTGAGATCAGAAACATAATAAAAATTAAAAGTATTAATGATATCTTAAAATTTGAGCTAAATAATCCTGCTTCTTCTGGTTTAAAAGAGATAAAAGATGTTCTGGATATTCTGAAGGAGTACGGTAAGGATAAATTCGTTGAGTTAGATTTATCAATAGCTAGAGGTTTAGCATATTATACAGGAATTGTTTATGAGGCTTTTGATAAAAAGGAAAAACTAAGAAGCCTATTAGCAGGCGGCAGATATGACAATCTAATAAAACAATTTGGTGGCACTCCAGAGGGAGCAACAGGTTTTGCTTTAGGAGATACAACAACAGAATTACTGTTAAAAGAAAAAGCTCTGCTTCCTGTTGTAGATATTAATCCTGATTATTACATAGCTCCAGTTAATGAAAAATTAAGGAAAGAGGCAATAAAAATTGCAAACAAATTAAGAAAAAAATACAAAGTAGACCTTGACTTGATGCAAAGAAATCTCTCAAGACAATTAGACTATGCAAATGCAATAAAAGCAAAAAAAACGATAATTGTTGGTGAAAGAGATCTTGAAAAGAAACAAGTAACTTTGAGAGATATGTTGACTGGAAAAGAGAAAAAGATAAATATTGACAAATTATAGTTATTTATATGAAAAAACTAGCTGCTTATGCACTTCCTGTTCTTGCTTTTGTTAGTATTTTATATTTGGATGGCTGTAAAAATTCTAATTATGCCAAAAAGAGAATCCCTGGTACAAAATATGTCTTTATAAAAAAGAATACTGGAGACAGAAAAAAAGATTATAATTTATTACAATCCGAGATAAATATATTATTGAATTTGGCTAAATATCATAGTATAACTTTAGAAGATATTTGTAATGAGGCCGATATAAATAAAGATAAGAGAATTGATCAGAGAGAGTATATGATGATAATGGGAAAATTATATCCATTAGAGAAATAAAATGAATTTTAAAATAAAAAAGTCAGCGATTTATGCTGTACCATTTACTGTTTTATTTAGTGGATGTGCTATGACTAAGGCCATATATAATTCTAATCGGATTTATCACAAAATACCTAACACAAAATATACACTTAGTACAAAAAAACCTGAAAATGTAAAATTGATAGATGAAACATTTAGAACTCATATAAATGTATTATCAATATTGGCCGAAGATCAAGGCAAGACACTAGAAGAAATTTGCAAAGAAGCAGATAAAAATAATAATAAAGACATTGATGATAATGAATATTTTAGAATTATAGTTGGAGAATAATCTATGCTTTAGTTAATATAACTGGTTTTTCTCTCACCAAAATTGTGTGTTCTGCCTGACTAACCAAACCGTTGCTTCTCTCAACTAGAGGAGGATATTCTTTAATGCACTCTAAATTTTTTAATTCTTTTAATGCAAATCTTGCTTTTAATCCAAATTTTTTAATAAGCCATCTCATTGTGAAAGGCGTTCCTTTATAATTTTCTATCTCTTTCAAAACTTCTCTTGTTATTGCACTTCTTACTGGCTTCTTTTGTATTAATTGAAAAACATTAGGCAAGCCTTTCTCTCCTATCATACCAACACCATTAGTTGCGAATGGCTCAATTGCAATTACTTGTCCATCTTCTAATTGAGTATCATCTCCTGTGTTATAATTAGGAATGGTTGGTTCAGAGTGGATATTATACCTTTCTAAACCATGACCAGAAAGATTTTTAACAGGCCTAAAACCATATTTTGTTATTGTTTCTTCTATAACTTTACCTATTTCTCCTAAACTCACTCCTGGTTTAATTATTGCAATTGCATTTTTTAGAGCTTCTTCACTTGCTTTTACTAGCTCATTATTTTTCCCACTTAAATCAACTGTACACGCATTATCCCCTATAAAACCATCAACACTACCACCTACATCTAAGCAAACTAATTGGTCATTTAAAATAGTTTTATCATCTTGTTCAGGGCAATAGTGGGCAGCTGTTTCATTCAAAGAAATCTGAACAGGAAATGCAGGCTCCCCACCAAGTTCCTTTATTTTAGCTTCTACCTTCTCAGCTATATCAACTAATAAAACTCCTGGTTTAATTAAGCTCTTACCATACTCTAGAGCTTGTGCTGCTATTTTACCTGCTTTTATATAATTGTCTAGTTCTAATTGATCCATTAAAATAAAAAAGAAAAAGCATTTATTTAAATTTAACTCAAAACTCTTTCTTTAATCAAATACTCTCTTATATGCTAAATGATACAATGGATCATCGTTGCATTCATCCTCTGATTTCCTTAATGCTGGATTCTGCATCAGATATAACTCATATGATGTTTCTTTTTTTATTTGATCTTCCAAGAATTCTCTTACAATGCCTGTAGTATTTCTTGCTGTTTCTTCTAAATCTATTGTTTCTTGACAAAACAATATTTTTTTATCTTCCATTTTAATAAATCACCCCAACTAGTATTCTTTCTATTTGTTCAAACCTTACTTTTTCAGGATCCTTCACATTATTATTATCTCCTTTCATCAAAGCATACCATCCCTGTTCATCTGCTCCAATAAAAACAACTCTGTGAATTATGATATCCTCTCCTGACTTGTAAGAAACAACATCACCTATGTGGATGTCAGCTATTGATTCTGGAATAATCTCAATTCCATTAGAGTTCTCATCAATTAAAGGATCCATTGAATTTGTGTTGGCAAATTCAGTTAATTGAGCATCTTCTAGATCAATAACAACTTTATCATCATAAATATGTATTTGTTCTTCTTTGACCCAGTCATAAGGAGAGGGTCTTTCTAATGTTCCTTCTGAGAAGAATGAACCAAAAGCCAAAGGTTTTTCATCAGAAAAAACAGGAAGCTGACTAACTGTAAAAGATGTTAGTATTCCAGCTACAAATACAATCATTAAACTTAATATATCAGCTATTTTCATACTACTTAGTAGTGGTTAATTATTTATAAATCTTTCGGTTATGATTACTATTAGGTGGTAAAAATAGAAAGATTTATATATTAAAATGATTAAAACATTTTCATGGAAATACATAAATCAAAAATAAAAGAAATTTATCTGTCAAAAAAGCAACAGGAAGAAATGAGAAAATCTTTTGATAATGTCTTAAAAGAAATAGAGCCAATACTCCAAAAGCTTAAGAGGTGGAGAGAGGATTCTCTTTATTCTAATATAAGAATCTAAGAGCTCCTAACCAAAACAAATAAATATCACTAATTTTTTTTAGTTATTATGACAGCGGATTTTATTACTCCAATAATAATTCTAATTTCATCCTTTATAATCGCACAAATTCTTGTCTTCTTTTTGGATAAAATTGCTAAATTAGCAGCAAACACAACTACAAAACTTGATGATGAAATAGTAAGGCATCTCAAAAGGCCTTTAAGATTGATCATTATTTTGGCAGGTCTTTATTATGCTCTAAAATATATAAAATCAGACTTAACAATAGCAAGTATCTCAATAGACCAAATTTTTGTTATGATCTCTATTCTTGTAGTAGCCTATATCTTGGTAAGAATCATCAAAGCCATTCTGCATTGGTATGTAACAGAAATCTCTCACAAAACAAAAATACCTGTTGATGAAACAATATTCAAGTTCATAAACAGAATTTCAGCATTAATAATATATGCAATAGCAATTCTTGTTATCTTAGACAAACTAGGAATAGAGATTGGACCAATGTTAGCTGGTTTAGGAATAGCAGGCTTAGCAATTGCACTAGCTTTGCAAGACACATTATCAAACTTTTTCTCAGCAGTTTACATTGCAGCTGACAGACCAGTGAAAATAGGCGACTATGTTAAACTTGAATCAGGTGAGGAAGGATATGTTGAGGACATAGGTTGGAGATCAACAAGAATAAGAACCTTGCCAAATAACATTGTTGTAGTTCCAAACTCAAAACTTGCCCAAACAATCATAACAAACTTTAATGCTCCTCAGCCAGAAATGGCTGTTTTAGTTCAGGTAGGAGTTAGCTATGACTCAGACTTAGACAAAGTTGAGAAAGTAACAATAGATGTTGCAAAACACTGCCAGAAAACAGTTGAAGGAGCAATACATGATTTTGAACCCTTTATAAGATATCATACATTTGGAGATTCTTCTATAAAATTTACTGTTATTTTAAGAGCAAAAACATTTGTTGATAAATATTTATTAGCTCATGAATTCATCAAAGCATTAAAAGAAAGATACAAGAAAGAAGGCATTGTTATTCCATTTCCCCAGATGGATGTGCATATGATAAAGGATTAAACCTTTTTCTTTAACACCTCTTTAAAAATCTTCAAATAATCCAAAGCATGTCTTGTTATTAAGAAATGTTTTCTAATATGCTCTTTTCCCTGTTTGCCAAGTTTTGCTGCTAACTTTCTATTTTCAAGCAGTTTGATTACTCTTTTAGCTGTTTCATCAATTGTTTCTGCCAAATAACCTGTCTTACCGTCAATAATTTGCAAAGGAATTCCTCCATGAGGTGTTCCTACAACAGGAGTTCCTTTCCAAAGTGCTTCAGCAACAGTTAAAGCAAAACCCTCTTTCAAACTTTTTTGCAGAACAACAGAAGATGCTCTTTGTAGAACATTAACTAATAATGGGCTGTGCTCTGAAATAACATAAATATCAGGATCATCCGCAGTTTCTTTCATAATATAATTGTACATATCAGGTCCCTCAGGGTCATCTAAAGCAGTCTCTCCCAACAAAACAAGTTTGCATTTAATTTTTTCTCTAACTTTTCTAAATGTTTTGATCACACCTATTGGATCCTTCCATTTATCAAATCTAGAAATTTGAGAAATAATTGGTTTACTATCCCTATCAATGCCGTGTTTTGAGAGCATTTTGTTGATCTGTTTTTCACTTATATCCATGTTCTTTTCATTAGTCGGATCAATTGAAGGATGAACAATATTTTGTACAGGTTTTATACCTTTTTTCTTGTATTTTTCCATTGAAAGAATAACTTTATCATAACAATTTATGTATGGCAAAAGAAAGTTCCATACATCTCTATCAGGAGTATGTATATCAGCATGACATCTCCAAATCCAGGGTTGCTTTTTTTCAACATAATTAATCATAGCAACAGGTTGATGATCATGAATAATGACAATGTCTGCATTTTTTATAATATCTTGCATTCTCACTGCATTGAGCTTGTTTACAGATTTAAATTTTTGTTTTATTCTTTGATCAAGTGAGATATCTTGTCCTTGTAAACCATTGTAGAAATATTTTGTTGTGTTAAAAAACTCAATTCCCCCACTCATAACCTCCCACTGAGCCTCTAATCCGATTCTATCAAATAAAGGAACAATGGCTGAAAGAAGTTCTGCAACACCTCCGCCTAAATGAGTAGAATTAATATTTAGAACATGCAGATCAAAAAATTCATCACCATATCTTTCCAGTGCTTCAAGATCTTTATCAGGAACAATTCCTTTGAATTGTTTTAGATAGAGCTTGATTTTTCTCACCTTTTTTTTGGAAAATAGCGGGGAGAGGATTTGAACCTCTGACCTGAGGGTTATGGGCCCTCCGGGCACTCCAGACTGCCCCACCCCGCTAAATAGAATTAGATTAAAGATTGTTTATAAAAGTTACTAAAATAAACGCCGCCGCTGGGACTTTCAAAAGCCGGATGTAAACAAAGCAAGCAGCTCTGTAGTAACTGCCCCTCTGTCTACACTTCACTTTTTTGAACCCAGATACCCCGAAGGGAACGGGATCTTAGTGAGAATAGACAATTTCTCATAGCAATCCCGCGCAGTTTCCTGTCACATTTAGTGATACCAGGTTGTGCCACGGCGGCTTAAAATATAGATATTCTTAGAGTTTTTTTAAACATTTCGTTTAACAATTCTGATAAACTATTTAAATAAAACTATTTTCACATTCAATATGAAAAAATTGATCACTATCTTGTTAATTCTAATATCATTACAACTAGTATCAGCAGAAGACTACTCTCTAGCAAAACAGCTTGAGTTAAATCTTAACTTATCCTCAACCATCACACTAACACCTACAAAGAGCAGTTATTCAATAGACAAAGTAATATCTGACCTCTACTTCTTTCCACAAGATACAGACAAACAAGAAGTCATTCTCTTAGAAACATTTCCTGAAGCAACAGAACAAGATAATATTTTGAGATTTGAATGGCAGTCTCCAGAAGAAAAGGAACTCCAAATGTATTTAACAGCCAGAATAAGAACAGAAAACAAAATTAAAAAAATAAGAACTAAAATTCCATTTCCACTGCAGGATATCCCAGAAGAATATGTTCAATACACCAAACCCTCTGCACTCATTGATTCTGATAATGCTAAAATAATCTCAACAGCCTCTCAGTTAGCAGCAGGTTCTGATGATCTTTATCAAGTTGTTTTCAAATTATTTGATTTTGTTAAAAGCAATGTTGATTATGATTTATCTTGTGCAGAAAGAATAGAAAAAGCAAGTGGGGTCTTGGAAAATAAAAAAGGAACATGTGATGAATTTACAAATCTGTTTGTAGCATTAGTAAGAGCATTAGGAATTCCTGCTCAATATATTTCAGGAATCTCTTATTCAAATTTACCTCAACTAAAAGGTTTTAATTGGCATGCTTGGGCAAGAGTTTATTTTCCTGATTATGGCTGGATAGATGTAGATCCAACTTATGGCGAGTTTAACAGCATAGATGCTTCTCATGTTTTGCTAAACTATGGTCTATCAGGTAATGAGAGTAGTACAAGATATGAATGGACAGGCAGGAATATTAACTTAGTAGCATCATCTTTGGAAATGAAGGCAGATGTAACAGAACAAATTGGGAATGTGAAACCTTTGTTGGATCTGAATTTGGAGATGATAGAGGACAGTGTTGGTTTTGGTTCATTTAATTTAGTAAAAGCAACAATAACAAATCCTAATAATTATTATATAGCAACCACACTAACTCTTGCAGCCCCATCCCAAATAAGTGTGTTAAATAAAGAAAAAAGAATCTTATTACCTCCTAAATCAAAAAAACAGGTTTATTGGATAATTAATTTAACAAAAAATCTACAAAAGAACTACATATATACCTTTCCTTTACAATTATTTTCAGAAAGAAATGCAACAGCTAAAACTGAGTTCAAATCTTCTGCAAAAGATGATGTTTTTAGTTTTGAAGAAATAAATAAATTATTTAAGCAGCTACAAGAAGAAGAGAAAAAGGTTTATAGCAAAGAAATTTATCTTAACTGCAGCTCAGATAAAAAAAGGCAGTATTTATATGAAAAACCAGTTCTTAATTGCGAAATTAAAAATAAAGGAAACATCTATCTGGAAAACATCAGTGTATGTCTAGAAAAAGATTGTAAAATATTTAATTTAGGCATAGCCCAAGAAAAGACATTCAGCTTTAATATTACAGAACAACTAAAGAGAGTAAGAATAATAGCAATAAACAAAGAAATATCAAAAACAATCTTTCCTGATCTAGAAATTTTGGATATTCCAAAAATCAATATTACTGATCTTAATTTTCCTTTAAATGTAAGTTTTAATCAAAAATATACAATTTCATTTACTTTAGAAAAAGAATCAAAATCAATTCCTAAAAACATTACAATTAATCTTGGAAACAAAAAACTAAACTTAGCTGAACTTAATAAAACACAAAACATAATATTCAATCTTAAAGCTAATGATCTCAAACCAGGCAAAAATATTTTCAATCTAACAATAAGATATTTAGATGAGAACAACAAAGAATATTCTGTTAGCAAGAGTTTTGAGCTTTCTCTTGTAAATGTGAATATTTTCCAGAAAATTTATTTGTTTTTTAGAAGGTTGTTGGAATTGTGAAATAAAAAATAAAATAAAAAAGAAACAGCTCCACTTATTTCTTTTTCTTCTTCTTTTTCTTACCGCCTCTAGCCATCTTAGCTTCGCAGACATTACCTTTAGCATCTACATAGTAAAGGTAGCCTGGCTTTCTTTTAACAACTCCTTTTGCAATTATTTTTCCCATTTTATTTTCCACCCCTTTATCTTTAAAATGCCCCTGTTATCGAGGCAATTTATAAAAGAAAAACATAAGAGTATATAAATCTTTTGTCACAACTCCTCGATTAAATAGCTTTTTTCTTGTACCTTCCCCTCGATTCAACTTTTTTTAACCTGTTGAAAATCTCATTATATTGGGGATTATTTTTACTATATTCATCCAAAATAGCATCAAAACACTTTTTCCATATTAGGTAGTGTTTGCTTTCCAAAGCTTGCCTCAATAAATGCAAATCAACTGCTTTATCCTCTATTTTATCTGAGAAAAAGCTTAATCCAAAATCAATAAAATGCAGATCATTGTTCCTTAAAATCATGTTTGAAGTTGTTAGATCACCATGTATTATTCCATTATTATGTAGAATGGCTATTTTCTTTCCTAAATCTTTAGACAGATTGATACAATTTCCTTCATTTAAAATATCTCTTAGTTTTTCTCCCTCTACATGTTCCATCTCAATTAACATCTCTTTATCACAAAAACTTAATAATTTAGGTGCAGGAAAATTAATTGCTTTTAATTTATCCAATATCTTTGCCTCTCTTCTTGTCCTATATTTTCTTAGCCTTTTGTCTATCTCAGCCAGCCTATAATTTTTCTCTATCCTGCTTTTTATTACAGCAGAGCCATCTTTGTATATGATAGCTTCTGCACCTCTTCCAATTACCTTTTGCATATTATGAAAAAAGAACTCTTTTTTTAAAAATTTATTCCTTCTTAACTTCTTCAACTTTTTCTTCTTTAACTTCCTGTTTTTCAACAGATTCTTTTTTTGTTTCAGTTTTTTCAGATTTTTCTTCTGTTTTTGTCTTTTCTTTCTCTTCTTTAGCAGCAGTTTTTGTCTCTTTTTTGACCTCTTTGCTTTCTTTCTCCAGTTTGATATATATTATTTCAAAATTTTTAATAGGGTAGATCTTTTTTAATTGTTTTTTCAGATTTGTCTGCAGTTTATGAGCAATTACCTGCATCATAAACTCTTCAAAGTTTAGTAAATTTACAAGTTTTGACAGTTCATCAATAATAGCTTTTCTTAAAGATGTTAACACAGAGCCTTTTGTTTTAGCTTTTGTTATCACTAAAGGCTTTATTCTTATCTGCATATTGTCAGATGTTGAACATACAAATGAGAGATTTATTTTATTTCTGTTTCTTTTAACTAGTCTCTTGACAGTGGCAGGTATGATTTCATAGCCAATTATTTTTGTAATTCCTTTGTTCTCCTTTACACTCTCCACCTTAAATGTAAGATTAACATTTGATCTCTTTGGATCTTTTGTTAAATTCATTAAATTGACTTTTATGTTTTTTCCTATCAATAGATTCACATCATATACCAAACTCTCACCCAAAACCTGGTTACCAAAGAGTTTTGGAGCTAGTATTTGGTGCCATTGCTTTTTCTTGCTTTTTAGTAATCTTTCCTTGGGCATAAGCAGATGGAGAAAAATAGGATTTATAAAATTATTGTTTTTGAGTAAAGTTTTTAATATTAAATAATATTCTAACTAAAATGAAAGTATTAGGTATAGATGAGGCAGGAAGAGGTCCATGTATTGGTCCTTTAGTAATCTGTGCTGTTTTAATAGATGAAAAGGAGTTGGATAAATTAACTAGATTAAAGCTTAAAGATTCTAAGCTATTGACACCAAAGCGAAGAGCAGAATTCTTTGGCAAATTAAAAAAAGTAATCAAAAAATACAAAGTAATTGTTGTTCCGCCTCAAGAGATTGACAAAGCAGTTCAGGGTCATGATGGTTTAAATTTAAATTGGCTTGAAGCAAGAAAATCAGCTGAATTAATTAATGCTTTAAAACCTGATAGAGTAATGCTTGACTGTCCATCTCCAAATATTAAAGCATATACATCTTATCTTAAAAAGTATCTAAGCAATAAAGATGTTATTGTTAAAGCTGAACATAAAGCAGATTTAAAGTATGTAATTGTTTCTGCTGCATCTATTATTGCCAAAGTTATCAGAGACAAGGAGATAAAGAAAATTCAGGAAAAGATAAAAGAGTCAATTGGTTCAGGATATCCTGCAGATCCCATTACTCAAGAATTTCTCAAGAAAAATTACAAAAAATACTCTAATATTTTCAGACATAGTTGGAGTTGTTATAAAGCAATTGCAGAGAAGAAAAAGCAAAGAAAATTGGGTGAGTTTTAAATCAAAAAACTTGTTATATAGGAAGTTTTATATATCATTAGTTTAATATAGCTTATTAGATTCAAAATAATACATAAGTAAGAGTTAAGCTCTTTCTTTATTGTATTATTTTAGAGGAGGATTAAATGGAAGGAACAGTAAAATGGTTTAATATGAGGAAAGGTTACGGCTTTATTAAAGGAGAAGACGGAGCAGATTATTTTGTGCATAGCTCTGCTGTAGGACAAGGCAAATTTATACGTGAAAATGATAGGGTATTATTTGATCCTGCTGAAACAGAGCGAGGAAAACAAGCCAGAAATGTAACCTTGCTTCAAAAGGGTAGCGAGATAGTTAAAGAAGGATAAGAAAAAGCATTCTATCTATTTTTTAATTAATTTTTTTCCTTTTTGTTATTTATAAGCTATGTTCTAGACTAAAAGGGTTGAATAATGGCTAACTAAAAAGTATATTCATTTTAACCACCACTCTACAATTAAAATAAATCTTTATAAATCACTTACTATACTTATTATTATACCTACTATACCAAAATGTTAATAAAATGTAAAAAATGCCAGTATAGTTGGCTGACAAGGGATGAAAAACTGCCAAAAGTATGCCCTAGGTGTAAAGCTAGACTAGATTATGGAAAATACAAAATAGATATAAATGAAATAAACACACTAAATGCTTCTTTAACACTTATGGACAGACTAAAAGAAATGGAGGTAAAGGTTAACCAGGGGGACTAAACGAGCAACTCTGTTGCGAGCGCATCTCCCTTAGACGTTAACTGGCTACGGTTATGACTTACATTAAGAAAATAGTGATGCATGGTTTTAAATCCTTTGCCAACCACACTGAATTGATATTTGACAGAGGATTTAACTGCATCCTAGGACCAAATGGATCAGGAAAATCCAACATAGGAGATGCTATATGCTTTGTTCTGGGTAAAAGCTCAACAAAAAGTCTAAGAGCAGAGAAAGGTTCTGGTTTAATATACAATGGAGGCAAGCATAAAGAGCCAGCAAAAAAAGCAGAAGTATCTATCTTCTTTGACAATAGCCAAAAAATATTTCCAACAGATGATGATGTAGTTAAAATAACAAGAATAGTGAAACAAAATGGACAAAGCACATATAAAATAAACGACAAAGTAAGAACAAGACAACAAGTTTTAGACTTATTAGCACTAGCAAGGATTGACCCTGATGGTCATAATATTGTTCTGCAAGGAGATGTTACAAAATTTGTTGAACTATCTCCTTTGCAAAAAAGAATGATTTTAGAAGAAATCTCAGATATAGCAGTTTATGAAGAAAAAAAACAAAAAGCCTTACATGAATTAGAAAAAACAGATGCTAAATTAAAAGAAGCAGAAATCATTTTAACAGAAAGAAAAACATATCTTAAAGAATTGAAAAAAGACAGGGACCAAGCATTAAAATATAAAGAGATGAGTGATGCAATCACACAAAATAGAGCTTCTTACCTGAATTTACAAATTCAAAAAAGACTAAAATCAAAAAATGAACTGCAAGCAAAATTAAACAAAAATAAGGAATTAATAAATAAGCAGCAGTCGCAAATAAACAAGTTAAAAGAAGATATAGCAAAAAGAAAGGAAATAATTGATAGTATAACAAAAGAAATAGAGGAAAAAGGAGAAGTAGAACAGCTTAACCTCAGAAAAGAAATAGAGAATCTTAAAGTAAGTATTGCATCTGCGAAAACAAGATTAAATTCTTGCAAAAACGAGATAGCAAAAATTGAACAAAGAAAAGAGCAACTTAAATTAAGCTTAAAAGAAATAGATGAAAAAATCGAAAATCTGAATTCTCAAAAAGCAGAATTAATTAAAGATAAAAACAAGAAACTAAAGCAAAAGAAAGAGCTTGAAAACAAGCTAGCTAAATTTAAAGCAGACAATAAGCTTGATGCAACATCTACTATTGAAGCTGAGGTTGAAAACTTAGATAAGAAAATAGAAGAAAAACAAAAATACGTTAATTCTCTAATAGAACAACAGCAGAATCTCTTAAGAGAGAAAGATAAACTAGAATTTGAAATAAACAGCATTGATTCAAAAATAGCAAAAGTGAAACTAATTGAAAAAGAGCACTCTAGCCAGTTAAATGAGCTAAAAAAGAAAAAGCAATTATTCAAAGAACTTACTTCAGAACTGAATAAGCTATTAAATGAAGATTCTTCTTTAGCTTTACAGCTTGTTAATAATAGAAAACAACTTCTAAAATTAAATGAGGTCCTAGCTAAATTAGAAGCAAGAGCAATGACAGCAGAGCAAACATCTTTAGGACCTGCCCCTATAAGAGCATTGCTAAAATCAGGAATAAAAGGCATATATGGAACACTCTCCAGCTTAGGAAAAGTAGACTCTCAGTTCAGCACAGCTTTATCAGTAGCAGCTGGACAAAGATTAAACAGCATTATAGTAGAGGATGACAAAACAGCAAACCAGTGCATAAATTACTTAAAAAAGAACAAACTAGGAACAGCAACATTTATCCCTTTAAACAAAATACAGGCAAAAGAAACTCCTCAAAATATTAAGAATTTAGCCAAAAAAACCAACTCAGTTTATGGCTTGGCTCTTGATTTAGTAAGCTTTGATCCAAAATTCAAAAAAGCATTTTCTTATGTGTTTGCAAATACAATTATTGTAAAAAATATTGAAACAGCGAGAAAACTAGGAATAAACAAAGCAAAATATGTTACTTTAGATGGAGATGTAGCAGAGATATCAGGAGTGATGCATGGTGGTTTTAGAAAAATAAAAGCATCTGGTTTTAAAGAACAAGATACACTCAAAGAATTAGAACAACAAAGATCAAAAATAAGTCAAATTCAAAAACTAATTGATACATTAGAAAAGAGAAAACTAGAGAATGAACAAAAAATAAATGAATTAAGGCAAAAAAAGGCTAACTTAGAGGGAGAAATAATCAAAACAGAAAAAAGCTTGCATCTTGATAGTGCTGACATAGAAGCTTCTACTCAAGAAAAACAAAGACTAAAAAGTAAGCTTAATGATGTAGATAAAGAATTTGAGAAAATAAAAGAAAGAATTCTTGAACAAAACAAAGAGTTAGCAAATCTAAAAATAAAAAAACAGGAGTTAAGAAACCAAATTGCTCAACTAAGAGATCCTGCATTATTGGCTGAGTTAAATACTTTTGAACAGCAGAAAACAACAATAACAGAGGAGATAATAAAAATGGATGCTGAAATAAAGAATATTGACATACAAATAAATGACATGCTTCTGGCTGAGAAATTAAATACAGAAAAAATCATCAAACAAAATGAAAAATATAAACAAGAATTTGAAGAAGAGATTTCTCAGTTAAATAAAAAAATCTCAAATGAGAACAAACAGCTTGCTGAAAAAGAGAAAAAAGCAGCAATGTTTTATTCTAAATTTAAGGAATTATTCAATAAAAGAACAAAAGAAAATGAAATAATACAAAAGAACGAGATTAAGACAGATTCAATATTAGAAGAAATGAGGAAAATAGAAAGCAAAAACAATCTCATTTCATTAGATTTGGCAAAGATTAATGCTGAGTTAGCAGGACTTGAGCAGGATTTCGAGCAATACAAAGGAGTAAGACTAATAACAAATAAATCAGAAGATGAGTTAAAAAGGGAGATAACAAAATTTGAAAAATTAAAAGAACAGCTAGGCTCTGTTAACTTAAAGTCACTAGAAATATATGACGCGGTTGTTAAAGAGTATGATGCATTACTTGAAAAGAAAGAGAAAATAGAAAAAGAAAAACAAGATATTCTCAAAATGATGGAGGAACTTGAGAAAAAGAAATCTGGTTTATTTATGCAGACTTTCAACGCAGTAAATGAAAATTTCCAGAGAATATTCTCAACACTAACAAAAAAAGGAAATGCATACTTGCAACTAGAAAATCCTCAAAATCCATTTGAAGGAGGAATGACAATCAAAGTTAAAATTACTTCTAATAAATATATTGATTTAAGAAGCCTGTCAGGAGGAGAAAAAACACTTACAACACTTGCTTTTATATTTGCTATACAAGAATATCAGCCAGCTTCATTCTATATTTTGGATGAAGTGGATGCAGCTCTTGATAAACACAACTCAGAAAAATTTGCATTATTGATAAGAAAATACTGCCAAAAAGCTCAATACATCTTAATAAGCCATAATGATGCAGTTATATCAGAAGCTGATTCTCTTTATGGAATCAGTATGACAGACCATGGCATTAGTAAAGTTGTGAGCTTAAAGATCTAAATATCAACAATAACCTGCACAATCCACTGATCTTTTTCTTTTTTAATAAACATCTCTTCATAAGTAACTGCTTTAATGTGAGTTTCTATATTATATTCTTCTGGATGGTTGTCCCCAATAATTTTTGCTGTAATTTTATTATTTTGCATCTTTACCTCCTCTATTTTGTTCAATATAAAACCCTCGCTGTCAAGCAGAATAAGAAACTGCTCTAAAAAATCATAAAGCAATGCTTCTTTATTTTCTGATTCTACAGAAATTGTTTTCTCTATAACAGGCTTGATTTTTGTATGATCAGTTATAACATCTGTCATAGCATAAGCTGCATTCTGAAATGCTTCCTCTAAAGTTTTGCCATAAGCTCTAAATTTTGCATCAGCTGTATGCTCTAAAAATTCATAAGGTTTCATCCTTTAATAACACCTATTGGCTTTAATCTAACTACCTTTTTACCAATATTTGCTTTATGGCTTACATCAACAACCTCTTCAATATCCTTATAAGCACCAGGAGCTTCTTCTGCAATACCTTTCCAAGAAGCAGATCTAACAAAAATTTTTCTTTCCTCTAATTCTCTTTTTAATTTCTCTCCTCTGTATTGCTTTAGTGCTTGATGTCTTGACATTGTTCTTCCAGCACCATGAGCTGTACTACCAAAACTGATCTCCATTCCTTCTTTTGTACCAACTAAAACATAAGAGGCAGTTCCCATAGAGCCAGGAATAATAATCGGCTGGCCAACATCTCTATATTTTTCAGGAATTTCTTTTCCTCCAGGACCAAATGCCCTTGTTCCTCCTTTTCTATGCATAAACACTTTTTTAACTTCTCCATCTATCTTATGTTCTTCTATTTTTGCAATATTATGAGCAACATCATAAACAGTTTCAAGTTTTACATCAGAAAAAATATTTGAAAAAGCTAGTCTACACTGATGACCAATAATATGTCTATTGCACCATGCAAAATTAGCAGCAGCTGACATTGCTTTTAGATATTTTTCACAAAGTTCATGCCCAGAAGGCGCATAAATTAGCTCTTTGTCAGGTATTTTAGCAACAATTTCAGGCAATCTTCTTTCCATTTCTCTTAAATAATCTGAGCAAACCTGATGTCCTAAGCCTCTGCTTCCACAATGGATCATTAAAGTTACTTGTCCTTCCTCTTTTATTCCAAAAACCTTTGCTACTTCTTTATCAAATATTTTATCAACATACTGAACCTCAAGAAAATGGTTTCCACTACCAAGAGTAGCAAGCTGTTTAAGTCCTCTGCTTTTGGCTTTTTCAGAAACAGCTGATGCATCAGCAGTTGACATACTCCCATTTTCCTCACAAAATTCTAGATCATCCTCATTACCATAACCATTTTCAACAGCCCATTTAGCTCCTTTATTAAGAACACCAAGCAATACATCTTTTGTAACTCTGATATTTGAGCTACCTAATCCTGCAGGAACATGCTGAAACAAGCTCTCTAACAGTTCTTTAATCCTGGGATAAATATCCTCTTTTTTAAGATTAGTTCTTAATAGTCTCATACCACAATTAATATCATAACCAATACCGCCTGGAGATATTCCTCCTTTTTCATAATCTAGTGCAGCAACTCCTCCAATAGGAAATCCATATCCCTCATGACCATCTGGCAAAATAATAGCATGTTTGTAAATTCCTGGCAAACAAGCAACATTTCTCCCTTGTTCTAAAGTTCTATCCAGCTTCATCTTTTCTAATAATTTTTCAGAAGCAAAAATTCTTGTAGGGACATTCATATTGCCTGTTTTAGGTATTTCCCAAATTACATCAGAAATTTTTTTTAACTCAATATTTTCTGCCATGCTCTAGAGAAAATAGGATTTAGTTTATATATCTTTTCTTATATAATTCTATAATTTAATTTGTTTTTGCGTTTTTAAGTAAATAGCTCTTAGCCTAAATCCACAGGTTTCATACTCATGTGCCCTGTGGCAAATAATTCCTGAAAAAGAGCAATAGTATTTGCCACTATCTTTTAATGGCTTGGCAAATTCACATATATCTTCAAGATTTTTCTTCATATTCTTGACCCTTCTATGAGGAGAGTGATGTTATATAAATTTTACTAAAGATTCTTTAAATGATCATGGCTTTGAAAAGGGTTATGCGCAGACCGGGACTTTCAAAGCAAAGCTTACTTTGCTAATTCGAACCCGGATAAATGGCTTGCTTCGAAAAGCAAAGCTTTTTAGAGCATTACACAAGCCTGCTTTCGAAATGGAAGGCCATTGTCATGCCATTAGACCATCTGCGCACATTAAAAGGATATAACAATTGATTTATAAAATTTACCAGAGCAATATCAATATTAAGACAATTAAACTGAGAAAATCAAGCAATAATTCAAACTTATGTAAATGCATAATCAAACCAAATATCTTAATTTTAGAAAACTTATATTTTTTTCTTCTTAAATGAAGATGTAAATGGTCTAAAAAATAATGTGGAAAATATCCTGCTACTAAAACATAACTCCAACTAGATTTCATCAAATAAAGTATTGCTGAAATCATAATTAACAAAATAACAAAATATATGCAATGGAACACCATTCTTTCTCTCTTATAGTCTTCTGCTATGCAAGTGTTCCAACACCTTTTTAGATTCCAGTCTTTCTTTATAGAATGATATAATAATAAATGATCAATATCTAATAATACAGAAAATAAGACTAAAACAACTGCCAAATATAAGTTAATTAAATCCAATTTTAAACCAATCAGAGCAGCTATTAAAGCAAAGATAAAATGTGTATGAGGATACATTTTACAGTTCTTTTTTTATATTTTCGACAAATTTTTTGAAATCATTTACTTTAACATTGGCACCACAAGCATGTTCATGGCCTCCTCCATATCCTTCTACACCACATAAGGCCTTTGGCAATAGTTCTGTTAAAGATATTTTTCTTGACCTTAAAGAACCTCTCATTTCTCCTGATTTCTCCCTTGCAACTAAGATTAAATTCTCAGGATACCTATGCAATAACTCATTTGCTAAATTTCCAGTAAAACTCATTCTAGCTTCTTTGTATGTATACACAATCATTTTTCTGTCTTTTTTAGAATTCTTTAAAGCATCACTTAATAATTCTTCATATCTCTGATTAATCTTATCAAATCTTCTGTAAATAAACTTACCAGCAGGTGTGCTCTGTTCTAAAATAGCACGGGGATCATTTATTCTTGTCAAAACTTTAACACATTTCATCGCATCAGATGTTTTTCCTTTTAAAACAAAGGAAAAAATTCTTATTAACTTACCCAATTTTGTTTTAAAAAGCGCATCTTCTGCATTGTTTATTTTCTCTGGCAATAAATCAGCATTCTGAGCACTAAACTGTTTGTAAAAATCAGGCAAATACCAATCTCCAACACAACCAATCATTCCTAACCACATGTCCTGTTCAACAGCCTTATAACAGAAATAAGTCACAGGTGTTACAGCTTTAGGATCTTCTAATTTTGGATTAAAATACTTTACTTTATCTCTTTCAACCAAATCATGATGATCAATCCACACAACAGGAACATGAACTGCATCAATAAAATCCTGTTCAATATTGGCAATATCAAGAACAAAAATCTTATCTGGACTATATTCTTCTACTTTTCTTAAAAATTTCATATCAATATTGGGATGGCTTTTAACAACAATTCCTTTCCCTTCTCTAATAAATCTATAAAGCAAAAGAAAACTAGCTAAACCATCTGGATCATCATGAAAAAAGAATAAAGGTCTTTTGCAGCTTTCTAATTCATCTCTTATTCCTTTTATTAACTTCTCAAACATCTAGATTAATCACCTCTTTTGCGTGTTCTTCTATAAACCTTCTCCTTGGTTCTACTTGATCACCCATTAGAATAGTGAAGATCTTATCAGCTTCAATTGCATCTTCCAAAGTTACTTGTTTAATAATTCTATTTTCAGGATTCATTGTTGTTTCCCATAGTTGTGTAGGATTCATTTCTCCCAAACCTTTGTATCTTTGTAAAGTTACACTTTCTCTTCCAATTTTTTTAAGAAATTCTTCTAATTCTTCATCAGAATAAACATAAGTTGTTTGTCTATTTTTAGTAACTCTATACAAAGGAGGTTGTGCAATATACAAATAACCTGCTTCAATTAATGGTCTCATATATCTGTAGAAGAATGTAAGCAAAAGGGTTCTTATATGTGCTCCATCAACATCAGCATCAGTCATTATAATAATTTTATGATATCTTGCTCTTTTAATATCAAAATCATCCCCAATACCTGTTCCTATTGCTGATATCAAAATTTGTATTTCCTTGTTTTTTAGTATTTTGTCTAGTCTTGCCTTTTCAACATTCAGAATTTTTCCTCTTAATGGCAAAATAGCTTGAGTTTTTCTGTCTCTCCCTTGTTTAGCTGATCCTCCTGCTGAATCTCCTTCTACAACATATAGCTCAGATTTAGCAGGATCTTTTTCAGAACAATCAGCCAATTTACCAGGTAAAGTTGAACCCTCTAATAAACCCTTTCTTCTTGTTAACTCTTTTGCTTTTCTTGCAGCCTCTCTTGCTCTTGCTGCATTAACTATTTTATTAACAATGATTCTTGCTTTATCAGGATTCTCTTCTAAATAATAGTTTAATTCCTCTGTTATAGCAGAATCAACAATCCCTTTTATTTCAGAATTTCCTAGCTTAGCTTTTGTCTGACCCTCAAACTGAGGATTTGGAAGTTTAACAGAAATAACAGCTGTTAAACCTTCTCTCATGTCCTCTGATGTTAAGTTAATACCTTTTGCAAGATTATTTCTTTGAGCATAATTATTTATGCATCTTGTTAGTGCAGCTCTAAAACCTGATAAATGTGTTCCACCATCTGGAGTATTGATATTGTTTGCATAAGAGAAAATATTTTCTGTATAACCTTCATTATATTGTAAGGCAACCTCTATTTCAACATCATTTTTCCTCTTTTTCAAATAAATGACCTTATGTAATGGTTTTTTGTTTTTGTTTAAATGCTCAACAAACTGAATAATTCCTCCATCATACTTGAACTCATGTTTCTTGTTTTCTCTTTCGTCCTCTATTGTTATTTCCAAGCCTTTGTTGAGGAAAGCAAGCTCCCTTAATCTTGCTGATAAGGTATCAAAATGAAAATCTATTGTTTCAAAGATTTGTTTATCAGGCAGAAATCTTATTTCAGTTCCTGTTTCATTTGTTTCTCCAAGTATCTTTAATTCTGTTACAGGCTTACCTCTTTCGTATTTCTGATAATAAATCTTACCATTTCTTTTTACTTTGACTTCTAGCCATTCACACAAAGCATTTGTAACAGATATACCAACTCCATGCAAACCACCAGCAACCTTATAGGTTTTTCTTTCAAACTTAGCACCTGCATGGAGCTTTGTCATCACTAGCTCTACTCCAGGTTTATTGAATTTAGGATGAATCTCAGTTGGAATCCCTCTTCCATTATCAATTACAGTAATGCTGCCATCTTTGTGGATTATAACTTTAATTTTAGTACAAAAACCTGCTAAAGCTTCGTCAATAGCATTATCTATGGCTTCATACACAATATGATGTAATCCTGCTACACCAGTACTGCCTATATACATAGCAGGCCTTTTTCTGACACCTTCTAGACCTGTAAGTACTTGAATCTTCTCTGCTGTATATTCTTTTTCTGGTGTCATTTTCAAAGGTTTTTAGGCTATTTTTAGTTTAATCAGAGCAGAAAAAGCTCTTTTCTTTATTAAAAAGAAAACTGGCTTTATTTAAATAGTTTTCTATTAAATTTTAAGGGGAGAAGGCTTCTAGAGCCAAAATTTGGCAGTTTCAGGGTTTTGGATTTTTATTAATAACTCTTTTAGATTATAAATTACTGGGGCAAAATTTTTTTATATTAGCTGTGTCTAATAGGATTTATGAAAACAATAGAAGAAAAATTAAAAGATTCTCAAAGCTGGAAAAAGGCACAAGAAACTTTAGCTAATTTTGAAGAGATAATGAAGTTAGTAAGAAAATATCCTATTAAACCAATGCAATCACCACTGCCTTCTCCACCATATACTATTCCAGAATCATATAGATATTAAACTTTGCCCTGCGCCACACTGCCTCTGCTTCGCTTCAGCATTTTTTCTTACAGAAAAAACGCATAACAGGGATTAGCAGAAATAATGCTTGGTCACTTTATTTAACATCGGATTTCTCATCACCTCAAAAACTCTGTTTTTAGGAGATGCCAAAAGCTTTATAAATTCTCTTTGTTTTAATTTCAGTATGCTTGATATCAACCTGGTGAGGCAGAGTCCTAGGATAGTTAAGGAGAGCCTCAAAAAAAGAGGGGAAAAAGAAAAACTAAGCTGGGTAGATGATCTTCTTAAAAAAGACAAAGAATACAGAGCATTATTACAAAAGCTTCAAGATTTAAGACACAAAAGAAATATAATTGCACTGGAGATAAATAAGCTAAAAAAACAAGGCAAAGATATTAAAGCTAAAATCAAGGAAGCAAAAGACCTCCCCATAAAAATCAAAGAAGCAGAAGAAAGGATAAATCTTCTAAAAGAGAAAATCAGATTCTATTTGTTAAGCTTTCCAAATATTCTGGATAAAAGCGTGCCTTTGGGCAAATCAGAATCAGATAATAAAGTGATATACAAAGATGGCAAAATACCTGAGTTCAAATTCAAGCCAAAGGATCATCTAGAATTAGCAGAAAATTTAGGGTTAATTGATAGGCAGAAGGCAGCTAAAGTTGCTGGATCAGGTTTTGTTTATTTGAGAGATGAATTAGCCTTATTAGATCATGCTTTACAGAGGTTTGCAATTGATTTTCTTATGAAGAGAGGTTACAGATTAATAGAGCCTCCTTTTATGATGAACAAAAAAGCCTACGAAGGCGCCACTTCTTTAGAGGATTTTGAAGAGGTAATGTACAAAATAGATGGGGAGGATCTTTACTTAATAGCAACAGCAGAACATCCTATTGCAGCAATGTTTATGAATGAAACATTTAATGAAGCAGATCTGCCGTTAAAGATTGTTGCTTTCTCACCTTGTTTTAGAAAAGAAGTTGGCTCTCATGGTAAATATACAAAAGGACTCTTTAGAATGCACCAATTCAATAAAGTTGAACAGTTCATTTTCTGCAGACCAGAAGACAGCTGGAAATATTTTGAAGAATTGCAAAAAAATTGTGAAGATATTTACAAAGCTCTAAAACTGCCATATAGAGTTGTTGAGATGTGTTCTGCAGAAGTAGGCAAAAGAGCTGCAAAACAATATGATGTAGAGGTTTATATGGCAGATGGCAAATATAGAGAGATTGGATCTAATTCTAATTGCACTGATTATCAAGCAAGAAGATTAAACATTAAGTATAGAGAAAAAGAAGGCCTTCCTGCAAAAGGCTTTGTTCACACTTTGAATAATACAGCACTAGCTACTTCAAGAGCAATGTTAGCTATTTTAGAAAATTATCAACAAAAAGACGGCTCAATAAAAATTCCTGCTGTTTTACAACCCTATATGAATGGTTTAAAGAAGATTTGTAGAAAGGTTTAAATAAAGCCTTGTTCTAAATTAAAGTGGACTATGGGAATATTTGACAACATGCTAGGTTCTGAGGAAAGTCTTTTTAGAGACACTGTTGCACTAGATTATGATTATATCCCTAAATTAATTCCTCATAGAGAAAATGAACAGCATTATATTGCCAGCTGTATAAAACCTTTGTTCTCAAAAAGAAATGGCAAAAATTTATTGATTTATGGCTCATCAGGAGTTGGAAAAACAGTTGCATGCAAACATATTTTTCAGGAATTAGAAGAAAAAACAGATTCAGTAATTCCAATTTATGTCAATTGTTGGCAAAAAAATACTACATATAAAATAATGCTTGAGTTATGCGATCAGCTTGAGTATAGATTTACCCAAAACAAAAAATCAAACGAGCTTTTTAAGGTAATAAAAGAGCAATTAAACAAGAAATCAGTTGTTTTCTGTTTTGATGAAATAGACAAAGCAGAGGACTTAGATTTTCTTTATTCTATCTTGGAAGAAATCTACAGAAAAACAATTCTTATGATAACAAATCACAAAGACTGGATTTTTAACTTAGATTCAAGATTAAAATCAAGATTAATTGCAGAAACCCTGCATTTTAGACCATATTCTGAGGCTGAAACAAGAGACATACTAAAGCAGAGAATGCAGTATGCATTTGTTCCTGGTGTATGGCAAGATGATGCATTTGAGCTTGTTGTTAAAAAAACAGCAGAATTAGAAGACATAAGGTCTGGTTTATATTTAATGAGAGAAGCAGGAAATTTAGCAGAAGATGAAAGCAGCAAAAAGATAACAATAAAACATGTTCAGAATGCTATCAAAAAATTAGATGATTTCTCAATCAAAAAAAGTACTGATTTGGATGATGAATTACATGCACTGCTTGATTTAATAAAAGTAAATAGTGGATTAAAAATTGGAGAGTTATTTACAATATACCAAAAACAAGGTGGCAAAAGCAGCTACAAAACATTCCAGAGAAAGATAGATAAACTAGAAAAAGGAAGATTTGTTTCTTTAGAAAAAATAACAGGTGGTAAAGAAGGTACTACAACAATTGTAAGATATAGTAAGGTTAAGACATTAAGTGAGTTCTAAAGCCTTTTGGACCTTTTGTTTTAATATTTCATATCTTCTTTGAGTTTCAGGATAAGAAAGAATATACTCCCTTGTTGTTGAAAATTGTTTTGATTTCGGAATGCCTAGAGGAATCTTTGTTCCAGATGGGAATTGTTCCCTTGTTAGATCAATTTCTTTTCCATTTATTTTATTAAAATAGTGTGATATCTCCTTTCCATTAGGAAGAATGGCTGGAGCCCAAACAATTTCTCCTCCTAAACAATCATTAACAATTAATGATGTAACTGCGCATTGTCCCCAAGCAGGATTTTCTGGTGACCAATTATCTGGGTCAGAGCTAGTTTCTTTACTCCAAGAATCTTTCAATATTTGCTCTAGTTTTGATAGGTCAATCATTTCAGATCCCTAGTTGTTTTAATATTATATTTAAATCTTTTTTGATTCTTTCTTCAAAAACAGCTCTTGTTTCTCCTTCTTGTTTTTCCTGCTGAAGTATCCTCATTAATCTTTTTGTTAACTCTGTCTCTTTTTCTTTATCTAATCCAAATAGAGGCACCTGTCCAACATGCTCTTTGATTAAATCCTCTTCCATATTTTCACTTGGCTCTACATTAATCTCAACTTCCTGAAATTCTTTTGATGTTAAAGCAGATGTGTTTCTCATAACAAAATAAGCTGATTTATCATAAAGCATAGAAAATATTTCTTTAAAGTTAATGTCAGAAGGCTTTCCTTGTTTTAGACAACCTTGTAACCTTATGGTTACTATTGTATTTATGAACTCTTTATCTTCTATTTCCTTTTTGATTTCCTCCTCAACCTCTTGAGGAGTTTTGTTCTCACAATCAATATTTATAGAAAAAACATTATAAACTTGTATGTTCTCAAACTCTATTTTGTCATTATCAACAAAATAAAAACCATGAGTACCTTCTTCTAGCTCCTTAAAATTAGTTGGACTTAAAGAACCTGGATAAGCTATCATACCATAATTAGGTTCTTTTTTATTAAAAATATAATGAACATGCCCCCCTGCATAATAATTAAAGTTTTTTGGTAAAAATGATAGTGGAGCAGACTCCATTTGTTCAAGATTTTTTGGTTCCTGCATAATAATTAAAGTTTTTTGGTAAAAATGATAGTGGAGCAGACTCCATTTGTTCAAGATTTTTTGGTTTGAATTCACTCAAAGCAGTATGAAACATAAAAATCTTGTAGCCATCTTCTTTTTCTAGATCGGTTTTATCTAATTGTTCATAATATGTTCTGTCCAACATTCCTTTCTTGCCTATTATTCCTGTTATTTTTGCTCCTGTTTTTTCATCAATTGTGAATTTTAGCTTTAGTTTACCTTCCTCAACTTCTCCTTGAAATACATTCCTTACTAAATCAGCTTTTTCCAGAACATCTAGAATTGTTTTGCCTGATGGAGAAAAATCATGAGAGCCAGCAATAATATAAACTGGAATATTATTGTCTTTTAATTCCTTTAATCTTCCAACAATTGTTTTTAGATTATCAACAGAAGGCAGAGAAGTATTAAACAAGTCTCCTGATATAAGAATAAAATCAACCTTTTTATCCATGCACATTTGAGTTGCTTTAAGAAACGCCTCTGTATTCAAATGCTTTAGTTTTTCATCTCTCCAAGATCCTATATGACAATCTGCTAGATGTGCAAACAACATTTTACCCTCTCTTATAATAAGAATTAATTACTATATAAATAGCTTACTAAATAAAATTTTATTACTACTTAGTGGATAAATAACAGAAAAATTTAAATATTGGTTAAGTATTTTTGAGTATATAGGGGTTCAAAATGCTAGGTAATGCTGTAAATGAGAGCATGCAAGCAATTTCATTAGACAGGTTGGTGCAAGATCTAAGTTCTGAAAAATTAGTATTTATAGGTGATTTGCATTCTGACAGGAACAAATATAATAGACATAATGAACTCAAATTAATTGATGCATTGGCTGATAAAAAACCTCTCAAAGTTTTTTTAGAACATTTTGACTATAAACTATCATCAATATTCAAATCCTATTTTTCAGGTCAATTAAATGAAAAACAATTATGTCAAAAATTATCTTCAATAAAAGATATTTATGATAAAGAATATATGAAGGATTTATTGCCCATTTTAAAGACAATCAAATCAAAAAATGGAGAAGCTATACCTATTGGAAATGATGAAGAAAAAAAATATGTTTCCTATGAGGAAGGATTACATGCAAATGAGAATAAATTATTTGAGAACATAGTCAATGGTCTAGATCTTAATGGAAAGTTAAATATAGTAATTGTCGGACAAGCACATATCAGAGAACTTGGATTGCCTTATAAAATAAGAAAAGCTAAATCTATTAATAGTAAAGTTATTTCTCATGAATCAAATACTGCAATTAATATATACTTAAAAATAGCGAATATAAAAGAGAATATTGTAAAAATTAACCGCCCACTTTATGGTGGCATGAATTATTTGCTTTTAGGTGAAATTTAAGTAAAATTTCTTTTATATATATTATGAAATATTCTCAAATATTTTGTTAATTCTTCAATTTCACTCTCTTTTATTGCTAATCTCTTTAACATCTCTGCACATTTATTTATCATATGTTTCAATTTTGTTTTTATTTCTTTATATTGAGCAAAATTTGTTCTTTCAATCTGTCTTAACTGATAAGGCATTCTTGCTAATTCAGCATAAAATTCTTTGCTTTCCTTAATTACAGCTTTTACGCTTGGTCCAAATAAACCCATTTTATCTTATTCTAATTTTTCAACTATAAAAAACTTTTTATTTCTCTAGCTTGATTATCTGTTCTATCTCTTTCTCAGATATAGCACAGCCATCCAACTTAACTCCCCACAGAACTGAATCAAGCAATTCATTTTTTGATATTGATGTATGTTTTACATAATTATCCAATAAACCCAACTCATAAGCAATTACAACTAATTCTGCTGATCTGATTAATTTAATCCCCTTTACTTCTTTTTTAATCTCTTTTAGATTTTTACTGTTCACTTTTATTTTTGTATGTAATTTTTTACTTAAGATTTTTGATAATCTTGCTGGATCTTCTATTAATAGTCTTGTTGTTCTTTCATCCACACACAAAGCATCTGCTCCCAAAACCAAAGCAGTTGCAAGTGTTGATGCTTCTGCATAGTGTATTATCTCTATATTCTTACCATGAGCCCTAAAGCACTTGTTAGCTATACTTAGAATCTTTTCAGCTTTTTTTGTTATTTCTCTTTTATCCACTACTTCTAAAGTATTATTATTGATGTAATGCAACACTTGCAATGCTTCAAATTTGAAACGTTTTATTTTAAATGGTTTGTCTATCAATTCTCTTTTAACTGCTTTTGGAATTACGAATTTGCCTTGAAATTGTCTTTTAAGAGGTTTTAATAGCCAAAGCAAATTATTCATTGTTAGACTAATTATCGGTCCTGTATTAAAGATTAAGATCTTGTTCACCATTTTAATCTTCTCCTAATTTTTGCCCACTCGCAGAATTTATTTAATTCTTTAATAAACTTATCTTTGTCTTTTTGTTTGGCTCTTACTATAACAATGATTCTTTTCTTACCAAAAATTATATCGATGTCATATTTTTCATTCTGAAGATGATCACAAAAATCAGTTAAATTATTTATTTTATCATCTTTATCTTTTATTTCGTCATAATGCCAATACCTTGCATCCCAAAAACCAAATCTTAACAAAATTTTTCTAAATACATCAAGAAATGCTTGTTTTTTTCCAAGCCTAAAGTGGACTCTATTCTCTTGTTTGCTTATGCCGTATAATTTTAATTTGCTCATTTCAAACCAAATAACCTCCTTACAAATATCAATCTTCTTCTAACATCTGTTGCTGGTAATTGCACATCCATAATATTTGTCTTACCAATATATCTCATTAAGTCCCATTCAGAAATTCCTAGCAAAGAAGCAGCTTTTGTTAGAGATATCCCATGTTCAAACACCTTGCTGCCTTTTGTTATCTTTGCTTTTTCTATAACCTCTTCTATAAATGTTTTTAGCCTTTTGTCAATCTTTGAAATATATTTAAATGTATCATGGATTGCTTTTCTGTATCCTTTTATGTCATCTCTGTCTAATAATCTTTTTGCTCTTTTTAAGTATGCATCAACTACTTCATAAATTCTGCTTGTTAAACCATACCTTTCCACAATTTTATAAACAGAATAAATAATCACAGCCATTGAAATAGAATCTTGGTCTTGAAAAATAGAAGCATTATGGATAGTGTGATTAGAAAGCTCTTTTAGTTTATAGATATCACTTTCTTCTTTACTTTTCAGTATAATGATTGCTTCATTCAGAATATAGAGCAGATCCTCTTTTATTTTGGGTTGCATTACTATAAAGAAGTCAATTATATTTATAATATTTACTTATTTACCACAGCAGAATCTTTTTCTTTGCTTTTTCATAGAGTTTCTTTAGCTTTAGCATCTCTTCTCTTGATAAAAAATGATATTTTGCCTTTTTAAGTTCTTCTTCACTAAACCTCTCTAAAAATTTCTTCTTTTTATTTTCTGATACAAATGTATCTTTTGGAAGCCAGCCTTCAGCTTTTTTAATTCCTGGAACAGAGGACTGTTCAAATTCACTTAAATATGCTGAGATTATCTCACCTGTTTTTGGGTTTTGATAAAGCATAAATGCTTTATCTCCTATTCTTAATTCAATTTCATCACAAGACTGATATTTTTTATTTGGTTTTCCTGGAGCATAAAATATGTCAACATATTCTTGATCTGGATCAAAATATTTTATTGCCTGCTCCAATGTTGCATTTTTAGCTACAATTGTTCCACTCAGTAAACTAACCAAACCTCCTACGAGTATTAGGTCTTTTAGTGATTTTTTCATTTCTCTATCTCTTTCTTATACTTAGCAAAATTCTTCACAGCCAATTTTGTAAGCATAACTGCATCAACATGGTTTTCTGGAGCCCTGTGATATTGCTCAATAAAATCCTTTTTAAGTTGATCCTTAAATATGTCACTTTCCTCCTCTCCGTCACTAAATATACCTTCAATCTTACTGTTATTAATAAACATTACTATGTAACCAATCTTACCGTCATCATACTCTTTATTACCTAACTCCAATTGTTCATACATACATCTACCATCAAATAATTTTTTATGTTCAATCCTAAGATCCCCTGCTTCTGCAATTCTTGTATAATTGAAGTCATCATGGTTTTTATCTATTTTAGCTTCACTTAACTTCACACCTACATTCTGCAGTGCTTCTTCTAATATATATTCAAGTTCAGACTCATAATTATTCCAGTTTGTTTTCATTTTATAACCTCTATTTGTCATTATCACGTAGTAAAACATAACAAATATTTTTAATTTTAGGCGTAATATTACGCCTTTACTTAAGATATCCAGCAGAAAAAGTCATAATCTTTTTCTCAGCCTTTCTTAGATGAGCCTGATAAGTAGAAAGAGAAACTTTCATTATTTTGGCTAACTCCTTTAGCTCTGTTTTTCTTGGAAATTCGTAATAGCCATTTTTCAGAGCTATTTCAAAAGCTTTCTTCTGCTTTGCTGTAAGCTCTGGGAAGATAGATCTAACAGAAATATTAGAAATCTTCTCTTGCTTTAACTTCAAAAGCTTTCCTTGTATCTTTTTTGAAACCTCAACTACTTTAGCCAATTTATCTCTGCTCCAACTTGCAATCTCCCAATCCTGATATCCTGTATTAGAAACAAAAACAGGTTTTAAATGAATAATTTCCGGATCATAGAATGGCTCCACTAATAAAGGTTGCTCCATTTCTGCAATAATAAAATCATTTTTTATTTCTGCTTTTCTTATTCTTTTATCTTTTTTGAAATCCTGAAGAAAAAGTCTTTTGTTTTTATCCTCTCCAAAGATATTCCCTGTTACAAACAAATAAATTTTGCCTTTTTCCTTAAAATAAGACAAAGGATAGCCTGTCAATACTACATCATGCTTCTTTGCCAATTGTATTAAAATATTTTTCTCATTAAAAATTCTCAGCTTGGCTACCCACATAATATTACGCGTGTAGCTCTTAATTAATAAATGTTTCTAAAACTAGTTGTTTCTCAACTGTTCTAGTTGTCAGCTTCCCAACCTGCTCCAAAAACAAATCCTTTACATAATCTGTATCAAATTTTTCATAGTACATCTTATTCACCTCAAAAAGCCAAGGAAAAAGAGGCAAAACTTGGCTTTTCAAAGCAAAAAAACAACTATTCTGCTTTAAATACCCTACGCGCAAACCTGTCCAGTGACCAGTGACTAAATTTTCACCAAAAACTTTATATTTATCTGCTTTCTAATAGCAAATATGGGGTGGAAACAACTATTGCCTTTGTTAGGCACAAAAAGAGCAAATTTCAAAATAATAAAAGAAATCTTAGATAAAGAAGATGCAAAAAAAGTTAAAAAACTGCTAAAAGAAGGCAGTATATCTTTTTCTCAATCAAGATTAGGCACAACCCTTGTTTATGATGAGATATTTCCTATTCTTGAGTTATCTGTTATGGACAAAAGAGTTGCTGATTTTGTTGATTTAATGAACAAAACAATAGATTATCATTATAAAAGAAAGGCTTTTGAGGATTTCAGCAAAAAAGCAAGATCAACTATTTTAAACTTAATTGCACCAAATATAACTGGTTTAGATACAGTAAAAGAAGCAGTGTTATTGCAGTTATTTGCAGAACAGCTACATATCTTACTATTAGGAGATCCAGGGATTGGCAAATCAGATATAATAAAATCAGTAACAGATCTAGCTCCTATCTCTTCATTTGGTCTAGGCTCAGGAACATCCTCAGCAGGCTTAGCTGTTACAGTAAAAGGGAATGATGTAATCCCTGGTTTATTACCGATGGCAAATAATGGAATTGCTGTAATAGATGAGTTAAATCTGATGAAGCAAGAAGACAGAGCAAGTTTGTATAACGCAATGGAAAAAGGTTTTATATCATATAATAAAGGAGGAAAGCACTATACATTTGAAGCAAAAGTAAATGTTCTTGCTTCTGCTAATCCAAAAAAAGATAAGTTCATTGGAGTAAGAATTGAGGATCTAAAAAAACAGATACCTTTTGACCCTGCCTTGTTAACAAGGTTTCATTTAGTGTTCTTAATCAAAACACCTGGTGTAACTCAATTCTCAGAAATAGCAAAAAAGATTGTTGAACAAGACAGAAAAAAAGTAAATAAGATGGACTTAAATTTCATAAAAGAATATATTGATCATGCTCAACAAATAAAAGTAGAGTTTCCAAGAGATTTTCAAAAAGATGTTGTAGAATTTAGCAAAGAACTTAAAGAAAAGGAGAATAATTTCTTAGTTGAGGTTTCTCCTAGAATGATTATTGGTTTAATTAGATTGGCAAAAGCAGCTGCAAGATTAGAGTTAAGAAACAAAGTTGAGAAAAAAGATTTGGAGAAAGCTAAAGAGATCATTAAAACTAGTTTGATTGTGAAGAGGAGTGTTTAATCGATTTCTTATTTGCCCCACCTCAAGGTGTTGTAAATAGAAAGATTTATATAGCAAAAGCAATTTATAATCTGTATGAATTTAAGAGAATTGGGTTTAACAGAATATGAAGCAAAAGCATATGAAGCATTAATCAAACTAGTCAAAGCAACAGCATCCCAGATAGCAGCAGAAGCTGATGTTTCTTATGGGAGAATCTACGAAGTATTGACTTCTTTAGAAAGAAAGGGCTTGGTCAAAATAATTCCAGAAAAAACAAAAAAATTCATTGCTTCTGATCCTGAAAATTTAATGAAGCTAGTTGAAGCCAAAAAAGCAGAGTTAGATAAAATAAAAGAGGATATCAAAAAACTGGAAAAACTTTATGCAAGCAAAGAAGAAGAGCCAGTTATAATTACGAGAGGAAAAAAAGCATTTTATAAAATAGAAAGAGAGCTGCCAAAACCGAAAAAATCAGAGTATAACATTAAATACACTGCAGAGTATCAGCCAGTTTGGGTAAGAGAAAAAAGAGAGAGTTTGAAAAAAGGAGTTATAATAAAAGAATTGGTTAGATTTGACAGAGAAACAGAGAACAATATCAAAAAATGGTTAGAGATTCATAAAAACATTAAAAAAATAGAAAATGAGGGAATTGCAATGAGTATAATTGATGATAGTGTGATGATGTTGGCCCTAATAAAATCAAATACCACTTTATTAATTAAAGACAAGTCTTTTATTAAACTAATGAAGGACTTGTTTTTAACCAAATATAAAGAGGCTGAACAAATAGAGAAAATTATATAAACAATAATTAAAATATTCAGGAATAAGGGTGTAAAGTGGTTGCTTTTTTAAAGAACTTTTTTAAGAAATTTGTAGCAAAGCTGTTCAAAAGAAGAGGAGCTATTAAACTAGGATTATATGGTCCTCCTAATGGAGGAAAATCAACTCTAGCCAATAGAATCTGTAAAGACTGGCTAGGAGAAGAGCTAAGCAAAGTCAGTAAAATTGCTCATGAGACAAGAGAGATAAAAATAAAAGAAAATGTTGTTATAAAGAATTCTGATGGCAGAGAGCTGAGCTTTAATGTTGTTGACACACCTGGAATAGCCACAAAGATTGACTATGAAGATTTTCTTAAAGCTGGTCTAAGTAAATCAGTAGCCAAAAGAAGAGCAAAAGAAGCAACAAAAGGTGTTATTGAAGCTATAAAATGGCTTGATGAAATGGAAGCAGTCATTGTTGTTTTAGATGCAACAAAGGATCCTTATTCACAAGTTAACATCACAACAATTGGTAATCTAGCAGCAAGGAAAATTCCTGTTTTGATTGCTGGTAACAAGATTGATCTAAAAAGAGCCAACATAAGAAAAATAAAATCAGCATTCCCTCAATATAATGTTATTGGGATCTCTGCCAAATATGGCAACAATATTGAAGAATTATACGATGAACTATTCAAATTGGTGAAATAACATGGTAACTCTACAAGTTGTGCCTTATAATGAAATTGCAGATTTGACATCTGTAGGGAGAATAAGAAAATTGCTTAATATAGCAAAAGAGAACAAAATAGTGTTGTTACAAGGAAGGCTAAAAAAAGAGGAAGAAGCAGAATTAATAAAAGCAACAATGGAAGAAATAAATAAAGAATTTAAAGGAATTGAACTAAGTGTCATCTATCCTAACATTAGTAAAGATACTCCTTGGTTCAGCAGATTTAAGGAAGGTTTAATTAATTCATTACTAGGAGATAGAACAGGGTTGACTATTATTGGACCTGCAAATGTTGTCAAATCAATTAAAAAAGATCCAAAGAAAATAGAGTTACTAACAAAAGAAGTAAAAAAGAGAAGAAAAATTAAGAAAAAGAGGAAATAATGGAGGAGGTTAACAGCCGAGCTGACTTGCAAGCGAGTCTGCTCGCTTGCTCGCAGACAAGTCAAAGCGAGGCCAGGGGATTTCGATTGCGAAGCAATCGAATATCGCCTAGACGTTAACCGGCTACGGTTATGCCACACCAGTGTGTAAGATGCGGAAAGTTGTATGATGATACAGCTAATGAAATTCTCAAAGGCTGTTCTTGCGGATCAAGACTCTTCTTTTTTATTAAAAAAGAAAAACTAGAGCAAGCCAAAGAAATAACTATTAATCTAACAGAAAAGCAAAAACAAGAACTAGAGAAGGATGTTCTTGATCTAATAGGAAAGGAAGAGCATGAAGAAAAGCCAGTTGTTCTCGACTTTGAGAGTATAAGAGTCCTTAAACCAGGAAAGTATGAACTGGATTTAGTTCATTTATTCAAAAAAGAACCTTTGGTTTTCAAGCTAGCTGATGGCAAATATATAATTGATTTGCCAGCTACTTTTGATGCTATGAAGAAGAAGTAGTTTCATACTTCAACAACTTCTTTTTAATTTGCTTTAACAATCTGATTAACAATACATACTCACATTTTTTTGCAGCATAGTTTGATTAGTTTGAATATCATAAAATGACAATCGGCACTTAGAAGCAAAGAACTATATTCACAAGAAAAATAAATGAAACTAGATACAACAAAAGGCAAAGTATTAATAGTCACTACTAATACATAATTACAATATAGAAAGATTTATAAAATATAAAAAAGTAGTTTAAAGTAAGCATATTAAAAATAGATAAAATAAACAAATAGAAAAAATTTTGCAGGAAGAGAATACTAAGGATTCAAAATGAGCTCAACAAACAAAGTTAAAGAATTCAAAAATAATTTTTACAAATGGATTGAAAAAGACAAAAATATGGGGAATTTCTTCAAAGGTAAAGAAAAAAGTCTGAAGATAAACCAGAGAGATAAATCAAAGATTGACAAAAAGCTTGAAGAAACATACTTTAACCTTTATAGTTCAACCAAAAAATTAAACTTAAAAGGCATGGGTCAAAAAAGATTCTTTGACTTAACTTTAGATTTATTTCTCAAAGATATGGAATATGATAGTGATTTTGTATATTTAGAACTAAGTTGTAGTGGATTGGATAACATTTTAGAAAAAATCGATTCTCAGAAAAAGCTCGTTAATAAATTTGTAAATAAAGCTTCGCAATCAGAAAATCCTTTTGAATACATTAAAATATTCACAAGAGCAGATTCTGTTGAAACAGCACTTTTATTGCCCCAATTAATCAAAGGAAGAAAAAATGTTCATTTGGTAAAAAAATACAAATCCTCTAAAAAAAGAGACAAGATAGAGAGAAACATATATAATGTTTTAAATAAAGTAAAAGGAAGTGCAAAGAAATTAGTTAAATTAGCAAAAATAAAAATAAATCCCAAATTTGATGTATTTTATGAACAAAATCCAGAATCTTATCTCAGGGCAATTCTGACAAACCACCAAGATGAAGAAGGTACTGAGTATAAGTTATTAAAAGATAAAGGTTTCTTAATTGTAAAATACAAAGACAAAGATTTTGTTGCTAATGTTAATTCTATATTTCAAATAAATAATGTTCTCCCAGTCTATATAATAAATAAATCTCCTGAATCTGGAATTGGGGGATTTTATCATCTTTCTACTAAACAATTATTTGTGGCAGTTATGGAAGATAAAGAAATGAAGAATACTATTCAACATGAACTTGAACACTTTATTCAGGATAGTCTTAATATGAAAATAAAGTATAACGAAATACAAAGAGAATATGGTGCCTTCTTAGGATCGTTGATATTTGGTGATGATCCTCAAAGATTGTGGGATTCCTGGGGCAGTGCTGGTGCAAGGCGGCTAAGGGAGTTCATTGAAGGAAAAACAAGACCTCACAGCTCAGCCAAAACCATACTTGAAAACAAAATTAACACAAAACTGCACCAGAAGGGCATTGACATAGATGCCCAATGTAAATTGGATGTAGTTAAAAATTTAGATTTAATAACGGAATTATATAATGATTTTTATAAAAAGAATATTGGAATAAGTTATGACGAATTAAGCAGAATATGTAAATGAAACTATTTACTCACCACAATCTCCACCACATCTCCATCCTTCAAAACATGGTCTTTACCAATAACTTGCTTTGTTTTTTGGTCAATTGCTCTAATAAAATTATCACCAATATCAGAATGAATTTTATAAGCTAATTCTAAAGCTGTTGTTCCAGCAGGAACAAGAAAACAATCAGGCAGTATATTCCCATCCTTGTCTGCTAGTCTGTTTGTTGCAACAGGATAAACAGCAATATATTTTAATAACTTAAAAACAGCATCATTCAAAACATTCTCAACTCCTGTTGAACCATATTTTTTCAAAACATTTTCTTTAATAAATTCTAATGCTTTTCTCTGTTTTTCTGAAAGTTTGTCTTCTGATTTTATTATAAAATCACTATCACCTGCTGTATAATCAATCAACTCATGCTTTGCTGCTTCTTTTAAAGCTAACTCAGATTCAGCTGAACAAGGAATAATAATATAATCAGGAAATTCTTTTTGCAATCTTTCTAAATTCTTCTCTGCTCCTAAAACATCTATTTTATTAGCTGCAATAATAATGGGCTTTGATCTTTTTCTTAGCTCAGTTGCAAAATTATTCAAATCTTGCTCAGACCATTTTGTTAAATCCTCTGCATTAAGATTTAGTTTCTTAACAACCTCTTTGATCATGTTCTCATTTATTCCTAAACCAGAAAACTGTTCTGCTAATTCTTTTATTGCTGGCTTTTTTTCCTGCATAACTTGTCTTGTAAATTTATCCCAATTCTTCTTCATTATACCTAAAAACCACATATCAATTTCCTCTTCCAAAAATCTTACATCACTTGCAGGATCATAACTTAACGGATCTACTGGCTCTCCCTGAGCATTTGTGCTTCCGCTTATATCAACAACATGAATTAAAACATCTGCCTGCCTTAAATCATCCAAGAATTCATTACCTCTTCCTTTTCCTAAATGCGCTCCTGGAACCAAACCAGCAACATCAATTAATTTTACAGGAACAAATCGTTCTCCATTTACACAATAACCAAATCTTGGATTGCATTTAACATCAAATTCCTTTTCAACACACTCTACTTTAACAAAACCAACTCCTTCATTCTTCTCAATTGTTGTAAAAGGGTAATTAGCTATAGCTACCTCTGCCAATGTTAAAGCTTTAAAGAATGTGCTTTTCCCACAATTTGGTTTACCAACAACACCAATTAACATTTCCTTTTTGAAGTTTCCATATTTTAAAAACCTTTCTATACGAAATATTTATAAATAAATAAAACAAATCTAAAAATATGGGAAAAGAAATAGTGGTAGCAGATTTTAGTGTTAAATATAAAAAATATTTCTCAATGGAAGGTCTTTATAAATTATTGCATGAGTGGTTAATTGAAGAGGGATTCACTGATTCTTTAGGAGGAGAAGAGTATATTGAAAAACTTTATCTTGAAAAAGAAACTCCTGCTGGAAAAGAAATTTGGATTTGGTGGGAAACAGAGAACATTCCTTTTGGTTCCAAATATTACAAGAAAAAAATTGAAATAAAATATCATTGCCTTGGTCTAAAATCTGCAGAAACAATCTATAAAGGCAAAAAAGTTGAGATTAATTCAGGTGAAGTTGAAGTAATGGTTACTGGTACAATTGAAACAGATTATCTAAACAAAATTGAAAAACATCCTATTCTAGGTTTGTTTGAAAAATTCCTAAGAGAGAGATTACTCAAAAAACAATTAGAAGCAATGGAAAGAGATTTTTATAGAGATCTTATGAGACTTCAAGGAACAATTAAGAAATATTTAGGTCTAAAACTTTGGGCACAAGCAGCTGACACAATACATCCTTCAACTTGGTAAACTTTATAAAGAATATCTTTTTCTTTTTATAATGTCTTTATGCCTCAGTAGCTCAGTGGCCAGAGCAGCTGACTTGTAGCTCTGCTAGAAATCAGCAGGTCGAGGGTTCAAATCCCTCCTGAGGCTTATTTTTTTAAGAGGGGGTGGAAAATGTCAGATGCACTTACAGATCTCGCAAGATCTGAAGAGATCTCATATCGTTATGATAACCTTTTAGATGCTGAAAAAACTTTTTTAGCAAAACCAACAAAAGAGAATCTTGAACTTATCTATCAAAAATGTGAGAAATTATCACAGTGTTTTTCTGGCTATTGGGGTGAGGATGTTCAAATGATAGCTAATACTGTTTTAAATTATTATAAACAACAATTCGGCAAAAAGAAAAAGTATGTAATAGGAGCTAAAGAGATTGGAGCTTTTCTTGGGAGAATACGCAAAACAGAAAGAATACCTCATCTAGCAGATTTAATTACAAAATCACAAGGTTTTGTTAGAAAAGATGAAAAATACTACAAAAAATACAAGGAAAATTACCAGTACATTATGGATCATCTAACACTTCTTCAAAACTCAAGATTAGAAAGCAAGTCTGTAGAAGAGGATCTTGAAGATATATTAAGAGAATCTAAAATTATAGACATTTTTCCACTGCCAATGAAAAGTGAATAAAATGAACTTAATATTTCTGGGTCCACCGGGAGCTGGAAAAGGAACTTATGCATCTAGAGTTGCTGCCAAATTAGGCATAGCTCATATTTCTACTGGTGATATCTTTAGAGAGAATATTAAAAAACAGACAGAACTAGGAAAACTAGCAGAACAATACATAAACAAAGGAGAGCTAGTGCCTGATGAGATTACAATAAAAATGACTCTAGAAAGATTAAGACAACCTGACTGCGAAAAAGGCTTTATTTTAGATGGTTTTCCAAGAACAATTGCTCAAGCAGAAGGATTGGAAAAAGCAGGAATAAAAATTGACCTTGTGCTTAATTTTCTTGTTCCTGAGCAAGTTTTAATTGAAAGGATGTCTGGGAGAAGAACATGCAAAAAATGTGGAGCAATATATCATATTATAAATCTAAAACCAAAACAAGAAGGTATTTGTGATAAATGTGGTGGAGAGCTTATACAAAGAGAGGATGAAAAACCAAAAGTTATTAAAGAAAGATTAAAGGTTTATGCTAAAAAAACAGCTCCTTTAATTGAGTTTTATGAGCAGAGAGGTTTGATAAAAAACTTGGATGGAAATAGACCAATTGATGTTGTTGTTGATGAGATCATTAATTTAATTCAATAAATTTTTAAATTCAAAAGCCCACTTCTTCTTTAAGGGCCTGTAGCTCAGTCTGGATAGAGCAGTACCCTCCTACTTTAAATAGAAGATAGGTAAAGGTCAGGAGTTCGAATCTCCTCAGGCCCGTTCAAATTCTAATAGCTTTTATTGTGTACTTAATACCTGAAAAAGAACCAACAATAGCAGTAATAATCATTAACAAGCCAGCAAAATCAAATCCTAATAAGAAAGCAGGGACTGTTATTGACTGCAAAAATGTTGTTATTTTTCCTATGATACTTATTCTTGCAACTGACGCTTTCTTAATAAGAAAAATTATAAAACCTGGCAAAGCCACTAACTCTCTCCCAAGCAATATAAAAAGTCTTGTATCAAAAACCAAAGATAAAAATATAACAGAACTTATCATAAATATCCTGTCTGCTACTGGATCCAAAACTTTTCCAAATTTTGTAACTTGCTTAAGATTTCTTGCCATATAACCATCTAAGAAATCTGTTATTGCTATAACTAAAAATATCCATGCAAGCAGATGTTTAGGCAAATGAAAAATGGCTAAAATAAACAATGGCGTAGAGAGTATTCTTATTAAGGACAGTAAATTTGGAATATTTAGTTTAAATTTCATTTTTTATACCTCTTTAAGATCTCCATAGCAGTCTTTCCATCAATCTTGCCCCTATACCTCCCCATTATAATTCCCATTAATGCACCTATTGTTAAATCTGGTTTCTCTTCTACCAATTTTTTAATCTCTTTTTCGATATCTGTTATAGAAAGGGTTTTGTATTTGCTATAATCTACCTTTTTGCCTTTTGCTATCTCAACTAAAATCTCAAAAACAGCATCTTTTGGTATTTGATTCTTATTCAGTTTATCAAAAATTATTTCTAAATTTTTTTCTAACTCTTTAATCTCCAAACCATATCTTGCTTTGATTTCTTTTGGAGTTTCTATTAAAGTTATTGCTATAAACTTAGCAGGAATGTTTTTAAATTTTCTAATATATTCTTCTAAATCAATTCTGTGTTTTATTATTTGTTGGGCAAGCTCTTTACTTAATCCATATTTTTTTTCTATATCTTTTACTTCCTCGGTTAATAATTTTGGCAATTTAATATTCTTAATATCTGGCTTAACAAGAGGTATATCTGTTTCAGGATACATCCTTGCTGCTCCAGGCATTGGTCTTAAGAAAGAAGTAGTATTATCAACATTTGCCTTTCTTACTTCCTGCTTTATTTTTTTACCTGCTTTGATTAAATTTAATTGCCTTAAAACCTCTTTCTCAATAACTTTTGGTATAGAATTTAAATCTTGAACACCTTTTATCTCAACTCTTGCTCCTCCTTTTATTGATAAATTAAGATCTTGTCTTATTGTACCTATTCCTCTTTTAACTTTCCCTGTACTTCTTAAAACCATGCCTATATAAGAAGCTACCTCTTTTGCTTGCTCAGGAGAATGTATTTCTGGAGCAGTAGCTATCTCAACTAAAGGAATTCCTAATCTATCTAACCTAAATGTCACTGTGCTTTTTGTTTCAGTTATTCTTCTTGCAGCATCCTCTTCCAAGCAAATAGTTGGAATACTAACTCTACCAGAAGAGGTTTCAATATAACCATTCCTTGCAATTAATGCTGTTCTTTGAAAACCAGTAGTATTGCTACCATCAATAACAGTTTTTCTCATAACCTGAATAATATCAACAGGTTTTGCATTCAACATTAAAGCTATTTGTAAAGCTATTTGTAAAGCTTCTTTGTTTAAAGGATGTGGTGGTTCTTCATCCAACTCAACTAAACAAGTGCTATCAGAATAAGCCTCATAGATGAATGTTTTTTTCTTAGATTTTTCATACGCAGCAGCAACATCTACTCTACCTAGTTCTCCTGCAACAGGCCTTAGTTTTCTTTTGACAATTATATCTGGTCTGTCATCTCTTAATTCAGAAGGACACGAACAGAATAATTTATTTGTATCAAGCTGCTGATGAATTTCCAAACCTGCTTTTAGGCCTATTTTTTTATAATCTATTTCCATAATCTAAATAAATCAACCTCTTTTTTTAAATCCTTCTATCCAACTCATTGTGCATGATAACAACGGCCTGAGATGCAAAATATGTTTCTTTTCCTAAGCTTATTTTCTTTGCTATCTTTTTCAAAAGCTTTTTCTCTGCTTTTGGCAAGCCTTCATGATCTCCAAAAACAAACACAGCATTTTTTAGTTCAGTTTGTCTTATATCTTTTCCTTTGGCATCAAGCAAATAAACTGTTTTTCCTTCTTTAATTAGATCACTAATTAAGTCACCAAAACTCTTTTTTTCTATAAAACATCCTGGAAATGCCTCAACTTTCCTGCCTTTTTTATACTTAAAAAGCATTCTTTTTATTAATCCAGCAACATCTTTCTTGCTAATAAACTCTCTCATAGCAGAATTTGAAACTAACTCTAAATGCTTTGGAGGATCAGGAGGACCATTGAAAACAAGATGTAATTTTACATCCTCTCTTAATTTATGAGAAAGAAAAAATGAAGCAATCACAACATGACACATAATATCCATTCTTCCAGCTTTCATCAAATCCTTAAAATTTCCACTGGTTCTTGCACTTTTGGAAAAATAAATAAACTCTCGCATAACAGAATTTTATATTGGGAAATTTATATAGTTTGTGTTTAAACCAAACCACTAAACACAAGAACTCCTAAAGTCAACATAACAATTCCAGCAAATAAATGCAGTTTTTTAATATTCTTTTCCTTCCATTCTTCTGTTTTCTCTATTGATGTCAAACCATAGTAAACACTAAGATTAATTATAATCAAAGGAAGGATAAAGAACACATTATACAACAACAATATTGGAATTGCTTGTAGCTGAGTTGTTTTTTGAGCTAACAAGCCAAGAACAAACAGATAAGGGCCTCCTGTACAAGGAAGTTCAAACAAACAAACCACAAAACCAATTAAGAACGCTCCCCATACAGATGTTACTGATTTCAATAATTTCTTTAATGTTGGCCTCCATGTTCTTGGAATTTCCATCAAAAATCCTTTTCCATACCAGAAGTAATCTTTGATGTTTGCTAAACCAATGAAAATAGCCAAGAATCCAATTACCTTGTAAAAATAATAAGCAATTCCAGTTATCTGCAAAGCAGAAAACAATCCTAAACCAAATAAAAAATAAACAATATAAATGGATAAAGTGAACGCCAACCCTGCTTTTATTGCTTTTTTCTTGCTTCCTATTGCCATCAGACCAGCTAATAGTATTAATAAAACTGCAATTGCACATGGATTTATTGAATCAACCAAAGCAGCACCTATAACAGTTAACAGAGGAATTGTTGCTAGTGTGCCTAAAGGAGCTGTATTTCCACTGACACCTGTTGCATTTATTTTTCCAGCAACACATAATACCTCTTCCAACTCCTTGATCTTGGCTGGTAAATTATCTAATATTGGCTTATCCCCAACATAATATGTGTCTCCCACAAAAACAGCAGGCACTCCTCTCTGATTTTCAGGAACATTATAGTTTTCAAAATATTGCAATAAAAGTAAAAGATTCGATCTATTTTGATAGATTTCATATCTATGTATATGAACATTAGTATTTTTCTCTAATTCATCAATGTAGGGTTCAACTCTAGCGCAGTGAGGACATCCAATCCCATAGAAAAAATAAATACATATTTTGTCTGTCTCGTTTGTTTCTTGAGCTGTAACAGGGATTAAACTAATTAAAAATAGAAGCAATAATCCAAAGATTAACTGCTTTTTCATCATTCCTTGGAAATTAACAAAAATATTTAAAAGTTGTGATTACTCTTTAACTTTATCTTCGACTTCCTTTTTACCAGCTTCTAATTCCTTGATTTGTTCCTTATCTCTCTTTAATAATAATGCCTGAAACTCTCCTACATGTGTTTTCTCTTCTTTTGCAATATCTAAAAGAATTGCTTTTATTTTTTTATCCTGAGTCATTGCTGCTAGCTGTTCATAAAGATTTACTGCATCCAACTCTGCTATCATTCCTACTCTCAAAATCTCTCTATCAATATTCTTTTTATCTAATTTCTTCAGATCAATTGGTATTTGAGACAACATTTTTTAACCTCCTTTTTTATAATCCTATAAAAAACAATATTCCCCCTATTACTAAGGCAAACAGAGTTGTAAAGATTTGAACATTAAGGGTATCTTTAACAGAATACGAAAGTAGGGGCAATAAGCCGTGACCATCCTGGCTAAGAGAGGAAACCAGCAAAACCGAAAAGGGAATTAAGCCTTGAGCAAATAGAGTGAGGAAGATCAAGTGAGGGCCTGATTCTGGGATAATTCCAATCAAAGCAGCTAGCATAATCAACAGCAGTTTATTTTGAGGCAGGATTGCAGTTAGATCAAAATGCTGCATTGCAATCTCAACAATCAATAAAGTAAAGAACACCCACAGAAAAAGATTGGGTATATGTTTTTTGAGTATATGATTTAATACGTGTTCTTTCAAAAAGTGTTTGGTTTTTTCTTTTTTATGAATTATAACAGTACAGGGTTTTGCTCTTTTTAATTTAATTTTTTTGGCTATCATATCAGCAAGAAACCCTCCCCCAATTCCCAGAACAGCGCATACAGCAAAAATTAGAAAAGCGCTTTTTGGAATCATTGCTAACATAACAAAGGCTTCATCTCCTGCTGTTGAAAGCATAACAGCCACTAAAGCGCCAAAACCAACCACTCCATGAGAATATAAATTGACTATGAAAAAGGCATCAAGACATCCAGGAATAGCTCCCAGCAAGCTTGCACCAATTATTTGATTTTTTTTATTTCTAGTAATATTCTTTTCTATCTTGTCTTTGAATTTTATCTGAAGCCACTCAACAAGAGTCATCAAAATAGTAACTATAAGGATTATTCTGATTGTCTCAATAACTACTTTTTGAATCATTCTCTTTTTTTGGATATCTTTTATTTATATCCGTTTTATGTTGTTTATAAATTTATCTTCTAAATTAATTTTTTAAAAATCTCACAAAAGATATCCTGATATTTTTTATCATAAACAACAACAGGTTTCAAATTAACCAAAGCATTAACAAATGCTTTGTCATAAGGTAATTTTCCAAGTATCGGGATTTTGCATTCCTTAGCAAACCTTTCTATCTTTTTTGTAAATGCCTTATTAACATCCCATTTATTAATAACGAGTCCATAAGGAATATTAAAATGCTCTACAACCTGGAGTACTCTTTGAAGATCATTTAATGCAGCTGGTGTTGGTTCTGTTATTGCAATAACATAATCAGAACCTTGAATAGAAGCAATCACTGGACAGCCTATTCCTGGGGAGGAATCAACAAGCATTATCTCTGCTTTTTCTTTTTTTGCTATTTTTTCTGCCTTCTGTTTTACAGCAGTAACCACTTTTCCACTCCCTGATTCTCCCATTTTTAATTGGCCAGATACAATTGGAAATCCATAGCTTGTTTTTGCTGTGTTGATAGTTGCATTCTGCACCTTTTCTAGTTTTACAGTACCTTTTGGAAATACTAATTCACAAGCTCCACAACCTTCACAAAGAAATTTATTAATGATTGGCCTTCTATTTCTTTGATCCCAATCTATTGCTCCAAAAATACAAACATCAATATTTTTTTTACATTCAGGGCATGTTTTTGTAATCACCCTTGCTTTTTCACTTGTTTGTATTTTTTCTTTTGTTTTGAATTTCTTAACTCCTAAAACCAAAGCTAAATTAGGAGCATCAACATCACAGTCAACAGTAATGATTTTCTTTTTTTTAGCTAGCAGCACAGCTAGCGAAGCTGTTAAACTGCTTTTACCAACTCCTCCTTTTCCTGAAAGTATTGTGATTGTTTTCATCTTTTCACTTCAAATTTTCATCAATTGTCCCGTCTGGAAGCATATTATCCGAATGGGTTATTCCTTTCTCTTCCATCTGATATCTTTTACAATTTTTCCAATTATTCCTACTTTCACAATATTGTTTTTTCCATTTGTTATCTAATTTTCCTTGTTCTTCAAACCTTCTCAAAGGACAAAGAGCGATCCATTTACATGCCATTTATATCTCCTTTAATTTTAGTTTGTTTAGGTCTTTTAATGATTTTAATTTGAAGAGATGGGAATAGCAAGAGCAATCAGAGCTACCGAAATTTTTTATAGGTTGTCCGAATTTATTAAGCAAGCCAGCAATCCTGCATTCTTCTTGCTTATTTGCTTTCTTATAAACAGTTTTTTCTATTTTTACATTTGGATTTGCGAGTAAATGATCTATGTGCCACTTTATCTTTTTGTTTTTCCTTTTATGTCTTGCTATTCTTTTTTCAACATTATTTTGAGCAGAACCCACATAAACATAGTTTCCTTTTTTGAATTTTATTTTACCTAGTGCTCCTATTTTTGGATTAATGTTTTCGTTTACAGTCATTATTAAACAGTATACCCCTTTCATTTTATTGATTCTATAATTTGAGTTATTGATTTATCTTTAATTGGTTTCCCTCTTGAGTACGCTTCTAAGATTTCTTTTTTATATGGAATTTCTGCTATTATTTTTGTTTTGTATTTTCTAATTATCTTTTCAATGAGTTGTTTATTGCCAATATTTGATCTGTTTAGAACAACAGTAGTGGGAACTTTCAATACTTTGCATAACTGAAGTATTAAATTCAAATCAGCTGCTGCTAAGGGTGTTGGTTCTGTAACAACTATTGCTAGATTACATCCTAATAAAGCAGAGATCACATTGCAGTGAGTTCCAGCTGCTGTATCAACAATGATATAATCATATTTCTTTTCTTTTTTTGAAGAAAATTTCTTCAAGGCATTCACAATTGGAGAGGCTTCCTCATAACCAATTCTCATTTCTGCTGTCAATAAATCAACTCCATAACCAGTTCCAGAATAGATTGTTCCTATTATTTGTTTATCTTTGCTTATTGCTTTTGTTGGACAAGCCAAAATACAAGCTCCACAGCCAGTGCATAAATCCGGAACAAATATAGGATATTTTCCTTTTACAAATAGAATGGCATTTTCTTTACATACTTGGGCACATTTGCCACATTTGACGCATTTTCTGAAATCCCATTTTGGCATTAATTGAAAAATATCATTTTCCTTTTTTCTTTTTATTGAAAGAATTAAGTGATCATTTGGGCAGTCTGTATCTGCATCCATTAGAAGAACTTTTTTAGATTTCGCTAGCTCAACCGCCAGTGCTGTTGCTACTGTACTTTTGCCTGTTCCTCCTTTCCCACCCGTTATAGCGATCTTCATCTTAAAACATCTTGTGTCGGGGCGGGACACTCACCCAGTTGTGTACTAGTGGGGAGGATAAAATTCAAAACAAAGTTTTGAATTTTTATTTTTTTCCCGCCTGTTACAGCTATTCTCATCTTACTTGTTTTAAAACAGCAAAATCCTTTTTAAGCACATCTAACATATTCATATTATAAACAGCAACAGCAGGATGATAGAAAGGAATAATTTTTATAGGGCCAAAAAGGGTGTTATGTAAAAAAACCTTTCCATGAATCCTGCTTATTCCTTGTACTTTCTCTTTTAAACCGAATTTTTCCATTACATAGGCAGTTGCAAAATTGCCTAAAGAACAGATTATCTTAGGCTTAATAATCTCAATTTGCATATCAAGGTAAGAGCTGCAGGCATCTATCTCTTCTTTCGTAGGATTTCTATTTCCTGGAGGCCTGCATTTTAAAATATTTGTGATATAAATCTCTTCTCTTTTAAATCCAATAGACACTAAAATTTTATCCAAAATTTTTCCAGCTGCTCCACAAAAAGGATGTCCTGTTTTATCCTCATTATAACCTGGAGCTTCTCCGATAAACATTATTCTTGCATCAACTGACCCTTCCCCAATAACAGGATTTGTTCTTGTTTTCCATAACTCGCATTTTTTGCAGTTATTTATTTCAACACTTAATCCTTGCATCAATCTTTTTTTAGATTTCTCCATATCCCCTACACCTTGGTAACCTTTCCGACTCCGCTTTCTATAAAATCATCCCCATATTTTTCTACAAATGCTTCTATTACTGGATCGCCTGTACAATGACCGGGTGCAACCTTTTCTACACCAAGTTCTTTAAATTCTTTTACTATAGATAGTGGAGGATGATGAAACCCGCCCATAACAAGATAAATATTTTTATCAAATAATTCCTTTGCTTTTTTAATTATATTAACAATTCCAGGATGCGCACAACCTGTTATCACAATCAAGCCTTTATTTGAATTAATTACCAATGATTGTTCTTTGATCCATGTTCCAAGTTCTCCTGTTGAATAAACTCCATTAGCTATTTTAGCTGAGTTACTTATTTCTATTATCTCTGCTCCTGTCGAAGTTATATCATTTTTAAATGAAGAAGGAAAAGAGCTTGGAATATAAACCTTAACATTAGGATTTTCTTCTAAAAAACCTAGCAAACCTCCAACATGATCTCCATGGACATGGGATAAAACAATAATATCAATCTCCTCTGGTTTGACTCCTGCTGTTTCTAGGTTTGTTAATAAGGTAGGAGAATCTCCCCCTGTATCAAAGAGAATTGTTTTATTTTTTAGTTTTACAAGGCATCCAAACCCAAAACCTGTTTTAAATTTAGAATCAAATTCAACATTATCATAAATGTTTATGATTGTTATGTCGGATAATGTTATGTTCTCTTCCATAATAGACACCTCTTTTTCAATTATTTGTTCTTCTAACTTACAGCCAGTCAATAAAAAAATAAAAATAAAAGCTATTCTACAAATATCTAACAAATTTATTTTTTTCGTCAACTAAGATAATTTTTGGTTTTATTGGCTTGTCTGAAAGCTCAAATCCAGCTATAATTATGATATCTCTTTTTTTAATCCTCTTTGCTGCTGCTCCATTTATGCAGATTATTCCTGAATTTCTTTCTCCTGGAATAATGTAAGTTTCAAGTCTTTCACCATTTGTAATATCCCAGACAGATACTTTTTCTCCTTTATCAAATCCTGCTTTATCAATTAATTCCCTATCTATTGTTATGCTTCCCATATAATCTACTTTTGCTTCTGTAACAGTTGCATTGTGAATTTTGCTTCTAAGATACCATCTCATCTTTATTTATATTTACTAAAATCTCTTTCCCATACTCATATGCATTGGTCCTGTTGGTGTTGTTATTTCTGTTAGTTTTCCGTCAACAAACTGCTGAACAACATCTTTTATTTTTCCTTGCCCTTGATAGACTTTAATTCCTAATTGAGCGAAAACATCAAAGGCTCTCGGTCCCGTATTTACTGTAATAACTGCTTCTACTCTTTCATTTGCAACAATCTGTGCTGCTGTGATTCCAGCTCCACCTGCTTGCATTGCTGCTGTATTTTCTACTGCTTTTATGTTTTTTATTTTTTTATCTTCAATTTCTACAATTAAAAAATAAGGACATCTTCCAAACCTTACGTCTACATTGTCTTCTATTCTTTTTCCAGTTGAACTTATAGCTATTTTCATTTTACCTCCTTTTTTATTTTTCAATTGCACCTACCGGGCATATGCTGATTGTTTCTTTGATACATTCGGCTTTAGGATTTTTTATTATTGCTTTTCCTCCAACAACCATAAAGCCTTCTGGACATGCAGCTGCACAAGCGCCACACCCTATGCATTTATTTTTGTTTATTTTTACCATTTTGTTTACCACCCCTCTTTGAATTTATAAAAATGCAACCCTTAATACAGTCTATTGTCCTCTTACCATAGGTGCTCCACATTTAGGGCATCTTAAAGTAGAGCATGGAACTCCTCTTTGTTTTGCTTCTTGATGACCACAGCTAGGGCACATGCAGATCATAGCAGGACCTCCAAAACCTCTGCCTCTTCCTCTTACAATTGGACCAGCCATTTTATATGTACCTCCTTCTATTCTAATTGCTTTGCCATTAACCAATGCATCTGCAATCTTTTTTCTTGCTGACTCTAAGATTCTTGAGAATGTTGGCTGAGAAACATTCATCTTTTTTGCTGCTTCTTCCTGTCCAATACCTAAAAAATCTTTTAATCTCACTGCCTCAAACTCATCCACAGTCAATACCACCTCAACCAAACCGGTCAATCTGGCTCCTGCTGGTTTAAAATAGGTTATTCCTGGTCTAAACCAAACTCTTCTGCAAACAAATGGTCTTGGCATTTTCAAAGCTCTTTTATTACTTGTTCAACAGTTTTGTTTAATATAGTTTTTGTTTTAATTCCTTTTGAATCAAAAAAAGACTGTACATTTGGCCCAAACCTTCCACCTATCACTAACTCAACTTTTTCATTTGCTAGCATCTGCGCAACTCCAAATCCAGCTCCTCCTCCACCATACTGAAAAGGGTTTTTTATTGTTTTAATTAATTTCTTATTCTCAAAAAGTAGATAATAAGGTGCTCTTCCAGTAATTGAGCTAACTTGTGCTGAAAGATCCTTTCCTGTTGAAGCAACTGCAATTTTCATGTTTTCGCCTCACTAAATTTTTCAACAATAATGCCTTGAAATATTGAGACAACTACCATCACAACTGTAAGCACAAGAGTGTACATTAAACCAAAATAAAAAATGAGCAATGGTAACAAAGCAGGTTTTACTGCTCTATTATACAGAAAAGTCGCTATAAATCTATTTCTAACACCTTGTTTCTGTAAATCATTAAGCATAGGGTACCATGCATATATTAGTCCTGTTGAGAGTATTCCTCCTATAATAGCAATTAGCCATCCTTTCATTCCTGCATTTTTACCAAGATAATTAAGCAAATTTTTAGGGCTTACAAAGTAATTCACTAAAATCATTAATACAAAAACTACAAAAAGTATTGGAATTATTCTTTTCAACATTAAAATTAAAAACTTAAAAATTGGTGTCAGAACAGTTGGTTTGAAAATAGCTATGATTATGTAAACTGTAATCACAGCTAGCAAAAAGTACAATCCAAAATAGTTTTGTTCTGTTTTTCTCATAGTATACTTAATATAGAAACTGTTATTATTGCAACAATAATTGTGAATAAAAATGCTGTTATGTTTCTTGTTATTGCAAATCTTTTTCCAAGGAGAACTGCCTCAGCAGGAAGTTGAACAACTCCCACTGTTACCCATGCCACTAAAAATGCTGTCACAGCAACCAAGCTGATTCCTTGTTTAAGTAATTCTCCTCCAATAATGTAACTGGTGATTGGGTTGCCTGCTAAAATGCTTCCTATTAAGCTACCAATAAATGAGTCCAGCAGCATGTTTTTGAAGAACAATGCTGAATACACTGTTTTTGGCAAAACCCCATTCACCAGACTAACAAGTAATATAACTGCTGCTATTACAGGCAAACTCCTGTACATGGCTTTTGCTGATTTTGTTATTGCTTGTTTTAGTTCCATGCTTTATTTCTTAAGTTCATTTATTTGTTTCTTTATGCTCTCAAGTTCCTGCTTCAATAGTTTCTGCTCTTCTTCAATTGCTTTTGCCTCATTTTCCAACATTCTAAGTTCTTCTTCCTTTGTTAGTTGGTATGGTTGCTGATATACTGGTGTTACTGCAGCTGGTGCTACAAAAGCAAATCTTCTCCAACCTCTGCCTCTTCCCCAAAATCCTCTACCTCTTCCAAATCCAGGCCAAGGATTCATAAATCCTGGCACAGCATAGCCTGCACAATATCCCATTGCTCTTCCAGTCATTGGCCCTAATCCCAATGGTCCAGTTCTATCTCCAAATGGCATTTTTTCACCTCCAAAAATTTTATTTTTGGAGACCAGCAAATTTTAATTTGCGCTGCCTCCAAAAATTTATTTTGAATTATTATTCATAATCGATAATGAATAAATATTCATAACTAGTATATAAATGTTTCGGTATTTTTAGACTCTAGAACTACCTCCTAAATACAACCTTATCCTTTTGCCTTATCTCCACAATCCTATAAATCGGAATCTCAACATCTCTACCATCTTTCTCTATTCTCATAAACCTGCCCTCAATTTCTTTAATCTCAGAATAAGCAATCTCTTTGCTGCTGCCTTTGTCATCATAAACAATGATGAAATCATCGGGATCAAGATTCTTATCCCATTTTATCCTATTTAGTAAACTTTTTATAGTAGGCATATCATCAGTAAATCTTATATACTATAAATAATTTGTTTTTAAATAGGGGGTATAAATTATGAGAGAGATAAGAGAACCAACAAGCAAATTTATCAAAATAAGATGTCCTAAGTGCAAGAATGAGCAGATAATATTTGGAAAAGCCTCTACTGAAATAAAATGCCTTGTTTGTGGTAAGCAATTAGCTGTTCCATCAGGAGGTAAGTCAAAAATAAAAGCAAGAGTTCTGGAGGTATTAGATTAATGCTTCTCTTGCAAAAAAAAGGGTTTCCTGAAGAAGGAGAATTTGTACTTTGTACTGTAACGCAGATATACCATAATTCTGTTTTTGCTTTACTCGATGAGTATGGCAAAACAGGCATGATTCATATTTCTGAAATCTCACCTGGAAGAATAAGAAACATAAGAGACTATGTTACTCCTAACAAAAAAATTATTTGTAAAGTATTAAATGTGGATAAAGAAAAAGGCCATATTGATTTAAGTTTAAGAAGAGTTAACGAAAATCAGAGAAAAATCAAAAACAATGAAATAAAACAGCAGCAAATTGCTGAAAAAATAATAAAATATATTGCGCAACAAACAAATCAGGATGCAAAAAAATTATGCAATGACATCTATGAAAGAATAAAAGACAAATATACAAGTATTTATTCTGTTTTTGAAGAATCTCTTATAAATGAAGATGTGTTAAAGGAATTAAAACTGTCAGAAAAAGATACTAAAATTCTAGCAGAAACAATAAAACAAAGAATAAAACTAAAAGAAGTTGAAGTTAAGCAAGATATAATCTTACAAAGCTATGCTCCAAATGGTGTAGAAATAATTAAAGATATTCTAAAAAAAATACAAACTACTAAAGTGAATGTCTTGTATAAGGGTGGTGGTAAATACACATTAACAATTACAGCTCATAACTATAAAGATGCAGAAAAAGAACTTGCTCAAAAAACAGCTTTTATAGTTGAGAACATGGAAAAACAAAAAGCTCATGTTGAACTGCTAAAAAGATGAAACATATTCTGAAATGCACAAACTGCAACAATTACACAATGCATGAAATTTGTCCTAACTGTAAAGCAAAATGTGTTTCTGCTAAGCCAGCAAAATTTAGCGTTGAGGATAAGTATGCAAGATACAGAAGAGCTGCTAAAAGAGAAGAGTTAATTAAAAGAGGGCTATTATGAGTATGTGGAAGATAACCAAATTAATGAAAGTCAAACCCAAGAGCCCTATTTTAATAGAGGGTTTACCTGGTATAGGAAATGTTGGAAAAATAGCTGTTGATTTTTTGATATCTGAGTTAAAAGCTAAAAAAATATACAACATCTTCTCATATACTTTTCCTCATTCTGTTTTTGTTAATGAGAATAATTTAGTAGATCTACCAAAAATAGAGCTCTATTACAAAAAAATGCCAAAAAACGATCTATTGCTTTTAGCAGGAGATATCCAACCTGTTGATGAGGTTAGTTCTTATGAATTTTGTGAGAAAATTCTAGATATTTTCCAAAGTTACAAAGGAAAAGAAATAATAACCCTTGGGGGAATTGGCTTGGCAGAGATGCCAAAAAAACCAAGAGTATTTTGCACAGCAAACAACAAGGAAATTATTAACAAATATAAAAAAGACACAGAGCTTAATGATAAAATTTATGGAGTTGTAGGACCGATAATTGGTGTAACTGGTCTATTGCTAGGATTAGCAGAGAAAAGAAAAATAAAAGCAATTGCATTACTAGCAGAAACACTTGGTCATCCCCTTTATTTGGGTATCAAAGGAGCAAGAGAAGAGCTGAAAATCTTAAATAAAAAATTAAATCTAAAACTGAATCTTACTAAATTAGACAAAGAAATAAAAGAGATAGAATCAGAACTAATAAGAAGAACAAGAGATATTTCAACTGTATCAAAACAGCTTGCTTTCAAAAAATTAAGCAAAAGAAAAGAAACAAACTATATTGGTTAAGATGAGAAAGCAGATTTTGGTATTTATCCTTCTGATTCTTACTAGTGCTTATATAAAAGAAGGTATGATAGGTGAAGAATGAAAATCCTGAAAATTAAAGCAAGAGAAATTCTAGATTCTAGAGGCATACCAACAATAGAAGCAGATGTCTGGACTAAAATAGGAATTGGCAGAGCATCTGTTCCATCAGGAAAAAGCAGAGGCAAGTATGAGGCAGTTGAATTAAGAGATAATGAAAAAAGATTTCTTGGAAAAGGTGTTTTAAAAGCTGTTGCTAATATAAATGGGGTGATTGCTAGAAATTTAGTTGGAATAGATTGTAGAAAACAAAGTAGGATTGATAATAAACTAATAAAATTGGATGGAACAGAAAACAAATCCAGATTAGGTGCTAATGCAATTTTAGCTGTGAGTATTGCAACAGCAAGAATTGGTGCTTTGGCATCTGGAAAAGAATTGTATGAATATTTAGGTAAAGGAAAAAAATTACCTATTCCTTGTTTCAATATAATAAATGGTGGCAAACATGCTGGAAATAATCTAGCTTTTCAAGAGTATATGATAATTCCCATCAGATTCCCCTGCTTCAAGGACAGGTTACAAGCAGGATCAGAAATCTACTATACTCTTAAAAAAATTCTTGAGAAAAAATATGGAAAAAAGGCAATAAATGTTGGTGATGAAGGAGGATTTGCACCACCTTTAGCAAAAGTTGAAATGCCTTTAAAATTACTATTTCAAGCAATAAAAGAAGCAGGCTATGAAAACAAAGTTAAAATTGGCTTGGATTGTGCTGCAAATGAATTTTTCAAAAATGGCAGATATATTATTGACAATAAAAGCTTTACAACAAACCAATTAATTGATTTTTATGTTGAACTAACAAATAAATATCCAATAATAAGCATAGAGGATCCTTTTGCACAAGATGAATTCAAGGCCTTTGCAGCTTTGAGAAAAAAAATTGGCAAAGAAGTAATGATTGTTGGAGATGATTTATTAGCAACAAATCCTAAGAGGATTAAAAAAGCAATAAAGCTGAAATCTTGCTCTTGTTTGTTGTTAAAGCCTAATCAAATAGGAACAGTAACAGAAGCTATTAATGCTGGAAAACTAGCAAAAAAAGCAGGCTGGAAAATAATGATAAGTCATAGATCAGGAGAAACAAATGATCCTTTTATAGCTGATTTGGCTGTTGCACTAGAAGCAGAGTTTATCAAAGCAGGTGCTCCTTGCAGAGGAGAGAGGTTGGCCAAGTACAATAGATTGTTAAGAATAGAAGAAAAAATATAAAATTATTAAAAATTTTCGGACTAAAGTCCAAGGTATTACACCGAAAATTTTTAATCCCAAAAACTCGCTTAAGCGAGTTTTTGTTATTTTAGATCAATCTTTATTCCGCCAATCCAATTAGCAACTATGTTATAAAGCAGTGCACTAATTATTCCTGACATGAATCCTATGATTCCATAAGTTACTGGAAACACTATTATTGATATAAGACCAACTCCCACTGTTGCTCCTATCCCTGGCAATACTGATGTTGCAAAAGAACCAAGTGCTATTGCTAATAGTGCTGTAACTAAACCCCAAATAACTCCTATCAAAGCAAACACTCCTCCTGCTGATAACAAATCAATCTTCTTCAGAACCTTCATTTTTCACCTCTTTTGGTTTTTATAATTTAAACATAATTACATAGTTTAAATAATTTTCCATTAAATATTTAAACAAAAGCACTTTCTTAAACAAATATGCAAAAAAGAGGTAAAAAACAGGATACTTTTAAAAAAGTCTTTAACACCCTGATCATTGTAGTTCTAATCATTTTTTTCCTTAATATTCTTTTTTCTGTTGTTAGCATAAATATAATTTTACCTAATTCAATTGCCATTATACCAATCAAAGGAACAATAGTTGCTGAAGGTGGAGATGGTTTTTTTGAAACAACAACCTCTGCTGATGAAGTTATCAAACAAATAGAAAAAGCAGAAGAGAATCCAAATATCAAAGCAATTCTATTTGAGATAAATTCTCCTGGTGGCAGTGCAGTTGCATCAGATGAAATAGCTAAAAAAATAAAATCTGTTGATAAACTAACACTAGCTTTAATCAGAGAAATAGGAACATCAGGAGCTTATTGGGTAGCTTCTTCATGTAATATTGTTATGGCAAATAGAATGTCTATTACTGGCTCAATAGGAGTTATTGCATCTTATCTAGAATTTTCAGGATTATTAAAAGATTATAATATAACCTATCAAAGATTAGTTGCAGGCAAATACAAAGATATAGGTTCACCTTATAAAAACCTAACAGAAGAAGAAAAGGCATTATTTCAGTCACAGCTTGATAGAATTCATGAATATTTTATAGCAGAAATAGCATCAAACAGAAATCTGTCAATTGAAAAAGTAAGAAATATTTCAACAGGCATGTTCTACTTAGGAGAAGAAGCACTTGAACTAGGTCTAATAGATTATATAGGAAACAAAGATGATGCTTTAGAGCTCATAAAACACAAACTTGATTTAAGCCATATCAACACAGTAAAGTATGAAGAAAAAAAGAGTTTGTTAGATGTTTTTACAAAAGCTCTTTCCCAACAAGCTTATGCAATAGGAAGAGGAATTGGTATTAGTTTAGTTAGTGGGAGGAAATATATTATTACTTGAATTTTGACATAGATAGCTATATCTAGCAAAAAGAAGTCCTTGATTTAATTATTTATCATTACTAACCAGCATTCTCATATCCTTCCATAAATGCAGCTTCTTCAGGTGTGAGCTCATCAGCTTCTACTAGATATTCTCTAGATTTATGGGAGTATACATTATTCTCTAAATCCTCTTCAATTTGCTCTATTATGTTCTTATTTTTTCTCATCTTTTTCACCCCCATGCAAATAAGAGAAACATTTAAATATATATACATTTTCCATATGTTATATATAATATATAATAAACATATACTTTT
>JAFCFN010000002.1 GCA_017608625.1 Candidatus Woesearchaeota archaeon | reverse complement strand
CAAAGTCCTATCGAGCCAGGGGACTTCGAAGCTTCGCTTCGAATGTCGCCTAAACGATCAACCCGTTTGCGGGTTGGAAGATAGGACAAAGCGTTAACCGATTTTGCGGTTATGCCAAAACCAGGAGACAGAGTTTTAATTAAAACAAAAGATGAAGAAATAGAAGGCATTTTATTTCCTTCTACAAATCCAGAGATTGTTATTGTAAAACTTAATTCTGGTTATAATATTGGAATAGCAAAAAGAAAAATAAAAGAAATAAAATTGGTTGAGAAATTAAAACAGAAAAAAGAAACTATTTCTAAGATAAAGGAAAAGAAATCCTTGCCAACAATTTCTATATTGCATACTGGCGGTACAATAGCAAGTAAAGTGGATTATAAAACAGGAGCAGTAACAGCAAGATTCACACCAGAAGAAATCCTGTCAATGTTTCCTGAATTAAAAGATATAGCAAACATAAGGTCAAGATTAATCACAAATATGTTTTCTGAGGATATGAGATTTGCTCATTATAATCTAATAGCAAATGAGATTGCCAAAGAAATAAAAAAAGGTGTTGATGGAATTATAGTTACACATGGCACAGACACTATGCATTATACAGCAGCAGCTTTGGCATTTATTCTAGAAAATTTGCCAATTCCAGTTATTTTAGTTGGTGCACAACGCTCCTCTGATAGACCAAGTTCAGATGCAGCAGACAATTTAATATCAGCAGCAATATTCATAGCCAATTCAAATTTTGCAGAAGTTGCAATATGCATGCACAAAAGCCAGGATGATGAAACTTGTTTTATTTTACCAGCAACAAAAACAAGAAAAATGCACACTTCTAGAAGAGATACATTCAGACCAATTAACTGTCTGCCATTTGCAACCATTAACACAAAAACAAAAAATATTACATTAATAAGAACTAATTATAAAAAAAGAGAAAACAAAAAATTAATAATCAAACCAATAAAAGAAAACATAAAAGTAGCTATTCTGAAAGCATATCCAAATTTAACTGCAGACATTCTGAATAAATTCAAAGGATATGATGGTTTAGTAATAGAAGGAACAGGTCTTGGCCATATCTCTATAAATGAAACAGACAAGTATACAAAAGAGAATACAAAGATCTTCTTAACTTTAAAGGATCTTGCTAAAAAAACAATAATTGTAATGGCTCCTCAAACAATATATGGTAGACTGCAGATGGATGTTTATTCAACAGGAAGAAGATTACAAGAAATAGGCATATTGGGAAACTTTTCAGATATGACTCCAGAAACAACTTACATAAAGCTTGCATGGTTACTCAGTAATTATAAAAAAGAGGATGTTAAAGAATTAATCTGCAAAAACCTAAGAGGAGAGCTTTCAGAAAGAATAGAAGATAATACTTTCCTTTATTAGTTTATTCATAAGGTTTTCTATAGCTTGTATCTGAATGAAACCTATGCCTTATCTCTTGCTCTATATCTTGAAATGCCTTGTGCATCACTCTTGCTATATCCCAGTCAACAGCTTTTGTAGAAGTTAATATAGCAGTTGGAGCAATTGCTTTTACATGTGCAGAAAACTTTCTTCTATTACCTTCTTTTTTATGTAATTTAATATGAACCACTAAAGAAGTAATATTTTTAAGTGCTCTTTTAATCTTGTCATAATATTCTGCTGATAAATCCCTTACTCTTGCCTGCTCTTCTGCTTTTAGCTCATTTAAACCAATAAACTGAATTGTTTCCATATACAAACAAATTAAATTAAAGCTTTATAAATATTTCTCAAATCATAAATATAACATTTCCGACAGATATATAAATAGATCATTTCTTTTTTATTTAACATGGGAAAAAAGAAGCAAGAACAAGCAAGACAAGCAGCTATTGCACAACAAATCAGTAGAATAAAGCTTCCAAAAGGCAGGGAATGCTTTGGAGTTGTTCAGCAAAGACTGGGTGGTAGCAGAATGAAGGTAATCTGTTTTGATGAAAAAACAAGAGTTTGCAGAATACCTGGCAGACTAAAAAGAAGTTTGTGGGTTAGAGAAGGAGACATTGTAATAGTTGAGCCATGGGAGTTTGGCGGAGAAGAGAAGGGAGATATAATTTACAAGTATAGACCAGTCCAAGTTGATTGGTTAAAGAAAAAAGGTTATCTTAAAAAACTACAAGAGTTTGAGTTATTCTAATTACTACTCTAGAATAGAAATGTTTATATACAAATTTCTTTTATACTAAAAAGCATGAACAAAAAGACATACCTAACAGTCCTTGCATTACTTCTAATAAATTTTATTTGTTTGTTTATTGTTGTTTTTAACCTAGAAAAATTCATTTTTGAGTTTTTTATCTCAATTATTTTTCTGCTTACAGCAATAATTCTTGTTTACTCTATATACAAAAACAAAATATGGTCAAATAAACTAGCAATGGCTTTCTTTGCTGCAAATTTATTGAATATCGCATTTATATTTCCATTATTATCCTATAACATAATGTATCTTGGTTTAATTATCTTAATTGTTAATATTATGGGCTTTAGTTATTTTACAACAAGAAAAAAAGCAGGAATTATTAGAAAAATAGGACATATAGAGTTACCTAAAACAGTCTCTATTGTAGAACCAAGACCTGCTTTTGCTGAATACAAACAAGTTACTAAGCCCCCTAAAACTATCAAGAAAACATTCAAACCAGGCAAATATGTTGCATCAAAAACAGGAACTAAATATCATTCTCCAAAATGTGATTGGGCAAAGAGAATAAGCAAGAAAAACAGAGTCTGGCTTAGAGACAAAGCAGAGGCAAGAAAGAAGGGCTATAAAAAGTGCAGCTGTGTGAAATAAGATAATTTTTATAAACTAATTGTTAACTTATATCTTTTATTTTTAATAGCACAGGCTGTTGTATTTCAAAAAGTTTTTGTTCATGTTCAGATATTGCTTTGCTTATGCTGGTTACTATGGTACATATAGTTATAAAAGCAGACCAAAAGACCACCATCTGCATTCCCATTCTTTCATTCCATCCACTAATTGCACCAAAAAGAGCTGTTTGGAACATACCAAAAAAAGCTCCACCAACCATTCCTGGTAAAGCTGCTGTACTTCCTGTTTCTAGAACTTTAGTTAGCTTATTAACATAATCTTTTGTTTTGCTTATTCTTCTTGGGTTAAGTTTTTTAGCAATAATTTTATCATATTTTATTTCCTTGCTCCAAGCTTTTTCAAAAGCATTGAAATCACCAATATTCTGAGTTCTTAAAAATTCCTCTTCTTTAGCCATTCTTGATTTTATCTTTTCTAATTTATTTTGAGCGTATCTTAAAAACCACAATAAATTCTTAATACTTTGAATAACCTCTTTTTTAGCCTTTAACTTTTTCATAAGTAATTTGGTTCTTTTAAGAATTGTAATCCCTTTGTCCAAATTTTCATCCAAAATACTAACAAATTTTTTTTCATTTTTAAAACATCTTTGTAATGTAACAACATATTTTTCTGTTTCCCCTTTTAAACTAGCAAATCTGTTTAATGTAGCATATTTTCTAATAGCCTCGCTTCTTTGAATGACTAGTCTTGTGCGTATTCTCATTGCTTGTGCTATTTTTTCACCTATTCTCTGTATTTCTCTTTTATAACGTTCAATTTCTTCTACAACATTCATGTTTTGTTTTAATCAATCCATCTATATAATTTTTCTGATTTTAATTACACAAAGAATTAATAATAATTACTTCTTCCAAAAATAAATAATCAAACCAATACAACCTATTGTCAAAACCAAATCAGCAACATTAAAAATAGGCCATATCCTGAAATCAAAAAAATCTATCACATAGCCATAAACTAGTCTGTCGATCAAATTGCCAATAGCACCTGCTAAAACAAAAGCTATCATCCATAAAACAAATTTTTCATTTGGAATTCTGTTCCAATAATAAACAACAGCCCCAATAACAATAAAAGAAAATAGAATAAACAACCAAGTATAACCCTCTAACAAACCAAAACTGGCTCCATAATTCTGAGAATAGGTTATATGAAAGACCCCTCTTATAACTGAAACCGACTCTTTGAGTTTTAGATAATTTTTAACAATTAATTTAGATGCTTGATCTAGTAAAACAATCAAAATTGTTGTTAAAAAAATTATTGATTTGTTCTTTTTTACCATTCTCTACTTGCTTTCTCTTCCTCTGCAGCAGCAATCTTTTCTAAGTGAGCTATCCTCGCATTTAAATTATCCAATTTAGCATTAATTGCATCCAATTTAGCAGATATTAACTCAATATCTTTTGCAGTTATAGGTTTTGTAATAGAAGGAGCAGGCACAGTTGGCATCTCTCTAACTTCAAAACTAGGTTCTCTTGCTGGAGCTATTGTCGGAGCAGGCATACTAGGTCTTTCCTCTATTCCAGGCAAACCAACCTCTTCTTTTAAGCCTAATTCAGGTCTTAATTCTTCCTCTTTAGGCAAACCTAATTCAGGCTCTTCTTTCTTCTTTCCAAACAAACCAAAAAACGCCATCATATCACCTCATCACAACTGTGCAATACGCTTTGAACTTCCACAATTAATCTTATTCAATAACCTTTTTCCATCAACGCTTTTTGCAAAGCAAAAAGGGTTGTAAACAAACCAAAAAATGCCATTTCAACCACCAAACCATTTAATAAATAATTCCCATAATCTAGCAAAAAACCCTTTCCTTTTTTCCTCGACTTTTTCAACAATCTCAACAACTCTTGGCTCTTCAACAACCTCTTTTATCTCCTTTTCACTTATTTTGATAGTAGGAGAATTTGAGTAAGCATAAAAAGGCATTGCTAAATAATTGTATCTTGCTTCTGCTGGTTTTAATTCACTGCTTTCATGAATCTTTGTTTTATAAGAAAACTTTATTTTTTTATTTGGAGCTAGCTTGAATTTTTTTCTGTAATTAAGATCTCTTAATGACACTTCTGCTATGCTATCTCCAACATTCTCAACAATTAAATTAACATCAAAATTATTTCCCTTTTCAACTTTATCAGGAACAGATTTGTTTATTATTATTACAGGACCTTGCATATAAGAACTCTCTGCTTTCAAAGAAATCTTGTTAGACTCTGTGCTAAATAAATTACCATCTTCATCTTTATAAGTTACCTCACTTTCCTTTAATGTTAAACTTCCATTTGTCTTTATTCTTATCTTTTCTATGTCATTCAGTCTTACTTCTTCTCCTGGATTCAAGCTCTCAAAGAAGTAAAACTCTTTTCCAATAACATCAAACTCTTTTTGTTTTGGAAAATAAATTATAATGTCTTTTACAGCTTCATCTTCTGTGTTAGTTATAGTGTAATCCACATCCAATATCTGGCCAGCATAATACTTATCTTCTTTGTCAATAGATTTGCTAACTTTTATCTTAATCCTCTTAGGAACAACAGTTAAGTAACTTGTTTTTCTATCTCTATAATCAATACCATCAAACTCATAATCTGCTGTTGTAGTAATAGCAAATTTAGTTTCATTTTTTACTTTAGGAGCAGTGATTAAATATGAATAAACAGTAACAGTTTTCTTTGCTTTAATATCAACTAAAGCAGAAGAAACCCCTTCTTTCAACAAAAGCACAGAAGAATTATCATATACATTTATCATCTTTAGATCAACATTTCTATTATTCTTAACTTTAACAGTTAGTCTTATCTCCTCATCTTCTTCTACTTTACTTTTTGAGAAAGAATGAGTTATTGTTAGAGGAGTTATAGGCTCTACTTTCAAATTTTTAACCTCTAATTCCTCTGTAAAAATATCTCCATATTGCGTGTTATATATAGCTTTTATTTTAAAAGGATAGTTTGTAGTTTTTGTAATATTTGGAGCAATAAACACAAAATCAATAATCTTCTTTAGCTCTGTTGAATTCAATAGATCTATGAATACTGGAGCTATGTAAGTTAGGTTTGTGTCAACAATAATTTTAATATTTGTGAAATTTAAATAAGGATTAGGATTCTGTACCCAAATCTTTAATCTTTTTTCATAACCTGCTTCTAAAGCTTCATTATTCTCAAGGTTTGTGTTTATGAACAAATCAATATTCTTTACTACCAAATCTACTTTTTTTGTTATTACTTCAGTTTTATCGTCATAACTTATATTTGCTGTAATAAATATTGTATTGATCCCAACCCTTTTTGTATCAAATTTGAATTTTAATTCAACACTCTTTCCTTCATCAATGCTTCCTTCCCATAGAAGAGAGTTACCCTTCTTTTCAATTCCTCTTGAATATTTTAGAATCTCCAAGCTATTAGGAATGTCTAGTTGTAAGGAGTTAATAATTATTTTTTTTTCATATTTATTTGACAAATTAAGAGTTAGATTTGCCTCCCCTCCTACAATAACATCCTCACTAACAACAGCATTTATATCAAGGAAATGCTTAATATTTAACTTAAGTGCACTAGAATAAATAGTCCTGTTTATTAAACCATCAAAATACTCAAATCTTGCTTTTATTTGCTGTTCTAGTTCTTTACTTGATTTGATTACATATTTTAATTCTTTTGTTTCACCTTTTTTAATGCTTCCTTCCCATACAACTGTTGATCCAATTACTTCTCCACCATCAACATCTGTTATCTCGATAAAAGAAGGAAAACTCTCTCTGTAATATGCATTCTGAGCTGTTTTTCCTCCATCATTCTTTATCTCAACATTAATTGTTGCCTCCTCTCCTATTAAGAAAGAGCTTTTATCAATTGTCCTAGTTATTTTTATATCAGGCTTTAGTGAATATATCTTGACTTTAGCTTTATACTCTCTTTCCTTAACATCATACTCGCTCTCATTATAACATATTTTTATATAATCTTTAATTTTACACTCTCCTCTGTCAACATTCAAATAAACATCATCATATCTTACTGTTATCTCTGTTTGGCCAGCTGTTATCCAGAAATAAAAAACCTGATTATTAACATAAACACTTTGTTCAGAAAAAATCCAGTTATCAAAAATCAATTTTTCTTCAGCAGCTACAACAGAAGTTATACAGGTTAGCAAGATAATCAAATATATTATTTTTCTCATTGTATTAATTTTTCTTCTACTCCTCCAATAACTTTTTTAGTAACCCCTTCCATTAAGGAAAAAGGAACAATTTTAATTAGTTTGAAGGAGATACTCTCTGGATAAATTATAACATTTCTTTGATTATATTGTTTAAATATAAATAAGGGATCTTTTGCCATTTCATTTTGCAGAAGCATCCCAAATAGTATTCCTTTAAATTTAACAATATCTCCAATCTCTTTAATCATATCTGATTTCCAGTTTTCTTTTGAACTAATCTCTCCTTTTTCGATCAGATCACTGGCAATAAACTCATATGGATCATCACTTTCTATAGCATTAATAATTACTTGCTGACTAATTCTTGCATCACCAAATTCAATTTCCTCACTACTCTTCTCAAACATACTTAACTTAAAAATAAACAGCTTATAATTAGAACCCAAAAGCACTTCATAATTTTTATTTTGATAAGCAGTTTGATAATCCTCTAAATTTTCAACAAACACAGGTTCTTTCCCCTCTCCAAATGTCGTTATCATGCCAGCATATATCTTGTCATTAGCCAACAAAAGAAGTTTATCAGAATCTGGCCAATTCTCTTTTAGATCAGTTAAATCCTTGTAAACAAAAAAACCCAAAACTAAACTTAATACAAAACCTATTAAAAATATTAAACTAATTATTCTGAATGTCCACTTCACAACCTTTCCCACCACTCCTAACACAAGAACAGACAATACTAAGATAAAAGCAAGACTAATATCCATTACACACCTCTTTTTTTAAATATATTTATTCTTTTTATTTATTAATCTTTCTAGTCTTACACAAATCTTTAATAGGACAATTCTTGCATACTGGTTTTTTATTACAATAATGCTTACCTAATTCAACCAATAAAGCATGATACTCATTGAATAATCTGTAATTTTTAGGCAAACTGCTCTCAAATAATCTTTGCAATTCCTCATAACTTTCTTGCTTATAACCAAGCCTTTGCATAATTCTTTTTGTATAAGCGTCAATAACAAAAACAGGTTTGTTAAAAGCATACAATAAAATAGAATCTGCTGTTTCTGGTCCAATCCCTTTTACATCTAATAATTCTTCTCTTGTTGGGTTTTTATTCTTCAGCAAAAATTTTGCAATTATCTTTAATCTCTCAGCTTTTTGATTATAGTACCCTGCTGACTTTATCAAAGAAGCAAGTTTTTTAGTATTAACTTTAGATAATTTCTTAGCACTAATTAAATTAGCATCATTCAGATTCTTAATTGCTTTTTCAACATTCCTCCAAGATGTGTTTTGTGTCAATATAGCTCCAACTATTATTTCAAATCTCCTATTCTTAGAAATAGTTGGCCACCAGTTTTGCCTACCAAAATATTCGAGCAGTTTGTTGTATACTCTCATAAGTTTATTCATTTTGAGAGTAAGAAAAGAAAAGAGATTATTTATTTTTCTCTTTTTGATATTCTTCTTCCCATCTTTTTGCAATACCAAAAATTCTTTCTGCTGCTTCTCTTGAGGTATATGGTATTGAGAAATCACCATCAGAGTATGGCTCCTTTTCCTTACGAGGATCTTTTCTGTCTTCCTCTAAATTAGCTCTAAATAGACCTTTTGCATAATCATCCAAGAAAGAAAGTCTTTTTTCTAATCTTATACCTCTCGGATAAGGATTAATAATGTTATTTTTTGGTTTATATTTATCTCTGATTTGTATTAATCCTTCACTTTTCCATCTATTTAGTCTTATACTGCCTCTGGTAATCAATTCATATAATCTTTTTTCTAGGGGAACAGAGTCAAATTTTTTTAAGAAATTATATCTCCTTTTTACATACAAATAATTTTGATACTCATTGCTTCTGATATCTCCTTTTGTAAAAGAATGTGAGAAAAATTTATCAGGATCTTTTTTTAATTCCTTCCAAAGAAAATCACCATAATATCTATACCTAGGACCCCATTTCTTTTTGATTTTCCATACTTCTATCATTAATGCTGTTATCTCATTAAAATTGAGCAAATCATAAAGCAGAGGATTATAGCCTGTATTTTTCATACCATAATAAAGTTGTTTAGCAGAATAAGGATTATGATTTTTGTTATAGTAAGGCACATCCTCTCTGAAACAATCATCTATGTAATTTCTTTGGAATCCAAAATTTTTTCTATGAATAGGTTCAAAATTAAGAGTTGGATTAGGAAAAATTCCTTGAGGAGTAAAAATAAACAAATTTTCTTGTTTCATACAGAAATAGAAATTATACTTATTTATAAATTTTTCGTTACTTATAAGTAGTTATCAATTAACTCTTTTGCAGCTTTTAGATTAGCCAGTTTTTTTGCATACTCCCTTCTTATTGTGTTTATTGTTGGTCCTTCTCTGTTTTCATCCAACCATCTTTGGCAAAAACCAATATCAGTATTCAAATAGCTTTTTAATTGATCCAAATCTGCTATATTATTCTCCTTAATGATTGAAAGAACAAAGTTAAAGATATTGTCTTGTTTAACCTCTGGAATCTTTTTCATTAACAAGGCAATAAGTTCTTTCATTTTATCAAAACAGCATTAATATTGCCTTCCTGGCCTGGTCTTGAGGTAATTCTTGCCTTTCCAAGTTCTGTTTCAATTATAGTGCCTTTAGTCATAATATTTCTTCTTGTATAGTGTCTGTTAGCAGGATTTTCAACAACAGAGAGAATCTTTGTTTTGGAATATTTTTTTGTTTTAGGGTCAAAAACATTTGCAACATCTGTTGAGAATAACCTGAATTTTAGATTCCCTCCTCTTACTCTTAGTTTTTTTACTCTTGTTTTTCCAATTCTTGTTAGAGAAGGTGTTCTGCCTATTTCTGACAGTTTTTTCTTTCTATCTTTTTTGTATCTTCCGCCACTTACTTTTCTTTTAGATCTTCTTTGAGTTATCATAATCCAGGAAGTTACTCAGCTTCTTTATATATCTTTCCTTTTAACAACTTTATTCTAAATACAGTTTGTTAATTGAAAAGATTTATAAATAAACAAATAATTTTCAATTATGTTTTTTGTTTTTAGGGGGTGTATAGATGGAAAACAGACCATTAGATATGTTGAATGCAGCAAGAGATAAAAGAGTTGTTGTTGAACTAAAGAATAACAAACAATTCATAGGAAAACTAAAAGCATTTGACATCCATATTAACATTGTTTTGGAAGATGCAGAAGAGAGAGAAGCTGGAAAAATAACAAGAAAGCTTGGTTCAGTATTTATTAGAGGAGATACAATAACAATAATCTCTCCAGAATAAGTCTTTGGTAGAAAATGGTTAAAGGAACTCCTTCTATGGGTAAGAAATCTGGAAAAAAGAATATGATTAGATGTAGAAGGTGTGGTAAAAGAACATACCATATAAGAAAAAAGAAATGTGCTTCTTGTGGCTATGGTGAAAGTTCTAGGTTAAGGAAATACAACTGGCAAAAGAAGAAATAATCGAAAAATTTTTAAACATTTGTTATAATTATATAACGTATGTTAGAAAAATATAACAAGTATAAGCTTTTGAAAATATTTCTGGACTTTCCAACAGATAGTTTTAGGCTGAGAGAATTAAGTAGGCTTAGCAAGATATCTCCGCCATCAGTCATAAACTATCTTAAAGAATTTGAGAAAGAAGAACTAATCAAAAGATATGAGAAAAGAGGCATCCCATTTTATCAAGCAAATAGAGAAAACAAAAGATTCATTCTTTACAAAAAAATAAGTATAATCTATGAACTTAATATTGCTGGATTGGTTGATGAGTTATGGGAAAAGATTTCTCCAGATGCAATTGTTCTCTATGGTTCTTACGCAAAGGGGGAATCAATTGAAACGTCTGATATAGACATCTTTATTATTGGAAAAGAAAGAAAAATAGACTTAAGAAAATTTGAGGAAAAATTTGGTAAAAAAATACATCTCATGTTTGAGCAAGACACAAAAAAAATTCCAAAAGAATTAAAAAATAATTTAATAAATGGAATAGTACTAAAAGGTTTTCTTAAACTATTCTAAACAAAAATGATAATCAGAGTAACACCTGACAAAGAAAGAGTAAAATCGATGCTCAAGCTAATAAAAAATAGAGAAGATTTTATTCCTTCAATAGACATAGAAAAATTTTCCACAATTGTTGGAGAAAATTATTATGAAATAATCAAAGAACTTGCCACAGCACTAATCCTCTTAGATGGATTAAAGGTTACAGGAGAAGGAGCACACAAAGAATTAATAGATTATTTGCTTAATTATGGATTTAGCGAGGATGAGATACTCTTGATGAATGATTTAAGAATAAAAAGAAACAAGAGTTTTTATGAAGGAAAAATGATTGATAAAGACTATCTATTGAGCAAAAAAGACAAATTTCTAAAATTAATAAAAAAACTAAAAAGATTGATAAACGCGAAATTATAACCAAAAACAATAGCTTTTTATAACACAACATAATTTTATGTTTTTATTTGCGGGGATGCCGGAGTGGTCAAACGGGACAGTTATCCTAATCAATTTTTAGAAAAGTCTAAGCTTAGGCCACTTCATGTGTAGGCAACCTGTTGGCTTAGTGCCTACGGGGGTTCGAATTAACCGCAAAATCGGTTAACGCTTTAGGCGACTTCTAGTTGCCTTCAGCAACCGAAGTCCCCTTTGCGGTTATACGAAATTCCTCCTCCCCGCATTTTTTTCAAAAACAAGTTTGATAATAGTAATACACTCTTTATCCCCCATTTAGTAACAAAAATATCGACGCTAAAATTTGATAATTATTTTTCTAAATATATTTTGTAGCATATAGAAATACCGAAAACTTTATAAACCGTCATATATGCTATAGCTATATTCAGTCTCAGCTATTGAGGCTGAAGATTTGCGCAAATAAAAATAAAAAAGAGGCTAGCCGAAAAGAGTTCTAGTCCTCAGAAAAAAACACGGAGGTGTTTAGATGAAACTGAAGAAAGCAATCAAAAGGATTGCTGCTATAGGTTCTGGCGCAGTGATGCTAGGAGCAACTGTGTTAGGAGCAATGGCAGCAGATCTGAGCGACTACCCATCACCATTCTTGAAAGATGGTGAGCTAAATACAATATTGGTGGTAGGAGCAGATGCAGCTAGTTCTGACGTAATTGGTGTAACAGACATAGCTGCAAGTTTGCAAGCTAGAATGACAACACCAGTAGAAGGAGCAGCAGAAGTTGTGACTGTGACTGGAGAAAGCGTACTTATTCAAGGAACAGCTGATGATTTAAACTATGGAGAAGGATTAAATGAGACTGACAGAGAACTCAAAAAAGCTGATCTTCCAACAATTTTAGCAGATGGAACAGTGACTGATGAATCAGAAGACGAAGACTATGATTATACTCAGGAAATTCAGTTGAGTGGTGACGCTGTTACTTTTGGTTCATTAAATGAAGAGGATTACGTTGCTAATGCTGATAAAGCAAGTGACGAAATACCTGTTCTATACTTAAACCAAGATTCAGGATACGCATATAAAATAGTAGTAGACTTTGACGACACATTGAATGCTACCGCTTTAGATGACAATGAAAAGATTGTAATCGCAGGCAAGGAATTAACATTTGATCCAGATATGGATGCAGGCGACGATGAATTGGTGCTTTATGCTTCAGATGTAACACAAACTATTGCTGTTGGAGAAACAGTAACCATAGGAGATGATACAATAGAATTAGTTGGAGCTAACACAGATACAGACGAAGCAACAATAAAGATAAATGACAAAGCATATCAAGTTGAAGAAGGAGATACAGTTGCAGGAGATTACTATATCAGCGAGATCTTTATGCAGACAGTTCCAACAGAAACAGCATCTGTAGAAATCTTTGTTGGAAGCGATAAAATAGTTATTCCAGAAGGTACTACTGATCAACAAGTAGAAGTTGATGGGGAAGACTTAGAAGGTGTAACAGCCACAGTAAGTAATATTGAAGCAATAGATACCATAACTTTCACAGTAACTCCTTCAGATATGGATGATGATGAGAAAAACTATTTAGAAATAGGAGAAGAATTTATTGATCCGCTATTTGGAACATTTAAGCTAAGCTTTGTTTCAGTAGACCCAGCATTGGATTCTAGTTCAAAGGACTATATTGAGTTGTCTAGAAGCGGAGATAAATTAAAAATAACATTTACTAACAGAGATGGCGAAGCATATAGCTTTACACCTTATGAGGGAAGTTATCCAGATACAAACATTACAAAATACGCTGATTTATTTAATCTTACAGGGAAATATAAAGGAATAGAGGAAGACAAAATAATTATCTTAAATGAAGGTACAGGTGATAATGCAGTAACAAAAATTTATGAAGTATATGATATAGACGCTAGTGAGGATGAAGTTGTATTTGAGGATTTAAGTACAGGTTCTAAAACAACAGTACAGACTAATGAAACTTTGATAGATTCACCAACAATTTATGTGTTGAATGAAACAGGAGGAACAGATATTCCAAGCAATGGTAAGATTACTTTATGTAATGTAGCAGCACCTTGTAATGTCTCTAATGCAAGTAAAATAATTGACGTTATAAATGTACTGCAGACGAAAAATGACATGAATATAACACTGAAGGATCCTAGCAGTGGAACCGCAACAATCGAATTTGATGAATCAGCCGATAATATTGATGAAGACAGCGATGTAAGTGAAGCAACAGATCTAGAAGTGACAATATCCTCTACTGATGACAATGATGTAGAAATTGGATCTTTAACAGGTACATTTGACGGAGGAGCAGACAATGACAATGAAGTAGAATACGAACTTACAGCATTTGGAACCTATATGGTTCTTGACAAAGATGATGGAAGCTACTTAAAAATATGGGTACCAGAAGAAGAGAATGATTACAATGTATATGTAACTGAACTAGCAGCAACAACCACAACATCAGTTGCTGAAGGAGCAGTACAAGTAACACCAATGTCTGTTGGTACATCAAAACTAGACACAGAAGTTACTGACATAACTGCACAAAACGCTATAATTGTTGGTGGACCTTGTGTCAACAAAGCAGCAGCAGCTGCACTTGGATTAGACTATCCAGCATGTGGCGCTGCATCAACCATACCAGAAAACCAAGCTATAATTAAGTTAGTAACACATGCTAACGGAAATGTAGCTTTGGTAGTAGCTGGATGGACAGCTGATGACACAAGAAGAGCTTGCAGTGTAGTTGCTCAGCCTGATAAATACACTTTATCAGGGGAAGAAGTAACTGTGTCTGGTACAACACTAACAGACATTAGCGTAAGCACAGCATAAGAAAGAAAATAAATTTTTCTTTCTTTTTCTTTATATTTTAAAGCCAAATCATCTTGAGTAAAGACTATTCTCTATCACAAAAAAGCTTATATACACCTTGACTTATTTTAACATCCATGGAAAAAGAAGTGAACATCACATATGAAACTCTTTTTGAAATTTTGAGAAGAGAAAAAAGCAGAAAAGACTTACAAAAACTTCCTGATACTTTCTTTATTGATGTTGTTTCTTATCTAAATGAAAAAATCATGTTTGTTAAGCAAAAAAAAGATGAGCTTTTTGATGCAGAGGAAAGAGAAAAAACAGAAAAACAAATCGAGAACATAAAAAAGATTCTAAAAGAGCTGTACGAAAGAAGAGAAAAAAAGATAATAGACATGGCATTAAATAAAAGCAGAACAGAGCATGCTATCATTGATACCTCAGCCCTACTAAAAGAGGAAGAGCAACTCTTTAATTCTTTACTAAAAGTCTTAAACAAAAACAGACAAGACATAATAATGAATGTTCTCCAAGGCAATTCTCCTTCTGTTAAAATAGAAGAAAAAGAAGTTCCAAAAGAAGATGTTAAAGAAGAAATTCCAAAAAAAGACACAATCAAAGTTGAGATAAAAGATTTTGTTCAGAAATTCATTGGTCTAGACTTAAAAGAATATGGCCCATTCGAAGACGGAGATGAAGTGGAGTTGCCAGCAGAAATAGCTCAAGTGCTAATTAACAGAGGTAAAGCAGCCAAAATATAGCAAGATTTTTAAATTAGCTGTTTTTCTTCAGCAATATGAAAATTCCTAAAACTACTAAGAGATACTGCCCTTACTGTAAAAAGCACACAGAGCATACTATAACCCAAGCTAAAAGAAAAACACCAGGTTCGGCTCATCCTATGAGTTATGGTAGTAAGAAAAGAGCTAAAAGAAGGGGAAAAGCAAGAGGTCTTGGAAATTTAGGAAGATACTCAAAAAAAGCAGTTTCTAAGTTTAAGATGACAGGAGCAAAAACAACAAAGAAAACAGATTTAAGATATAAATGCAAAGAATGCGGCAAAACCCATATACAAAAAAAAGGTTTTAGAGCAAAAAGAATAGAAATTAAATAATTCTTTTTTTGAAAAATAAAAACATTTTTATATCTAATAGGTATTTTCTAATTAGGTGATGCCAAATGAATAAATGGTTAGAATTATTAATTGGCCTAGTACTTATTATTGGACCAATATATTTAGTAATGACACCAACATTTGTAAGTTGGGCAGCAGCAACACTAGCTGTAATTAAAGGAGGGATTGTATTGATGTTAATAATGATAGGACTTGGCTTGTTCTTTACAGGAATTTCTGATCTGAAAGAATAAATTAAAATATCTCTTCTTCTTTTTTGTTTTTTATGAAAATCCAGTGTCTTAAATGCAAAGGTAGAGGATTTTGTGGGAGAATCTATTGTCCTATTTTAGCCAAAACAAACGCATTCTTTAAAATAAAAAATAAACTAGAAAAGCAAGAGTTCTACTCTGCTTCTCCCTCTATTTTTGTCGGTAGGCACAACTATCCTTATCTTAACATAGGAATATTGGCTCCTCCTGAAAACACCCAAGATATTTGGCTTTATGATGCCCAGACTTACTGGGCAGATCACAATTTCCAAATACAAAAAATCATTCAGCTAAGATCTAGCCTAATAAACTCGAGATTTAAGCTAGAAGTAAAACAGAGCAATAAACTCCTTGATATAAGCAAAGAAATAGCAATGGCAATAAAGCCAGTTGATGTTGAAATCAACCTAAAAGAAAAGCCAAAGCCACAGCTTAATTTTCCTCCATATTTGCTTCCTATAGGTCCAAATGCCAAAATAAAGCAAGCTAAGATAACCTCTAATCCCAAAATCCCAAAAATAGTAGAGAAGGCTGTAGATGCCCAAGATTTGAAGGCTCACAATTCAATCATATCATTATACGAACATGGTTTGGATGAAAATCAACTAGCTAAACTACTGTCAACAGCTAACTTAGGCTTAAAAACCCAGAGAAAGCTAGTTCCAACCAGATGGGCAATAACAGCTGTAGATGACATTATAGCAAAAAAGCTAATATCAGACATTAAGAACTATGAAAAAATGCATTACAGCCTTTATTTTGGCTCTTATTTGGGAAATTACTATTTAGCTTTATTTATGCCAGAAATATGGCAATACGAGCTTTTTGAGACATATCTGCCCAAATCTAGCTGGAATATAAGCTCTGAAATACAAACTATGACTGATTATGAGCCTTATGAAGGTAGAAAAACCTATGCAGAGCAAACAGGAGGCGGTTATTATGCAGCAAGACTATCTGTGCTAGAAAAGCTCTCTAAACTCAAAAAACAGGCATCTGCGCTGGTTTTAAGATTCATAACAGGAGAATACTACTGTCCATTAGGAGTGTGGGTTTGCAGATCAGCTATTAGAAAGGCCTTAAACACTAAACCTCTCACTTTTAAGGATAAAAATGAAATGCTACGTTATGTAAAGCAGCTTATACAGCATAGATTCAGGTTTAATGCAGACTACATCTTAAAAAGGAGCAAAATCCTGAATAAGCTTAAAACACAACCAAAATTAACAGCCTTCCTATAGTTTATTCTCACTTTCCTATATAAAAAAAGGCCAATTGCCTGCATCAACCATACAACCACTTATATTTAAACTCTCACTTTCCTATATATTGGACCATCTTACCCATGTTTCAGACCTTTAAAAGCCCCTTTGACCATGTACCTAACTCTCACTTTTATATATCAGAGCCCTATTTAAAGGCCTTAAACCCCTTTCTATACCTTTTTTTAATACCTTAACTCTCACTTTTGTATATCAAAAACTCTTCTGAGAGGTCTATCTTCCCAAAACCCCTACCTCCTAATCTCACTTTATATTTAAAATACAACTCATCCTGCTTTGATCAACTCTTCATTTAATTTCTAAACTTCAAATTTTAACTTCACTACTTACTTTTTGTAAAAAATTAAAAATTCAAAAAACTAAATCAAAATTTTCAAAACATTTTTATCATATTTTTGAAAAAATAATTGTTATTTTTGTTTTATCTTACATTCTCAGAACATTCCTAAGATAGTCTCAAAATGGTCTCATAATAGTCTCAATTTTATATTATTTATCGACGATATATATTCCCAAAATATTCCCAGAATAGTCTCAATATATTCCCAAAATATTCCCAAAAATACAAAAAATTTATATATTTAAGACTATTTTCTAATAAAAAATGATCTTTTTTAACAAAAACAAATTGATGGAAGAGATAAAATTAGCTTTTTCTAAAGTTAAATCTGATATAAATAAGCTGGCCAGTTGGATTGAATATTTTAATAAGAAACATAAACTTACCGACGATAAAATAGACTATTTAACCTCTCAAGTCTCTGAAGAAAGAATCAGAAGAATAGTAAAAGAGGTTCTTGAAGCATATAAACTTCAGCCAGTAGAAAGAAAAACAATAAGCACAAGGATTATAAAAACAATAAAGAGGCAGTCAAAAGACTATCTCAGGCATTCTATCCTTTCTTTAATACAAAAATATGGCAAAATTACAGCCTTACAATTAAGAGACATCATTGTTGAAGAACAAGCATTATGTTCTAAAAGTACTTTTTACAGAATTCTAGAGCAAATTGAGGATACCGACGAGATAACAGTGATCAAAAAAGGTAAAGAAAAGCAATATTTAGCAAAAATTTTAACAAGAAAATAACTATTTAATCACAGAAATATTTTTAAGCTAAACACCCTTGCTAAAAACAGAGGGGTGGTAAGTATTATTCTTGACTTAAATAGCAAAAAACAGCTTTTAAATCTTGATAATTCTCTAAAAGAGGAAATTAATGCCTTAAAAGAGGAATTAGAAGACCATTTAACAGCTATTAACGAAAATACAAATGAAATAGAGAGCAACTATGAGCTAATAGCTGAACTTTCTCTAAAACTAGAAAAAATAGAAGAAAGATTAGAAGCTTTAGAATTAGCCCTAAACTCCCAAAACATAGAAAAACAGGAAATAGAACAACTAAATCACAAAGAAAAAAAGATATTCTTAACCATATACAAGGAAGAACAGAACTACTTAAGTTATGCAGATATAGCAGCTTTACACAACATCTCAGAATCAACAGCAAGATACTATATAGACAGCCTAATTAAAAAAGGCATACCTATAATAAAAAGAGTAATTAACGGTAGAATGCACTTTAAATTAAACCCTTATTTTAGACAACTCCAAACAAAGCATAATATTGTAAAAATAAAACCACAATTAACTCTTGATGCTTTTGATCAAAAAATATTAGATTAAAACTTTTAATCAAAACTTAAAACTTATAAACTATCTTTTAAAAGCTTATTTGTTAACCTATTTAACATTATAAACTGTCAAGAGGACTCTTAACTTTCTTTAATTCTTTCTTACTAACTTGAGTATAAAACTGTGTTGTTTGCAAATTTGAATGTGCAAGTAACTCTTGTATCTTTCTAATATCAACTCCTGCTTCTAGCAGATGAGTTGCAAAACTATGTCTTAATAAATGGCAATAAACTTTCTTCTTTATGCCTGCTTTTTTTGCTAATTTATGCACAATAGCCTGTATTCTTCTTGTAGATATAGGCTTGTTTTCAACAGGAAAGATATACTCATTATTATGGTTGGCCAAATACTGTTTTAAGTCTTCTGTAAGCCTATCTGATAAAATGAAAAACCTATCTTTCCCTCCTTTGCCATGCTTTAACAAACCAGTTTTTTCCTCAATATTCAAATCACTTCTCTTTAAACTAGCGCATTCACTCACTCTTAAACCAGCAGAATACATAAACTCTATAAGTAATTTGTCTCTTAAATTATCAGCAGCATTGATCAATGCCTTAATTTCATCTTTTGTTAGCACATCAGGCAGTTTTCTCTGTTTTTTTGGCGTTTTAATATCAACAGTTATACCTTTTTTTAGCATTCCATCATAAAAAAACCTTAAAGCAGACCTTGCTAAAGCCACTGTTCCTATATCATTGCCCTTTTCAAGCAAATCTGCTAGATATTGTTTTATGTCATCCTCTCTAATCTGTTCAGGGTCTTTTTTAATAAAATCCAGAAAACCTAGGTTATAGAAAGAGTACATCTTTATTGTCTGCTTACTCTTTCCCTGCAACTTTAACTCTGTTTCTATCTTTTGCCCAACCTCTTTTTTATCCATTTTAGATAATACTATATATTATTTATGCGTATAATACTCATTATACGAACTAATATATATAAGTTTTGCTAGAAATAAAACTTTTAATCAAAAATTAAAAATTTTTAATTTTCATTAAACCCTGATTTTACAAGATTTTCAAGTGATTTCAATGCTTTCTCACTATCTTTACCTTTAGCTATGATCTCTAAAGTTTTTCCATACCCTGCTCCTAGTTGCAATACCTCTAAAGCTGATTTAGCATCAGCATAATAATTGTTATTTATTTTTCTTCCTACTTTCTGATCCAAATCCTCATATGTTATATAGATCTCTGCATTATATTTATTTGCTTCTTGAACAAGCATACCTACTGGTCTTATATGCAATCCAGCTCTATTTGTTATTTTGACTTTTACTTTGGAATAGCCGTTCTCACTTACTTCTTCTTTAATCTCTTTTGGAAGATATTTACTTAATTTTTTGGATACTTCTTGATAATCCTTCCCTTTAATATGAATATGTAACTCCTCTCCTGGTTCTAAGCTTCCTAGTACATTTCTTGCTTTTTCTTCATCAGTAGAATGGACTTCAAAATAAAAGCTTTTGTCTATTTTTCCATTATGACACTCAACCAAAACTTTACAATCATAACCTTTTGTTGTCTTTTTAATATCTAAGTACTCATCAATATGATCTTTTTTAACAGAACCAGCATAATAAAAGTGCTCTTTAATATGAGATTTTATAATTTCTTTATCTTTTTTATTATCTAATTCAATGATTTCTGGAACTTTATTTACTTTTTTCTTTTCCTTTTTAAGGATACTTAGGTATTTATTATGTAATTTGTCCATTTTAACTCCTCTTTAGAAGTAAATAATATAAGAATAAACGTATTTAAATTTTTCGTTTTTATCCTAAATAACTCAATTTTTTCTTTTTCTGCTCTTCACTAACAGCTTTTGCCCTCTCTATTAAGCTCTTTATCTTATCCTCAAAAACAGCAGCCATCTTAATTAAAGGTTTGTAATCAACTTTTAAACCTAAATAAGCATCCAAAGCTTTTATTATTTCAGCAGCTGCTTTTGAATCAGGCAAAGAGGTATGTGTTTCTGCTAAAATACAAGAAAAAGGTGTTTTCAATCTTTTAAGTAATAAAGCACCTGTTACTCCTATAATTATTCCTTCTCCTAACGGCGCTAGTCCAATTTTTTTTAATAACCTTTTTCTCTTTTCATTAGTTGTATAAAAAAATGTTCTTGATTTTCCAAGTTCTGTTGAACCAACACCCTCTATACTAATAATTTCTTTTGCTTCTAATTCTAAGGCAAGTTTCTCCAGAATATCTGCTATCTTCCACTCTAAACCAGTTGGAGAAGTAATAGCATGCAGTATTATCAAATTATATCGCTTGTTATAAAAAATTCCTAAGGGCTGAACAACTTTATCACCATGAATAGCAGCTAAAGCAGGCAACTCTTCTGCTTTAACTCTTCCAATCATTTCTGTTTTTAGATGATTAATCAAGAATTCAGTTGCAATTGTTCCAACCAGACCGAAACCAGGGAAACCCTCGATTATTGTAACTTTTTTTGGTTTTTTATAAAGTTTTAGTTCCATGTTTTAAAGATATCTATTGTAGTATATAAACCTTTTGTTTCACCGTCGGGAAACAAACGACAAAAAATATTTAAATTACAAAAATCAATTAATTAAAATGCCGCACATAGATGAATATCGTTTTGGATACTTTATTGTCGACGGAAAAGAGTATGATTCAGACATAAGAATTATTGATAATATAATAGAAATCTGGCATGATCATGGATTGAGTTGGGAAGATGTAGAGCCTGTTGTAAAAACAAAACCAAAAATAATAGTTATTGGCACAGGCTCTTCTGGTGTAGTACAAGTTTCCGACGACATAAAAGAAAAAATCAAACAGCAAGGAATTAAACTTATCATTGCAAAAACCCAAGAAGCATGCAGGATTTTTAATGAGTTAAGAAAAAAAGGAGAGAGAGTTAATGCAGTGTTACATTCTACTTGTTAAAGTTTTTCAAAAAGTTTAAATACTCTTTTAGTTTAATTACACTAAGAGAGGTGACTTTATGCTTGTGATCAATAAAAAAGGAGATTGGGAAGGAGGAAAGAGTTTCTTCACTTTACTTATCGGTCTGATAATGGGCGCTTTTGGCATCATTCCTCTACTAAAAAACCTAAATGTTATTGCATTTGATTTACCATTTACGCTTACAGGAATCGTTTTGTCAATCTTACTAACTATTGGAGGCATATGGTTGTTTATATCTGGCTGCATGGAAATAGCAGGAACATCTACAGAAGCAATAGGATATATAAGTCTGATAATTGCTTTATTGGTGATATTTGTCGGAGCAGTACCTCTACTTAATACATTGGGATTAATCTCATTTACAATGCCTAGTATCTTGTTGGCAATGCCAAGTAACATTTTACTTACACTTGCAGGAATATTCTTAATTCTAGATTCTTTCTTATTTTAAGAAGAATAAAAAAGAAAAAGTTGGAAGTTAAATTCTAAGTTTTTCTCACCAAATATTTCTCCATTTTATAGAGTTCTCTTTCGCTAGCTTCTAATTCTTGTTCTATTCTTTTGAAATAGTTCCATAATTCTCTTTCTTTATCTCTAGGAAAGCCTTTTTCTTCTAATTCTTTAAACAGTTTTTGTAAGTATTCCATCTCTCTATGCACCCCAAAACTTAATAGGACATCATTATATTCGATTTCATAAATCTCTTCAGCTTCTTTTCTAGCATCCTCAATAAATTTTTTTGTTAAGATATATAAGTCACCAACGTACTTCTTCATCTCCTCTGTACCCGCTGTTTTTTCTATACTTTTAACAGCATCTTCAATTAGCTTTTCAATTTGAATCTCTTTCTTAATGTTTTTCCTTATCCATTTTTCTAATTTTCTTATTCTTTTTGCTCTTCTTGTACCTGACTTAATCTCTGCTAATTTTACCAAGATTGTTTCTCTGTCTCTTTTTAATCTTCTTGCATCTGTTTTTGCTTTTGCTATTAAGTTGTGAATTTCTTCTTTGAGTTTGACGATTTCTTCAAGCTGCTCTTCTATTCTCTTATCTTTGATAGAAACTCTTTCTATGAGTTTTTCAACATCCTCTATTCTTTTCAATAAATCATACTCTTGTATTTGAGCATTTTTATCTATTCTTATCAAATCTTGTTCTTCTACTCTTATACTATTCAAGAAACTTAGAATATCTTTATAAACGGCATCGATATCTGCGTTTGCAATATCTTTAGCTATCTTATCTTTTATATTTCCTGTTAGTTTTTCTGATTTTCTTATCTCTCCAGCAGCCTTCTTATCCATCTTTGCTAACTTTTTATCAGATTTCAAATGCCAAAACTTGAAAACACTTACCATTTTTTATCACCTTATATCTTGATCATAACTTAGTTAATTTAAATTGTTATCCTTCATAAGCTTTTCGATTTCATTTATTTTTTATAACTTTTAATTGCAATTTTGCAAAATCTTTCACAAGTGTCAAAAAATTTTATTATCGGATCTCTCACTTCTTTATCAAAATATTCTTTTTCACTTCGTATTGCAAAAGGTTTTCTTTCATCTACTAACCTTTTAATCCTGGCAATTACGGGCCAGCCAATCTTATTATAGAAAGAATCAACTTCATCGAGAATATCCCTAATCTCTACAAGCTTTCCCCTTTCTCCAGCATCCCATTTTGAACTGAAGTAACGTTCCCATATATTTTTGATAAACTTATTATACTTTTCCATTGTAGTTTTTCCAAATCCTTCTTTATCCAAAGCAACATAAGTCATATAATGAATTGGTTCTTCTTTCCATCCTTTTTCATGAGTTTTTTTATTATTCCTTATTTTATCTAAGAACCTTTTGATCACTTTTATTCTGATTTTAAGTTCTTTTTTTATTTTTTCTTCTATGTCTTTAAAATATTCAGAAAGGGCATCTTCATTGGCCATCAATACATCTAATCTTTTTTCATGCTCGGTAGTCCATCTAACATAACTATCTCTGATTTCCACAGCTCTGTCTAAAGCTTTTTGAAGATGTTCTTCAATAATAATGGCCTCTTCACAACTTTTTCTCGCAGAAATATAATCTCTTCCTTCAATATTTCTTCTTAATTCGTCAATTTTGGTATTAAACTGAATATTTAATCCCTCAATCTTAGCTTTGATTTGTTCTAATGCTCGTAAATGCTGATTTTTTCCATCAATTAATTCTTTCACGTTTTTAGATATCTTATCTACTCGTTTTGTAAACAAATCTTCTATCTCTCTGCTTTTTTCAGGAATAATCTTTTTTATATCCTCTACTTTTTTAATTGCTACATCTGATAATTTAACATTTATTTCACTTTCACTGGCATTAATCTTTTTAAGTTCAGTTATCAATGCTTCTAGAACTTCGATTGTACTCTTTCTGTCAGGTTTTGATTTGTCTATCTTGCTGGAAATCTCAGAGAGCATTGCATCAGCCAATTTTTTTGCTTCTTCAGTTGTTTCTGCATATTGCACCCTCCCAAGAAGATCTTTTATTGTTTCTAATGCTTCTGCTTGAGTTTTATCTTTTAAATTTTTTAATCCTTTTTCAAGATTTTTTATAGCACTTTTTTCTTTATTTATGCTTTTCTTTTGAATCCATTCTTGTTCACGTTCTTCCTTCGTCTTTTTGCGAATATCCCTTTCAACAGGACCCATCTTTATATTTTTGATAAGCATCCATAACAACCAAATACAGAAACCGAAAAATACAAGGTCAATTATAGGATCAAGTACCTTTCTAAAAGTTAACAGTATGTTATATATCCCTGCTCCAATCATCCCTGATAAATCAGGCGATACATTGCCAAGCACCATAAAAACAATAACTCCTGCAATAGGCCAAAGCCACCAGTTTTTCTTTCCTGCTCCAATCCATTTTCCTACACCATATGTTAATACTATAAACATTATCAACATCAAAAAAGGAACTAAACTGCCTGCTGAAAACACTATTCCTCTATATCCAGAAACAGTTGGCAAGCTAATTCCAGGAATTCTTATTATTCCTCGCCTTACAAATTCAAAAGAACTTAAAGCAATTGCAAATATTAGCCCTAAAATAACACCTAATTTAGAAGCACTATCTTTTAAAGGACTATGTTTCAATGCTTCTTTTATGATAATGCCAAATAGTGCAAAATAAAGAATAAAATTAATAACTTGCCAATAATCTGTAGACCAATTTTGAATTAATTGAGGTAGCACCATTATTTATTACCCTCTTTTTTACTTTCTTTTAAAAATTCTTTCATCCATAATTCAATCTTTTTTGAAAGCATGATAGCATTTTCCCTACAATAACGCTGGAATTCATCATAGGTTTTTGCATCCAAACTAAGAGTAACCCTCTTATTGACCATATTTACAAGTTAATATATTTACATATATTTAAATCTTTTTATTTCTATATACTCTTTTAGATACGAGAAAATTATTAAATAATTTTCTGTACATAAAAAGTTTTAAACTTTTTATAGTATACAAAAATATATAGACATCTTTGTATGTATATAGAAATAAACTTATGAATTACCTTTTGTTTAGATCTTCAGTTAACATAGATAATTACAAACAGTCAAAGAACTACTTTCAGCAAATAGCAGAGCATTATATAATCTTAACTTTTCCACCTAATGCTTGACCAGGCAGTCCTTTTTCAAAAATAACCCTCACACAACCTTTGTTTCCATGAGTACTGACTATTTTTCCCTTTATCTGAACCTTTTTCTTTCCAATAGGATTCTGCCATACTACTTCTTTGCCAACTAAATCTTTAGCCTTATCTTTGCTATCTATACCTTCTGGTTGTATAATTAAGTGAGAGCATTTCTGATTATGCCTACTTCTTCTGAAATTTACTATTATCCCATCCATAAATAGGGAAAAATTATAGTGCCTTTATATAGTTTTCTCGTTTCTATCTTCATCCCTAACAAGTAGTAACAAAATAGAAAGATTTAAATATTAGTAATTATTATTACTAATTGATAGTAAAATGTCAATAAAACTTGATGGTTTAAAATCAATCAATCTATATGATTTGAGTAGACAGAATACTGTCATGGAAAAGCAAAGTAGCTGGAGGCCAATTGCAGAAGCCAAAATAAATGGTAAAAACGGTGATGTTTTGAAATATTTCTACAAAAGTAATGGTCAAGGAGATCTTGAGATTATAATTAAAAGATATAACCATATTCCAAAAATAGTGTTAGTTCATATGGCAGTTAGAGATGGTTTTGTAGAACATGCAGACAAAGGATATAATTTAAAACACGATGGTAAGGAGATTAAAGGGGAAAGAGAACTGTTAATCCAAAAAGAACATGCAAATGAAAAATATGCTGTAGCTAAGAGAATGCACTTAAAAGAAGCATTGAGATACATTCAAAATTTTCTAAGAAAAGAATACAAACCATTGAAGAAAGGTTTACAATACATTGGAGTTGATTGAAGATGCATACTAAAATATGTTTCACTCCACATAAAATTATGAATTATACACGAGATGATAAAACAGGTTGCTCTAAAATAGAAGAAATAATTAGAGAGAGCAACGTTTTACTATATCTTTGTTTAGATGAAAAAGAACACAGAAAGCAATATTTAGTTCACATCGATATAACAACTTGTGACAAAAAAATCGAAAAAGATAGGACATTTTATGAGTTAAAAAAAGCTGCTAAGTATTGTCATAGAATTGAGAAACTATTCGAGAAATATAGGTAAGTTATAATATTTATAAAAATTATAATAAATATAATTAATATAATAAGATATAATATTTATAAAAATTATAATAATTATAATATACTTAGATCAGGAAAAATAATATAACCGGCAGCAATAAACAACCCATTGCATGACTTCTTTTAACATTACATAGGGGTGCTGTCAAACCAATTGCTGATGATGTTAATAAAATAATAAAACCAATGAGTCCTGAAAAGAGTAGTGTCAAAGTTGTTATAAACAAAATAATAAAAAATACTAGTAATTTGTAATTAATTTTACTAATAAGATTTGAGAAACATTTTGCAAAAAATAAAGCAAGAAAAGTAGCAATTCCTCCTGCCAGCAAAGCAGCTCCTAAAAATATAACCAAACCATTAATATCTATTGTTTTCAGTATTTCTAATATTGCAACAACAGCCCCATTTCTTGCCTTTTCTAAAGTATAGAATGTTACTAAAGAAAAAACAAAATTCACAGTATTAATACCTCCAATTAATACCATAAATGCATACATTCCGATATTCCCAACTATTTGAATTGCAATAATTGCAGCTTGAGCAGCTCCTAAACCAGGAAAAATTCCAGTAAGAGAACCAGAAAAAACAGCAGCTAATATTGCTTTTATCCCCCTAGATTTTCCAACTTTAATGCTTTCAGTAACTCTTTGCTTAGGCAATGAAACATCCTGGCTTAAAGAAAGCACTAAAGCAGAGATACCAAACAAACCAGACAACATTGGAAAAAGAGGTTGTCTTAAATTAGGCCAATTCAAAACAATTACTCCTAATGTTCCAGATATAATAAAAATAAAAAAACCACACAATTTTTTGCTTAATCCCTTCTCTTTTAAAACCATAAACAAGACCACAGAAATTAAAATGTAACCCATATAATGTTGTAAACTCAAATAAATTTTTGGAACAAATGGAATCATAAACGGAATTATTATAATAGTCAAAACCAAAGCTAACAAAGATCCAATAACAGTTAATTTAACAGCTTCATAACCTTTTCCCTCTAATAACATTCTATGCCCAGGTAAAACATTCAATGCCATATCAGCATCAGGTGCTCCAAGAAATATGCTTGGTATAGAATCCAGAAAAGTATGTGTAACAGCTAAAGCAATAATGAAAACAGCCAAGACAATTGGTTGAGTAAATCCTAGCAAATATCCAGAAATACTAACTAACAAAACAGAAATCAAGTTGACATGTATTCCTGGTATAAGGCCAGTTATTATGCCAAAACAACATCCAATCAAAACAGCCAACAAAAGCTGACTGAACATTTTAACTTATAATTCTAACAGCATTCCCAATAATTTCCCTCTCACCATTATACTCTCCAATCTCTCCAACTATCTCTACATACTGGCCTTTATCAAAATCAATCTCATCAAACAAAATAACCTTTACTTCTTCAGGCTTTGCAATAGTCAGGAAAGTAACTCCTTTAGCATTAGAAATACTTTTAATAACACCTTTAACTTTAACAACCTCACCTATCTCACCTTTGTTAATCTTCTCAATAGAGCTTTCATCAATTTCTATATTTTCTGACATGAAATACAATAGAATCAAACCTGACAAAGAAACAATGAGAGCAATTTTGAGAAGAGTTAATTCTCTCATTCTATTTTTAAAATCACAAGCTTTTTAAATATCTTTCCTTTAAATTAAAGAATTATGGGGGATGGCCTTGATTTTAAATCAACAGCAGAACTAAAAGTAAGCTCAAAAATAGTTGACCAAGTTATTGGTCAGGATGAAGCAGTTAATGTAATTAAAAAAGCAGCTAAACAAAGAAGACATGTTCTATTAATAGGTGAACCAGGAACTGGTAAAAGCATGCTTGGTATGGCATTAGCAGAACTTTTGCCAAAAGAGAAGTTAGTTGATATTCTTGCTTATCCTAATCCTCATGATGAGAATGCTCCTTTAATAAAAACTGTTCCAGCTGGAAAAGGAAGAGAAATAGTTGCAAAAGCAAGATATGAAGCATTAGGAATGACAAAAGGTTCTAACATATTCTTTTTTTTCTTGGTTATTCTAGCAATGATTGCTCCTTGGTGGGTAAGATCTCACTACAACTCAGACATAATGTTTGCTGCATTTTTTATTGGTTCAATGATATTTTTGGGAGCATATGTTATATTTGTTAAACTAGGTGCCAGGATGCCTATCAGAACTTTGGCTCCTAAATTAATAGTAGATAATTTTGGAAAAAAACAAGCACCATTCTATGATGCAACAGGAGCACATGCTGGCGCTTTACTAGGCGATGTATTACATGATCCATTTCAATCAGGAGGATTAGGCACACCAGCTCATGAAAGGGTTGTTGCAGGAATGATTCACAAAACAAATAAAGGAGTTTTGTTCATAGACGAGATTGCCACTTTACATCCAATGACACAACAGGAATTATTAACAGCTTTACAAGAAAAGCAATTCTCAATAACTGGCCAATCAGAAAGGTCAGCAGGTGCAATGGTAAGAACTGAGCCAGTTCCTTGCGATTTTATTCTAGTTGCAGCTGGAAATGTTGAAACAATAAAAAACATGCATCCTGCTTTAAGATCAAGAATAAGAGGTTATGGTTATGAAGTTTATATGAATGAAACAATGCCTGACACTCTAGAAAATAGGAAAAAAATTGCTTTGTTCATTGCTCAAGAAGTTATTAAAGATAAAAAAATCCCTCATTTCACTAAAGATGCTGTTTTAGCTATAATAGAAGAAGCGAGAAAAAGAGCAAACAGAAAAGGCCATTTAACCTTAAGATTAAGAGAATTAGGAGGATTAGTAAGAGCAGCAGGAGATCTGGCAGCAGCTGATAAATCAAAACTGGTTTTAGCAAAACATGTTATGAATGCAAAAACAATAGCAAGAACTCTTGAACAACAAATAGCTGATAAATACATTGAAAGAAAAAAAGAATATGATGTAATTATGACAGCTGGAAACAAAATAGGAAGAGTTAATGGTCTTGCTGTTATAGGTGGAGCAGACACATACTCAGGAATAATCTTGCCAATAGAAAGTCAGGTTGCTTTGGGTGGAAAAGAAAAAGAAATAATCGCAACAGGAAAATTAGGAGAGATAGCAAAAGAAGCAGTAAAGAATGTCTCAGCAATAATAAAGAAATACTTTGGTCAGGATATTAAAAAATATGATTTGTATGTACAATTTTTACAGACTTATGAGGGTGTGGAAGGCGACTCTGCTTCAATAGCAGTTGCAACATCAATAATATCTGCACTAAAAAAAATTCCAATAAGGCAAGATACAGCAATGACTGGCAGCTTATCAGTAAGGGGAGATGTTTTACCAGTAGGAGGAGTAAGCTCAAAAATAGAAGCAGCTATAGAAGCTGGTATAAAGCGAGTTATCGTTCCTAAAGCAAACCTGAATGATATAATACTAAGCAAAGAAAAGTTAAATAGAATAAAAGTAATTCCTGTTGAGAAAATAGAACAAGTGCTTAAGCAGGCCTTAGACTGGAGAGGTAAACAACAGATTCTAAAAAAAATTACTTGTGCTAAATAAAACAAAAAGTTTATTAATTAGCTGAATTCAAGAAGAATAAGATGACAACACCAAAAAAATTCAGAAAAGAATGCCCTGAATGCGGATCTTTAAATGTAGTATATAATCCAAAGAAAGATGAAACAATCTGCAAAGCTTGTGGTGCAATATTTGAACCATTAATACCAGAGAAAGAAAAAAAGTTCGAGAGAGTAAGGGCAAAATAAAAGAATTAGGTTTGCTTTTTCTTATATATAGTCCTCGTTTAAATCCATTTAAATCTTTAGAATGATGATAGCCCTGCCAGGAGACTCGTAACCGCGAATGTAAAGCAGTACTGATTTCACGGTTGATTCGAACCTGGGTCTACTGGGCCAGAGCCAGCAATGCTTGACCACTACACCACAGGGCTATGAGAATAAGATTTTTTAATATATTTTTAAATCTATCTCCATTTAACTTCCACCTGGTCAGTTCTCTGATAAGGTTTAATGTCTAATTCTGTTTTAACTCCAGCTTTATGTTCAGTGATTCCTAACCATGCTATCATTGCAGCATTATCTACTAACAAACTGTTTTCAGGAATAAAACATTTGCTACCTCTTTCTTGGCACATCTTTTTAGCCATCTCCTGTAATCTTTTATTGCAGCAAACCCCTCCTCCAAGCAACAATTCATTCTTATTACAATGGGCCATTGCCCTCTCACTTACCTCTAATAACATTGCAAAAACTGTTTCTTGCATACTGTAACATAAATCCTCTTTACTAAACTTTCCAGAATGAAATTTCTGTTTTAGATTAGTTAATAATCCTGAAAAACTTACATCCATTCCTTTGACAACATAAGGTAGCTCAATAAAATTTTTTCCTTTTAAAGCTAATTTTTCTATCTTAGGACCACCAGGAAAACCTATTCCCATCTCTCTGGCAAATGAATCAATAAAATTACCTACACCCATATCAAGAGTTTCTCCAAAGATTCTATATTTGCTTCCTTCATAAGCAATAATCTGAGTGTTAGCACCAGACGCATAAAGTAGAACAGGGTCTTTTGCTCCAGTAACTAAGTTCCCAATTTCCAAATGAGCAATACAATGATTAACACCAATTACAGGAACATTTAGTTTTTTCACTAATTCTTTTGCAACATCCAGTCCAACCAACAAAGCAGGAGCCAAACCAGGACCTTGTGAGAATGCTATTAAACCAACATCTTCTAATTTGATTCCAGCCACATCCAACGCCTTTTGAATAACGTCTTTGTAACAATTTCTGTGATGTTTTGCAACCTCCACTGGAATCATCCCGCCTTTTTCTGTTGTAAAAACATCTTTCACATTAGCAAGAATCTTGCCTTTATCATCAACTATTCCTATTCCAAATGTATGTGCAGTGCTTTCTATTCCTAAACAAATCATTTTAAAATAATCTCCATTTTCTAAAAAAATTGTATTTCTTATCTTTAATTCTTTTCTCTATGTTGCTCATGAAAAGAAATAATTTAGCCATCAATTCATCAAGTTTTTTCTCTATTTGTTTATATTTTTTATTTGTAATATATCTTAAATCGCTGGACAACAATAATAAAACTTCAAGCTCCTTAGCAGAACCATAAGCATAAGATAAAAAATTTAAGAATTCCTTATAAGACCTCTTTGTACTTCCTTCAGCAATGTTTATAGGTATTGACGTGGCAGCTCTTCTCATTTGAGAGATTAAATTACTTTTTTCATCTTTTGGAAACTTTTCAGTAAGTTTGTAAATATCTATTACTAGATTGTAACCCAATTGCCATATTTGCATATTTCTATACAGGCGTGCCATATTATAATAAAAAGAATTGTTGTTTAAAAATTTTTAGTGAGCTGGGTTCAGTTAGTTTGTTTGATAAAGAGAGCTATCGCTATATGTCCATAATCTTATTGAAGAATAAAAATAAACCATGCATAGATTAATACGAACTGTTGGAAAGTGCGTGCTGAACACCTCGTTGCCTTGGTGCTTACACACCACTCCCATCAAACAGATCTTCTATCTGTGTTCTAGGATGTCTCTTTTCAAGGGAGGCTTCGAGCTTAGATGCTTTCAGCTCTTATCCTCATAAGGCGTAGTTGCCCGGATTTACCTTGTCAGATATCCGGTAAACCAGAGGCCTCAGAAGCCAGTTCCTCTCGTACTATGGCTTCTTTCCTTTCAGACATCCAACATTTCCAGTAGATATCAAACAAACTGCCTCACAGCGTTCTGAACCCAGCTCACGATCCCTTTTAATAAGTGAACACCTTCACCCTTGGGCGCTTGTGCACGCCCAGGATAGGAAGAGCCGACATCGATGTAGCAAACCGCGCCGTCGATTTGAGCTCTCGGGCGCGACCACTCTGTTATCCCCGGAGTAACTTTTCGGTTATCTCTGACCCCCATTAAGGAGGACACAGAGGTTCGCTAGGCCAAACTTTCGTTTTTGGATTTCTTCTTGTTAGAAATCCAATCAGGCTGGCTTTTGCCCTTGCACTCCACAGTGGATTTCTGACCCACTTGAGCCAACCTTTGGGCCCTACTGATATCTTTTCAGCAGGGTGCCACCCCAGCCAAACTGTCCACCTGCTACTGTCCTTATTGCTAAGTTAGCAACACAAGTTCTAAAGAGTAGTGTTACATTGGCGTCTATTCTTGATCTTGCGACCAAGACATAACGACTCCTACTTACGCTATACAATAAAACTCGCATTGCAATGACAGGCTACAGTAAAGTTTCACGGGGTCTTTGCTTCCCACTGGAAATCCCTGGCCTTTGCACCAGGAAAGAGTGTTCAGAGGATTCTAGTTGGGGACAGCGGACATCTTGTTACGCCACTCATGCAGGCCGTCATTCAAACGGCAAGGCATTTCGCTACCTTAAGAGAGTTATAGTTACTCCCGCCGTTTACGCGCTCTTAGCTCTCTTGGAAGAGAGTTTAAAGTACGCGCACTGGGCAGACGTCACCTTCTATACACAGCTTCACAGCTTAGCAGAAGGCTACGTTTTTGTTAAACAGTCAGACATCCCTTGTCATTGCACCCTGCTTTCGCTTCTATACAGAAACAAGAGCAGGGACCCCTTATACCGAAGGCACGGGGCTAATTTGCCGAATTCCCTTAACTAGATTAGTCCTTCACACTTTAAGCTTCTCACCTAGGGGCACCTGTGCCGGTTCTGGGTATGATTGCCTGAGATTTTTTTCAGTTCCCTTTTCAAGGCCTCCAGAAATCAACAGAACAGACCAAAGATCTGCTATTCCAGAGTTTAATCAGATTCTCATCATTATAATACTCCTCTGATTTATCTCTGTTAACATCAACGACAGTTGATGTCTGTCTATTCCGAAGGGTCAGAAACTGAACTTGTGTCACCACACATACTCAGACAGTAAAGGAATGTTAACCTTTTTCCCTTTCAAAGCAATAAGTTATATTGCAATTTAGGATCAACTTACCCTTGGCTGACCTGCATTGCCAAGGAACCCTTGCCCTTTCAGTGACAGAGATTCTCACTCTGCTAAGATCTTACTCTCGCCAGGATTCTCATTTTTACTGGGTCAATATACTCTTTTGAGTATACTTCTACCCCAGTAAAACGCCTACCTACCACTTATCTTTTAGATAGTCTATGGTATCGGTAACTGACTTAGCCCCGTCCATTTTAGAGGCCCACAACCTCGACGAGTAAGCTATTACGCACTTATTATAGGATGGCTGCTTCTAAGCCAACCTCCTCGCTGTCTTGGGCCATGGACACTCTTCACCCTTTAACACTTAGTCAGTTTTTAGGGACCTTAACCATAGTCTGGGTTGTTCCCCTCTCGGGACCCAAGCTTACCCCGGGCCCCCGTTTTTCGAATTCTATGATGCTAAAACATTCAGAGTTGGACAGGAGACCAATTCCTTTCGGAACCTAAATCCCCAATCCGTAGCTTTATCGTTTTAGCCATCTCCTCCGAAACTTGACTACGGCCAACTTCGGTAGGAACCAGCTATCACCAGGCTCGATTGGCTTTTCACCCCTAGCCATAGGTTAGAAGAACACTTGTCTGTAGAACCTCTGCAGGCCTCCACAAGGTTTTACCCTTGCTTCACCTTACCCACGGCTAGATCGCCTGGTTTCGGGTCGTATCCAAGTGACTCCAGGCACTTTCATACCTTGCCTCTCGCAAGCTGCAGGCTTATTGGTTTCCCTTTGGATCCTTTTTAATTATCCTCGCCACTTAGATACACTCCCTGGCACGTTATTCAAAACGGACAGTACAACTCCTAAGAGCTGTACCCCACTATAGCTATTAGGTTTCAGGATCTTTTCACTTCCTGTTAAGGGTTCTTTTCAACTTTCCATCACTGTACTGGATTTGCTATCGGACTCAAAACGTATTTAAGGTTAGAAGTTAATGGCTCCTAGTTTCCTGCTTAATATTCAATAAGCAGTACTCAAGAACTGCTCCACATCCTTTTAAGTTACCTCTACGGGGCTATCACCCTCTATGGCTTCCTTTTCCAAGGAAATTCAAGTTCCCTAAAGAGGATTTAAAGGAGCAGCCTTACAACCCCACATCTTCTCAAAATTTCTTTTGAGAATTCAGTTTGCCTTGTGCCGCTTTCACTCGCTGTTACTTACGGCATCTCAATTGATTTCTTTTCCTGCAGGTACTAAGATGTTTCAATTCCCTGCGTTCCCCCTCCTTACGGAGTGTTAGAGTTTTACTCTGACAGGAAGTCCTATTCAGGCATCTCCAGATCCAAGTCTGCATGCGACTACCTGGAGCTTATCACAGCTTGCCATGCCCTTCATCAGCGTTTGAGCCTAGTCATCCACCTAATAGCGTCTTTTAATCTATGCATGGTATCATAAACATGAAGTCTTTACCCTTCATTCAAAAGCTAAGCTTTTGAATTGCATAAAACTTAATCTAAAAAATGGACCCGACGGGAAATTCATAATTACTCAAACGAGTAATTGTTTTGAACCCGTGACCCCCGCCTTGCTTTGGAAAGAAATGATAAAACACTCTCTTTCCTTGCAAGGGCGATGTTCTTCCAGACTGAACTACAGGCCCATTGAACATAAGAGTTATTTGATTGAAGTAAAAAGGAGGTGATCCAACCGCAGGTTCCCCTACGGTTACCTTGTGACGACTTGCCCCTCCTCACTGAGTTTAGATTCGCCTTAGTCAAAAACTAAGTCTCACCTAAACCCTGCTCGGCTGGGATGACGGGCGGTGTGTGCAAGGAGCGGGGACATATTCACCGGGCTATGCTTAAGCCTGATTACTACGAATTCCGACGTCATGAGGTTGAGTTGCAAACCTCAATCTGAACTAAAATAGGGTTTAGAGGTTTAGCTTCTCCTCTCGGAGTTGCATCCCATTGTCCCTACCATTGTTGCGCGCGTGTAGCCCAGGAGATTCGGACCATACAGACCTACCGTCGCCTACACCTTCCTCCTGGTTTCCCAGGCAGTCTCTACAATGTGCCCAATCGCATAGCTTGGTAGCAATTGTAGATATAGGTCTCGCTAGTTACCTGACTTAACAGGACATCTCACGACACTAGCTGACGGCGGCCATGCAATACCTCTCGGCTTGTTAGGTAAGCCCTTCAGACTGACCTTCATTCTGCCGTCGCCCCTGGTGAGGTTATCTGCGTTGAATTAGATTAAACCGCACGCCGCACTCGTTGTGGCGCTCCCCCGCCAATTTCTTTAAGTTTCGGTCTTGCGACTATACTTCCCAGGCGGCGAGCTTAGCACCTTCGTTTCGATGCTGCATATTCCCTAAGAAGATGCAACATCTAGCTCGCAGTGTTTACGGCTAGGACTACTCGGGTATCTAATCCGGTTTGCTCCCCTAGCTTTCATCCCTCACCGTCGAAGCTGTTCTAGTTAGACGCCTTCGCCACAGGTGGTCTTTCGGGGATTATAGCATTTTACCGCTCCCCCCGAAATACCTCTAACTCCTCCCAGTTCCAAGTTCAACAGTGTCTTCTGCACGTTGTTAGATTAAGTCCAACAATTTCACAGAAGATTTGTTGAACCGGCTACGGATGCTTTAGGCCCAATAAAAGCGGTTCCCACTTGGGGCGCTGGTGTTACCGCGGCGGCTGGCACCAGTCTTGCCCACCCCTTATTCGCCAAGATATTTACTCTTGGCAAAAGCCCATGAGAACATGAGCACTCTGGTTGACTCCATCACACTTGCGTGCATTGTGGAAGTTTCGCGCCTGCTGCACCCCGTAGGGCTAGGATCAGTTTCTCAGTACCCTTCTCCGGGCTCCCTCTCTCAAGGCCCGTACTGATCGTAGGTTTGGTGGTCCATTACACCACCAACAGCCTAATCAGCCGCCGGCTCATCCTTAGGCATTTCTTTTCAGAGAAAGAATTTTCTAATTTCAATCTCCTATCCAGGTTTAGCCTCAGTTTCCCAAGGTTATCCTGGACCTAAGGGCAGATTACCGACGTGTTACTGAGCAGTTCGCCGCCTCTCCGAAGAGAAGCAGACTTGCATGGCTTAGTCTCAACCAGATAGCAGCAACCTCCCGCAGAATCAACGGGAATTAGGAGCAAGACCAACTTTCAATCAAATAACTCTTATTTCATACTTGACTTTCAGTCAAGCATACATCTGAAAAAGAAACTCACCGATAGGTGAATTTCTTAATAAGAAAGGTGATGTATTAATAAAAATAAAGCAGTCCTATTTAAAGCTTTCGTTTATAAATATTGTAAATTCGTTGCATTTTATTATTTTATATTTTTCCTGCTCTCATCTTCCTTTTTCTTTTCTCTTTCTTCATCCTTTTTCTTTGCCACTTCCATCTCATCTGTCCTTTCTTTTTCCACCTTCTTGAACTTCTTTTCATTAATATCACCTTTAGAGAAGATGCCCCGGACGGGAATTTCATTATGTAAGCATTAACCTACAAAATTTGAACCCATGTCAATGGCTCGAAAAGCCATTATGCTTGGCCGGACTACACCACCGGGGCATAATATTAAATATGGGCCTGCAGGGACTTTCAAAAACAGCTTTACTAGCTGTTACAGTATGCTACTGTACTACACACTGTTTTTGAACCCCAGACCCCTGGCTCTCTTAGCTTTGTTGAGACTTTTAATTTTATCTCAACTTGATAAAGCAATGGACATATAAGACCAGTGCTCTAACCAGGCTGAGCTACAGGCCCATAAAACAAAAAGAGATTTAATCCTTTTTTAAAACTTTCGTAGAAATTTGAAAGTTTAAGATTTTTAAAAATTTGGAATGCGGTAGCCGGGATTTTCGAAATAGCTTTTTACTAGTTATTATACAGTATGCTACTTCATTACATACTGTTTTCGAACCCGGGTCAGCACCATCGCCAAAGATTTACTTTAGTGGCAGGGTGCTATCTTACCATTGTCCAACCTTTCATTCAAAAAAGGTTGCTGGACTACTACCGCATTTAAAATATAAAGTTATATTTTTTAAATAAATGGGCCCGACCGGAGTTTCATAACCACTATTAATTTATTTTGGTTTATTCGAACCGGTGACCTACGCCTTGTAAGGGCGTTGTCATAGCATCTAGCAACAAGCAAATATTTTTGCTTGAGTCACTAGACCACGGGCCCTTAAAACTGAAGGTTATTTGTTTGTTTTAAATACTTTTCGTTGAAAATAACTGTCTTTTTTCAATAACTTTATATATCATCAATTTATCTTTTAGACTATGCAGGATCAGATTTTTGAGTTATTATTTGAAAAAGATGAAATTACTTGGCAATCTATTCTTTATGATTTAGTTAGATCAGAAAAAATGAATCCATGGGATATTGATATAAGCTTGCTTTCTAAAAAATATCTCGAAATGATAAAAACACTAAAACAACTCGACTTTAAAGTGTCAGGGAAAGTAATTTTAGCAGCAGCAATTTTACTTAAAATGAAATCAGACAGATTAATGAATCAAGATTTAGCTTACCTAGATTCCTTGCTTCACCCCCAAGAAGAGGAAATTCTTTATGAAGATGAGGATGGGTTACTGCCTACGATTATTGAAACACCAAAACTTATACCAAGAACACCTCAACCAAGAAAAAGGAAAGTATCTATTTATGATTTAGTTAATGCACTTCAAAAAGCATTAGAAGTTAAAAAGAGAAGAGTTATGAGAATTATACCTCCAGCACCAGTTAATGTGCCTGAGAGAAAAACAAATATTAATGATGTTATTAAAAAAATATATCACAAAATAATCATATTCTTTTCAAGAGACAAAAATAGAAGACTAACTTTTGCTCAATTAGTTCCTTCTGACACGAAAAAAGATAAGGTTTTGACATTCATGCCTTTATTACATCTTACCAATCAGAGAAGAATAGATCTTTTACAAAAACAACATTTTGGTGAAATTGAAATTTTATTAAGAAAGGTGCAAAATGTCTAAAAAATCAAAGATTTTTAAGAATTCAGAAAATCCGCAGGATTTTCCAAATAAACAGAAAGATCAATTACAGCAGAAATATCTTGAGTTGCAACTTATTACAGCTCAGATAAGAGAACAACAGAAGCAGATGCAGCTATTAGAAAATCAATTAGTGGAGTTAGCTAATTCAAAAAAAACTTTAGATGAGTTTGAAAATATAAGAGAAGGAAGCAATATTCTAGTTCCAATATCTCCAGGCATATTTGCCAAAGCAACTCTAAAAAACAATAAAGAATTAATTGTAAATGTTGGTGCAGCAGTAACAGTAAAAAAAACAGTAGAAGATACAAAAAAACTAATTGAAAAACAATTTATAGAAATTCAAAAAATACAGAAAGAAGTGTTTGAAAATATTCAAAACTTAAATTCACAAGCTGAGAAAATTGAAAAAGAAATTTCTCAGCTAGCAAAATAAAATGTTTGGTTTCTTAAAAGAAAAGCTAAAGAAGATAATTCCTGGATTATCTAAAAAGGTTGAAGAAGAAGCCCAGCCAGTTAAAGTAGAGGAACTTCCAAAAGAAGAAAAGAAACCAGAGCCTAAATTAGCAGAATTAGCAGAAAGAGCAAAAGAAAGAAAAGAATTAGAGGAAAAAGCAGCTAGAGAAATAAAGGAACTCCTTGGAGAAAAAGAAGAGAAAAAAAGCATTCTTCAAAAAATAAAAGAAGAGATAGTAAAAAAGAAAGAACTAATAACAACAGTTTCCCTTTCTGAAGATAAATTTAATGACATTTTCTGGGATTTAGAATTAATTCTATTGGAAAATAATGTTGCTGTAGAAATCATTGAAAAAATAAAACAAAATTTGAAAGACAAATTAGTTAACACGCGAATAAAAAGAAGTAATATAAATAATGTAATCAAAGATACACTAAAAGAAACAATTAGCAATCTATTTATAACTGAAGAAGCAGATTTCATTCAAAAGGTCAAATCAAAAAAACCTTTTATAATATCCTTTGTTGGAATTAATGGTTCTGGAAAAACAACAACCATTGCTAAAATTGCTCATTTGTTAAAGAAAAATAATTTAAAATCAGTTCTTGCTGCTTCTGATACATTCAGAGCAGCTGCAATAGACCAATTACAGCTGCATGCAAATAATTTAGGTTTAAAGTTGATTAAACACGATTATGGCGCAGATGCAGCAGCTGTTGCTTATGATGCAGTTGAATATGCAAAAGCTCACAATATAGATGCTGTTTTAATAGACACAGCAGGAAGATTGCATTCTAATATTAATTTAATGGATGAGTTAAAGAAAATAAATAGAGTTGCTCAGCCAGATTTAAAAATATTTGTTGGTGAGGCAATTACTGGAAATGATTGTGTTGAGCAAGCAAAAGAATTTAACAACAAAATAGGAATTGATGGAATCATACTTACAAAAGCTGATGTAGATGAAAAAGGAGGAGCTGCTATCTCAATTAGTTATGTCACAGGAAAACCAATTCTTTTTTTAGCAACTGGGCAGGATTATGATGATTTAAAGAAATTCAATCCATCGATTATTCTAAAAAATTTAGGGTTAGAAGAAGAAAAATAAAAAACTATTTTTTAAAATCTATTTCATTATTAAAATAAACTCCTTTCTCCAGCTTAACAGGCCTCCAGTTGTCTATTACTAACTCTGCGTCCAGCCATTCTGCTAATTCTTCTGGATTTCCTATTGTTGCAGACAAAGCAAGAATCTGAACATTCTTTAATAACTGCTTTATTATTGTTATTAATATCTCAACAACAGGACCTCTTTCTACATCATTCAGCAAATGAATCTCATCGAAAACAACAACTCCAACTTGCTCTAACCAAACAGCATGATGTCTTATTAAGCTGTCAAATTTTTCAGCAGTTGTTATAATTAAATCATAATTCTGTAAATAAGGATCAGCACTGTCAATGTTTCCTATGCTCAATGCAATTCTACACAATTTATCATACTTCCTCTTAAAATCCTTAAATTTTTCATTAGCCAAACTTCTTAATGGTACAACATAAACTGTTTTTCCTTTTTTGTTCAATATTGACTGTAAAGCAGCTATCTCTGCTATTAAGGTTTTACCAGAAGCAGTTGGAGTACAAACAAGCAAATTTTTTCCTTCCAATAAACCATCTTTTATTGCTTTTTCTTGACAAGGCCTCAGCTCTTTTATTCCTTGTTTTTCTAGAATTGAATAAAAATCTTGATTTAATTTTTTCTTGATTTGTTTTAATAACATGTTATTTTTTAATTAGGCTTCTCCCTTTCATTTCTTTTGGCTTTTTAATATTCATTAGTTGCAAAATGGTTGGAGCAATATCTGCTAAAATTCCATTCCTTAATTTTAATCCTTTTTCAAGAATAATAAAAGGAACAGGATTTAGTGTATGAGATGTTCGATATCTTTTCATATCCTCAGCATTTCCGTGATCAGCTGTTATTATAATAATTCCATTATGAGCTTGCATTGCTTTCACAATTTTTCCTAAACACTCATCAACAACCTCCACTGCTTTAACAGTAGCTTTAAAATCTCCTGTATGTCCAACCATATCAGGATTAGCATAATTTACCAAAATAAAATCATACCATCTTAAATTAATTTGACTTATTAATTCTTCAGTAATTTTATAAGCAGACATCTCAGGAGTTTTATCATAAGTGGCAACTTTAGGACTAGGAATTAATATTCTATCCTCCTTCTTAAAAGGCCTCTCTTTCCCACCATTAAAGAAAAAGGTAACATGAGCGTATTTTTCAGTTTCTGCTATTCTTAACTGATGTAGCCCTTTTCTGCTTAAAACCTCTCCCAGGATATTTTTCAATTTTAAAGGAGGAAATGCAACAGGCACTTTTAATTTTTCATCATACTCACACATACAAGTATAATTAATATTTACTTTTTTTCTCTTAAATTCGTCAAATTCTTTGTTAACAAAAGCATAACTTATTTGTCTTGCTCTATCTGCCCTATAGTTCCATAATATAACAGAATCTTTGTCTTTTATCCCTTTGAAATTTCCAATAACTGTTGGTAAAATAAATTCATCTGTAACGTTTTTTTCATAAGAATTCTTTACTGCTTGTTCAGCTGTTTTTGCTCTTAACCCTTTAGCTAAAACTATGCAATTATATGCTTTTTCTGTTCTATTCCATCTTTTGTCTCTATCCATTGCATAATATCTCCCAATTACAGTTGCTATTTTTCCTATTTTCAATTTCTTTATTTGTTTTTTTAGCTCTTTGATATATTTTAAAGCAGATCTTGGTGCAGTATCTCTTCCGTCTGTTAACACATGAATATAAACATTATTCACTTTGTTCTTTTTGGCTAATTTTAATAATGCAAACAAATGTCTGTAATCAGAATGAACTCCTGCATCTGACAACAATCCTATTAAGTGCAGACTAGAATTATTCTTTTTAACATGATTTATTGCTCCTAGTAATGCCTTGTTTTTAAAGAAAGAGCCATTTTTGATTGCTTTATTTATTCTTGTTAACTCTTGATAAACTATCCTTCCAGCGCCAATATTTAAATGACCTACTTCACTCCCTCCTAAGGTTCCTTTTGGCAAACCAACTGCTTCTCCACTAGCTTTTAATTTACAGTGGGGATAATTTTTCCAGTAAAAATTAAAATTAGGCGTTTTAGCTTTAGCAACAGCATTCCCTCTTTTTTCCTTTCTTAGACCAAAACCATCCAAAATAACCAGCATTAATGGTTTCATAAAAATAAAAGAAAGAGTAACTGTTTATTAAATTTACTCACTCTTAACTTCACTTGTTCCAGTTGATCTATAAATCTGTGCAAAACTTGGAGTAACAACAATATAATCATCACCAAATCCTGCTATATCACCATCAATTGCATCACAAGTTTTCTTTAGTTTATTAACAGCTCTTTTTAATTCAATTAAATCTTTATCTTTTAAAGGTCTTATATTAACTAAAGCAATTGTATAACCCTCTCTTAAAGAATCTAGTATTGGTTTAATATCCTCAAAGGTTTGAAGAGTGAACGGCCTCACAATGATTTTTGCCCTTTCCTCTTCTCTTGGTTCTGTTTCTAATTCCAAATAACTTTCTTCAGGCTCCTCTTCTTTAGAACCAAAAGTTTTAGCAAGTTTTTCTTTGATTTGTGCAAAAGCCTTTTTCATCGTTTTCCCCCTTTTGAATAGTGTAAATAGTATACTTGTAGTGTTTAGTTTATTTCACAAATATTTAAATGTTTTGTTTTTTAAGCTAGTTATTTAAAAAGAAAGCTTTTTATAATAGCACTCTCTTAATCCTTTATTATATGGTTAAGAGAATAGGATCATCAATAAGAAAAACAAGGCATAAATACAGGAAAAGCTTTAGAGAAAAAGGCAAACTTAGCTTAAATGCTTTTTTTCAGAGCTTTGATGCTGGCCAGAAAGTGTGCCTTAAAACAAACCCTTCTATACAAAAAGGCAGATTTCATCCAAGATTCCATGGTAAGATAGGCGTAATAAAAGAGAAGATAGGAAGATGCTATCTAGTTTCAGTCAGAGACAAGGGAAAAGAAAAATTATTACAAGTGCATCCTGTTCATTTAAAGGCTATTTGAGGTTTAAAAAATGGAAGAGATAATTAAAGAAGAACCAATAACAATGTCTGAATTAAAGTTAGAATTAGAGGCAATAAAGAAAAAAGAAAAAGAACTTAACTTTAGGTCAAACAAAACTCTAGAATTTTTGAATAAATTTGTATCTCTTGATAAAGCAAAAGTAGATGAAATCAAGAAAAAGCTCGTTGATTTGAAAATACCAAGGCTTAAAGAGCAGCACATTGTAAAAATAGTTGACATGATGCCTAAAACAGTTAATAATCTTAAAGTAATTCTTCAGGGATATTCCATATCCGTAACGAATGAAAATTTAAAGAAAATCGTAGATATTTTGCAAGAATATCTACCAAAATAAATAACAGGGTTAAATTCTAACATTAATTAAAAATGATTAGTTCAAAAAGAAATGGAGGTAAGGTTAACAAAGGGGGACTAAGCGAGCAACTTTGTTGCGAGCGCATGTCGCCCAGACGTTAACTGGCTAACGGTTATGATAGTTGAAAAAAAAGAAAGGCCAAGAGAAGAATGGGTAATTGTACTAGACTATCTGCCGCATGGTTATCCTTTTGATCCTAGACCTGCTCACAGAAAAACAGCCATTGCTCAAGCAATTGGTAAAGATCACTTTACATTATTGGAGTTAGTTCCAAAAAAGGATGTTTTTTTACAACCTTATGAAGAGGTTTATATAGGTACAGAAAAAAGGGATAAAATACATCACATACTAGGTAAGTTACCCTTTAACAAACTCACTGCAACAGCAAGGAATGAATTAAAATTTGTAATTAAAGACCTTGTTGAGAAAAATGAGCAGAGGTTTGTGGATTTCTTCAACAAAGCACAACCATTAAGTACAAGGATTCATCAGATAGAGCTACTGCCAGGAATAGGCAAAAAACACATGTGGGAAATAATTGAAGCAAGGAAGGAGAAACCATTTGAGAGTTTTGAAGACATCAAAAAGAGAGTTAAGTTAATACCTAATCCTGAAGAGATTATCATAAAAAGGATCCTTGCTGAATTAGAAGGTAAAGAAAAACATTTGTTGTTTGTTGGAGTCTAATACTTCTTTTAGTTAAAATTTAGGGGGTGTAAAAGTGCCAAAAATAAAAATTGAAACTCGTTATTTAAATATTAATGTTCAAGATCTAAAAACTGCACATTTAAAATTAAGTAATATTCCAAATAAACACTTGTCAAAATTGAATTTCGAATTTGAAAGTGAGAAAGGTAAGAAATACGCTGCAGTTTATAATTGCAATGGCCCTATAGGACCACACATTATTCTCTGTAGTCATAATGAAGATAAAAGAGATCTCGGAGAAATAGAAAAAATCATTGCAGAAGAAACAAAGGGAATCTCTGAGAATTTAGTAGTTCATGGAAAAGAGGGAATATATAGCATAGTGCAACTAAGGAGAAGGCCAACTCAGCAAGAACTTGCTGATTCAATTGAAAGATCAAAAGATCATGGATTAAAGAACATTAAGATTTCTACAGCTTATTTTGAAAAAGTTCCAACATATTTATTAAAGAATATAGGATTCCCTGTTAATAATATTTTGTTTGAGAGAAATACTTCTTCAAAAAATCAATAAATATGGCTTAACCTTCAATAACTCCATATCCAATTAACCTAAATCTATTCTCAACTCTTCTAGAAATAGTCATTGTATTTCCCACATCAGCACAAACAGGAATCTTTAATTTACAATGAATTGTTCCTTTTCCCAATCCTGTAACCACTCCTAGAGTTGTTGCTGCATTCACATTAAGCATTAGAGGTTCTCCTGTTTTAATTGGTTCTACTTTTAGTTCAGCCTTTGTTCCAATAACCTTTTCTAATAAATGAACTTCTAACTCAACTTCTTTCCATAATTTAGATAGCTTATCAGGCAATCCAACCACATTCCCTGTTAAAGAATCAGATTTAGTAATACTTGGGTCTAAACTTGTTAGCAGAGCAACATTTCCTCCAGGATGTACTTCTTCAACACTTTCTCCTCCAGTCATCAAACCAGTAATCTTTGTCTTTATTGGTTCCCAGCTAATTTGGCCTTTTTTCTCTACTTTTCTTCCAGGTTTTATTTCTATTTCTTGTCCAACCGTTAGTTTACCCTGCTTTAATGCTCCACCTAACACGCCTCCTTTAATCTTCTCTATCTCAGTTCCTGGTTTATTTATGTCAAAACTTCTTGCAACTAACATTAGAGGATCTTTAGTTAAGTCTCTTTTTGGTGTCGGTATATGCTCCTCTATTGCTTTAACTAAAACATCAATATTTATATTATGTTGAGCAGAAATAGGAATTATAGGAGCATTTTCATATTCTGTATTTTTTAAGAATTCCTTTATCTCATTGTAATTCTTTAATGCCTGCTCATCACTAACAACATCAATTTTGTTTTGAGCAATAACAATGTTCTTAATTCCAGCTATGTGTAATGCCATTAAATGTTCTCTTGTTTGCGCCTGTATACCTTCATTTGCAGCAATCAACAATAATGCACCATCCATTATTGTGGCTCCTGAAAGCATAGTTGCCATTAAACTTTCATGTCCAGGCGCATCAACAAAACTCACCTTTCTTGTAGGAACAGCCTTTCCTCCACAAGAACATTTATTTGTAACACTATAGCTATTACATTTAGGACATTTATAAAAAACACAATCTGCATAACCTAATCTTATTGTAATTCCTCTTTTTAATTCCTCAGAATGAGTGTCGGTCCATTTACCACTTAATGCCTTAACAAGAGTTGTTTTTCCGTGATCTACATGACCAACTAAACCAATATTAATCTCTGGTTGACCTTTGATTATATCCACCATGATTATTTTTCAGCCTCTTCAGGTTTTTTCTCTTTTTCTTCTTCCTTTGGTTTATCTTCTTGCTTAGGTTCTTCTTTTGGCTTTGCTTCTTCCTCCTTCTTTTCTACCTTTTTCTCTTCAACTTCTGCTTCCTTTTTCTCCTCAAAAAGCTTTTCCTTACCTTCTTTAATAATTTTTAAATTTATTTGCGCTGTCTTAGCATGAATTGTATTTCCAGCAACTGTTTTTCTTTTTTTCATACCTTTTTTTGTTTTTCTTAAACCAACTCCTTTAACAATTAGAATTCTTTTTCTTTTTGTTCCTGCTACATCTCTTCTCATTGGAAAACCACAATAATCACTCCCTCCAGTAATCTCAAACTCATAACCACTTAATCCAATAAGTTCCCCTTTAACAACATCACCTATTTTAAGACCAATTAACCTATTTGCATCCTCTCCTTTTACTTCTCTTTGAATAGTTCTTCCAATCTTAGGATTTGATATAACAAGTTTAAACTCTGCCATATTGACCCCCTAATAAAAAGATAGAAATATGATCTATTTAAAAAACTATCGCTAACCAACAACTTTGACTCTTCTGCTATAAACAATCACTGGTTTATCCTCTTCTTTGTATTTTACCTTTACTTTAGGTAAATAAAATGCACCTAATATACTCAATCTAGATTTTAACCTGTATCTTAATAATCTTTCTTCTTTTGGTTCTAAATTGCCTATCTCCCATCTGAGAATAGTTCCTTTAGCTTCATGCTTAAATACAGAAGAAGGAGCAAGTGTTCCTATATATTGTTCTTTAACTAATTCAGCAATCTTAGGAATGCTGTCTTCTACTTTAACATCTTGAATTTCTTTATTTCTTCTGTTTTTAATTTTCAACAATATATTTAATTCCCCAATTCCCCCTTCTTTTTTAATAGCTTTTATCGCTATCTTCTTTACTTTTAAAGATGGTCTAAGCATATAATAGGCAATTATAATGGCTATGATAAGAACAATAATCAAAGTAAATGTTCTGTAATCTTTTGTAATTGCTATTCTTGTTGACTCCCCAGGTTTTAAATCAACCTCCCATGCAAGATATCTTTTACCTTCTTCTTTGATAATTGTTGCTTCTGGTTCAGTAGCTGCAAAGAATTTGTTAAAAAAGCTAACAGGCACTTTAACTGTTTGAATAATTCTTGCATTCCCATCATTTATTACTGTTAGTTCATCAATTGATTTCAAAAATCCTACTGAGCGGGTTATTTCTTTCTTGAATTCTGGCAAAGAGGTTAAAACACTCAATACAGCACTCGCTTTTCCTAGAGTCTCATCACCTCTTTTAACAACTACATTTACATTATAATCCTGCGCTTTAGCTGCTTTATCAATGTCAGCAGTAAACTCAACTGTTTTCTTTTCAAGAGCAGCTAAATCAAAGCTTTCTTCTTTATTTATCAAATCAGAACTAATTTCCAAGCTAAGATTTTTTAGATTAAGATTATTTTTATTCTCTAAATTAACTTTGATAGAAACTTTAGAACCAGGTAAAATAACAGCAGGAACTAACTCTAAACCAACAGCTACAACTGGTTTACCAGCAACATAAGAACCTATTGTAACATCCAACAAAACCTCTTTTGTTTTACCTGTATTGCTCGCTGTCACCTCTAAACCAACCATATATCTGCCAGCTGCAAGATCAACAGGTGTAAGATAAACAGTGGTTTTTTCAGTAGACCCATTTTTAATTGAGATCCCTGATGTAAAATGAGTTAAAGGTTTTGTTAGTAAACTCCATCTTGGATCTTTACTTGATAAAGTAAATCTATCATCTCCCTGATAGTTTTTTATGCTTAAATTAAAAATAGCTGATTCATTTGAAGATATCTTGTCTTTAACAGGAGTAACACTTACTGTGAAATCATCTGCAATCACAGAAAATGCAGAAATCATTAACACTATAAATAATAAAATACCAAACTTCCTATTGCCCATCAACTAATCACCCTTTTTAAAAGTTTGCTTTACTTATATATAAATGTTTTGAAAAATACTGAAAAACAGGCAACTCAAAACCTAAAAAATGTCATCAAACAATAAAACTTGAATTCTCATGCTTTCCAATTCTTATAATATGATCAACAAAACTTTCTATCTTACTCTCATGGCTAACTAAAATTATCTGATGAACATTAAGCTGATCAAGAACATTTCTTACTTTATCTAGTTGCTCATTAGAAAAACCATCAGTTGGTTCATCCAAAATAATTAAATCCTTTGTTTTTATACCTCCGATTAAATCATTTATTGTCTTATTTAAAGATAGTCTATAAGCCAAAGCACAAGCTGTTCTTTCCCCTCCACTTAAATTACTAACATTAACTTCATAACCATTCTGCTCAATTATTGGAGAAAATCCATTATCCAATCTGGCAACCATTCCTTCATCCTCTATCAAGCAATTAAACCACTCCTGAAAAGCGCTATTAAAATCATAATGAACTTTCAGCATAATTTGTTTTTCTATAATTGACATCAAATTAACAAAATAACTCTCCAACCAAGTCTTTAACTCAGATAATCTTGTTACTTTTTCTTTTGTTTTCAGCTTTAACTCTATCTCTTTCTCTAGATCTGCCAGTATCTTGTTTACTCCTTCAATCTCTTTTTGAATACTTATTTTTTCTATCTCTAATTTTTTCTCCTCAAGCAGTACACTATCAAGTTCTTTTCTAAGTTGTTCAGATTCTTCATCTATTGTTTTGAACTGGCCTAATTTTTTATTCAATTCTAATTTTTTAATATTCAATTGTCCTACTATTGCTTTTAGTTCATCCTGTTCTTTAAGCAATCTATTTTTTATCTCTGTCTTTTCTTTTAAATTATTCATCCTGATTTCTATTACTTCTAACTGATTCTCTTTTTTCTTTAATTCTTCTAACTCTTTTTTTAAAGAGTTTAATTCTAGTTTTAGCTTATTTTCTTCTTCAGAAAAAGATTTTAATTTTTGATTAAATTCCTCTATATTTTTGTTTTCTCTATTAATAATAAATGCTTTATGTTCTTCCTCTACTTTTTGCTCACAAGTTGGACACTCTTGTAATTTAGTTATTCTGTCTTTAATTCCTTCAGAGTGCCTCTTTTTAACCTGCAACTCGTTTATTTTCCTTGTTATTTCTAATATTCCCCTTTCCTTTTCCTGTATTTGTAATTCCTTTTGCTTTATTTCTGCTAAAATTTTTTCAGCTTTTAGCTCCTCTTTTCCTTCCAAACTCTTTTTTAACAAAGAAATATCTTTTTCTAATCTTTCTAATTCTATTTTATTTCTGCTTCTTTGATCTATTTTAGCATTCAATTCAGCATCAATTACTGCAAGCTCTTTCTTTAATTTATTTAACTCTGCTTGTTTCAGTTCAATGTCTTTTATTTTTTTTCTTTTTTCTTCAACCTCTTTTTTAATTGGCTCAAGTTTTGGAATTATTCTTTCTAAACTTTCTTTTAATCTTGCTACTTCTTGTTCTAGCTCCTTTTTTCTGTTTATCTTTTCGTCTAAATCAATAATCATTCCTTGGCTTTCTTTTATCTCTTCTCTTATCTGCTTTAGTACTATGCTGCTATTCTCCCTTATTCTTTCATATTTATCAATCCCAAAGACTTTTCTTAATGTTCCTAATCTGTGCTCCTCTTCATCCAACAAAATTTGCTTCATCTCTTCTTGAGGGCAATAAACAGTATATCTATAGATAAGATTCTTACTTTTTGTTAACAGTTCTTTTGGATATCCCAATAAGTCAAGAACCTCCGCTTTAAGCTCAATGGGTGTTCCCTCTTTTTTCAGACCATTAACAATAATAAAACCTTTATCCTGCTCAACTGAACTTCTCTTTCTTACAAGTTCTCTCTTAATTATAACATCCTTGCCATTAATTTCAAAATTTAATTCTACAGAACCTCTATTTTTTCCATTCCTCAGCAAAGCCTCTCCTGTTAAATGCTTTCTCCTTATTCCAAACAAAGCAAATTCTATAGCTAATAATATGCTGCTTTTTCCAGCACCAATATCTCCTGCTAATAAGATAGAACCAGTAGGAAAACTAATATTTTGATTAACATGGCTTCTAATGTTCTCTAATTTTAGAGACTTGAGAATCATTTTATTGCCTTTTTAATCTCTTCAATTGCAGGAGTAGGTGTTGGGTCTATGCCATATAATAAGGCAAGATAAAAAGAAGCCAAATCTCCTAAATAAATAGTTGAGAATATCTTTGTTAATAAACTATCACCTTTTATAATAATCTCTCTTACAGGGCAATTTTTTGCAATCATATTTTTTGTTATACTCATTCTTTCCTTAATCTCAAACTTATCATCTTCATCTTTTAATATAATTACAAAATAATCACCTTTTAGATTTTCATAACCCATTATTTCATTATGATTGAGTTCAGGAAAAACATTACAAAAGCAATGAACTTTACTGTTTTCATTAAACTGCTCCTTCCACCTTAATGCAACAGATCTTAATTTATTAGAAGAGTAAATTATTGGAATCTTATCTTGAAGTTTAATTGCTAATTCTTGAGCCTTTTCTTCAAAATTAACGTTCATCAATGAATCAATCATTTTTTTAAGCTCAGCTGTTTTATCAGGTATAATACCAGAATTCTGCAAAATAGTTAACATAGGTATAAACAAATAACCTAAAGCAGTTCGTGGAGGAATTCCTTTTGGTATTTCAACTATTGCTTTGTTCAATTTTTTGGCTAATTCTTTTAATTTTCCGCCAGTTGTTATTACAACTATTTGTGCAGATTTTCTAACAGCATTTCTAAAAGCAGCAATAGTTTCAGCTGTATCGCCAGAATAAGAAACACAAAAAACCAATGAATATGCATTAACAAACTCTGGCAAACTGTAATCTTGGTTAACATATATTGGAATCTTATTTCCTAAATAATCCTTTAAAATTTGGCCAGTTATACCGCTTGCACCCATTCCAGCTACAACAATATTACTAATTTTAGTCTCTATTTTAATTTCTTTTGCTAAATTTAAAGCATCCCTACATTGCTGAGGGAATTTTGACAAGATTAAACCCATATTACTTTTATCAACATCATAGTTAAAGTCCATCTAACCACCTCGACTTTAATTAATTGATGTTAATATAAATATTTTTGCTTTCTAGAAAAACTTCATCCAAAACCTTACGAAAATCAAAGATTTTCTAAGCTCTTGAAAATCCTTTGGATTTTCAAAACCTTTTTAAATCCTCTCCATTTTCTAATCATTCTATGGGTGTATACAAATATATAAGACAACTATGGAATCAGCCAAAGGAGAATCTTGGTGAGTTGTATAAAGAAAGGATTAGAGAGTGGAGAAAACAGCCTGCAACAGTTAGATTAGAAAGACCAACAAGATTAGACAGAGCAAGATCTCTTGGCTATAGAGCAAAACAGGGTTTTATTATAGTTAGACAAAGGGTTAGAAGAGGAGGTCACAGAAGAACTCATGTTGGAAGAAAAGGAAGAAGAAGCAAGCGATATCATCTAAGAATGACTTTAATTAAGAATTATCAGCAAATAGCAGAAGAAAGAGCAGCAAAAAAATATCCCAATTGTGAGGTATTAAATTCTTATTGGGTTGGAAAAGACCCTCTTTATTACTGGTATGAAGTTATTTTAGTTGATAAATCTCATCCAGCAATTCTATCAGATAAAACTATTTCTTGGATAACTGAGCCTCAACATACAAGAAGAGTATTTAGAGGTTTAACATCTGCTGGAAGAAAAAGCAGAATCAAAAAATAAATTTTTATATATTCTATAACACCAAAATCTTTTTAAATGAACTATATTAGTTTTTTAATATAAATAAATACAATGGAGGTAATAATCATGGAAGAAGGACAAGAGGCTCCACAAGAGCCAACACAAGAACCGACGGAAGAGCCTTCTGAAGAACAACCTTCAGAAGAACCTTCAGAACAACCTTCTGAAGAACAACCTTCTGAAGAACAACCTTCAGAAGAAGCTCCTTCAGAAGAATCACCTTCTGAGGAATAAAGTCTTTTTCTTTATTTTTTTATTCCAAAAGCTTTATATTTGAGTATTCTTATAATTAATCAAAAAGAGGTGATAGTATGTGGGATCCTTTTGAAGAGTTCAAAAGAATACGAAAGCAGATGGACAAACTATTCGAGAGATTTGAAACAACATTTCCTAGATTACCAACACCAAAATTGCCTGAATTAAGACAACCTTTAATAGATGTTCTTGAAACAGAAAATAATGTTATAGTTACAGCTGAATTGCCCGGAATAAACAAAGAAGACATAATTCTTACTATTGAAGAAGATAAAGTAGAAATCAAGGCTCAGAAAAAGGCAGAAAAGGAGATAAAGAGAAAGGATTTTTACAAGCAAGAAAGAAGCTATAAAGGATTTTACAGGGTTTTAACACTGCCTTGTTTGGTTGAGCCATCAAAAGCAAAATCAGAATATAAACAGGGAATTTTAAAAATAAAAATACCAAAAGCAAAGAAAAAAATTAAAGTTAAGAAAAAAATTAAAGTAGAATGATCACAAGATCAACTCCTTTAAGTAAAATACTAGAGATAGGCAAACCTTGCAATAGATGTGGACACTGCTGTAGATTCAATTCTGGTTTTATGATCGAGGAAGACATAGACAGAATAGCTGAATTTCTCAAAATGGATAAAGACTTGTTTATCAAAACTCATTTAACAGAGCATGAGCTTTTTCATACAAAAGTGTTCAAACCTATCATGATAAAAGGTGATAAACCTTATGGTCAATGTATATTTTTTGACAAAGTTGAAGGATGTAAGATACATGAAGTTAAACCTTTATTCTGTAGAATAACCAACTGTTTTGCTTATTCTCAGGATTTAATTGCATGGTTTTATCTTAATTACTTAGTTAATCCAGATGATCCTGAAAGCATAAGACAGTATGCTTCTTATTTAGAATCAGGAGGAAAATTAATTCCAGGAGGCCATTTACATGAATTAGTGCCTGATAAAGAAAAGTTAAACAAGATACTTAATTATGAGTTACTTTAAATTTTTAACCTTTCCAAATTCATATACCTTACCTTCTGCAACAACATAAATATCAAAATCATCCAAACTTTGTTGAAGATATGGGCTTAATAATTCTTCTTTTTGTATGTCAGTTCCTTCTGTAACCAAGCAAAAACTGGGCATAACAATCAAATTTTTTCTTTTATATTTGCCTTTTAAGAAACATTTGAATTTTTCCTGCCTTAAACCTTTTCTTAAAGAAATAGCAGGATGTTCATGTCCAATAATTAATGTTTCAGCATTTGTTTTAACTAATTTATGTCCGTGTAAAATAAGAAGATTATTTATTTTATAATCCTCAACAACTTCTATATTTCTCTTTTTTGCTATTGGCCCCAAAATGGTGTCATGATTTCCTTTGATCAAGATTATCTTTTTACAATACTTAGAAATTAAATCTAAAATTTTCAAAGTTTCTCTCCATTCTTGCTCAGAAATAGTTCCAAACTCATGCTTCAAGTCGCCATTAATAATAACAATTTCTGGCTTTGTTTTTTCTAAAATATTCATCAGTCTTTGACAAATCTCTTTAAACTGAAACCTAGGCACAAGCATCCCCTGCTTATTTAATGCTTCTTCATATCCTATATGTAAATCTGCTATAATTAATGTTTTTTTCTTCTCCAGAAATAATGCTAAATCAATTATCTTTATTCCTTTAATTAAATTCATAGAAATCCTAATGTCAATGCTTTTTATAATTTTTTCCCATTTAAATAATGTCTATTTTTTAAGACTCCTTCATTAAACTCATACAGATTTTTAGCGATATCTTCTCTTACTGATATAATATCGTCTTTAAAATTAAATAGTCTAGGTTTACAAGATTTCAATATGTATTCAAAAGCTTTTATTGGTGGTCCTGCACAACTAGATATATCAAGTATTAATGAATTATATTCGGGCCATGTTTGAATAGTTAGGTAAGACTCTTCAATTATAACTGAGACACTAACACCTTGCGGTTTATGTTGGTAAACAGCTTTATCAACAATAGTATATCCTTCTATATTAGATGCTTCAACAAGAATTTGTTCTAGCCTTTTGCTATTATTAAGGAGTTTACTGTCTACCCCAAACATTGCAGAATGAAACTTGTATGTATAAGGTTTTGCCTTGTAATGGCTCTCGACCACCGTTAGTTTTATATAATATGATTTTATTTAAAAAATTTTCTAATCTTGCAAAGATGTTGTTTTTCCAATCTTTGCCAACACATAAGAATGCAGTTTCTTTAAGAACTCTATTCTGTCTTCCATCTTTAAGATATCAGTATAGCCCTGCATTATTAAATTGAATGCAAATGGAGAAGGAGTTGTTGTATTTATTTCCTCAATTTTTATTTTTCCTGCTTCAATTTCTTTTAAAATCCTTGTTGCATTTTCTATATCCATTAAATCTTCCAAAACTTCTCTTCTTGCTTCTTTCAAAATAGGGAAATCTTTGCTAATCCTTTTAACAGCATTAATCAAAATCATAGCAGTTGTCTGTTGCCTTCCAACCCTCTTATGTTTACCCATGTACTCTCTCAAAATCATTAAAGCCCTTGCTGCACAATGTCTAAATCTCCTGTTTAAGACCTCTGTTCTATTAATAGCAAGTTCTGCTAGTTCTCTTAATCTTGAACTTTTCAGCAACTTCAAAACAGGTTTTATCAATAATACTTTATCAGACGCAATATAAAAACCATTATCATTCACACCTATCTCAACATCTCTACCTCTTAATTTTCCAACAGCATATCCAATAACTCTGCTTAAACAATCATTCACTCTTCTGCCAAACAAAGAATGAAAAATAACATATTTTTTGTTGTTCTCACTATAATTCTCCATAACAATCTTTTTATCATGAGCAACAGAAGCATAGAGATACTGCTCTTTTATATAATTATAAATCTCGTTTGCAGAGTTCTTATCAACATACAAATAATTATTAATAAACTCTACAATCTCTTTTTTACCTTTTCCAGCATTTAGTTTATCTTCTATTAATCTTCTGAATTTTCCTATTTCCAAAGCCAAATCAAAGCTTAAAGGCAACATCTCTGAATACCAGCTAGGAATTGTTGGTGGTCTATAAGTGGAGGCATTAACTTGGCAGGTCATTCCTTTGCTGTATAAGAACTCATATTTTTCTCCTCCTAAAACAAAAACATCTCCTTTTTTCAGCCTCTCCAAAAATGCTTCATCAATCTTACCAACTACTTGATTACCAATTTTTACTGTAACATAGGTTTCATCAGGTATTGTTCCTATATTTGTCATATAAATTACTCTGCCCAATTTTCCTCTTCTTCCAATTTTACCCTCTTTATGCCATATTTTTGCATAAACATGTCTGTCTTCCAAACTACTGTACTCTCCAGCCAAATAATCGATTACAGCATCAAAATCTTTTTTAGAAAGTTCACGATAATTATAACTCTGCTTTACTAATTTAAACAGCTCCTTTACTTCCCAAACCTGTTCTAAAGCAATACCATCTATCTGCTGAGCAAGAACATCCAAACAATTAGTAGGAATATGCACTCTATCAATCTTTCTTTCCAACACATTTTTTAGCATAACAGCACACTCAACTAAATCATCTCTATCCATTACAATCAATCTTCCCTTTATTGTTTCATGTAACCTATGTCCACTTCTTCCCAATCTCTGTGCTAATCTTGCTATTGATTTTGGTGAAGTCAAACAAATAACTAAATCAATATATCCTATATCAATTCCTAGTTCTAGAGAAGTAGAGCTTACAACGCACTTCATTAGCCCTTTCCTCAATCTGTCTTCTATTCTGTGTCGCTTATATTTTCCCAAGCTTCCATGATGAGCACCTATATTTTCTTCATTATAAAATTGGGGGAACATATCTTTTAGGTTATAAACAACTCTTTCTGTAGCTGCTCTAGTGTTAGTAAAAATAAGGGTTGTTCTGTGTTTTTGTACCAGATCATGTATTAACTGGTAAAGATTGTTATGCATCTCATCCCCGGTTGTATTAACTAAGTCTTTAACAGGACACAAAACCTTGAGGCCCATCTTTTTTGTGAATTGGACATCAACTATTTTACAATCTCTTGGTTCATTATTTTCATAACCAACTAAATATTTCGCAATCTCTTCTAGAGGAGCTATTGTTGCTGATAACCCAATTCTTGTCATATAGCCACAAAGATACTGCAACCTTTCTAAACTTAAACTCAAATGAACTCCTCTTTTGCTTTCTGCCAAGCTATGAATTTCATCAACAATGCACCAATCAACTTGCTTTAAATGCTCTCTAAATTTGGTTGAAGTTAACAATATAGCTAAACTTTCAGGAGTTGTAATCAAAATATGAGGAGGTTTTTTGGTCATCTTTGCTCTCTCAGATACAGGAGTATCTCCTGTTCTTACTGCTATCCTTATGCCTAATCTTTTTTCTGCAATCCCTTCTATCTCTTTTAATGGTTCTATTAAATTAACTTTAATATCTTCATTTAATGCTTTAAGAGGAGAAACATAAACACAGTAAACTTTGTCCTCTAAAATTCCTTTTTCAGCAGAATCAACAAGCTCATTCAATATTGATAAAAAAGCAGTTAGTGTTTTTGTTCCTCCTGTTGGAGCTGAGATCAAGATGTTATTCCTTTTGTGGATTTCCATAACACCATATAGTTGAGGTAAAGAATAATCTTTAAACTTAGAAAAAAACCACTTCTTTACAGTTGGGTTTAGTATTTTAGTGAGTTGTTCTTTTTTGTAAGGTTTGTTCAGAAAACTGAGCATTTATATTTTATTCTCAAGGGAATTTTTAAATCTATCCTTTTCAAGTTCAAATTGTATTATTTTACTTAAGAAATTAATTCTTGGATAATAGCCCTTTATCTTCTTCATAGGGCAAATTTTAGTGTTGATTATCTGAGTATTCAAAAAATGGTTAGATATCAAACCAGCCTGGTTCATTGCATACATATTTCCATTAATTAAAGAGCATAAATTATATGTCTCTCCTTTTCCACTACATTTTTTACATGTAATTTTATAAACGATTTTTGCTTCTCTTTTATAAAGTGCTCCTACATCAGAATCTTTATTTAATGCCATATTAAAAAAACACATTATTGGATATATAAATTTTCCGAAACATTTTTAAAGTTTAAGAAAAACCCTTCAACCGGGTTTAGAGGTTCTAATAGGAATATTTATATATAGACAGTTTTTCGTCTAAACGAGGAATATGACAACAATACATGAAGTAAACGCTGATCAATTAATAAAAAAAGCAGCAGAAGAACTTAAGAAACTGCCAGAACTAAAACCACCTAGATGGGCAGCTTTTGTAAAAACAGGAATGCATAAAGAAAGACCTCCTGTAGACCCAGACTGGTGGTATATAAGAGCTGCAGCTGTATTGAGAAAGATAGCTTTGTTAGGTCCAGTGGGAGTTAGTAAATTGAGGACAAAGTTTGGTGGCAGAAAAAGAAGAGGCCATAAACCAGAACATTTCTATAAAGGATCCGGAAACATAATCAGAAAAATTTTGCAAGCTCTAGAGAAAGCTGGTCTAATAAAACAAGCTCAAAAAGGAGTTCATAAAGGAAGAATTCTTACAGTTAAAGGAAATTCATTTTTGCTTAATATAGTCTCTCAAATTACTGGCAAACCAATAGCAAGAAAAGAGAAAAAGAAAAAAGAAAAACCAGAAAAAGAGAAGGCAGAAAAAGAAGAAAAACCAAAAAAGAAAAGAGGCAGACCAAGAAAGAAGAAAGGAACTGAAGAAAAGAAATCCTAAAATGGCAAAGTATAAACCAAAAGCAAAAAAGCTGAGACTTGCAAAAGCCCACAAACAAACAAAATGGGCGCCTTTTTGGACAGTTCCAAAGATTTATGGTAAAGGCAGAAGAATTCATCCTGGCAGGCATACTGCTGTTAAAAGATCTTGGAGAAGAACTAAAATAAAAGCATAATGAAAGGAGGTAAAGGTTAACAAAGGGGAACTAAGCGAACAAACAAACAATGTTCCCCAGACGTTAACTGGCTAACGGTTATGGCAAAAGAAACAACTCCAAAAATAGTATTGGAAAGAACTTATAATGTTCCTCTTAGAAAAGAATGGCTTAAAGTTCCAAAATACAAAAGAGCTAAAAAAGCAATAACAGCTCTAAAACAATTTCTAATTAAACATATGAAATCAGACAATATTAAAATTGGTAAATATCTTAATGAAGCAATCTGGCAAAGAGGAATGAGAAATCCTCCTCATCATATTAAAATAAATGCTATAAAAGATGATAAAGGTTTGGTTAAGGCAGAGTTAATTGGTAAACCTATCAAAGAGGTTGCTAAAAAGCCTGAAGCAAAAGAAGAAAAAAAGAAAGAGACAAAACCTGCAGAAAAGAATGAGGAGAAGAAGGAAGAGGCAAAGGCTGAGGAGAAGAATGTTAAAGAAAAGAAAGAAGAAAAAGTTAAAGAAGAAAAACCTGCTCAGAAAGAAGAAACCAAACCAAAGGAAGAAGAAAAAGAGAAAAAACCTGAAAAAGTTCCAACAGCTGCTGAGTTAGCTGCTAAAAAGGAATAATATATTTCTATTTTTGTTTTCAGATATAGATAAATTGTTTTTTTATACTCTTTTTTAGGAGAAAAGCATGCTCTATAAAAATAAAAAACAAAAAAATCAACTTTTACATTATTAAAAAATAATTTAATGTTGATATTTGGGAAAACAATTGGATTCTGGACATCATTTATCGCAGGGATATTTATCCTGCTTCATATACTTCTTGTAATAAACATTGGGCTGCTAGACTAAAACCATTTTCAACATTTTTATCAAAATATCATGATCTTACACTAGGTCTAGCCACAATATTTGCCTTTACATATCTTGTTCTGAGTTTTATTGGCTTGGTTTTTGGTGTGGGCATGATACAGGTTTTTAGCACAATTTATATAAATAAAAACCAAAACAGTAATTCTTATGTCAAAACTCCCTTTTGAAAATATAAAAAGAGAAATCTTAGTTAAAAAAAGGTCAAGAACAAATAATGAGTATGGAAATTATCCGGATAATAGACCAATAGAAGAGCTGATTAATTATGGAATCATAAATCTAGATAAACCTGCTGGTCCAACATCTCATCAATGTTCAGATTATGTTCAGAAAATCTTGCATATTGAAAAAGCAGGTCATTCTGGGACACTAGATCCAAAAGTAACAGGAGTTTTGCCAACAGCACTTGGTAGAGCAACAAGAATAGTGCAAACATTACTGAAAGCAGGTAAGGAATATGTTGCTGTAATGCATTTACATAAGTTAGTTGCTGGTGGAAAGCTAAAATCAGTTCTAAAAGAATTTACAGGAAAAATCAAACAACTGCCTCCTGTAAGATCAGCTGTCAAAAGAAAACTACGAGAGAAAGAGATATACTATCTTGAGTTACTTGAGATGGATGGCCAAGATGTTTTATTAAAGATAGGATGTGAAGCAGGAACATATGTAAGAAAACTAATTCATGATATTGGAGTTAAATTAGGATGTGGGGCACATATGTCAGAGCTAAGAAGAACAAAAGTGGCTTGTTTTGATGAGCAAAGCAATTTAATCACTTTACAAGATTTGGCAGACGCTTATCACTTTTGGAAAAACGAAAATAATGAAAAATATTTAAGATACTGTATTCAGCCAATTGAGAAAGCAATAGAACATTTACCAAAAATATGGGTCTTAGATAGTACAGTAAATGCATTATGTCATGGCATAGACTTAGCAATCCCAGGAATAAGCAAACTGAACTCAGGAATTGAAGAAAACGATTTGGTTGCTGTTATGAGTTTAAAAGATGAATTAATTGCTTTAGGAACAGTAAAGCTTTCCTCAGAGCAAATAATGAAAAAAGAAAAAGGCATTGCTGTTAAGATTAGTAAAGTATTTATGTTACCTAATATTTATCCGAGAATAAAATGATTTTAGAAGATATGTTAAAAAAATATGGTGGAAGAATATATTATACAATGATTCCCATAAAAGATCTTTTGCCCACAAGAGCATTTATTTATAAAAAAATCTATGAAAAATACAAAAACATGCAAGATATGGAAGAAATCCTTGCAGTTAAAGACAAACAAAGTGGTTTTTCTTATATATTAGATGGTCATCACAGAGCTAAAGCAAAGCATGATATTGGAGAAAATACAATTCTTGCCAAAATCTTAGAATCAGAAAATACTGATCTGCTAGTGGAGGCCGGTTATTGGAATAGCAGCAAGAACATGAAAAACCTGAGAATTGTGGATCCTTAATCAATGGTGAAATACTCTTTATTCTTCAAAACCTTAAAAACACCTAATCTTACTCCTGCATCAAGCCATCCATGAGCATAATTTAAAGCACCAAATGCACTAGCAAAATCACCTTTAGCTTTAAAGTGCTCTGCATCATTATGATACCTCTTAGCCATGTCAAGACATTCTTCTGCCTTTTTCTTCATTTCACCTCTAGCAATAATTTCAATACTTTCCAAAGCAGCTCCTGTAACTTTAAACTCTTTTTCTAGTCTTTTTTTGCTAATGATTCTCATAACAAAATATTTATATAATTCATTTATTAATGTTTCTGCATTAGCCAATTTGAATAAAAAGTATAAATTAGATTTAAACTATGTCATCCTTTGAAAATTCCAAGCATTTTGTAGGTAAGAGCATACTTCAGTGGACAAACAATCTAAAAAATTACATAGATCAAAACAAAATAAAATTAGGTAAATATGTTCTTTGTTTAGCCATATTCTCTTTTGCTTTTTTGTTTTGGAAAAAGTTGACAGTATTTATTTTTCTAATTATCATAGGTGGTTATATAAAGTACATTGTATTAAAATATATCTCTCGTTTTGATATTCCTTTTGACTTTTCTCCTATCTTTTTTCTCTCAGTTTTGATAATCAATTACTATGGTTTTTCATATATGCTTGTTTTTATATTTTTGGCAGATATCATTCCATCATTTTTTGTAGTAGGAATAATTGACCCGCTTGGTTTGCCTTATTATATACTGATCATAGGTCTTGCTTATATCTCGACTCTTTTTTCACTTCCGATATCTTCAATAGGAGTTTTTGTATCGCTAGCCTATTTTGGACTTGGTCTTGGTATAAATTACTTATATGGAAATATAGAATTCAAACCAGTTGTTAATTCATTTTTTCATTTAGGTGTTAACTTAGTATATTTCTTAAGAATTGCTCCTCTTATAACTCCTTTGTTAAACTAAAACTAACTGCGTTTAGGTAAAGGTCTTTTAACAGTAATAGGGATTACATCTTCCTCAAATTCCATTTTTGCAATTTCAATAGGATTAAACTTTATTTTCTCCAAATCCTCCTTGCTAAGTTTTATTAGATAAGGAGCACCCATTGCTATCTGCAATGCTCTTGCACCAATTATTCTTGCTTTTTCATATTTTGTGTATTTCTCAACCATGCTTTACCTCCTTTTACAACTTATTCAATAAATTTTCTTAATTCTTTACTTTTTTCAGCACCCAACTTAAGCATAGAATCTAATTCCTCTGAACTTAAAGGCATGCTTCCTCCTTTTTGTAAAGCGCAAATTTTTCCATCATCTCTTACCACTACTGTTAATCTTGCATCACTTACATTCTCTTCCTCTGTCAGAGGATCAATAATTAAATGTTCACCTATTTTATGTACAGTAACAGATATTGGGATTTTATTTAAAGGTAACTTTTTGTTTGTATGTTTTTTATAATTTACTTTTTCTCCATCATACTCAGGAAATCTTGTGCTTTTCAAAGCAGCTATTGCTCCTAAAGCACCAGCATCAAATAAATTACCTGCATCATTTATAGGGCTTATATCAATCATAACAGCCCAAACTTTCTCTCCTTTTTTAATACATAATTTTTTTGAGTCAATCATTTTACTTTCCCTAATACCTCTATCAATAACCCTTGCAAGCTCAATTGCTTGTATTCCAGGAGGTCCTGACTCAAACTCAGGATTTGATAAAGGTGTTAACTCTGCACCAACCATTAAATTACCTTGATCAGGAGTGTCTGGGTAAGGTTCTTCAACAGCCATCTTTACTCCAACAATAACCTCTGTTTCCCCTATGATTACTCTTGCAGAACCTTCTGCTGTTTCTATAAAACCAGGTTCTACTTTAATCGGTTTTCTATACTCAGTTAACTTTCTACCATCTAACCTTATTCCTTGATTCAACAAACCTTCTATATGCTCTTTTGCTTCTCTGTAGTTCATTTTGTCACCTCATATTTTTTCTTGAGTGCTGCTTTCTGAATCTGATAAATCTTTCTGCAAACTTTTTTACCCATTTCAATCGCCTTCATTAAATTCTCTTTATCAATCTCTCCATCCAGTTGCAATAATGAAATCTTACCACTTCTTGGCAAAACAGCAATAGGAATATCAGCAACTTCTCCTTCATAATCTTCCTCCTCCTTACTCAAATCAACAATAGGTGTTCCATCTATGCAACCAACAGCAACAGCTGCTACTAAATCTTTCATTGTTAAACCAGCATCAGCTAGTGCCATTGCAGCTGCACATATTCCAGCACATCTTGTTCCAGCGTCTGTTTGAGGAAGCTCAACTATAACATCAATAACAGAATTTGGAAACTCTGATAAATCAAGAACTGGCAGTAAAGCCTGCTCAGTCACTAAAGCTATTTCTCTACTTCTTCTATTCGGTCCAGGTCTTACCCTCTCTCCAACACCTGCAAAAGGCATCATTGCATAAGAAGCTCTTAAAATACCTTTTGTAGGATCAGCTAAAAATCTAGGATATATATTTCGAGGTCCATAAACAGCAGCATAAGCTGTTGTTTTACCTATCTTAAACATTGCAGATCCATCAGCTCTTTTGATTACACCAACCTTTGCTTCTATAGCTCTAGGTTCATCTAATGCTCTATCTTTTCTTTTGTATGACATCTTATCTCCCACCTTTAATTGCTTTGTCTAAAAACTCTTTTACTTTGTCTGTTAAACCTTCAACATGAGCATATTTTTCTATCATTCTTATTGCCTCAACAGCAATCAACTCCATTTTCGGCTCAGCTTGAATCCATACTAGACCATTTTGGCCAACAATTATTTTTGAGTTAGTTGCTTTTTTTATCATATTAACCATGCTCCCTGCTTTTCCAATTATTCTTGGCACTTTTGTAGGTTGAACAGAGATTATTCTGCCACCTTTTAGTTTATGTAATCCAGGACCTTTTGTTGTTAAATCAACTAGATTTTGAGATGTAACATTAGTTATTTTGGCAACAATGTAATCTCCTATTGCGTAATATTGCGATAAATTAGCTCCTTTTGCTATATACTCTGATGTTGCATCTCTTAAAGACAACATTGCAGGATAAGCAGAATTAGTATCAACTCTCCATCCCATTAATGTTATTTCTGTTATTTTACCAATAATAACATCATTTTTCTTTGGTAGATATTTTCCTGATAGAGGTATTAATTTTATTAATCTGCCACCTACTTTAACCAATCCCAATCTTGCAGCAACTATTTTGTTTTCATCTCTATAACAGCCTTCGCCTGGTAAAAGATCCATACCTTCTGCCAGATCCTCTCCAGGAACTACAACTTCTTTTTCCTTAACTAGTAATTTTCCCATTTTATTTTATCTCCACAACCCACAAACGGGTTGATCGTTTAGGCGACATTGCTTGTTTGTTCGCTTAGTCCCCTTTTCTTTCTTTTTGCCGTGTGGGATTTTTCTTTCTTTTTCTAAAAGAAAGAAAAAGCCTACTTTTATTTTATCTCCTTTGTCTCAACACTGCCATGTGTTGCACTATTTATTTTATCAAAAAAATCATTTTGCATAGCAGACGGCAGCTCAATACTTACCTTTAAACTACCATCATTCTGCCACTCTTCTTCCAATATTTTATATGTTTTTAAGATATGATAACTTTTTACTGCATATTGAGCAGGAATAACAGCTTGTATCTTTTTTATTTCAAACCTTATCGGAAGAACAGGTCTCAATTTATTTATTATGTCTTGCATCTGTTGGTCAATTGGTCTCTCATCAATCCTTACTTTTGCTTCTTTAAATGCATTTTCAAGTCTTGTTATAGGAATAGCTGCATTTGTTCTTGGGTCAATAGCATTTCTATGAATTGTTTCTATAATTCTCTTTTTTTTCTCTTCTAATTGCTTAGCTCTGTATTCTGCTGTTAGTTGTATTTCTCCTTCTTTTACTATTGTTTTAGCAATCTCAATTTTGTCATCTGTTTTAAAAACAGCTCTTAATTTTTTTTCAGATGCAAGCTGACCTTTTTTTGCATTAGCCCAAATATTCTCATTTTTAAGAACCTCACTGAAATCCCCTAAACCTTTCTTAAACCTAATTGCAGCTTCTGAATCAACACTTACTTCAAAATTTTCTCCATCTTTTTTTAATCTAGCTACTGTTAGTTTAGTCTTTTCTTTATCATGTACTCTTTGCATTTTATTTTTTCTTTACTTCTTTTACGATCTTTTCTATTTTCTCTTTACTAAATTTTTTGAACTGTTTTTCATCTATTTTTATATAAGCAGTATCAATTCTTTCTGCACTGAATTTATCAGGAACAACTCTTGCTAATGCCCAGATGCATAACTTCAAAGCCTCTTCAATCGTCATATTCTCTTTATACTTTTTATTCAATATGTCAACTATTTCTGTTTCACCCTCTCCAATTGCAGTTGCTTTGAACTGGAAAAATATTCCGGTAGGATCTGTTTCAAACAACTTTGGTCCTGTTTGATCAACTCCTGCAATCAGTATGCTTACACCAAAAGGTCTTAATCCTCCACTTTGTGTGCAAATCTGTTTTATATCACAAATATCCTTAACAATACTTAATACATCTACCGGACTATCATAAGTTACTTTATGCTGTTGAGCTTTTAGCTGAGCCCTTTCTATTAATACTCTTGCATCTGAAAGTATCCCTGCTGCTGTTGCTCCTATGTGATCATCTATCTGCCATATCTTTTCAATTGCTTCTGGAACAACCAATTTTTCCAGAATTCTTTTATCAGAAACCAATAAAACTCCATCTTTACAAACAACACCAATTGCAGTACTGCCTTGTCTAACTGTTTTTTTAGCATACTCTACTTGTAACAATCTTCCTTCTGGTGAGAACATAGTAATTGCTCTATCATAACCCATTAATTGATGAGATGGTGCTTCTTCAACCATTTTTAACCTCCTTTTATATATTTGTCATAAGCTTTTTTTAGTATACCTGAAACACCCAGGCTTTTGATTATTATATTTTTATTATTTATTTTATTGATTAAAGCCAAGGATGCTTTTAGTTCATTTATATATTTATTGTTAACCCTTATTAAACCTTTTTGTTTTTTATTATCAAAATTATCTGCTAATACAATAATGCCTGCTTTAGCCATTCCTAGCTGCCCTAAAAATAGTTGACAGCTGGATAGTATAGCATTTTTAACTGTCATAAAGTCAAATTTATATTGAGAGATAATTTCAAAGGCCAAATATCTTTTTTTTTCTCTTAAACTTGGCAAAACTGCTTTTTTCATAACTTTTAAACCCTAAATAACCTATTTATTTGGAGAAAATAGCACATTCTTCCTCTTCTCCTTTCTCCTTACAGTAATTAGAAAAAGTTTAGGGTTTAAAAAGGTTTCTAATTTCTACTTTTTAACAATCTTCACAAATTCCTTGGCTGTGAAGTCAGGAAATAATAGCCTAGGAAAATAAAAACTAGAGTAAGCAGAATCCCATAATAAAAAAGAGTTAAATTTCCTTTCTCTTCCAGTTGCTATTATCAAATCAGGAGGAATAAAATAAGATGAATATAAATTTTCTTTAATCATCTGTTTATTAATTGCTTCTGGATCTATTTTTTCTGCTTTAACCTGTCTTGCTATTAATTTACACGCATCAACTATTTCTTCTTGACCCTCATAATTCAAACAAAAATTCAAAAAGAAATGATCATATTCTTTTGTTAAATTAACAATCTCCTTAACAGGCTCAACTATTCTACTAGGTAAGTCATACCATTTACCAAGGATACTTACTTTTATCATATTATTTTGTAAAATATTGCTTTCAATTAAATCATTAAAAAAAGTAATCAAAGAATCAACCAAAACAAACAATTGCTCAGGATCTTTAACTTTTGAAGGCAATAAATAAACTGTCATAATTGGTATGTTCAGCTTTACCTGCTGTTTAATTATTGATTTAAGATTTTGAAATGATTTTTTATATGCACGAGCTAAATCAGTTTTATGCCTTTTAGCCCATTCTCTATTGCCAACCATTGTTAACGCTATATGTTTGAGTTTCATATCTTTACTTTATACAACAATATTTATAAAGTTTCTTATTCTTTGATAGTAAAATGGAACCACTGATAGCAATAATAATCTTAATAGCATTGGTTATTGCAACAATAACTGACATAAAAACAAGAGAAGTTCCAAATTGGGTAACCTATTCTTTAATTTTTATTGGATTAGGGATTAGGGGATTGTACTCAATTATTTATTCTGATATCATGTTTTTTGTTTATGGTGCGGCTGGATTTACTGTATTTTTGATATTAGCTTATATTTTGTTTTACACAGGCCAGTGGGGTGGAGGAGATAGTAAACTATTGATGGGCTTGGGAGCATTAATTGGACTAGAATTTAGTGTAGACACATTTTTAATTTCATTTATAATCAATGTTCTATTAGTAGGAGCTATTTATGCAATTCTTTATTCTATTGTTTTGGCGTTCTTATATCCAGGAAGGTTACTAAAAAAACTAAAACAACTTCTGAAAAAGAAAACTATCAATGCTACAAAAAGAGCAATGTTACTATTAGTTTTGGTTTTAATAACAGTATCATTCTTTTTTGAACCATCTTTAAGATTAGGTTTTATTGTTTTGGCTTTCATTACTTTTGTAATGTTTTATATTTGGTTATTTGTTAAAGCAGTTGAAACAGGTTGTATGTTTAAGTTTGTTCCTGTTTCCAAACTAACAGAAGGTGACTGGGTAGTAAAAGATATTATTGTTAAAGGAAAAAGAATTGTTGGTCCAAAAGACCTTGGCATTAGTAAAAAACAGATTAAACAATTAATCAGGCTGAATGTCAAAAAGGTCTTAATAAAACAAGGAATCCCATTTGTTCCTAGTTTTTTAATTGCTTTTATTCTAACTTTGATTTATGGTAATTTGTTTTTGTTATTGCTATAATACAAAAATTTTTATATAATCCATTTGTCTTTATTAAAAATAGGGCAAATACCAAGCATCACATCAAGAAGTAGAAGACCAACTTAAAAAGAGATTTGGAGAAAAAACACTCGAAGAATTCATAAAAGAACTAAGTGCAGTTAATTTAAGAGAAATAATGCAGAGATTTAAATCAGAAAAAACAACCCTTTATCAATTAAATTATCAGCCTTCACCAAGTTTTCCAAAGCCAATCTCAAAATACCAATTAAAATCATAAACAATTAAGAAATTTTAAGAGATAATTTTAATCAAGGCATTCTCTTTGGCAGTTCTTCTTCAGAGATCTCTTCTTTTTTCTCTTCTTTGATAACTGGTTTTTCTTCTTGTTTTACAAACTTTTTCATCCCTTCTGCCAGTTTTAAACCAATTACTTTCATCTCATCTTCTGATAGTTTTTTTGGTTGCCACATAAAGTTAATTTCATCTCCTTCCTGCCTAGGAATTATGTGCATAATAAAGTGAGGTGCCTTTTGCCCTGCTGCTTCTCCATTTGCCATATAAATATTCACTCCTTTAACACCTAATACAGAAAGCATTACTTTAGAGATGTCTCTGCTAACCAAAGCCAAATGACTTACCAGGTCATCAGGCATCAGTTGCCAAACAACATGATGTTCTTTCGGTATTAACAAAACATGGCCAGGATTAGCTGGATTGATGTCTAGTATAGCTCTACATTTAGTATCCTCATAAACTGTTATTGATTTTATTTTGCCAGCTCCAATTTGGCAAAACATACACTCTTCTAATGGCATATTTACTAGTAATACAGTAAACTATAAAAAGCTATCTTTCTGTTAAAACATTTGGATGAAAACTTTATTTATTCCAGCAAAAAGCAAGCAGGATGTAATGCCTGTTGTAGCAAAGGCTCTAAAACTACTTCCAAAAAACATCGGCTTAATTAGCACAATCCAATTTCTTGATCAATTATTAAAAGTAAAATCTTTTTTAGAGAAAAACAATAAAAAAGCATTAATTGGAGGACAAATCCTTGGTTGTAATGTAAAATCAGCAGAAAAAATAGCAAAAAAAATTGATGCATTTCTCTATATTGGCTCTGGTTATTTCCACCCAATTGGTGTTAAATTAGCTACAAACAAAGATGTTATTATAGCAAATCCTTTAAGTGGGAATGTTAGCAAAGTAAATGAAGCAGATATTAAAAAACTAAAAGCAAAGAAAAAAACAGCATTGATAAAATTTCATTCAGCAAAAACAATTGGCATTTTAGTTAGCACAAAACCTGGCCAAGAAAATTTGAAAAAGGCATTTGAATTAAAGAAAAAATTAAAGAACAAACAATGCTATGTTTTTATAGCAGACACAATTGATCTAACTGATTTAGAAAATTACCCTTTTATAGACTGTTGGGTTAACACAGCATGTCCAAGATTAGCTGATTATTCCTCTAATATAATTAATATTAAAGATATCTGATTATTTCTTTTTTATATTATATCTGTTTTCTAAATGCTCAACTAATCCAGAAATAGTAGTTGTACTTACAGATGTCCAACTTCCATTTTTGAACTCTTTAGCACCATCACTATTCCAAAAAAATCTTTTTATTTCTTTGTGTTTAAGATCTGTGACATCAACATAGCAGCTTTCAACTGTATTCATTGATGATATTCTTATGTCATACTGATATGATTTATTATTATGGCTGATTTGAGGTAAATAAGCTGTAATTATATTTTTGCCATCTACATTTATTTTTTGAGCATAGTTGCATTTAATTCCTATGCTTCTTATTGTTGCAGCAATTTTATTTAATCTTTCAGATATGTCTTGAGAATATAAAGAAGTATATGTTAACATTCCCATACCTATTAACAAAGCTTTTAACCCCCTCATACTATTGTGGAGTGATGATTATTTTATAAATCTTACGGATTCTTGGTAAGCTTTATAAAATAAATCTCTTTCTTAAAGACCATGAAACCAGAACTAATCGCACCAGCAGGAAATTGGGCAATGTTAACAGCAGCAATAAATGCTGGAGCAGATGCTGTTTATTTTGGTGTTAAGCAATTAAATATGAGAATTACTGCTCAAAATTTTGAACTGTCTGAATTAAAAAAAGTAGTTGATTATTGTCATAAAAATAAAGTAAAGGCATATCTTACACTGAACACAATTATTTATGATAATGAAATTGAAAAACTTAGAAAGGTCTTAAAAGAAGCAAGAAAAGCAGGAATTGATGCAATAATTGCATGGGACTTTGCAGTTATAGAAGAAGCAAGAAAATTAAAACTGCCAACTCATTTATCAACACAAGCTTCTGTAGCAAATTCATTATCAGCTAGCTTCTTCAAAAAATTAGGAATAAAAAGAATTGTATTAGCAAGGGAACTAAATTTGGAGCAAATAAAACATATAAAACAGGAAAATCCTGATTTAGAAATAGAATGTTTTATTCATGGTGCAATGTGTGTTTCTATCTCAGGAAGATGTTTTTTGTCTCAAGAAATATTCAGAAAATCAGCTAATAGAGGAGAGTGCCTACAACCTTGCAGAAGAGAGTATATAATAAAAGATCCAGAAGAAGGCCATGAGCTAATCTTGGGAAAAAGCTATGTTCTCTCTCCAAAAGATCTCTGTACTATAACATTTATTGACAAACTAAAAAAAGCAGGAATAACAGGATTTAAAATAGAAGGTAGAAATAGATCAGTAGAATATGTTAAAACAGTTACAGAATGTTACAGAAAAGCACTAGATAAAAAATTAACCAAATCCCAAATTAACCAACTAATCAAAAAACTGAAAACAGTTTATAATAAAAAATTCTCAACAGGTTTTTATTTAGGATTGCCTACTGCTGATGATTTTACAGACATCTATGGCTCAGCTGCTAACCAAACAAAACATTATATTGGAGTAATAAAAAACTTCTATAAAAAAATTAAAGTCGCAGAAATAAAAATAGAAACAGGCTCATTAAAGCTAGGAGATAAAATAATGATTCAAGGGAATAAAACAGGTTGTTTTGAACAAAAAATTAGCTCAATTGAAATAAATCATAAAAAGGTTTCAAAAGCAAAAAAAGGCCAGAGAGTTGGTATTAAACTTAACAAAGAAGCAAGACCAAATGACAAACTTTTCCTAATTAAACAATTATATACTCAAGTATAGAAAACTTTATATATTAGAATACCATAATAGTATACCGCCATACAAAATTGCATTTTCTTTTGTTGTTATGTGCACATAATCAGGAGAGGTAAGAAATATGGCTGAGCGTCTGAGGGCTCAGTTTGCTGAAATACGCGGTGGAAAAAGATCAAGCGCAATACACAAACAGCTAGTTACTTCGTTTTACAACAGACTGTTTAACCTGAGATTTCAAGAATCTAAACATTATAACATGGTTTTTAAATCTATAAAATTTGAGGAAATGCAAAATCTAAGGGATTTTATAAAAAAAAAGGGGTGAAATTCATGGGCAATGTTTTAGTTGATTCAGAGAAATTAATAACAGAGATGTTAGAAAAAGAGGAGTCAGAAACTGCAAAAAAAGTGAGTGAATTAGAGATTGCTTGTTTTAAGCATCCCAACAATAGACAAATCGAACGTGAATTGGCTAAATACAAAATACTCGATCTATATCTAAAAATTCAGTGTCTTTATCACCATATAAAATCAAAAGAATTGCCAATAAACCATTATTCACACTAAACTAATACTCTAATCCTCTCCTGATTAATTCCATCCACTATTTGTTTTCCTATTTTCTTTCTCTTCTTGATTTTGACTACTCCAACATTATTTGCTCTAGCTGTCATTATAAATCTATTTCCAATATAAATCTCAACTTCTTTGTTTGTTAATGAAGGATCTAGTCTAAGTTCAATTGTTTTTTTGCTTATTCTTGATTCAAAGGGAATTTCTTTTGACTTTTCTTTGTCTAACTGTTCTATATCTATGCTTAAACCTAGTCTTTTTTCAATAGCAGATATATGTTTTCCATCTTTTCCAATAACAGATGCTATTTTTCTCTCAGGCAGATAAACAATTGCTTTATTGTCTGAAAGCATTTCTACTTTAACATCTCTGCTATATTTTAAGAACTCCCTTTCAATCTCTTTTTTAGCTAGCTCTAGTGCAGGACTCTTTTTTGCTATAGCAGGAATAACAACTGTTTCCTCACCATAACTATAAATCTCAAACTCTAATTTTCCTGTTTCAAAATCTTCTACTACAACAACAGGTCTTGCTAAATCAGCTTCAGTCATTCCAGAGGGAACTTTTACAATCATCTTTAAAGAAAAAACATTTTCAATTTTTCCATTTTTGATAAAAATGACAGTATCAATAATATGCGGTATAACTCCTAACTCAATTCTTCCAATAAATCTTTGAATAGCATCTATTGGTTGGGTTGCATGTATTACTCCAACTAAACCAATCCCTGCTAATCTTAAATCAGCAAATAATCTAAAATCAGCTGTATTCCTCATCTCATCAAAGATTGTGTAATCAGGTCTGCTTAACAATAAAATATCGTGGATTTCTTCAGGAGAACCATGAGATATAGCATACTGAGTTATTTCATCTCCTAATTGTAAGTCTCTAGGTGCTTCAATAGTTTTAACGATCTTTTCTTTTTCAGCATAAAATCTAGCTAATGCTTGAGCAAATGTTGTTTTACCATGTCCTGGAGCACCTGCTATCAAAATTCCTTCTGCTCTTTCAATTCTTTTCTTTAGTTTATCACTTAATTTATAATCCTCTAAACTCAATAGTTTAATTGGTCTTACTGCTGTGATTTCCCATCCATCTGAAAAAGGAGGCTTTGTGATAGTAATTCTATAAACACCAAGTTGTATGATCAAACTACCTTCTCTCTCTACTTCAATAAATCCATCATTCCTCATTCTTGCTTCTTCAATTATTTCTTTGCTTATTTCTCTTATCTCTTCTTGGGTTAGTTTTTTCTTGCTTAAAGAAACAAATTTCCATTCGCCAGGTTTTCCTTTTTTTGCATATGGTAATAAGTTCTCTCTTAAATGAATAGACATTGTATTTTCATCAAAAAATTTTTCTATCTTAATTAAAGGCGCTTTTCTTTCTTTAACAATAAGAATAACTTTAATTCCCTTTGCTTCAGCAACTCTCGCCTGTATTTTGTCACATGTTATTAATGTCGCATCTTCTTCCCACGCAAGAGCTCTTATGTTTGCATCTATCTCTCCCAAAGAAGAATACTTAATCTCGTGAGCAGAAGGTCTTCTTCCAACAAATCTAACTGCAAAATTCTTTTTTTCAGACAACTCTCTAATCTTTTTTATTTCATCTAAACCAAGAAAACCTACTGCTTTGCCTTGATTAGCTTGATGTTCCAACTCAGCTAAAACAGCTTCGTGAATAACTATCTCATCAATTTTCAATTCATTCTTATTTATTTTTTCACTAATCAAACCTTCAATTATGATTGAAGTATCGGGAACAATTTTTTCTATTTTTTCCATTTTCAATAATCTTGTAATTAAATTTTAAGTTAACAACTCAGTTTATAATTCTTTCGGTCCAATTTTCCCGACGGAAAAATTTTTTAAAAGAAAAAATAAAAATTTTAATAAATTTTTTTAGAATTTTTTAATCAAAATTATCGTCGGCAATGATAAAAAAGCAAAAAGTATTTAAATAAATAACAATTACAAATAACTAAACTAAATTTTTACAAAATAAAAGGGGTGTATTAAATGGCAAAAAAGAAAGCTAAGAAAAAAGCTAAGAAAAAGAAAGCTACAAAGAAAAAAGCTAAGAAGAAAAAGAAGAAATAGAGTAGGATTTCTTTTTTTTATTTTTTTAACTTTCTTAAAATCTCGTTCTCTTTGTTCTTTTCTTTATCAAAAATTTTTGCTTGTCCTTATCTAAATCAATAAAGATGTCAGCCTCTTCTTTTAACTTACCAGAAGCAGATCTTCCAAATGCCATTACCTCTACCTTACATCCAAGCGCTCTCTTTAAATGTTGCACTAAAGGAACAAAATCCCCATCTCCACTTACTAAAACAACACAATCTAATTTTGGAGCAAGTTCAATTGTATCCATTGCTATTCCTATATCCCAATCACCTTTCTTTGCCCCTCCATAAAACACCTGTAAATCTTTTGCTTTGACCTCAAAACCGATCATCTTCAATGCTTCAAAAAATTTTTTTTCTTTCAATTCATCTGTTTTAATTACATAAGCAATGGCTCTTATCAAAGACCTACCTTTTACAGCTTCTTTCAAAATCTCGTTAAAGTTAACCTTTGCTTTGTACAGATGTTTTGCAGAATAATACAGATTCTGTATATCAACAAAAACTCCAATTCTCTGCGATTTTTGTAACATTTTATCACCTCACAAAAACGCTTTGCGTTTTTGGGACACAAAAAATTCTTAAGAATTTTTTCGTGTTTTTATTTTTTCTAAAGCTAGATTATGAGCGTGAATATGATGTATTATTAGTTTTTCCCAGTTTGCTAGTAATGCAAGAGATCTTGCTTTTAGTTTTCTCTCTGTCCTTGGTTTTTTTGGCAATTTAGCAAAAGAGTATAGATATTTAACAAGACTATTAATTACTTCTTTATCTTTTTTACCTTTTCTTCTCAAAACAAATATTCCTTTTTTATTTTCTTCTGTTGCATTTTTCAACAAAAACTTACCGAATCCTGCTAAATCTGTTGTAACAGCAGGAACACTCAGTGCCCCACTCTCAAGAGGAGTATAACCCCAAGGTTCATAATATGACGGGAATATACCTAGATCACAACCAATCATTGCATCATAATAGCTTAAATCCAACAAACCATCAGCACCAGTCAGATAAACAGGGTAATAAATTACTTTCACTTTATCCTCTGCAGAATTATTTAATCCAACCTTTTTGAAATTCATCAATATAATATCCCTTTTATTAATGAGATTGTGAGTAACAGGAGGTGGCAGACCTTTTTTGATAAAACCCATCATTCTTTTTCTTATTTCAAACAAGAAATCGCTTGTAATCAGTTTGGATAATCTTCTCCTGCTTACAATAGAATAAATTATCTTATCTCTTATTGTTTCAAGATTCTCATGCACAAAATTTTTAATTCCTCCATAAAATATCCTACTTTCTATAAGGCTTTTTTTGATGTCAATAACATTTGTTGGAATCCAGAAAAAAACAACAATTGTTTTCTTGAAATCATCTTTTTTAAGAATATTATTAAGTTTTCCAAGACTCTCTATTAAAATATCTATTCCTTTATTTTTGAATTCATATCTACCACATATAAAATAAATCAAAGTATTCTTTATATTAAAATGATAATACGGGAAGAAATAATAAAGTAGAAATTCTTTTATTTTTTGGTTGTTCAGATTATGCTTTATTAGCCTCTCTTCTAAAGAAGGGAATTTTCTGAAATCAAGACCATTTAAAGTAAGTACATCAGGATTCCTTCCTAACAATTTTTTAGCTTCCAATGCAGTTGTTTCAGAAACAGCTGTGAAAATATCTGCTGATTTTGCAGCAATTTTTTCACATAAGCATTCTACAAAAACCCCCATTGATTTTGATTCCTTATCATAATTAATTTTATCTAGAACTTTGTAAATGTCTTTATATTTCGTTGTCAATGCTCTTGCCAATCTTGTTGCATGCGTTGTAAAAACTGTTGCAACGCCTGTTCCTTTTAAAAATTTAATAGCATATCCAGGCAACCAGTCATGAAATTGTGCAACAATTTTTTTATTCTTTTCTTTTTCCCAAATCTTTGTTAGTAATTTTGCAACAGCAATAGCCCATGTTAAATCAACAACTCTGTAGTGTCCAATTTCTTTTTCAGATGCATTCCATTTTGCAGAGCTTATGTTAAATTCTTTTTGAATTTCTTTTTTAATTTTATCGTATTTTACCAATCTCCTATAATCAATTAATATGGTGTTAATGTCCTTCTCGCCAATTCTCCATTCACCATAATGACATTCTATTCCTTCTTTTTTTAGCTCTGCAAAAACATCTTTGAATTTGTAAGGACTCTCTTTTTCCCTGAATCTTATCGTGCCTTCTCCAGGGATATATGGGCCTATTAGAAAATATTTATTATTATAATATTTGAACAGAAGATCAGCTTTAGATGTAATAACAGTATATATTCCTCCTATTTTGTTACATACTTCAAAGCTAACTTCAAACAAATAATCTGCTTTTGGTTTAATTTTTTTCATATTTTCCATACTTCCAGTCCATTAAAATCAAACTTAAAATCAAGAATAGTAGCACCTTTTTTAGCCAATGCTCTCTCTAATTTTTCCTCTTTTTCATGTTTAGCATAAAATAACAAACAACCTCCTCCTCCTGCTCCAAGTATTTTTGCTGCCTTTGCACCATTTTTAAGACCAATATCAATAAATTTTTTAGAAAGCTTGGGCATTATGCTTGGATGTAGCTTGATTCTATTTAATCTTTCCTGGTTTAATAAATAGCTAAAATCCTCTAAATCACCTTTTTTTAAGCTTTTATACATCTCTTTTGTAATTCTTTTGATGTTATGCAGAGCATCTACAACTTTTCTTTCTCCCTTTAAAAATCCATTCATAACAGCAGAGTTCATATCAGCAGATATTCTTCTTTTTCCAGTATAGCACAATACTAAATCTTTTTCCAACTCCAGTTCATAATCCCTTTTTAATCTGACTTTTTCTGCTTTTACTTTTCCTTTTTTAAATCTCAAAAAATTGATCCCTCCTAATGCAGCTGCATACTGATCCTGTTTCCCAGAATAAAGTTTTAACTCATCTCTTTCCAATGAAGCTGCTAATTCTGCAACATCTATTTTATTTATTTTTTCACTTGTAATCTTTTTTAATAATCCTATCAAAGCAACTGAAATAGAAGAAGATGCTGACAAACCTGCTCCAGGGGGAGTTTCTGTTCTTGTTATAATTCTGCCTTTTATAGGATATTTTTCAATAATAAAACATCTTTTAATAGCAGCTTTTAATAAGTCAAGATTTCCATCATAAACCAAATCCTTTTGAGTTTTTATTTTCAGCTTTTTTAAGAATTCAAAATCCAATGATTCCAATGTTAAATATTTTCCTCCAGGATAAAAGCTAGCATAACCATGGTTCATTATAGCACAGTTTAGAGTTACTCCTTCTTCTTTTTCTGTAAAAAAATCTATGTCCAGTGTTCCTCCTCCAAAATCAACTCTTGCTGGAGCCTTTGCTCTAAAGAATACTATTTTAAACACCTCCTTAGAATATTGGCTACTTTAAAAGGATCGCTTGATACAACATTATCTCCTGCATATAGTTCCATTCCACCTATGTCTGCTGTTTTTGCAGTTAAATCTCCTCTATCAACAATCCTTACAATAAATGGAAAATCCTCCCATCCCTTTACATTTGCTATAGGTTTCATCAAAACAGCCAAATTGAATGATTGAACATTCATTTTATCAATAAAACATCTTACTGTTTTATAAATTGCTTCTTTTAGATTATCATTCATCTTTTTACCTATCAATATGATTTCTTTTTCTTTTACAGGAGTCAAGTTGGCTATTACTTTAACTCCTTTATATTCCAAACCTAAACCAAGAGCTTTGTGAATATCAAACAAATCATTGAAATAATTTCCTTTGTATTTTTTGGCTGCTTTTCTCAAAAATTCTATTTTATTGTAATGCCTTTTTCTTGTTAGATTAAGCTGCATATGCCCATGAATAATACTTGCACCACTCCTCCACAAACAATTCCACATTAAAAATGGATAAATTGCTTTTTTATCTTCCTTATTAGCTGCTTTAAACCATTTAAACGCTGTATTAATATAGTCTGCTACTTGCTCTTTATTAAATTCCAAAGGATTATGATTTTTGAATATTATCAAACCGTGCAATCCATCATACTTGGCAATATTGCTCGCTGTTACACAATATTTTCCTTTTATTCTACCAAAAGAATCAGCAGGAGTAAGTTTTAAAGGAGTACAAAATGGATCTTCTTTACTTAAATCAGGCATTTCTTTTGCTTTTTGTATTGGTCTTTTTGATCTTAGCCAATTAAACAGTGTTCCTTCATTTGTAATTATATTATCAATTTTAACTATTTTTTGAGTTTTGACAAATCTAACTGATTCAAAATTCCTTTTTATCCAAGAATACATCTCTTTTGGAGGAACTAGTTTTCCTTTTGTAACAGAAACTCTAAATATTTTATTGAATATTCTTTTCTTCTCTTTTGGAAGTTTTTTAACTTTTTTGTCTATATCTGTTATCATTCTAAAAACAAACAAGCAGCTCCTAACAGAACAGGATCATCAAGCTGACTAAATCTAACAACTACTTTTTTGTCTGTAAAAACTCTTTTCTTCATTTCTTTTATAGTAGGTTTTAGTAGTGCATTTCCAGCTTCTTTAACACCGCCTGCTAAGATAATCTCTTCTGGATCTAAAGCATGAACAATTGTTGCCAAACCAGCTCCTAAATGTTTGCCAATTTCTTTTAATACTTTCTGTGCTTTTTTATTTTTCATCTTTGCTAATTCAGAAGCCAATAACTCTTTACCAAAAACTTTTTTTGATAGTTTTCTAATAGCAGTTCCAGAAGCCAATACCTCTAAACAACCTCTATTGCCACACATACATTTTGGCCCATTTTCCTGTACAATAATATGGCCCAACTCTCCTGCAAAACCATTTCCCCTATAAATCTCATTATTGATTATTATTCCTCCTCCAATTCCTGTACCCAGAGTCAAAACAACAATATTCTTTGCGTTTGTAAACTTGCTCTCTGCCAAAGCAGCACAATTAACATCATTCTCAACTATTGTTTTAATTTTAAATCTGTTTTGAACAATTTTTGCTAAAGGTGTATTGCTCCATCCAGGTAAGTTAGGAGGATTGCCTAAAATTTGCTTTTTAAAATTAACAGGAGAAGCAACCCCTATTCCAATTCCAATTATTTCTTTTTTGTTAAATCCTTCTATTGTCCAGTCAATTATCTTTAGTAGCTTTTTCAGAACATACTTCTTACCTTTTTTAGCATTTGTTGCTATTCTAAGTTTTTTGATAATATTTCCCTGTAAGTCAAATAAAGCAGATTCTATCTTGCTGCCACCAAAATCAACAGAAACTATATATTTCATTTTACCTCTTTTTAATTAATAAATTTAGATCATCTATATATAATTTATTGTTTACCACAAGGTTTAAATATTTATTGAACATGATGATCTATAAAAAGAGGTGATCATAATGCTTTCTGAATTTAACCTAAAAAACAAGGTTGCTATTGTTACTGGAGGTTGTAGAGGCCTTGGAAAAGCAATGGCAATTGGCTTGGCAAAGCATGGCTGTAATATTGTTGTTTCTGATATTATTTATGATGAAGCCTGCAAAACAGTTAAAGAAATACAAAAACTAGGTGTAAAAGCAATTGCTGTTAAAACAGATGTTAGTTCTAAAGAATCTGTTGAAGATATGATAAAAGAAACAATGAAGAAATTCAAGAAAATTGATATCTTGATTAATAACGCAGGAATTTACAGACCAACACCCTTAGAATTAATGAAAAAAGAGGAATGGGATAAAATGATGAAGATTAATTTAGAAGGGTATTTATTTTGTGCTCAAGCTGTTTTTCCTTATATGAAAAAACAGAAAAAAGGAACTATAATTAATATAGCATCAATTGCAGGATTAAGCTCTTTTGCTAGTTCAGCAGCTTATAATGCATCAAAAGCAGCAATTATCATGCTAACAAAAACAATTGCACAAGACTGGGCAAAATACGGAATAAGATGCAATGCTATCTGTCCAGGAGTATTTGCAACAGCAATGACAAAAAATATGTTAAAGGATAAAACATTTCAGCAAATGATAAAAGCAGCAGTCCCTTTGCAAAGACCAGGAAAACCACAGGAATTGGTAGGATTAGCTGTTTATCTAGCATCTGATGCATCTAGCTACATGACAGGATCAATAATAACAATAGATGGTGGATGGACTTGTCATTTATGATGTTAATAACAAAATCAATTCTAAAAGAAGTATATCCAAAAAGAAAATCAGATGTTCATAAATATGATTATGGAGCTTTGTTAATAGTTGGAGGCTCTGAAAAATATTCTGGCAGCCCGGCCTTTAATGCATTAGCTGCTTTGGCTGCTTACAGAGCAGGAGTTGATATAGTTGAAGTGATAGCTCCAAAAAGAGCAGCTGGAATCATAGCTACATTCTCTCCTGATATAATAACAATTCCTTTAGAGGGCAGCCATCTTTCTAAAAAACATCTCAAAAAGCTATTTGAAGAAAGTAAAAACAAGTTTGCTGTTGTGATTGGTGGAGGAATAGGAAGGGAAAAAGAGACTTTGAAAACAGTTATTAAATATCTTAAAGAAATTGATATCCCTGCTGTAGTAGATGCAGATGCTATTTATGCTGTTGCTAAAAACAAAAAAGTAATAAAACCAAATTTTGTTATAACGCCTCATGCTTATGAATTCTCTGTTTTAACTGGAAAAAGCCTGGATGATTTGACAGTAAATCAGAGGATAAAAGAAGTAAGAGATGCGGCTTTAGAGTTAAACTGTGTTATCTTATTAAAAGGAAATCCTGATATAATCTCCAATGGAAAACAAACAGCAATCAACAAAACAGGGAACAAATATATGACAGTAGGAGGAACAGGTGACACTTTAGCAGGCATTTGTGGCAGTTTATTAGCACAAAATGTAGAGCCTTTTAAAGCAGCTTGTGCAGCAGCTTATATAAATGGTAGAGCAGGAGATATTATAGCAAGAAAAAAGAAACAAGGTTTGTTGGCAAGTGATTTAATACAGGTTATTCCTGATGTGATTAGTTAAGCTGAGTAAACATATCCAGCTGGTTGTACATATATGGCAGGTAACTTGATGTCAGCTTTATTCTCACATCCTTCTTTTTTCTTCTTTTGCTCTCTTACCCATCTGTTTGCTAAATAAACAACATGTCTGCCAGTTAAATTATATATCTTAACCAATTCCTCTGCTCTAATCCTGCCTTTTTTATTCATCCAACTTATTTCTCTTTTTTCTTCATCACTTAATCTTGCAAATGTTTTCTTTTTAAATTTATTAACTAAATCAAGAATATCTTTTGGATCATAATAATTCGTCTCTAATAACTGACTTATTCTTTTAATGTGTTCTCTTTTTCTTTCCTTATTATATTGTGCTACAACTTGATAAACAACCTCTTTATTAAGTAAGTAAAAATCTCTAACTAACTTATCAACATCTTCTTTATACATTCTTCGTATAATTATTTCTTCTCTTTCATCTTTTGTTAAATCTCTCAAATATTTTCTTTTGAGTTTTGTAACTTTTGGGTTTTCCTTAACCATCAAACCCGAAATAGAATTATAGCTGTTACTAACAAATTTTTTTAATTTTGATAATATTAACTCATATTCTGTTGATTTTTTAAATGCATGTTTTAATTTTTCATATAGATTAAATAGAGGATTATTTCTTTTCCAAACATAATTCTTTATTTGCTCGACTAATTCTGAATTATTGATTCTTCTAGATGTTTGCAATACGCCACAGAAATCTTTATTTTTAAAATTGACATATAATTTGGCTATTGCTAATTCATTTCTTTCATTCTCTGGTAATCTCCACCAATTTTTTTGAATATAACTGCTTAATTTCTTAGAATCAAAACTTTCCTTATCTTCTTTAAGCTTTTCTACTAAAGTTTTAGTTTTAGGTAAAGACAAAGCTAGCGCATAACCCATTCTTATTGTAAAGTAGATGTGCATAAATTAATATAGTTTTCTATGCTTGACTACACATTTCAAGAACTACTTTTCTAGGGTCTTTAGCTTTAGTTATAGCACTAGCAACTAGAACTCCTTTGCAACCAAGTTTTAAAGCAGCCTTAACATCATTTCCTGTAGAAACACCAGCACCAACCAAAGGAACAATTTTTGTACCTTTTAACAATTTGACAAATTTTTTTACAGAACTTGCCTTTACTTTAGAAATAGATACTCCAGTTGCAATCAACTCTGGCACTTCATAAGCAATGTAATCAGGTTTGAATTCTTTAATTTTTTTGACTTCTTTTAAACTAGCTGCACAAACAATTGTTTTTAATTTTAGTTTTTTGCATCTTTCAATTGTTTTTTTAACAGCATCCAAACTTAATTTGTGTTCAGAATGATTAATCAAAGATCCAATAGCACCATTAGCTTTAACTGCTTCAGGAAGCACATAACCCGTATATCTTCCTTGATCAAAATAATCAACATGCTGACTAACTGTTGATATTATCTTGCTAATATTATGAATATCTGCTATTTGTGCTGCTACAACAATCTTTGTTTTTGTTTTTCTAGAGATTTCTTTACAAATTTTAGCTAATTTAATGGCATTCTTTCCAGTTGCTGATGGGTATGTTTTAAAATTAATTAGCAGGATCATTTTACAACATTCACCTTTCTATTCTTTAAAAAACCTTTAATATTTGCAATTGTTGTATCTAAAATCCTTAACAAAGCCTCTTTGCTGTTGAATGCATTGTGAGGAGTAATAATGACATTATCTTTTGCTATTAAAATATGTTCTTCTATAACTTTTCTTTGTCTTTCCATTGGAAATTTTTTGCTTAATAACTGTTTTTCTTCTTTGATTAATTCCTCTTCTTCCAAAACATCCAATGCAGCTGCTGACAATATTCCTTTATCCAAAGCCTTTATCAGAGCAGTTGTATCAACTACACCTCCCCTTGCTGTATTAATTAGAATTGCACCTTTTTTGATTAATTTTATGTTGTCTTTGTTTATCATATGCTTTGTTGCTGGCAATAAAGGAACATGCAATGTTATTATATCGGATTTTTTTAGCAGTATATTAAGATCAACATATTTAAATCCAATTTGTTTTGCGAACTTCATATCCTTGCAAACATCATAAACCAAAATCTTCATCTTAAATCCTTTAGCTATTCTTGCAACATGCCTTCCTATGTTGCCACAACCAACTATACCGATTGTTTTTCCTTTCAAATCAAACCCTCTCAAACCTTTTAAAGAGAAATCACCTCTTCTTGTTCTATTTACACTTTCTATTATCTTTCTTGATAAAGTTAAGATTAAAGCAAATGTATGCTCTGCAACTGTGTTTTCTCCATAAGTTGGCACATTGCATACAGTTATTCCTCTTTTTTTACATTCCTCAAGGTCAATATGATCATAACCAGTTGACATTGTTGTTATTAGTTTCAGATTTGGTAATTGATCAAGAATTCTTTTTGTAATTTGAGAATAAATAAAAATAGCAATTGCATCAAAATTTTTTATTTTTTTTACATTTCTTTCATTTAAGTCGTTTTTGAAAAATTTCAACTGAACATTCTTCAGATTAGCTTTAATATAATCTTCTTCCCATTTCTCTAATTCAAAAAAGGCTATTTTTGGTTTCATAACGCTGTTTCCTCCATCTCTCTTATTTCTACTTCCTCACCCGCACAAGTATTTATTCCATACTCTCTTAATAAATCTTTGTTTATGTAAATCTCTGCTCCAACTCTTACTGCAATTGCAATTGCATCAGAAGGTCTACTGTCTATTTCTATAATTTTCTCATTACTCCTCAAAACAAGTTTTGCATAATAAGTGTTATTTTTAAGCTCTGTTATCTTTACTCCAATAATTTCTACTTTTAGTTTTTTTAAAGAATCCACTATTAGATCATGAGTATTTGGTCTGAAAAATTTTTTGTTATTCATCCCATCTCTTATTGATTCCGCCTGTTCCAAAGAAATGTATATTGGAAGAACATAACAATTTTTACTTAACAAAAGAGTTATTCCTTCTAGCCTAACATCCACTTTTTCAAAATTATCTAATTTAAGCTTATCCGCCTGAGGAGGAATTAATAAATATACGTTTAACAAAATTGATAAAATCAAAACAAAAAGTATTAATTTTAAAAAATAATTTTTCTTTTTGCTCTTTCTCATCTTTTCCAAATAATCTCCTTTAGCTTTTTAGTAATCTCCAAAGGATTATCTCTCTGCCAGACATTTCTACCTATAGCTAAACCAGCAGCTCCTGCTCTCATTATCTCTCTTGTTTGCTTTAACAATTCTTTTTCACTAACTTTAGCGCCTCCTGCTATAATAACTTTTGCCTTTCCTGCACTCTTTACTATCCATTTTAAATCATTAACATTCCCATTGTATTTCATCTTGATCATATCAGCTCCTAACTCTAGACCAATTCTTGCAGAATAAGCCAATATGTTTCTATCCAACTCATTCTTTATAACAGCTCCTCTTGGATAAGCCCACAATATAACAGGCAATCCTTTGCTATGAGCTTCTTCTTCTATCTTTCTAAACTGATCAAACATTACTGGCTCATGCTCACTCCCAATATAAATTGTGTAACCAACAGCAACTGCTCCTAATTTAATGGCTTCTTTAACAGAACAGAGTTGTGTAGAGATTGGATCTCCTCTTAGAAGTCTTGTTTTGCCATTCAGCTTTAAAACCAGAGGCACTTTTTTCCTATAAGGTTTATAATATTTTTCTGCAATTCCTTTTTGTAAAATAATTCCATTATACTTGCCTTTAGCAGCTATCTTAAGAATATAATCAGGGTCAACACTCATGTCATTAAAATCAGTTGGACCATGTTCTAGACCTTGATCATAAGCAAGGAATATGCATTTCCCCTGTTTTGTTATTTTGTCTAAATTGGTTTTCATCTTAAATAGCTCTAATAAATTCACAACTTGGAGTTACTTCAACAAAATGCATTTTTTGACCTTTTTCATGGGCCTCTCTCCAAGCAGAGCACTGGTTTTCTTCAAGATTATCAACATCTTTTCTTGGCCAGTGAGCAACATCACAAACCCAATTCATATCTTTAATTGGATTAAGCAAACAAGGCCCATTACTCAAATCTTTGCCTAAAGCAAGAGCATCTTTACAAGCTTTGATGCAAGCGTCTATTGCAAGCTCTTCTTCTGTTTTTTTACCACACCCATTAATCAAAATTAATACAGCAACAGTTAATATGATTAAAAATTTTGAACTCATTTTATTCTTTTAACAGCCTCATTCCATTTCAACAGTTTATTCTTAGCCCCATAATGCTGAATAACTGATTCGGAATTTACTAAACCCAATTTCATGGCAAATCTAATATCTTTACCTTTTATTAAACCAGCAACAAAACCACTAGCAAAAGCATCTCCTGCTCCTGTTGTTTCAACAACCCTAACTTTATGAGGTTTTAAGCTAAATATCTCAACACCATCATAAGCATATATCATTTTGCTTCCATCAGTAACACAAACAATCTCAGGTCCTAATTTTATTAAACCAAACAATATTCTTTTAATATCTTGCTTTTTTGTTAAAATTCCTGCCTCATCTCTGTTTAAAACAAGAATATCAGTTTTAGTCAAAATTTTTTTCAAATATTTTGCACCCAATTTAACCTCATACTCACTAGGATTAAACGCAATTTTAATATTGTTTTTTTTAGCCCAAGCAGCCAATTTTTCTTGAGTTTTAAATGTTTCATTCATAGCAGACGCAAAATAGATCCATCTTGTTTTTAATTTGCTCAGATCAACCTCATTAAATCTCAACATATCACTTGGACCTTTATAAGTTAGGATTGTTCTGTGATGCTCAAAACTATCAAGAATAATAGAATGGCCTGTTATACAGTTCTCTTTTTTACCTATAAAATCAATTTTTTCTTTTTTTAATAAATTTAAGATCTGTTCTGCTGCTTGATCATTTCCTAATTTGCCCAAATATGCTGTTTTTAATCCCAATCTTGAAAAAGCAACCCCAGTATTTGTTCCTCCACCACCAATAGAAAATCTCAAATCCTTGACAGCTATCTTTGCTCCAGCAGGATAAGCAATTAATCTTCTTTTTTTCCCTTTTATCTCATGCAATCCTGTATCTACAAAAATATCAACCAGAGCAGAGCCAGTTGTTATTATATCATACATTCTCCAAAACCTCTAGACCAGGCAATTTTTTACCAGCAAGATATTTTAACAAAGCGCCTCCTGATAAACTAACGTGATCTATTCCTTTGATATTGAACATTTCTACTGCTGCTGAGCTGTCTCCTCCTCCTACTAAAGAAAATGCTCTTGCTTTACTAATTTTTTTCAAAATCTTTACAGTCCCTTTGCTGAATTCTGGCCACAAATAATAACCAGGAGTTCCTTTCAAAAAGATTGTTTTTGCTTTTGCAATTATTTTACAATACTGTTTTATTGTCTTGCTTCCAATATCATATATTTCATAATCATTAGGAAACTTATCAAGTTTTAACTCAACTCTCTTATTGTCTTTTTTAGTAGCCAAATCAACAGGAGTTGTTATTTTGCTTATTATTTTTTTAACATCAAAAATAACATCCATTGCTCCCTTTGCTTCTAGGAATTCTTCCTGTTTTCCTAAATCAATTCCTTTTGCTATTAAACAGACCTGGCCAAATAAACCACAACTCAAAATAGCATCAACTTGATCTTCGTCTAGATATTTATTAATTAAATCAATATAATCAGAAGGCTTTGCTCCTCCTAATACTAAAACAAAAGGTCTTTCTATATTTTCAGTTACTCTTTTCAAGGCTTTTAATTCTGCCTCCAAAACCCTGCCAGCACAATTTGGAAGAACATATGCAAATCCAACAACAGAAGCATGACTTCTGTGACATACAGATAATGCATCTTGAACAAACAAATCAAAATGATCTTTTAATACTTCTATAAATGCTCCTTTTGCATGTTCTTTTGCTGTTAAATTTTCTGTTTCTCTATCCCAGCTTCTCGTATTCTTCAATAATAAAATTTCGCCCTCTTTAAGCTCTTCAATAGCTTTAATAACTTCAGAGCCAAATAGATAGTTAATGTACTTCACCTCTTTACCAACTTGCTCTGATAACAATTTTGCATGCTGCTCCAAGCTTTCTAAATATTCTTCTTCTCCTCTTCTTCCTTGATGAGCTAAAACAACAACCTTTGCTTTTCTGTCTGATAATTCTCTTAAAGTTTTAGCATGTTCTTTGATTCTTACTGATAACTTTACAACTCCATTCTCAACAGGACTATTTAGATCTACTCTAACAAGAACTCTTTTACCTGTTACATTGAAATCATCAAGAGTTTTCATGCTACCTCTTTTTTAGATTATATAGAATTGGTTTATTTATAAAATTTGCTTTTACACTCTATTTTTATTTTCCCATTAACTTGATACACCTAATCATCTGACAGCAATATCCATGCTCATTGTCATACCATGCTAAAACCTTTGCCTTATTATCAATAACTCTTGTAAAGCTTGCATCAAATATTGCTGCATGATTGTTGCCAACAATGTCTGAGCTTACCAGTGCTTCTTCAGAATATTCCAAAATTCCCTTTAGTTCTTTGGCAGAAGCCTCTTTAAAAGCTTTGTTTATTTGCTCTGCTGTTGCCTTCTTCTTTAGATCAACTGTTAAATCAACAACACTTGCATCAACAACAGGAACTCTTATTGCTATTCCATCTAATTTACCATATAATTCTGGCAACACTAATCCAATTGCTTTTGCAGCTCCTGTTGTAGTTGGGACAATATTAATTCCTGCTGCTCTCCCCCTTCTTAAATCCTTGTGAGGAGCGTCAACCAATCTTTGATCAGCAGTATATGCATGAACAGTTGTCATTAAACCTTTTTCTATTCCAAATTTATCATTCAAAACTTTTACAATCGGTGCCAGACAATTGGTTGTGCAAGAAGCATTACTTACTATCTTATCTGTTTTTTTTAATTCTTTGTCATTTACACCAGGTACAATTGTTCTTACAAAACTCTCACCTTTTGCAGGAGCTGAAATCAAAACCTTTTTAGCACCAGCTTTCAAATGCATCTCAGCTTTTTCTTTTGTTCTAAAAATACCTGTACTTTCAACAACAACATCTATCTTTAGTTTGCCCCAAGGTAATTGGGTAGGATCTTTTTCAGCAAAAACCTTTATTTTTTTGCCATCAATAGTTATATAACTATTAGTTGCACTAACCTTTTTGTTAAATTTACCATACACACTATCATACTTTAGTAAGTATGCCAGTGTTTTTGTATCAGTTAAATCATTTACAGCAACAAAATCTATATTTTTATCATTCAAACCAGCTTTAAGAACACCTCTCCCAATTCTCCCAAAACCATTAATCGCTACTTTAATCATAGTACATCACCCCATTTTTATTTTTTAAGAAAAATGCTACACAGCGATTAATGCCAGGCAAAACTTGTTTTGCTGCTGCATTAATTGCAACTCTTATTTTTTTGGGCATTTTTTCACCTCTTTTTATATTTATATTAATTTTAATTGTTTTAATATCTTTTCATCAACTTTTCTATGATTTGGAATTTTTTTAAATTTTTTTAAATCCCACCATTTAATCCTTTCTTCTTCTCTTGTATATGTGATGTGGTTTCTCCACTCTTCACAAAGAAAAGCATGGTGGTGAAAAATATCCTTTGATGTTGGGTCAATATCTCTGAACATTCCGATATATTTTGCTTTTTTTATATGAAGGTTCAACTCTTCACTCATTTCTCTTTTTAGTGTTTGTTTTATGCTTTCTGATTTTCTTTTATGCCCTCCTGGTAAAGCCCAGAATCCTGCATAATTATCCTCATTTTTTCTTCTTTTTTCTAGTAAAACCTTTCCATCTTTAATAAACACTGCAACTGCTGTTATCTGCATTTAACCCTTTTCCCTCCACGTTGTTCCAGTAAAAGCGTTAATGGAAAAATTTGCTCGCTTTGCTCGCATCTTATTTATAGATCGGAATACATTCTTCAAACCCGCATTTTGTGCAATAAATCCTACCTGTTTTAGGATCAAACTCTAAACTTAAATTACCACATTTAGGACATCTTTTAATCAAAGCAGGGACATGTTCTATTCTAATCTCCTTTTTCTGCAACTTTTCTTTTATATCTTCAATATCTTTTCTCCACTTAACAAAAACTTTAGACATTTTATTTCTTTTTTAAATTCTCATAAGCAGAGTTTGCAGCAATTGCCCCTTCTGCAATAGCTGTTGCTATTTGTCTAAATTTATTAGATCCAGTTGTTATATCTCCTGCAGCATAAACTCTGTCTACATTTGTTGCTTGTCTTTCATCTACTATTATGTAACCTTTATCATTGATTTTAACACCAATTTCTTTTGCTAAAGCAGTAGCAGGTATTGAACCAATTTCTATAAATAAACCATCAATTTTTAATTCTTCTCCATCCTCAAAAACAATAGAACTAACCATTTTATCTCCTTCAATTTCTTTAACACTCTTATTATAGAGTACTTCTATGTTTTCATGCTCTTTAATTTCATCCAACCAACTTGGACTTGCTATCATTTCAGCCTCTCTTACAAGAATATAAACTTTCTTAGCATATTTTGCTATCAAAACAGCAGAAGATGCAGCAGAATCCCCTCCACCAACCACTCCAACTACTTTATCCTTAAAAAAAGGACCATCACACACAGCACAGTAACTAACACCTTTTCCAAGAAACTCTTTTTCACCAGGAATATTCAGTTTTCTTCTTTCTGTTCCTAGAGCTAAAATCAAAGCTTTTCCCTCTATTGCTTCTTCCTCTGCTGTTCCTACAATAAATCCTTGTTCTGACTTCTGCAAACCATCAACTCTAACCTCTTTTACAGGAATATTAAGATACTTAAGCTGTTCCTTGAATTTGTCAGCAAGCTCTTTTCCAGAAATAGATTTAAAACCAGGATAATTCTCTATTTTATGAGCTTCCAGCATTTGACCACCAATTTCTTTAGAAATTAGCAATGTATTAAGTTTATACCTAGCAGCATAAATAGCAGCAGTTACACCAGCTGGCCCCCCTCCAATTACAATTAGATCATAAACCTCTTTTTTGTTCATAATACAAACTTAGATGGAAACACTATATAAAACTTACTAAAACGAAGCCTTTTTAAATTACTCCTTCTATATCCAAACTATGCAAATTCAATTTTATCCAATAGACATAAGCTATAAAGTAATAGCAAACAAGCCAACTATTTTGCTATTTGGAAGAACAACAAAAGGAGAGCAAATTTGTGTAATGGATGACTCATTTTTGCCATATTTTTGGGCATTGCCAGAAAAAGGCAAAGAAGAACAAGTAAAAGATCAAATTGAAAAGACAAAAATAGATCATAAAGGGAATATAATCTCTGTTCTTAAAACAGAGTTAGAAAAAAAGAAATATTTGGGTAAGGATGTAACAGCAATTAAGATTTACACACACTATCCTCAAAATGTTTCAACCTTAAGATCTCATATTAAAAAAATACCTGGTGTTAAAATAGTTTTAGAAGCAGATATTCCTTTTGTAAGAAGATATTTGATAGATAAGGGAATTACACCTCTAACATTAACAACAGTTGAAGGAAAAAATTTTGCACTAAAAAGCAGAGTTCCTGTTATAAAAGCAGAAACAATCTCACAAGAAGAAGTTACTCTAAAAGAACCAAAAATACTTGCTTTTGATATAGAAACATACTCTCCAGCAAGGGGAAGAATTCTTGCAAAAGAAAATCCAATAATTATGCTAGGATTTTATGGAAAAAACTTTAGAAAAGTATTTACTTGGAAAAGGTTCAAAACAAGCAAAAATTATATTGAATTTGTTAATTCAGAAGCAGAACTGATAAACAAGTTCAAAGAAACAATAGAACAATTTAAGCCAGATATTCTAACAGGATATTTTTCAGATGGTTTTGATCTGCCATATATAAGAATGAGGGCAGAAAAATACAAAATTCCACTAGATATTGGTTTAGACTATTCAACATTTTCAACAAAAAAAGGAAGAGTATCTCAAATAGCACTAACTGGAATTGTTCATTTTGATGTTTTTGAATTTATCTCAAGGATATTTGCAAGAACTCTTGAAACAGATAACTATGATCTGAACTCAGTAGCATCTGAATTATTGGGAGAAAAGAAAAAGGATGTTGACATATCTAAATTAATTGATGCATGGGATAGTGCTCCAGAAAAACTTGGCAAATTTTGTGAATACAACTTGCATGATGCTTATCTTGCTTTCAAGTTATGTGAGAAGATATTTCCAAATGCTTCTGAGCTAGTAAAAATCATAGGTATACCTTTATTTGATATTAATAGAATGGGTTTTAGTCATTTGGTTGAGTGGTATCTAATAAAACAAAGTAAAAATAATAATGAGCTCTGCCCAAATAAACCAACTCATGATGAAATAAAACAAAGAAGAATGCAAACTTACAAAGGAGCATTTGTTTATGAGCCAGAGCCTGGTTTGTATAAAGATATTGTTATCTGTGACTTTAGAAGCCTTTACCCAACCATAATTGCTTCTCATAACATCTCTCTAGAAACTCTTAATTGCGATTGTTGTAAAGATGAGGCAGAACTAGCACCATTAGAGCATGAAAAATACTGGTTCTGCAAGAAAAAGAAAGGTCTTATTGCAAGCGCTATTGAGGATTTAATCAAAAGAAGAATGAGAGTAAAGGAGATAATGGCCCAAACAAAAAGAAAGGACAAGAAATATTTATTATTAGACGCGAGACAGGATGCACTAAAGGTTTTGGCAAATGCCTCTTATGGATATTTTGCATTTTTTGGAGCAAGATGGTATTGTATAGAATGTGCAAAAAGCATAACAGCATGGGGAAGACATTATATTCATAAAGTCATCAGTGCTGCTCAACAGCAAGGTTTTAATGTAATCTATTCAGATACAGACTCTATCTTTTTTACACTGGATAAAAAGAAAAAAGAGGATGTAAAAAATTTCCTAGACACTGTCAATATGCTTCTTCCAAGCTTGATGGAATTAGAAGAAGAGGGGTTTTATCCAGCAGGAATATTTGTATCAGCAAGACTAGCCCCTTCAGGAGCCAAAAAGAAGTATGCTTTGCTTACAGAAGATGATTCAATAAAAATAAAAGGTTTTGCAACAGTAAGAAGCGATTGGTCACTGATAGCAAGACAAACTCAGGAAAAGGTTTTGGAAATTATATTAAAGAAAAACCAACCAGAGAAAGCTTTGGAATATGTACGATCAGTAATTCACGATCTAAGAAACAAGAAGATTCCTTTAGAACAGGTTGTTGTTCATACACAATTGCAGAAAGAGTTAGACGAGTATGAACAAATAGGCCCCCATGTGGCTGTTGCAAGAAAAATGTTGTCTCAAGGAATTCCTGTTGGACCAGGATCAATGATAACATTTGTAATAAAAGAAGGCAGTGCAATGATAAGAGATAGAGCAGAGATGCCAGAACTCTGTAAACAAAAAGATTATGATGCTAATTACTATATTAATAATCAAGTAATTCCTGCTGTTGAGAAGATATTCGAGGTATTAGGGTATAAAAAAGAAGATTTGCTTGAACATAAAGAACAAAAAAAGTTGCATAAGTTCTTTAAATAACAAAAACTCGCTTAATTGCGAGTTTTTGGGATTGAAAAATTTCACACTAAAATAGGAAGTATTACACATATGAAATTTTTCAATAATTTGAACCACCAATAGGTGTAACAAAAGATTTATATACATAAAAATTCTTATTAAAAATAAAGCAAATTCTAAAAAAATGGATCTAAATTTTTTCAATAACATAAACTATCTTGAACCCCGCTGCCCTAAATGTAATACTATCTTAAAATACGGGATTAATACTAAATTTGATCCCAAAGTTAAAGCTCATAAATGTTTGAATTGTGGAGAAATATTAAGGTAAGGTTTTTAAATAAATACTATTTCTTTCTTGCTTATGATAGAGCCATATGATCCTATAAAAATCGAAAAATCTGTGCTGGAATTTTGGGAAAAAAATAGAATTTACGATTTAGTTAAACAAAGAAATAAGAAGGGAAAAAAATTTTATTTCTTAGATGGCCCACCATATACTTCTGGAAAGGTTCATATTGGAACAGCATGGAATAAATCATTAAAAGACTGTGTTCTAAGATTCAAAAGAATGTGCGGATTTGATGTTTGGGACAGAGCAGGCTATGATATGCATGGTTTACCAACAGCACATGCAGTGGAAAAGAAATTCAATATAAAGCATAAAGATGAAATTCCTAAATTTGGTGTTGCTAAATTTATAGAAGAATGCAAAAAACTTTCTTTAGAAAATCTTGAATTGATGAACAAAGATTTTATTAGACTTGGAGTTTGGATGGATTTTAAAAATGCCTATAAATCTATTGATCCAGAATTTATAGAAGGGGAATGGTGGCTAATAAAAAAAGCTCATGAAAATGGAAGGCTATATGAAGGAGAAAGGGTTATGCACTGGTGTCCAGAATGTGCCACAGCCTTAGCAAAACATGAGTTAGAATATAAAAACATTACCGATAATTCTGTTTTCTTAAAATTCAAAATTAAAGATAAAGAAAATGAATATTTAATAATATGGACAACAACGCCTTGGACAATCCCTTTTAATCTGGCAGTAATGGTTAATCCTGAACTAGACTATATTAAGGCAGATGTTGATGGGGAAAAATGGATCGTAGCAAAAGCATTAGCCAGCTCATTAATTAATGGAGTTGCGAACAAAAATTTCAAAATATTGGATGAATTCAAAGGAGAAAAATTAGAAGGTGTTGAATATATTCATCCTTTTTACGATGATTTAAAAGAGATTTATGATAAATTAAAACAAAAATCTCCTAACATACATACTATTGTTTTAAGTGAAGAGTATGTTGATACATCTGCTGGTTCTGGTTTGGTTCATTGTGCACCTGGTTGTGGACCGGAGGATTATGAAGTAGGCTATAAATATAAAATTGCACCATTCAATAATTTAGATGAATCAGGTATTTTTCCAGAAGAGATGGGGAAATTTAGAGGTCTTGTTGCAAAAAAAGACGATAAAAAATTTATCCAAGCTTTAGATGAAAAACATGCTTTGATAGCAGAAAGCCCTGTTGAACATGAATATGCCCATTGTTGGCGTTGCCATAATCCAGTTATTTTCAGAACAACAAAGCAGTGGTTCTTTAAAATAGAAGATCTTAAAGAAAAAATGAGGGAGCTGAATAAAAAAATTATTTGGCAACCAGAATGGGCAGGCTCAAGACAATTTGATTCATGGTTAGCTAATCTAAGAGACAACTCAATTACTAGACAAAGATACTGGGGATGTCCTGTTCCTATTTGGAGATGCCAATCATGTAAAGAGTATATTGTTATAGGTTCTTTGGATGAGCTTAAAAAATTAGCAAATAAAGTTCCTGAAGACCTTCATATTCCTTACATAGATGAAGTAGAAATAAAATGTTCTAAATGTGGCAGTGTAATGAAAAGGATACCTGATATTCTTGATGTGTGGGTTGATGCAGGTACAACATCATGGACCTGTTTAAACTATCCTCAAACCAAAAAATTATTCAAAGAACTTTGGCCAGCTGATTTTATTCTCGAAGGCAAGGATCAGATTAGAGGATGGTTTAATTTATTGTTTGTAGCATCAATGATAAGTATGGGTAAACCAAGCTATAAATCAGTTTACATGCACGGTTTTGTTAATGATGCTTTGGGCAGGAAAATGTCCAAATCTCTTGGTAATTATATTTTGCCTCAAGAGGTTATAGATAAATATGGTGCTGATACTTTTAGGTATTATTCTATTGGTGGAGCTAATCCTGGTTTGGACTTAAATTACAATTTTGACGATATGAAAATAAAATACAGAAATTTAGTTGTTCTCTGGAATCTTCATAAATTATTAATAGACATTTCAAAAGAAATAAACAAAAAACCAACACAGATTATACCAAAGCTAGATACTGAGGAAGAATATATTATTTCTAAGTTGAACACCACAATAGAGAATGTTACAAATTTATTCAATGAGTACAGGTTAAATGAAGTTCCGTTAGTTATTGAAGATCTGTTCTTGGAGCTAAGTAGGACATATATACAAATAGTAAGAGAAAAATCTTCTATAGGAACAAAAGAGGAAAAACAAACAGTGCTTTATACTCTCTATAATGTATTGATAGAGTGTTTGAAATTATTTGCTCCAATCTGTCCATTTATCACAGAACAAATCTACCAAAATCTTAAAGAGGAGTTTGACCTTAAAGAAGAAAGTATTCATTTATTTAATTGGCCAAAAGCAGACAAGAAAAAAATAAACAAGGAACTTGAACAAGATATGGAAATTGCGAAGAATGTTATACAGTCAATTCTCTCAATTAGAGATCAGATACAAAGAGGAATAAGATGGCCTTTAAAAGAAGCTATTATAGAAACAAAAGACAAAACAGCAACAAAAGCAATTGAAAGATTAGCAAATATAATAAAAACAATGACTGCTGTCAAAGAGATAAGAATAATTGAAGAACTGCTAGGCGTAAAAACAAAAGTGAAAGCAGATTATAATAAATTACAGCCTGTTTTTAAACAACTAACACCAAAAATTATAGCAAATCTTGCTTTAGATAGTCCTGAAACAATTCTTAAACATCTTGAACAAGAAGGCAAACACATTTTAAATGTTGATGGAGAAAAGGTTGAGATTATAAAAGATTATATGTTAATAGAAAAAGAGCTTCCTTCTAATCTAGTTGGGGCAGAATTTAAATATGGAAATATTTATGTGGATAAAGAACTAACTCCTGAATTGGAGGCAGAGGGTTATAGCAGAGAGTTAATGAGAAAAATACAAAGCTTAAGAAAAAAAGCAGGATTAGAGAAAAAAGACAAAATAACCTTGTTTGTAAAAACAGATGAAGATTTAGTTGATGGATTAAATAAGTTTTCTGACCAGATAAAAGAAAGGGTTGGTGCAGAGAAATTAAAAATTTCCACAGAAAATCCTGTTAAGAAACATGAGCATCATGCTAAAGAAAAGATTAAGTTCTATGGATTTGAGATTTGGTTTGATAAGTGCCTGTTAACGAATTAACCAAAATATTTAAATATCATTTATTAGTTAATATGTTAACATGGAAACAAAAGATATAAAAGAAGACCTTAAACTGAACTTCAAAGAATTTTTGATAAACGGAAATGAACAATTTGAAAAAGGAAGATTCAATACAGCGGTAAGCTCTTATTTCAAGGCAATTGCAATATTGTGCGACTTGAAAATTTATGAACAAAGAGGACTGTTGCCAAAAAACCATACTGAAAGATTTCTTTTTCTGCAGACCCATTTCAAGGAAGCATATAATTTAGTTAGTTCTTTGTTTAAAAAATATACAGACAGCTACAATCTTAGAATGAATAAAAAAGACGCGCTATTTTTAAAAGAAAATGTTGAAAAAATTAAAAAATTACTCAGTTTTAAAGAAGATAATAAAACAGCTTGATCTAAAAGATATATTAGATATCTTTCTGTTTGGATCAGCCGCAGCTGGTAAAGAAAAGCCTAGAGATATTGATATTTGTATTATATTTAGAAAGAGAATTGATAGAGAACTAATTAAAAGTTTGAATGAGCAATTTGAAAAAAAAGAACTTAATGTGCATGTGAGTTTTCTAACATCAGACGCCTTTTTCACCAAAAAAACTCATGCATTAGCCAAAACACTGCTATTTGAGGGAATTAGTTTAATTACAGAAAAGCCATTTAGCAAAGTCTATGGTTTAGCTTCTTGGACATTATACACTTATGATTTATCCAAACTAAAAAAGAGCAAAAAGGTAAGGTTTGTATATCTCCTTAAAGGTAGGGGAGAAGAAAAGGGAATTGTTGAGCAGCTTGATGGAAAGTTTATTGCTCCTGGCTCTTTTATAATCCCGATAGCCAAGGACAGGGAAATTATAGAAATATTTGATTCTTGGAAGATTAAATATACCAGAAAGAAGATTATGTTAATGGATTAACTTAGCTAAAATAAAAGTTAGACTTTGTTAATGTGTTAACAATGAGCATCATGCTAAAGAGAAAATAAAGATTTATTCTTTTGAGATTTGGTTTAGTAAGGAATAAAGAAAAATTTATATATTGGTGTTGGTTTTCTTTATTGAATAAATTAAACATAATATCTTTATTGAATAAATTAAACATAATAATAAAATAATTAATAAAATAATAAAAGAAAAGAGGTGACAAAAATCAATAATAAATTTATGTTTTATTTATCTGTTATAATTTTAAGTTTGTTTCTTGTTCCCGTTGTGAATGCAGACCTGCCCAGTCTTCTAGAAACATGGGAAAGTGCCGAGATAAGAGAGTATGACGAAATTGGTGGCGAAGTAATTTCTGGGGATATTGGTAACTGGATACTTTTAAATAAAAGTTACGGTATTTCCGAGTGCGATGTGCGCTATTTTATTACTGAGGATCCTATAAATATGGATGAAAAAAGCATAAAAGTAGAAGCCTATAGTCGCTATGGTAACAACTACGCAAATGCCGTTCTTCCCTTAGAAGAGATTACTTTAACTCCGGATACCACCTTAGAACTAAGGGAATATGACAATACATATTTCCACAGATGGTGGTCAGGGATCCTTGCGCACGTATATATTTTCGACCCTGACAGTAACGCTTGCCTTTATAATGAATATTGGGGTGGGAAGCTTTGTGTGTTACAGTATGTAATTGATGGAGATGGATACTGGCGCAACTCAAGATATGGCAAAAATTACAGACTTCTCTATCTAGGTAAAACCACCAATGGAGTATGGCAACATATTTCCAGAAACATTTACAATGATTTTAATTCAAATCCATATTGGCAAGCAACAGGTGATGAGGAAATTGCATACATACTTTTAACAACAACTTCTCACAGCTGTGGCTCCCACACCTATGGTTATTCAGTTGTTGCTCTGTTTGATGACATAAAATTAAGTGGTAGTGGGATAGATATAGATTGTGATGATGACGAGGTACCAAATAACGAAGACAACTGCCCAAATACATATAACCCAGATCAATTAGATACAGATTCTGATGGACTAGGAGATGCATGTGATAATCTTCCAGAAATTCCTAATACAGATCAGAAAGAGGCTATT
>JAFCFN010000005.1 GCA_017608625.1 Candidatus Woesearchaeota archaeon | reverse complement strand
GACAACTGCCCAAATACATATAACCCAGATCAATTAGATACAGATTCTGATGGACTAGGAGATGCATGTGATAATCTTCCAGAAATTCCTAATACAGATCAGAAAGAGGCTATTTTAAGTGTTACAAAAGGAACTCAAATCTCAAAAACAGAATTTGTTGCTGAAAATAATGAATCTCAATTTGCAGTAATCTCTCCGCTTGAACAAGATATAACTTATACAGTAAGTAATTTTGGAACACCATACATTGCTATAAAAGACATTATTTCTGGAGAAGAATTTTTGCCAATTGATATTGTTTCTGGCTCACCTTATAAAGTAAGGTTTAATGTGCATTATAATCCTTATCAAACAAGAGAATTTGTTCTAGAGCCCATATCAATAGGAATTGCAGCAAAACCATTGAATATCACTTCTATAACTACTGACAGAGATCAATATGCTTTAGGATATAATATGAAAATAACAGCAAATGTTACTGACCCAGATGGAAATCCTTATGACTTGGCTATTGTTTATTCTACTTTAGAAACAAACAATAATGAATATTCTGTAAGATTAAATAAAATATCTTCTGGTATTTACTCCGGAACAATAACCATACCAAAAACAGAGATAACAGGAAATTATTCATTAAGAGTCCTTACAGCTGATTTGAATGGAACTTATTTAACCTCTTTCACAGGAATAACAATACCTGTTATAACAACATACTTAGAAGGTACTGTAATAACAGGAAATAAAATTGATGAATTTACATACTCTCTTGATGAAAACAACGAGTTAAATGTAACTATAAAAAATACAGATACAATATCCTTAGACGAAACAATTGATATTGTTATTGATGATCCAGATATATTTTATGCAGAAGTTTACAAAGATGGTTCTTTGTTAAAAAGCGAGGAAATGCCTCTTACCATTTCATTTACAGATTCATGGCAACCAGGAGAAAGTCATAACTATTATGTAAAAGCATACAAACTTGAAGTTGTTGATGTTTCTGTTGGAAATGCGACAGAATCTCCATACCATTATTTAGCAGATAATAATATTGTAGAGTTTGTAGTGAAAAATCCAACACCAATTGATTATGATGCAGCATTTACTATAACAAACTTAGTTAATCCATACGGAAAGGTTTTATATGTTAATAATTTCCCAGAAAATGTTAGTTTAGAGCTTTGGAATAATGACACAATTACATGGAATTATCTTATTCCTGCAGGTGAATCAATAAAATTCAGGTTAAAAGTTCTAACAAAAGAAGAGGTCGTAGATACATCTGCTCAAGCAAAACTTCCACCAACTTACAGAGTAGGCATTAAAATTCAAAACACTGGTGATGAGGATATAACAAATCTCAGAGCATTTGTAAGATGGTACCCTGAAGATGCTGTTGAATTGCTAACTGCAAAACATATTGACTTGTATTGTTTAACAGATAAGAAGAAAAGTGCTGAAGAAAAATGTGAAAAAGAGAATGAGAAATGTATAAAGGATGCTAAAAAAGAAGAGGAAAAATGTCTAAAATGCATTAAAGGAGGAAAAGGCAAAGAATGTAAAGAATATGAAGGAAAAACTGCTCAGGATTGTGCTATAATAAAGAATCAAACAATTGAGCAATGCAATTTAAACTTGAATGCATGTTTGGAAAAAGCACAAACAGACTATTGCAAACCTTTAAAGCCAAATAAAGCAGTACATACTCAATGGAATTTTAAGGCATTGAGAGATGCAACAGTTACTGTTGAGATGTGGATTGATGCAGACAATATAATCCCTTATTTCATTCCTGTAACATTTACTGTTTCTCCAGGAGGCGAGGCAGAGCTAACAGGAGCAGTTGTTGCAATACAAAGCAATAATCCCATATTAGACAGCACCTTAATATCAATTACAGCAATAGCAGCGTTCTTTGTGATAACTTTGGTGGCACTTAAAAAAAGAAAATAAATTTTATTTTTTAATTTAAATTAAATAATAATATTTAAATACACTAAGTTCTATTTATATTCCAAGAGGGGTGATCTAATCTGAGAGATGCTAATCTATTAGTAACATACAATCCAAAATATAAAGGTAGAGCAAAGGAAGAGCTACTTAATAATCTTATGAGGCTTAAGCTGACAGCAGAATTTTTAGAACCAGATATAAAAGGAGTTTTAGGGTTGAAAGTAGACAATGCAAGAGCTGTTGTTAAAAAACTAACTGAGTTGTGTAAAAAGGATCCAGAGAAATTCTCATCAACATTTTATTATATTCCAATAGATATGTGGTGCAAAACAAACATAATAGATATGCAAAGTTGTATCAAAAATTTTATTCCTGAAATTAGAGAGAGTGATAAATGGAAACTAAATCTTCGTATAAGAGGAATAAATCTAAATGAAAAAGAGTTAATTACAAAACTAACAGACCCTATTGACAGAGCTTTAGTGGATTTGAAAAATCCAGACAAAATAATCCAAGTAGAAATTCTTGGAGATAAATCAGGTATTTCTTTATTAAAACCAAATGAAATATTAAATACAACCCAATTTAAATAATAATTTCTAATCAAAACCTATAAATATTAGCTCTTGCTTAAAATTTATATGCCTAAGACTAAAACAATAGCTAAAGACACGCCTTTAGCAGAAATAACTCTAAGAAAATATGAAAAACCTTCTTTACAAGGTAGGGATTTAATTAGAAAACTTTGTTTAAGCATAGGATTATTGCAGCCAGGAGACAGCAGGGATGTTATAGTAGATGTTCTTTATGTTTTATTAAAAGCTAAAAGAGAATTAGACAGTTCTGAAATAGAGAAGAGAGTAATAGATTTAAGAAAACATCACAATCTCCCTTTGCTTGGAATTGCATCATCCAACATAAGAAGACAGCTGAAAAGATTAAGAGATATCTTCCTGGTTGAGAAGATTCAAAATAATTATAGGATTGCTGAAAAAGCACCTTTAACAGAAACTTTTGAAGAAAAATTGGAAAAATTTTTATTACCTAATATTATAACAAGAATAAAGGACTATTTTAAAGCTGTTGATAGAGAATTTAAATAACAAAAACTCGCTTAATTGCGAGTTTTTGGAATTGAAAAATTTCATTTTTCAATAAAATGGCAAACTTAAGCAAAAAGATAAGTGAACTTGAGGAATTAGCTAAACAAGCAACTAAAGCAAAAACCAAAGAAGAAAAAATAAAGTTGCTTGGATTATTCAAAGAGGAAGCATCTAAATATGTTGTAGATAATCCTGAGACTAAAAAATATCTTAGTGAATCTATAAGGCATGCTACAGAAGGCCATAGCAAACAAACCCTTTATCATATCAAAAAACTCAAAAAAACTATTTCTGCTTTTTATAATAAATAAAAATGTCAGAACCTTATCTGCCAAGAGAAGATTCATTTCTATTAGCAGAGCAAGTTAAGAAATATGCAAAAGGCAATTGCTTGGATCTAGGCACTGGCTCTGGAATACTTGCTTTGGCAGCAGCAAAAAAAGCAAATAAAGTAGTTGCAACAGATATAGACAAGAAGGCGTTAGAATTCTGTAAAAAAAATATAAAGAACAAAAAAATAAGTTTTGTTCAATCCGATTTATTCAATAAAATAAAAGGTAAATTTGATACAATTATTTTCAACCCTCCGTATCTTCCAGCTGTAAAAAGAGAGCCAAAAGAACTAGCAAGAAAAATATCAGGCGGTAAAAAAGGTTATGAATTATTAGAAAAATTTCTAAATCAAGTAAATGAATATCTAAAACCTAATGGTAAAATTCTTATTGTTTTCTCCTCTTTGACGAATAAGGCAAGAATAGACCAAATAATAAAAGAAAATCTTCTTGAATCTAAATTATTATCAACAAAAAGATTATTTTTTGAAACTTTATATGTTTATTTAATTCAAAAATCAAAGATATTAAAAGAGCTAAACAAGAAACTTAACAATATTCATTTTCTAGCAAAAGGTCATAGGGGTTTAATCTTTACAGCAAATTACAAAAACAAAAAAGTTATAATCAAGTTACAGAGAAAAGACATAGCAGCAAAAGGCACAGTTAAAAGAGAATCAAAATTTCTAAAACTATTGAATAAACATAATATTGGACCAAAGCTATTATTTGCAAAGAATGATTATTTTGTGGCAGAATATGTTAAAGGAAAATTAATAAGAGATTTTCTTAAAACAGCAACAAAAGAACAAATAAAAAAAGTTCTAACAGCTGTATTTAATCAGTGCTATACTTTAGATAAATTAAAAATAAACAAGGAAGAAATGCACCACCCTTATAAGCACATCATAGTTAATAAAAAGCCAGTTTTGATTGATTTTGAAAGAGCAAATTATACAAAAAAACCAAAAAATGTAACTCAATTTTGTCAGTATATTCTGAAGATGCTGGCTATTAAAAATAAACGAAAATTAATCAATTTAGCACAACAATACAAAAAATCTTTGACAAAACAAAATCTGAACAAAATTATTGCAGAAATAACAAAAACTCGCTTAATTGCGAGTTTTTGGAATTGAAAAATTCCATTTTTCAATAAAATGATCAAATATAAAGAAGCAACTCTTACTTGTGAATGTTGTGGGAAAAAAGTAAAACGAGTGATACTTAAGAAAAGAAAAATAAAAACATTTCTTTGTCAGAGGTGTGCTAGAGATGTTATTCAGTGAAAAAGTTCTAAATTTAACTCAAAAAATCCCTAAAGGCAAAGTTACAACATATAAAGAAATAGCCAAAGCATTAAACACAAAAGCATATAGAGCAGTAGGAAATGTATTAAATAAAAATAAAAATCCAGTTGTAATTCCGTGCCATAGAGTTGTTAAAAGCACAGGAGAAGTTGGCGGATATAGTTTAGGAATTAATAAAAAAATACAATTATTAAAAAAGGAAGGTATAAAAATAGAACATAATAAAATAAAAAATTTTAAAAAATTTTTATTTAGATTTTGATTCTTTTAATAACTTCTCTATTTGACTTTTGAATGTAGTATCTTTTAATGCGAGTGCTAATCCCTCTAATCCAATATGTTCTCTGACTATTTCTGCTGCCAACTTAGCTGTTTCTAAACAATGATATTCTTCAAGAGCCTTTAAAGCAGATTCTGCATTGATTGCTGATACATAACTCTGTGCATTATCTTTTTTTATTTCGCCTATAAAATAATCTTTACCATCATGACCATTCTTACCAATACATTCAAGAATGGTTCCATCAGCATCTCTAAATTTTCTTATTTTTAACCGTTTTCCTTCATATTTTATCGGCATACTCTCACCTCACTATTTTCTCTTCTTCTTTATTTTCTTCAATTCTTTTGCCAATTTCAGCTCATCCAATAACTCTTTATATCTATTTCTAATTGTAACTTCTGTTACTCCTGCAACATCTGCTACCTCCCTTTGAGTTCTTTTTTCGCCATGCATTAGTGCAGCAACATATAATGCAGCAGCAGCTATTCCTGTTGGTCCTCTTCCAGAAGTAAGCTCAGCTTTTTGTGCTTTTTCTAGTATCTCCACAGCTTTGCTCTGTGCTTCTGGTGACAATTTTAAAGCAGATGCAAATCTCGGTATATAATCAGCAGGATTACTCGGCCTTATTCTTATTTCCAGTTCTCTTGTTACAAATCTATATGTTCTTCCTATTTCTTTCTTTTCAATTCCGCTAGCTTCTGAAAGCTCATCTAGTGTTCTAGGAACATCATGTCTTCTACAAGCAGCATATAAAGCACCTGCAACAACACTTTCCATGCTTCTTCCCCTTACCAGACCTCTCTGAACTGCTAATCTATAAATTCTTGCTGCTTCTTCTTCAACAGAAGCCGGTAGTTTTAAATAAGAAGAAACTCTTTTTAGCTCTGCTAATGCTAATTTAAGATTTCTTTCAATTGCAGTGGAGATTCTGTACTGCCATTTTCTCAATCTTAAAAATTTACCTTTTTCTTTTCCTAGTTTTGAAATATCAGCAGTTTTTCCTACTTCTGTTCCTAGACCCATATCAAACTCTGTATAAGTCATAGGAGCTCCTGTTCTCCTTCTTTTTTCACCTGCCTCAGACTCAAACTCCCTCCACTCCTGACCAAAATCAACCATACTTTCCTCTATCACATATCCACAATCCTTGCAGATTATTTCTCCTTTCTCTTTATTGTAAAATATATTTGTTGATCCGCATTCAGGACATTTTTTAACATAGGTTGTCATAGTCTAAACCAAAATTAGAAATTTGGTTTTTCCACCCCCTTATAATTACAATAAACTTAAAAATAGAAGTATATCACCCTTTATAAATTTTTCGCTTTTTAGAAAGATTTAAAAAATTATTTGATTTTTTCAGAAGCAATTTTTACAGCATTCAATAACTCTGCCATGTCAAAAGGTTTTTGCAAATATAAATCAATACTATTTGATTTTTTTTCAGTAATGTCTATTTCTCCACTCATAAGAATTACGAATAAATCAATTCCTCTTTCTTTTACCCTGTTTGCAAGCTCATAACCATTCATACCAAATGGCATTCTGTAATCTGTGATTAAAACATTATAAGCATTTTCATTTATTTTTTCTAATGCTTTATGTCCATTTTCTGCTACTTCAACAACATATCCTTTTGTACAAAGCACCTTGGAACTAGCATTTCTTATTGACTCTTCATCATCTACTAATAGAATTCTTAATTTTTTATATAATCCCATCATTTGATGTCAGATCTTTTTATTTAAAAATTTTTTCTTTTGCTTTAAAGAAATATTTATAAACACTAAAATTAATAGTAAATTTCACGCCGGCGTGGCACAACCTGGTATCACTAAATGTGACAGGAAACTGCGCCAGCTTGGAGTGGCATTAAATTTGCGCGAGTCTTTATGACTTTGTCAGCAAATTTATAACTTAGAAAGCTGGTTCCCTTCGGGGTATCCCGGTAACCCTTTTCTTTCTTGATGGAAAGAAAAATTATTGATGGAAAAGAAAGAACAAATTCCAAGAAAAAGGGAAGGGTTGGGAAATTCAAATCTGAAGGATTTCAGTGAAAGTCCGGGCGCCGGCGTTTTTTTAAAATATGAAAAATCACTTTTTACTCAAAATAATATCTTTTTTCTTGGTAGCAGTTTTAGTTGCCAATTTAGTTTTATTTGCAACAGGAAAACTCACACCTATAGCCTTATGGTTAATAATTATAATAATTGGCTTAGTTGCTTACAAAGTCATTCCCTCCTTAAAGAAATAGCTAAACTTTAACAATGGGAAACTTCTTTAAGATAGAAATCACGTAATTCAATCTCTTTTTACTATTAGAATAAAGCTCAAACAAGATATCTCCTTTCTTAACATTATCACCTTCATGTTTACATATATAAATTCCTGCTTCTTTTGCAAGAGGCGCTCCTAATAATCTTGCAATTTTGCACACATTCTTATTATTTACATCCTTAACAACACCTGTTTTATTTGCTCTAAAAACCTTCTTAAATTTACCTAATGTTATATCATCAGACTTAATATCAGGATTACCTCCTTGGGCTTTTATTATATCTCTCATTTTTTTAAGAGCAAGGCCTTTGTTAATTATTTCTCTAGCTTTCTTAAAACCCTCTTTAATACCAGCCATTTTTAATAATAAACCTGCCATCATCAATGATTTTTTTTCTAAATCAAGAGGTCTCCTTTTATCTCTTTCTAAAACATATAATACATCTCTTGCTTCTAGAGCAGGTCCAATGCCATTTCCTATTGGCTGGGAACCATCTGTAATTATAACATTTATTTTCATTCCCAATTTTTTACCTATTTTTACAAATCTTTTCCTCAATACTTTTGCTCTTGCTAAAGATGTAATCTTGGCTTCTTCACTAACTGGAATATCTATTAATACATATTTTGCATTTACACTTGCTTTTTTAGCAAGAATAGAAGCAATTAGTTGTGATTCAGCATCTATAGCTAATGGTCTTTCTACCCTTATTATTCTATCATCAGCAGGAGCAAGATTAATAGCACCCCCCCAAACAATGCAAGCTTTATGTTTTTTAACTATCTCTTTAATTTTTTTGATTGGAAAACTAACTTTGCAAAGCACTTCCATTGTATCTGCTGTTCCTGCAGGAGATGTTATTGACCTGGAAGAAGTTTTTGGTATTGTTAAACCAGCAGCAGCAACAATAGGCACTATTAACATAGTTGTCCTATTTCCTGCTACTCCTCCAATACAATGCTTGTCAACTGTTTTTCTGCCAAGGTTCAAAAAATCTCCTTCTTTAGCCATAGCTCTTGTTAATAAAACTGTTTCATCATCAGTCATAACATTTGTGTAACATGCAGAAACAAAAAATCCTAATTCAGTATCAGTTAATTTATTATGAACAATATCCCAGACAATCTGCTCTATCTCTTTCTTTGTTAATTTTTTACCATCAAGCTTTTTTTTGATATATTCTATAGAAATAGGTGTCATTGCAGGCATTATCTTAACTCTGTCTCCTTCTTTAACATTCAATGCCTTAAGAACTTCTTCAAACAACCCTATTTTTCCTTGAGGAACAGCTTTTTCGCTCTCTGCAATGTTCATAACAACAGTCTCTACTTTATTTCCTTTGTAAATTTTAATTCTATCTCCATGATGAAGATCTAGTTTAAGAGCATCTTTCTGATTTAAATTAGCAATAAGAACTCCTCCTGTTGCAATATCCATATCTTTTACTGTAAATTTCATTTTATTTCTTCTCTATAAATATCTATGAATGTTAATGTTAATCCAAGTATAAGTGGTCCTATTACAATTCCTATTAAACCAAATAAAGCAATTCCGCCAAATACTCCTAATAGAACAACTAAAGCATGAATGTTGGCTCTCTTACCAACTAATCTTGATTTTACAAAACTCTCAAAATAAGTTATTATTAAGGCTCCATAAATAAATAAGCCAATTCCGTTTGTTAATTCTCCTCCCAGGATTTTAAGAATAGCTGCAGGTATCCACACAAGCCATGTACCTACTACTGGAAGTATCGATAAAATTGTCATTACAATTCCCCAAAAAAGCGGAGTAGGAATTTTAAATATATAAAATCCAATAGTTCCTAATATTCCTTGGATAATTCCTATTAGAATTATACCATAAATTAAGGCACTTACTACTTTTTTGAATTTTATAGCTAAATGCTTTTTGCTTTTCTCTTTTAGTGGAACAAATGTAAAAAGATAACTTACAAACTCTTTTCCAGTTGTAAATGTGTAGAACATGACAAAAACCATGACAAGGAAACCAATAATCATTTTTGGGACATTCATTATAAAGTTAGTTACATAGTTTATAATGTTTGTTGCTGATTTTTCAATCGCATTTAATATGATCAGTTTAATTTGAGGAGAAAACTCATCTATTCCTATTTTAGCTGAAAAAGAAGACTCAGCTAATATCTCCTTTTTAAGAATTAAATAAGCTGCATATGTTTGTTTAGCAAAGGCATTTACCACAAAAGATAAAGGTATTGTAATTATTAAAATAACTAACAAAGTTGTTATAATAGAAGCTAAAGCTTTCTTTTTCAAGAATTTTTTGATTTTTACATAAACTGGATAGAATATGTATGCCAAGATTAGCGCAGTTATGATGGACATTAAAAAAGGTCTAATAACAAGAAATGAAAGAACTATGAGCAACAATAAAGTTCCTACAAAAAAATACTTACGTAAATTAGGTGTATCCAATTTATATCACCATCTTTTTTGCTCTTTCAACTAATTGATTTATCCAGTTATGAAGTTGGGAATAGTGATTTATAAACTTTATTGAAAAACCCGGTGCTAAAACAATAGTGGCTGTATTGAAGAGCCTATCTATTAAATTTCTCTTTATTGTAATATTGTTAATGTTATAATAAAATAATGATTTTGACTCTTTATCTTGTAGTGTTATTTTATCATCAAAGAAATAGTATGTTATTCTTGCTATTTTTGAGTAATTTAATAGAGATTCTAATGCAAATAGCAAAAACAGAGTAAGCATTATTAAAATAGCAATGTAGTCTGCAATTTCTAATTCCAACAAGTAAAGATTAAGTTGTATTCCTAAATAAAATAAAACACAGAGCAAAAATAAGATTATTGTTCTTGGAATAATCGCTCTTTTCTTATTTGGCTTTAGTGTATATAACAACATTTTCCTCTTTTTTTGAAAAGAATGGGCCCACTGGGATTTTCAAGTTGCAAACATTTGCAACAAATCGAACCCAGGACCTCCGCCATTATGAAACCCTTTTATCGGTTTATTAAATAAAAGGGTTACGTCAAGGCGACGTCATAGCATCTAGCAAGCAAACTCAGGTTTGCAAAGTCACTAGACCATGGGCCCTATTTGAATAAAATTGCTCTTTTGTTGTTGAGTAATAAAATCTTATCATTAATATAATTATCTATTGTTCTAGCAAGAACTAAGCATTCCATATCATGCCCTTTTTTTACAATATCTTCATAGCTTTCTAAACCAGTTATCTTCTCCCACTCTTCATCAATTATTGGACCTTTATCAAGTTCAGGTGTAATAAAGTGAGTTGTTGCTCCAATACTCTTTGCGCCTTTACTATATGCTTGAATATAAGCATAACTTCCAGGATAGCGGGGCAGTCTTGAATCATGAACATTTATTATTTTATTTGGGAATTCATTTATGAACCTTTCAGACAAGATTTGCCTATACTTAGCAAGTATTATTAAATCTATATTCTTTTCTTTTAATAGCTCAACTTCCTTTTGTTCCTGTTTTATTTTGTTTTCATTAGTTATTGGAAAAACATAATATTCTCCTCCATATGTATTTACAATATGCTCTAAATCAATAAACTTGGATGATGGATGATTGCTTATGATAAGAGGCACATTTATTCTTAGTTTCCCCTGATATTTTCTTGAAAGGATATCTTTTAAACAATGCTGCTCCTTTGTAACAAATATTGCAAGATTATAAATTTTGTCTGAGAAATTTAGTTTCCACTCCATCTCAAAATAATCTGATATCTCTTTAAATTTATCAATGAGTTTTGACTCTGAAATAGAACCATCATCTAAATTCCATTCATATCTGAATACAAAATAATCATCTTTTTTATATGGTTTTTTGTTGATAAATTCATAATCAGAGACAATTTTAGTTTGGTCATTTTCAATATTTCCGCCATTATTGTAAATGAAATCAGTAATTGCTTTAGCTATTCCAGGTTTGTCTTTACAATATCCAATTAGAATTACATTTTTTTTCATTTTTCCATCAAATATTTTATAATCACACGTTCATTTTTACAATAACGAGTGAATCCATAAAGTATTGAATCCTCACATCCATCACATAATCTTTTTCCAATTCCAAGCATTTTCTCCCCATATATTTTTGGAACAATTATTTTATTGTTTAATTCTAAAAATTTTAGAACTATTTCCACTTTTTCGTTTTCAATTATACCTTCTAACTTACAGTTTTTTCTATACATTTTAAATTTAAAATAAAAGAATAAAATTAAATATATAAACCTTTCTCTTTTTATTACTTAAAAGTGGTGTTAAGAGCCTCGGGCGAGACTTTCAAGCTGCAAGCTTGAACTTGCAACAAGTTGAACTCGCGACCTCTACCTTTTTTGAAATTCTTAATCCTTATACCAAGGTAGTGCTCTAACCAGCTGAGCTACCGAGGCAAAATATGCGAGGGGTGGGAGTTTCAAAAACAGCTTTCTGTTAGCTGTTGTACAGCGCATTTATTTTATTACGCTGTTTTTGAACCCACGGACCCACTAAGGGACAGGATAACTTAAATCCCCAACCAAAGCTGAGGTGCCCCTCTTAAGTCCTGCGCATTTCTCTGGCATCTTTGCAGATGTGACCAGGCTTTGCTACCCTCGCAATACCCTAAAGAAAAAGTAAAACACTATATAAGTTTTATCCTTTTATTTTATCTAAAACCAGGTACCTCAGGTGTTTTTGCCCTTATTGCAGGCCCATATTTATGCAATCCTAAAAACGATCTAATCTCATTATGAAACTCATTAATCTCTTCTATTAATTCTTCTCCGTATTTATCAATTTCTGATTTATGAATGAACTTGTCAATCAAAACTCTTAAGAAAAAGAATAATGGCTTTTGCTCCCATCTATGTTCATAATCTAATTCCAGATAGCCGTCCAAAACAACAATGACATCTCCTTTATTTATTTTAAATCTTGTTTTATCTCTTTTAACTTCTACTTCTTTGATATTGCTCATCCCAATCCATACTTTAATTAAATTCCTAATATAGTCAGTTACATTTTTATGCGGTGCTAGAAGAATCTCAATATTTTTTCCTGTTTCAGTGCTATATTCTTTATGTTTCACTACAACTTTATCATATCCCTTAGCTTTAAACCAGTCATCAATCATTTTATAGAACTCTTTAACATCAAACAATCCAGAGTAACTTATACTTATGTTCTCAACAACTAATTTTCGTTCAGCCATAACCGCAAAATCGGTTAACGCTTTGACCTATCTTCACTCGCTTTGCTCGCTCGATAGGTCTGTTAACCTTTACCTCCTTTATTTTAAATAAAAACAATAACTTTTTAATAAACTTTTCCTCTTGCCATGGATTCTAAATAAGCTTTGATGTCTTCTAAAAATTTGTTTAACTCAAGTCTTAAACTCTCTGCCCACACAAAATCTATCTGTTTTTTTATTATATGTTTATGAAAAAAGTTTCTTAAAGCAGAATAAAATGCATTTTTCCCCCATTTTTGTTCATAGTCTAAAATTAAGGTAGCAGATAACTTTATCCACATTCTTGCCCGAGTTAATTTTTTACCTTCTACTTCTACCTCATTAACATCCCATAAATGCATTTCTACATCAATTCTATTCATAGCATAACCATTTATCTTTTTTTCAGCAAACCACTCTAGCTCTATTTCTTTACCTAATTCTGCTGGTTTATGCTTATATGCTGCTTCATGAAACTCATATTCTTTATTTGCTAACCAACTCTGCATATACTTATACATGCCATCAAAATCAAATATTCCTTCCCATCTCAAAACAATAGAACTAACAGGCACTTCCTCAGCAAAAGGCCTTTTCTCTATAGCCATTTTATTATAAAACTATCTCAACCTTTTTACCAAATATTTTTTTTAGGGAATTGAAAAATGAATCGGTGATAGCTACTTTCTTAGCTCCTTTCATAGCAGCTATTGTTTTTTCCATTTCTTCTAAACTGCTTTTTTCAATTTCTCCTAAACTACCATCTGGTTTAAACTTAGCTTTATCTACCTCTTTTTCTTTATCTAAATCTTTAATTATAAAGGCTTCTTTTTCTAACAAGATTATTTCTCCTTGTTTGTTGTCATATTTTACCCTTATTCTTGTTTTTTCTACCTCTCTTGTGTATTTTCTTTGCATATACTCTACTAAAGTTCTGATTAAATCATTTGAATTTTTTCTTAGCTTTTCTATTTCTGTTTTATTCAATTTCTCTTTCTCTGTTTTTAATATCTGATTTAACAATCTACCATATCTTGCTGGCAGTTTTCCTTTTGAAATAATCTCTTCTTTAAACTTACTGACCAATTCTTCTTCAGGAATTCTTTCCAAACCCTCTGTTTTTAGAACATCTCTTACAACTGTTTTTATGTTATCATAAATTCTAACCAAATCTTCTTTTTCCTTTCTTCTTTGTAACTGCGAGAATACTTTTTGTATCTTTTTAAGATACTCTTCTGCATTTTTTAGTAAGGAGTCCAGCTCTTTACCACTTATTTCTTTTTTAATTCCATGCTCTATATCTTTTCTCACTTTTATTACATTCTCTAAAATTTTTACATCCTTTTCTTCTAGCATTCCTTCTTTTTTAACAAATACCTCTCTCATTAACCCAGAAGTTTCCTTTGGTGTAGGAGGAGGTACCCCATATAACATTAAAGCTGCTTGAGATGGTGTTAAAATTGCATAAAAGATGTCTTCTGAGCCAATATCATTTAATTTATAACGCACTCTTTTGAGCATCTCTTCTCCACCACTCATGTACATGTCAATTGCTTCCTGACTTGGCTTTATCTTTCCCATTTTAAGCAACAACTTCCAAGGCATAAACACTCCTCTGTCATAAAATGGTACACCATCTCTTAAGAATGTGAATATGATTGGATTTGCTTCTTTTACACTATCCCAAAATTCAGTTAAGATATAGACTTGAACATTTAACTTGTTTTTTATTCCTGTTAATTCTCCTGCCTCATAAGCCATCTGAATGATTATTGCTCTTAACTTATCTTTTAACTCTGCTCTTGTCATTCTTTTAACATCTGTATCATCAACAACAACAAAAACATCTATATCAGAGTCTTTTGTAGCTTTTCCTTGCACTAATGAACCTGCAAGAACATAGCTAACAATATATTTTTCAAACTTCTTGACAACCATTGTTTTGTGAATCTCTGCTATTTTTATTGCCTGCAACATCCCTGTATCATGGATTGGAGCACCCATTGCAATCATCTGCAATGGTTCATACTTGCCATCATAACAATCTTGCCATAACTCAGATAAGAGAATAAGTTCAGGATTTAAATTTTTGTCAATGCTTTTTGCTATTTCATCAATTCCTTTACTAACACCTTCTTTTAATGCTGCTTTTGCTTCTATAGGTGCATCAGTGTCATCATCTAATACAAGAATATTTATTTTTTCTTTATTTTCTTTATCAGGAGGAAGCAAAGCAATTCCAATGATATAAGGTTTGTATTTTTCAATAACTTTTTTCTTAAATTTTTCTAGTTTTGTTTTTATTGCCTTTAGTTTTTCTTGTATTTCCTTAGGAAGCTCTTCTGGGATTTCATTTGCCATTATATTAATAAGATATTTATACTCCATATTTAAATGCTTTGGTTTTTTCTGTATTTTTCTGAACATCTATTATATACCTTATAATCAGCAAATTTCATGTTTTCATATGCCAAAATTTAGTCATCTCAAGCCTTAATGTTATTACTATTAAGTAACAAAAAACAAAAGATTTATATATAAGTTATGTTTTACTACTATTATTACTACTAACAAGTAAGAACCCAAGAGGTGTTTCTTACTACAGCTCATCTAAACACCCCTTGACTCTTGGGTTCTTATCTTAAGAAAGAGGTGAAACCAAAATGGTCAATTTAAAAGTTTTAAAAGGTAGAAAACAGGAAATCATAACATATCTGAATAAAATAAAAGAAAAAATAGTTGGATCTGTATCTGATATTCAGAAGGATGGAATTGATGCTGTTATTAAATTATATGAAAATTTAAAGCAGGACTACAAAGAATTCTTAGGATTAAAAGATTCTTGGAAAAATGCCAATGAACAAAATGCAAGAATAATAAGGGATTTGAATATTAAAGAACAGGATTTATTTTTAGCAGTACAGAATCCTTTAGAAGGTTTAGCAAATCTTGTTAAGAAGATTGAAACAGGAATAGCAACATATCTTTCACCTAATATATTCTATGATATAGAGAAAGAACATATCCCAAAACTTGCTAATGAATTCAAAGAGTATTTCAGCAAATACAATAAGAAAATTAAGGAATCTTCAGTAAAAAGTGTGGAAGACATAAAAACACTTTTTGAAGCATCAGAAAAAGCAGAATACAATGATGCAGTGCTTAATGGGATGTTGGCTTCATACATAGCTAATGCATAATTTTTCCTTTTTAATTTTTAGATAAATATGGCCAAAAAAATTCCAATAAAACCAACAAAGTATGAATCTTGTTTATGTTATACAGATTTGCTGAAAGCAGAGACAAAGGCTTTAAAAGATGAAATCAAGAGAATCGAGCAAGGAAGCTATCCTTATTTGAAAGGATCGTACTCAAAAAGGATTGAACAGCATTTAGAGGCATATAGGAGAGGTTTTGAGGATGGTTATTGCAGCCTTTGTAAAATGAAAAACATATGTGAGGTGAAAAAATGAAATACATTGCGAATTTGATTGCAAAGATTAGGGGTTATAATAAATTAAAAAGAAAGAGAAATGACGAAATTCTTGGAATAGGTGCTATAACAGTTCTTCCAAAATCAATTGACAGAATAGTTAATGAAGCAAAACCGAGAAAAATTGAATTTAGCAAAAACAATACATACAACCCTGTTACTGGAAGAGATGATCTATTTTAAGAGGTAAAATGAAAAACTACGAAATTGCAATAGAAGTCCCAAAACAGGATAGATGGTATATTCTATGCGTGGATCAGAATAGAACAATAAGGGGATGGTACATGGATGGATTAAAACATTATCTTTCAGACTATGAGCTGTGGTGCAATGAAAAAGGTATTGGGAAATTAAAGGGAAAAATAGGTATTGATGAAATAGTTTGGGCAGTAAAAGAAGATGGCCATCCTCTGATTGAGAATGGAGTGAAGGTTGGAGGAGTAATTAAACATATTTCTGAAATAAAAAATTTGGAAAAAATATTAAAAAAAGTAGAGATTGTAGGAATTAATGTTCCTGCAATTATTAAGGAGAGTGAAAAATGAACTGTCCAAAATGTAGTTATGAATGGGAATCAAGAGTTGCTGAACCAAAAGAGTGCCCTAGATGTAAGACTAGATTGGATTATCCGAGAGAGGTGAAAAATGGCCAAGATAGTTGACATAGTTTTAAAAAAGGAATATAAATTAAAAAAGGATAGACCTTATATCATTGGAAGAAATAAGGAATTATCAGATATTGTAATCCCTCCAATAGCAGGGACAGTTTCTAGAGTTCATGGTTTAATCAAATTTAATGAATTTGCTAAAACATGGCAATATTTGGATTTAAAAAGCGATAATGGAACTAAAATAAACAGAGATAAGTGGGAATACAAAGATGGCCCATGTGATCTTATGAATAATAGCATAATTGAGCTTGCATCAGATGTTATTGATAAACATAACAAGCCATATCAGCTTATATTCAGAAATGAGGAATAAAATGAATAAGAATATCGAAAACATCTTAAAAAAAGTAAGGCACTGGACATTTGTAGGACCTGGTTTGAAGAAATTTTCAGAAAATTACAAAATGCTTACATGCCTAGATGCTCTTAAACAGGCTGCAAAAGACAAAAGATATTGCCTTACTATCTACAAAGATCAGGATTATGCTAAGATTAGTGAAACCCTCATCGGTAAGATTTTGAGATTGAGCAGAGATTTTAATAATGAATATCATTTAAATGCATTTGATATAAGGAGAGAAATACCTGAATTTCCTGAATCAGAAGAAGAAATGAAAAAACTAGTAAAAGAGCTTGGAAAGCCATTATCAATATATGATGCTGAATATGAATTTGATTTACCGGCATTTCTAAGAAAAGGGAAAAAAGTAGATGACGTGAATGAGATTTTAAAATCTTTTTTTCCTGAAAAGTACTTTAGACAATATGTGTTTGCAACCTATATAACACCAGAAAAAGTTACATACAGAAAAATATGGAAAGAAATAAAGCCAAGATTAGGTATTCTGGAGTGGGATCTTTATAAAGATGGAGAAAAGATTTATGATATTAATGATGTTTTAGGAACAATATTTAAGGGAAAAAATGGCAAACAATAATGAAATTGATCTAGACAAAAAAATAAGAGAGCTTATTGACCAGTATAAGTTAAAGCCTTCCCAAATGCAAGAAGTAAGATCAATTCAACTAGACATTTTAAGAAAAAAAGGATATTTGAAAAAAGATAAATTTCCTAATGGTGTTGAATTCAGACAAGCGTATCTCACTGCACTAAACCTATATATAAAAACTGAGCTGGATAAGAAAAACAAATAGGAATAAAAACTCACTACAAAAAATGAATGAAATTGAGATATATAGAATAGTTGAATTGACCATAGATAAAGGCACATATAATATTTTGTATCCTAGTTGTTTGAGATGTTTTAAAAAATTTCCACTAAGAGAAGAACAATGGAAGCTTATTGCTAAAAAGACAAAGCCTTTTGTAATTGTGATTTATCCTGATGGCTCAGATATTTCTAAGAAATTAACAAAGAAATTGGATAAAGAATTAGATTTTAATGAAAATAACATTGATTGTTGGATAGGGAACATCACTATAAATTCAGATAAAATAATATATAGAAAAACATGTTTAAAAAAGATAGGAAATTGTCGAATTTTATATAATTATAGAAAAGAAGACGGACAAGACGTCGATATATATAAGGGTCATTTAAAATTGCCTTAATAAAAATTTTATTCTAATTTTCCCTTTTTTACAATTTTAACTTCAGCTTCTGGTCCCCAAGTATTTTCATCCTTAGCTTTGACTTTTATTACAACTTCTCCTGGTTCACACTCTGAAATGTCAATATTTTCTAGAGATCCTGAGCTTACGCACTCCTTGCCAAATTTATCTACGCCTCTTACGCTTATTTCTCCTATTTTATTGCAATCATCCCATACATTAACAATGATTTTATTGATTTCACTCTCTGACTCATTAAAATAAGTACCTTGGGTAGGTTTGACAATATCTACAATAGGTCGTGCTTCGCAGCTTGCTTTACCATCAACATACTTGAAAGTTGGGCGTAACACTTTTGTTTGATTCTTTGCTTCATAAACTATGTTTTTATCATACTCAGGATCAATCTTTCCATCCCTATTTACGTCTTCGTATAAATCAACTATGAGCTGGTAATTGCCTGTTACGAATCTCTTACCCAAATCTTTTGACGGAACTGTTACATCAAATAATTTTTTGAAATCTTTACTATTAATTCTGTAATATATGCCAGTTGATTGTTCTGTTTTAACTGCTACACTCATTTCTAATGAATGAACCTTTTGTGTTGATGTACAACTCCATTCCATATTTTCTGTTTCATTGCATTCCAATTTGACTTTTCCATCTGATTCATTCTTCCCCCAAATATTTAAGACAGTAATCTTTTTTCTCTCAGCATTTTCATCAGCTCCTATTTTAGCTACTATGTAAATAGGCTGATTTTCTTTTAACTCTACCTTATCAGGAAACTTTGTTCTTCCAACTCTTTCAATAGCTGATAATTTTTGTATGAAATCAAGTATATTGTAGCTTATTGTGGTTACATCCTCAAATGGTTTTATCTTTATTTCTCCTGTCTCTACAGCAGGAACTGCACCAGCAGGTTTAATTAACTTCCAATACAAGTAAGCATTTCTTTTATCAAAATCAAATCCTCCTATCTTAGCTAAATTAACTTTGACATTCAAACTATTGTCAGGATAATATGTGCTAACCATAGGACTTCTCTCAGCTTTAACTAACTGCAGTGTTCCATAAAGCTCTTCTCCTATTTTTTCACAAACTATCATTGGAGGAATAACCTGCCAATGGCATTGCACAACTAACCCGCCTTTTTGTGCTATTGGTTCATCAAGAATTTCTGTTTTTTCTTCTGCACCCAGTTTATACTCTACAACAAGTTTTGCTCTATTAAACCAATATCTTGAATGATCAACATTTACAACATAATTTCTTTGTATTGCTCCATTTCTTGGAACATAGAATGTCACTGGCTGATCATAGAGCTGTAATACTCTATCCTTAGGACAATAATCGTCATTTTCACCTGGTTCACAATATAAGTTTAGTTTTGCCCTTACTTCTTGACCACCAGACATAATTCCAATTGTCATTAAATACTGAATTGTTAATTCTCCTGTAAATGGATTATAACCAACTATTCTAGACTCTGGAATTAACGGTCCAATAACAGGTGCAACAGGCGCTTTTATCTTTGATCTTATTTCTTCTCTCAATGAACTCCAGTCACCTGTGATTGCACCAACACAGGCTTTACGAACTAGCTGGTCAGAACTCAAGCCAAATCTAGTAACAAGGGCTCCTTCATATCTCCTTCTTAATTTGCTATTTAATTCCTGTATGTTCTTTTTTATTCCTGTAACATCTGGTGCACGTCCTGTTTTACTTATTTTTGTTGGTCCTAATATAAACCTCAAACCCCACTGAATAATATCACAAGCAAATTGTGCAAATAATCTTTCACAATATCCTCCTCTTACTTTACCTATTTGAGCCTGTTGTAAACATTTCTTCATTCCATACAATATCTTTTGTATGTTTTCCAAATTACCCCACATTCCTGTAAAACAAACACATCTTGTTGAAGTTATTATGTCTTGGAATGGATTAACACCTCTAAGAGCAGGGTCAAGACATTTTGTTTTATCTTCAACAGGATTGTAACATAATCCTGGAGTACCTATTATTGGAGGATTATTTTTGAACTCTGTTTCACTCATATTTGTACATAAATATTGAGAACTTACAGCAGATACATCCCCTGTTTTGAAATAAATATTTTTAGTAGGTACAGCTAATGCTGTTTGAGTAACAGCTGTAATAGGAGCTCCTGTCGGAGAGTGATAATATGTTTTTATTACATTTTGACCAGAAGGACAATCAGCACCTTTTACTTTTTTAGCATCTCCTAAGAACTCCACTGTTAATTCTGATCCATCTTCTAATGTTGTTCTATAATATTTCTCATTAATTATTTCCCCCATACTTTCACAATCAGGAGGAACAGGCGGACATCCTACTCTATCACATATCCAAAATACAGTATTTTCATCAACTAAACCTAAATATCTTCCAATAATTGCTCCAACACAAGCTGCTGTTGTCGCTACTGTTGCTTTTTCTGCATAATTAATGGCTTTATCCAATCTTTTTATCCATGTATCCAATTTCTCGATTGTTTTGTTTATTCTTTTTGGAGTAAGCCATTTGCTATATTGTATTGGCTTTTGAACAGAAACAGCTGTTTTGAAAAAAGCACGTTCTATTTGCCTAAAATTCCCTACCCTATAACTTAGTATTGCTTCTAAATCAAAATTAAGTTGATCAGGCAATTTGTAAGGATCATCAGTATACTGCTTTAGCCATATTTTTGCATAACCAACAAACTTATTTTCCTCTTCCACATACCAAATAGATGCTTCATCAATTTTTGATATAAATGAATTGTTTGCTCTTCTATTCCCTTCATCTTTTCTTACTAAAATATTTCTTGGCACAAGATTCTTTATGTCTGTAGAAGAACCAGCCAGATAATACAACTCAAAAATTACGCTTATTGGTGTTTCTCCAACTTTTAGAGATGAGGTGTAGACCTCGTTAGGAACAGTAGATATCCTGCCAACTTTCCATTTGTTAGATCCAGATTTCATTCTAACTGTTCTTCTAACATCCATGCCCTTGTTACCTGCTTCATCAACAACCTTGAATATGAGCTCATTTTTCCCTTCTGCTAAGAGTATCTGTTCTTTAAATTTTCCTTCTGAATCTGCCTTTATTTCTTTGCTGTATTTAATAAATGGTGCAAGCACATCAAAATTAAATCCTCCTTCAATTGTTCTATACCTTTCATCATATTGCGTTATATTAACAACGATCTTGCTATTATTCCCTGCGTTAATTATCCATACTCTGCTATTAGGTTCTGTTTTACCTTCAATATCAACAACAGGAAAATGAAATTCTTGCTTAAGGTTAGTTTTTATATCTAGTCTCGGCTTTTTTGTATCTAAAACAATCTTCTTAATAATTGTTGCATTATTTCCAGCTAAATCACTTGCAGTTAAATTTAAGAGGTATTCTCCATCTTTTGTCAGTTTTATAGAAGAATTAAATGTTTTATTTACGATATTTATTTCTTGGCTCTGAATTGTTTGATTCTTATAAACAACATTTAATTTTAAGCTGCCATCTTCATTCAAGCTCCCGATTATTGGGACTGTTCTATTATTCCTTGGAGTCTTAATCTCCTGTAAAGTAATAATGGGCCTTCTCCAATCTAATGTCACATAATGCTTAAATTTCGCCCTGTTTCCTTGATTATCTGTTACTTCGATAGTTATGTTATTAAAACCATCTACCAATCTTATTGTTCCTGAAAATCTACCACTTTCATTAACTCTTAAATAACTTAATCCAGTTTCTTCTATCACTGATGGCATTCTTTTATTAATAGAAAATACTAGTTTTGAATTTGGGGTTGCTTCTCCTCTTATTAAATATTTGTTATTATTCACATACTTCTCTTTATTGCTTATATTCAAGTATAACTCTACTTTCTCAGCTGTTGTAAAATTATAAAGTGCTCCGTTATTATCATTATAAGCTCTATCTGTTGAGTTAAAACTCTCTACAGCAAAATAGTACTTGGTGCTGGAACTCAAATTTGTTAATGAAATAGAATGATTTCTGACAAGAGTTCCATTGCTCTTAACTAAGCCTAAACCAGTTGTAGTACCATAATAAACACTAGAATTCGATTCTATGTCTGTTTTCCATTCAATTAAAACAGAATCTACTTTTATCTCTTTAACACTAACATCAGTTATTGTTATTGCACTTATTAGAGGCAAGTTTATCAAAAGATTAATTACAATTGTTGTTAATAATCTATTCACATTCATTTTATTTCAGGCTTATAATCTCCAGATTCTTTTATAATTACATCATTCCAATAACTCATAAATTCTGTTGTGTTGAAATCTTTTGTCAAAAATACATTAAAGACTATTTCATTAGCTCCAATCAATTTTGACCTATCAACTTCCCAATTTTCTAAATAATAACCTCCAACTAAACTGTTATTTCTCATTACTTTAATATCTATATTATACTTATAGTCTCCAAACAAAAGTTTCAAATTTTTGTAATCTTCTACTTCTGAAGGAGATATTAGGTCTGTAGTATATTGTTTGTCGGCATTTGTTATGTGGATAAAAAATTCCTCATCTCCTTTAAAAGGCAAATTAATAGGATTAAATGAATAATTCAATACTTTTAAAGGGGTCATTTCAATATTAACCATTTTTTGTGTAGTAGGACCTATTGTAACTGTCTTAACTTTTTTTAAGTAATTCTCTTTTTCTGCTATTAACCAGCCATTTATACAATAAGGGAATTTTCCTTCTAGGTAAGGAATATCGCTTACAACAATGTTATCAATTTTTTTGTAGGCTGTATTGCCTATATTACACTTAAATCTTACACACTGGTATGAGATGCTGACATTATTAAGTGCCTCTCCTGTTTCTTCGTCTTGAACATAAACCTCTAGGTCATACTGATTTCTACTACAATAATCGTCACTTGTTATTGTTCTTAAGCTCGTATCAACAGCATATATATTTATCTCTCTTGATGGTTCATTTCTCTCCAAAATAACAGGTGTTGCAAAATTAAAATAGTAAACTCTTGTAGGATCCTTTCTATCAATTACTTGAAATAATAAAGGATATTCAACAGAATAAAAATGGTGAAAAGTTTTGATACATTCTCCGACAACTGCCACATCCAATTCAATTGGTTTTACAGCATCTCCTTTACTAGGGTATACTCTCACATTCATACCAAAACCAGGATCATAGAATGTATTAACTGTTAGATCTTGATATTTCCCAGGAATGTCTATCCAATAACTTAATTCATACTCTTCTTTTTCTGGAGCAGGCTGTATGGAGGGTTTATCTCTCTTTGTATAGTAGTATGCTTCCAACTCTTCAGGAATTGTGCCTATCATTTGCATATTTCCGAATCTTAAGAAATGAAAGTTGTATTTTACCATATTCTGAATTGTTGGTTTAATCTCATTTTCAATACTCCAAGACTTATCTTTACAGCCGATATATAGTCCCTCGTAAGGCAAGTCTGAAGTTGAGATCATCTCATCTGTTAGTTTTTCTAAAAATTTCAAATCATTTTCTTTTTCCATAATTGCTTTGGCTAGTTTGTAAGTTTTTCCAAGTCCAACTTCAATTTCAACGCTAAAGTCAGAAATCAATGTACTTATATTCGCAGATTTTACTTGGATTGGATAAGCAACATCTATTGAAACTATTGAATCGCCAATAGTTACTGATGAATTAATATCACCAACTATCTCAATATCAAACATTTCTTTGAATGCTGAAAGATTAGCTAAGCACGTGTCTAAATTTTTATTAATATACTTGGCTAATTGTTCTTCCATATACTTTTTTGAAGGAATTCTATCTTCTCCTTTGTAATACCAATAAGGAACTTTTAGTCCTGAAAAATCAAGATATGAGAAAGGGTTTTTGTTTATTTTGTCTGGCAATTCCAAATAACCTCCTTGTAAACCAGTTTGTGTTATTGCAGGTTCTGCTATTTGTTCTATACAACTCTCAACATAAGTCTTTACAGGCATTACTTCTGGTGGAATCTTCTCAGGAAAAATAGCTTTTGGTTTAAAATAAATAATGAATGCAGTAGAAAATAATATGAGTATTCCAATTATCATGAATGCTGTTACTTGCCCCTTTTTTTGCATATATCTCATTTTTTATTTGATGTTTTTAAATGTTCTCAAAAATTCCTTAGGAATTTTTGGAACACAAAAAATCCTTTTAGGATTTTTTTATTGTTTTTGCAATTCTTAATGTAACAGAGCTGCAATAAAACCTTAACCAAGCAGTATACAATAATAGCAAAATCAATGCAATCAAACTAGATTGCACAATAAGATTTGCTGCTACTACAATTATGTTCACTAAAACAAAAACTACAATAGCAAATAACATAGGCAGTAAAAACAAATTAATTTTTCCTGCACCTAATTTAAAGCACAGCTTTAATGATTTGCCTATTTTTACTTCTTTTGTGAATATTGTGTATAAAACAAAAGTAAAGTAAATAAATAATATTGCTAAAATTATACTCGATATCAGTATTGAATAGGGATTTTTGGTTGATAAAATTAAAATAAAGGGAATTATCCATAATAACCAGATTAAATTTAATACACTAAATTTACCTAAATATTTTAGTGTTAATTTCTTATTCAATACTATATTCCATATTAATGCTCTTGTGATAATACATAAGATGAATAACACTAGCAATAGTAGAATAGTATAAATAAGCAGACTATTCATTACACTTGTTAAGGTTTTTACTTGGTTTTCCATTAAAGTTGTATTTGTAATTTCTTGGAGATTTAATGCATTTAGCTTCATTATCAAATTTTGTGCCAGTTTTCCAAACACAACTAAAGCCAGTATGGCTAGTGATACATATAAAACATCAAACAAGAGAACATAAATAAAACTAGTACTGAGTTTAAAACTATTTAAAAACTCTTTCCACTTTCTTTTAAAATAACTTTTTTTCATTCTAATCTTGGCTCTATAATACTTTTCTTTTTAGACCATTCTTTGTATTTTTCCATCTCTTCTAAATGCTTTTGTCTTGTTGGAATATTTTGAGAATATAAATAAAACACTACTTTATTTGAATTGTATAACTTTTCTTCATCTAACTTCCAAGGTCTGCTTTCATTAAGATAAGCCCCTCCGTTTATTATCATTGTCAATTCTAGTTTAGGATATGTTATATCTTCTTTGACCTTACATGAGCCTTTACACTCTGCTATTATCAAACAGTCTTTTCCACAAGATTTTGGAGGATCGAATGTTTCTTTTTTACACTTATCCCAGAAGTATTTTGTTTGTTCACATATTTTATCTCTTTCCTCAGGTATTGTAAAATTTCCACTCATAAATAATTGAGCATCTATTGTATATTTGCCAGGCATTAATTTAATTGTTTCAGGCACTGCCTTTTCATCCATAAAAGAAATAACCTGCTCTATTTCTGGATCATTCTTCTTTTCTTTTATTCTTTTTAACTGCAATACAATAGTATGATTTTTTGTTAAATTTGTTAGATAATCATTTCTTTTTTGTTTTCTTTCAGAATAACTCATATCTTTTAGTATGTTATAATTTGTTTCATTTATTAAAACAAATAAAACATTTAACTCTTTCAGAGGGGTCATCGTTAAGTTTGATGTAAACTCTGTTTGGTGTACAAACAAATCAGCATAACCATCTTTTTTTAAATTCAACCACCATCCAACGGCATTTGGGAGCTGGGCTTTTAAAATACCATTTTCATCTGTATTTCCTATATAACAGCTGTCTCCAGCATAAAAGTAAACAGCAACATCACTAAGTTTTTTTGTTCGGTTAAATTTATCTGTTACTTCTATTGTTATGTTTTCTCCTGTTCTCTGGTCTGGATCACATAATAAAGAGGCAGGTGCTCTTGCAGTTATGCTATATTCAGATTTTGGTTTAAAGCATGCATTATTTCTTATATTTGCTTCTATTGCAAATCTTAATTTTTCAACACCTGTATCAGTTGGAACTGTTATATCTATGATAACCGGAAAGGAATATTGGTATGAGAATGAATAATCCTTTGTAATTGCGAATTGTAAAATTGTTCCTAAAAATCCCAGCTTTCCTGCAAAATCGCCATATGTATTTGGTCTTATCAAAGCTCCTTGGGATGGCAAAATATCAAAATATGGCTTAAACCAATTAAAATAACTGAACTCTATTTTTGCATCATGCTCTTTTTTCAAAGGAAAGAAAATAAATTGATTATATATGCTCTGTCTTAATGTGTCATAAAAGTCTCCTTTAAGAGGAGCTCTTGGCCAATCCATTCCAGTTGTATTAAATGTCTGCAATAATTTTAAACCAGACATTGTTAATGTCTGAACTTGATTTTCTACTTCTGGTTTTATCCATATCTTTTCTTTTCTTGTTCCAATTGTTGACATTGCTACAGGAGGAAGATCACCTTCATCCAGACCCTGGTATAATGATAAATAATTCAGTATGTGTTTTTCTATAAAACATCTATCTCTTTCATAATCAATAATGTCATTTGCTATTTCATAGAGTTCATTTAATTTAGAAGGAATTATAGTAGAATAATCTTTAATTAAGGTTGTTTTGCCTTCTTTCTCAACATCAATAGGATAATTAACTTTTATCACAATATCCTTTTCTCTTATGCTTGCTGTTGGTTCTATTGGCCCTTTTTCTCTAAACTTGTAACCTTGATTTTCAAAAGCCCTAAAATCATTTAAGCAAGAGTTTAAATTAAGTTTGATATAATTCTCTAACTGAGTTTCTATAGAATCATCTCCTGTTAATGGAAGCATCAAAGAATCAAATTCACAATTCTCCCTACAGTTGTCGTCACTTTTCATATAATGCCAATATGGAATGAGAATATTTGAATTAGGGAAATATTCTACAGCATTTCCTTGTGTTGGAAATATAGGATTTAGCTTAAACTCAGAAAAATTGGTATATCCTCCATGATCTTCTAGTGTTATTAAACCTTTTTCAGCTGTTGTTTTTATACATGCTTCAATATATTCTTTAACTGGCTGTACTTCTAGGGGAACTTTTTTAACTAATACCTCTGGAACTTTAACCTCTTCTTTCATAATTCTTGTTTTAACATAAACATAAGTTGCAGTAGTAAACAATATCAAGATTCCTAGAACTATGAATATTGTTATTTGTGCTTTCTTGTTCATTTCACCTCTTTTTTTTGACATTTTCACTTCTTTTACCAATTCTCCTCATCATCACTTCTTGGAGTTATATATCCTCTTGGAGAAATTTCTCCACCTGTGAAGCTTCCTTCAGCTTTTTTGCATATTTTTTCTTCTTTGTCACAGATCATTCCTTCTTCACAATTTGCATTTGTTTCACAAGGAGTTGGTGGCACTATTTCCCATGCACCTCTTGTTAAATCTCTTTTTATTATTGATGTACAATTTTCTTTATCATCACCATTGTATTTGTAATTATCAAATTCTATACAAACTTTGTCGTAATATGATAACTTGTAGGAAGCTTTAATATCTCTAAATTCCTGTCCAGGAGCAATATTAAATCTCTTGAACCATCCTTTTGTTTTTATTCCATAACCTTCATATGCTTTAGCTCTATCTTTTACAGCTTCATCTGTTGTATAAAGATAGACTCTTCCAGTTATATTGCCGTCATGCGTTAAACCAATCTTATTAACATCCAACTTACTTATCTGTTCAGCTGTATAAGGATTTTTGATATAATATGAAATTGTGTACAAGTATCCTAAAGGTTCAAAGTTTTTATAATCAGCAGATTCAGGGAACCATCTTGGACTTTCTCCAGCTCTTGGGAATTCAACTATATTGCCTGTTGCATCATAATAGGTTATATCTTTACCATATTCTGTTCTTCTTGCATTTATATGGAATGTAGGAATATTCCTTAATGTTGGCAAATCTAACGAACTGATAGTTCCTGTAGGTTTTGGTAGAACAGCGTTCTTATCAAACAATACCTTGCAAGCCTGTCTTTCTGCTTCATAACCTGCTAATCTAAATGATATTTTCTCAGTACGCCACTTCTCCATTGCTTCTTCATTTAGCCAATGTTCTTCAACCCACTGTTGTATTGCATAAGCACTTTCGCTAGGATTAAGAGCAGCAATCAAAGCTGATGTTCTCCATCTTTCTTTATTTCTTGCCTCTGTTATTTTCATTGTATTTTCAATAATTTTTGTAGATTTAGGCATTTCCCATTTCTTTTCTTTGGGTGAATGATATTTATTATCTTTGTCTATTGTACCCAGAGGATATTCTTGTTGTTTAATTTTTTTGTTATCTATTGATTGTTTAGGAATTATTTGATAATATAGCTTGTTTCCTGCATTATCTTTATATATTACATATCTTCTTTTTAGATCATTAGCAGCTTGGAGATTTAAGCCAGCAGAAGTTGCAGTTTTTCTTAAATTATTGATTGCTGCTTTTTGTAATTGTGGCGTTTGTTGTATTTCAGTTTTTGCACCAACATTTTCTATTCTTTCTGTATATTGTGATATTGTTGGAGTATAATAGCCTTTTCTAACAGCTTCTTCGTAATCAAGAATTTCCCCACCATTCATTAATAGATCACAATAATCTACTTCAGATTTATAACTGAATATCTGTTTTGTTGTCTTAAACTGGTTCCACATTACAATTGAATCAAGTGTAAGCATTGCTGCATATGCAAAACATGCTCCAGTCCATTGTTGTTCTGATTTTGGTTTTCCTCTTGTTGCATCTGGATTGCATGCCTTCTCAGCTATAGCTTCCCCATATGCCCAAGCAGTTGCAACTGGATTTCTAAACATATCAAAAATATCATCAATGAACCCAATAATCAAATCTAAAGCAGCACCTGCCATGCTGCCCCACCAGAATACACATTTGTGAAAAGCATATTGTTTATCACAAAAATCTTTATCCATACCTGCTTCTACAGCTCTCTGATAACAAAGTGCTTTCCAGCATTCCATTTGCCTATATTTGTGAAGATTATAAATAATTCCAGGCCAACATAAACAGCCACCAGCAAATAACCAGTTTCTTTTTGCTAATTCTAATACAGAAGGTTGGGTTTCCCTATAAGCTTGTGCAAGATCATAATTCCATTTTTTTAGTTCTTTTGATCCAATAATCTCTGATCTTAATTTAGAACAATATCCTTGTAATCCTGATTTACCAGTACAAGTTACAAAAGTACAAGCTTTTTTCATATAATCTCCAATACCTGATTTAGGATTTGTTACTTGCCCTAGCGCTTCTTCAATAACCGATAAAACAGCATTTATAGTTTCTCCTCCAGCAATTTTCAAAGTTGCAGCTATTGCACCTGCTGTAACAACTGCTGTATGAATTGCCCCAAATACACCATGTAGCTGGCATATATCTTGTAACATTGAAATGTATTCTTCAGCTTCACCAATCCATTCCCATTTTTTTCCATATTTTTCTTTAATATCATCAATCTTTTTAATAATATCTTCTGTTGCTTCTTTATCATACTCCTTAATACTTAAATTCAACCTTATCTCATGCATTTCAGAACTAGAGTATATTTTATTTCCACATCTTGTTCTTAAATATAATCTACAATACTCGTCATCAGCATAACCTACTAACACGTTCTTCTGGTTTTCTATATCCTCGATGTCATAAGTTGTAACAGGCAGCTGCATAAATCCAGAATAATCATTGCTGTTCTTAAGTTTACTAATTGTAACATACCTATAAGGATCATCAACATTACCACAGATTATTCCACTACCTGCTAATTCTGCATCAACAATCTCTATCTGGTTTCCAGCACAGTTTTTCTGATACTCTAAAGTAAATGGAACAATCTCTTGATAACTAACTCCAGCAGCAATCACATTTTTATCAATTGGTAGTGTATGCTCATAATCTATTTTTAATTTATAATGTGTTGAAACACCATCAGAACTTTCAAATACATCTTTAAATGTTGTATTTGTTGCTGTATTTCCCACAATATCTTTTACAACAAACTTGATTGCTTTATTTCCTGTAGCGCTAACAAATATATCCCAAGAACAATGATACAAGCCATCATAAAAAGAACAACTAGCTTCCATATTTTTATAATATTCATCTTCTGTTCCTGTTAGATCACTTAAATCAGCAACTGCTTTTATTTGAGTAGAATCATTAACACTAATTCTTATTACAGCTTCCATGTAATTTCTCAAATAATTAACTTCTTTTTCACCTTCAAAACCTTTGATTTCAATACTTTCTATAACAGGAGGAGTTTTGTCTATTATAAGTGTTTTTGACAATTGACCAGTGCATGCATTATTAAGGTCATCATAACATTCAACTCTTAAATTAATCTGATCTTCTTTTCCAGCAGGGGTTACAATTTCTATACCTTTCCAATAACATTCCCATATATCATCATTTATATTAACACAGCTATCTGCAGCTCCAAGCAATGTGTTACCAGCTATTAATCTAATTTTCTTTGCACTAATACTGCCCTTTTCTTTTAAACTAACTGTTATATTCCCTATTTCACCAATATACTCGCCATCATCACCATAATCACTTCTAATACCAGTAACAACTGGCCCATCTGAATCTTTGATAATTCCAAAATTAAACTCTTCTTCATTCACATTACCAAAAATATCTGTTGCTATAACTTTTACAACACCACCTTTGTTTATTGGAATATTGTCATAATAACAGCTGTAATTAAATCCTCCTATATTTGTACAAATCAAATCTTCTTCACCAGCAACGCAATAACTTGCTCCAGAACATAAATCAGAAAAATCAGCTTTTGCAGAGCTGAAATTAGTATCACTTATATTAACATAAAAACTAACAGATGCAAAATCTCTTATAGCTTTTACTATTTCCCCATTATCAACTAATCTAGCATCATAAATATCTGGTTTTTTAACATCAATAAATCTTGTTATTGTTTGGCTTTCACACTGATTAAGCCTATCACAAACAGTTAGTGTAAAATCTTTATCTCCTACAAAATCTTCAATTCCAAAATCTAATAAGCTAAGTTTAGTAGTATTTGATTTACTGCACTCTGTTGTAGGTTCTATTAAATTAATATTCTCTTCTTCAGCAGAAATGCTAACTGATTTTATACCAGAACATTTTCCATTACAACTTGTATGATCGCATGCAGAATCACTGACACTATAGCTAATTGAAATATTTTGTTTATCCTGAACAATATCAAAAGAGTTTATAACAGGTTTTTTGTTATCAACAACAAAACTCTTACTTGTTTGCTGAGCAAGTGATCCATCATCATAATATAATTTAACAGTTGCATTATGTTCTTCTGGTTCCCAAACTCTATCATCAAGTGTATATGTGCATCTGAACCAAAAATTTTCTAGTGGCTCGCATGACTCAAATGGTTTACATCCAGCAATAAAAGGACATGGCTTTGTTAATTCAAGTTGATCTGGTGTTATATTTGTATCATCATATATAGAAACATTGGCAGTTATTATTAAGTCATCCCGTTCTTTTACAAAACCCTCAACATCATTACTGCCTTTTACAGAAAGAATTATATTTTGAGCATAAACCTCTCCCACATATACTGGCAATCCAGCTATTAAAGATATTAAAAATCCTGCAATTATTTTCAAATAAATCTCTTTATCCAACATAATGCACCTTCATCTTTTCTTGAGGATAATTATTCCCTGGATTATTTAATTTCTTCTTTTCAGGTTTTAAACTAGGTTCCATAACATTTTTCACATATTCTTCAACTAATTTATCAATAGCAGAACTCTTATCTTTTAAACCATATTTAGCTTTAATAATATTAAGAATTCTATTTGTTTCTTCTTTTATATTAATTACAGCTTTTACCATTATGCTTTTACGAGTATGAAAAAGGATTATGCTCGATGCTTTGTTCGCCAAAACAAAGGTTAATATGGTATTAATATCTTATTAACACCATGTATATTTAGGACATACATCGAGCATATCCTATGTTAATTTAATATTAATATCATATATATAAATATTTCTATTATCCAGAAGATATTTTGTTTTGAAAGAATGTTTATTCTGCTTTTTTGAATAAGATCTCTGCTTTACCAACTTTTACTGATTTAACTACTTTGTCTAAATCAGCAAACATCTCTTTTTTAAAACCAAACTGTTTTCTTATCTTCTCAACACTAGAAGGAATAAATGGCTCTAAATAAATACAAATTCTTCTCAATGCCTCTGCTGCTGTAACTAAAATAGAAGCTAATTTTTCTTTATCTTTTTCTTTCGATGAAAAACTTCGTTTTTCATTGAATTTGGAAAATCCTAAGGATTTTCCAATTTTCCATGGAGCTTTATCATTAATATAAACATTACACTCTTTAACAAAACCCCATATAATTTCAAGAGCCTTATTCAAATGTAAGTTAAGCATTTCTTTATTTACTTTGTCAAATATATCAGATTTTTTAATTAAATCTTCATCAATCTCTCCTTCAACAACTCCATCAAAATATTTGTTAATCATAGCAACAATTCTTCTGACTAAATTACCTAAATCATTAGCTAGTTCATTATTCAATCTAGATTTAAGGTCATCCTCAGAAAAATTGCCATCCTCTCCAGAAGGTATTTCCCTTAATAAAAAATATCTTATTGCATCAACAGGATACTTCTCTGCCAAAATAAAAGGATCTACTATAATTCCTGCTGTTTTACTTAACTTTTCTCCTTTAACATTAATAAAACCGTGAACAAATATTTTTTTAGGCAATTCATAACCAGCTGCCATCAATATGCTTGGCCAAATAACTGCATGGAACCATAATATGTCTTTGCCAATAACATGAATATCTGCAGGCCAATTCTTTTCTCTACCTTTCAAAGCAGAAAGATAATTTAGCAAAGCATCAAACCAAACATAAATAACATGCTTATCATCAATTGGCAGGGGAATTCCCCATTTAAAACTGGTTCTTGATATACTCAAATCCTTTAAACCTTGCTTAACCCTATTTATAATTTCCTTTCTTCTGAACTCAGGGATAATAAAATCTTTGTTCTCTTCAAGAAATTTCAAAATTCTATCCTGATACTTACTCATCTTGAAGAAATAGCTTTCTTCATTTACCCACTCAACCTTTCTTTTATGAACCGGACATTCTCCATTTATTAATTCTTTATCAGTATAAAACCTCTCACAACCAGTGCAATAATAACCAGAATATTCTCCTTTATAGATCTCCCCTTTATCATAAACCTTTTTGAATATTTCTTTACAGAATTCCTCATGTTGAGGATCAGTTGTTCGTATAAAATAGTCATTTGATATATTATACACTTTACAAAGCTTCTTAAACTCTTCAACAATAGAATCAACAAATTGTTTTGTTTTTTTTCCTAATTTTAAAGCAGCATTCTCAACTTTTTGACCATGTTCATCAGTACCTGTAAGAAAGAATACATCTTCTCCAAGTAACCTATGCCATCTAGCTATGCAATCTGCACATATTTTTTCATATAAATGCCCTAAATGAGGAGATGAATTAGTATAGTCTATTGCAGTTGTTATGTAAAACTTTTTACTCATTTACCCTCCTACTTTAACTTTCTTGTAATATCTATATTTTTACCACATTTCTGACACTGGAATCTCAAAGTATCAACTCCAGCTATCTTTTTTCTTTTGAATGGAACCTGAATCTCTCCTTTAAATTTACAGTGTGGACAGGTATATTCTATATTTGCTATTAAACTTTCTTCATATTCTTTTTTCTCAACACTATAACCACATTTAGGACAAACATACTCTTTTGCTCTAATTTTGACATTTCCATCTTCATCTTTTGGTTTACCCATTAGGCCTTTTTTGCATTTAGGGCAAATCTGCCTAAAGACCCATGCAGTTACTTCTCCACCATCAATGCTTCTTCTTGTAAAATAAACACACTCTTCCATTGATTCTGGTTTACGTAATTTTGACAATTTTACCACCTTATAGATATTTAGATATTTGGTTTATAAAATTATTGTTTATAAAATCTCTGTAATTTTTTTTGAGTTTTTCAATAAAATTATTAAAATATGATTTGTTTAAATCACACTCTTCTGGAAGAATAAATTTATTACATCTCTTATTTGTTTTAGAACAATAATAATATTTCGATTTTGTTTTTTTAACAAATTTGCATATTTTCAAATCTTTTAATTTTATGTCAAGACTCATAACCTTTTTACCTCTATGCTGATAGCATCACAATTAACTCTTATCTCTCTTGGACAAACTGTATACTCATAACCTTCTTTGTTGCAATATTTAATAATTTCGTTTTTTTCATCATTATTTCTAAATTTCACTACAACAACAATCCCTCTTTTATTTTTATGAACAATGTCAAAAGATGACAAATCTTTCTTTATTTTGTTACACTTGTCATACAAAAATTCCAATCTTCCATTAACATTGTTCAGTTTTTCATTTAGTTTATTCAAATATTTCTTATCAAAATCTTCTTCAATATTTAACTCCTTATTAGAAGAAATAAAACCTCCATAACCTAAATCAACTAATTTCCACTTTCTAAATGAGCAAACAATAATATCTGCATAATTTCCATCACACAATTCAGAATCACCAATACACCCAGAAACATCAAGAATTACTAAACACTTATCTTTACAAATCTTATAGATTTCTTTTATTGGCTGTTCTGCAAAATATCCAGCAGGATTTTGATAAATCAGTGCTCCAGCTTTATTAACTTTCTTCTTTAGATCATCTAAATCAATAATTCCAAAATCAGTTTTAACGTCAACAACATCCAAACTAAATCTTTTTGCATATTTCCTATAACTCAACCAAGAACCTTGATCTGGAATTAATAAAGAACCTTTGACAAAGGACAGAGCATGTTCTATTGCTTTATTACCTCTTGAGGTTAAGTAAATATAATTATGACTTGTTAATTTCCTTAATTGTTCTTTAAGGTTCATAAAAAAATTAAGTCCTCTTTAATTTAAAATACTTTCTAATAAAACAAGTCCTACTTGTCAGCGAGCAAGCGAGCTGACTTGCTTGCAAGTCGAGCAAAGCGAAGATAGAAAGCAAAGCTTTCTTGGGGTTTCGTTGAAAGCAAAGCTTTCAATGAATTTGGAAAATCTCTGATTTTCCAATTTTTAGGAACTTTGTTCCCAAAACTTTTTGAAGGTTGTGAGCATAAACTATATATAGTTGTATATCTTAAATTCATAAAAAAGAGGTAAAATGCCAGCATTCCTCTATGCATATCCTAGACAAACTGTGTTAATTACAACAAGAGCAAAAATAGATATTTTGGGAAAGGAAATAGAGAAAGATAATATAATTACAATTGACTGGCACATGCCTGTTTCTTTCAAGCCAGCACTTTATGCTATATCAATTGGTAAAACAAGACTTTCTCATGAAATGCTGAGAAAATCAGAATGCTTTGTAGTTAATTTTATGCCTTACTCATTAAAAGATAAAGTATTATTCTGTGGAAGAACAAGTGGAAAATTAATAGATAAATTTAAAGGAACAGGTTTTACTAAAAAAGAGGCAGCAACAATTGATTGTCCAATAATAAAACAAAGCCTGGCATATTTAGAATGCTCTGTTATCTCAGAATTAGATGCAGGAGATCATACTATATTCATAGGGAAAGTTTTAAAAACTCAAGAATCTAAAAAAGGTAAAAGGGTTTTCCATATAGAGGAAGACCGTTTTACAACAACTCAATAGAAGATGGACTTTGTAAAACTCCAAAAAATAAATAGATTGGCAAAATCTTTGCTAGAACATGGTTTTGCAAAATCAGCTGATGAAGCTTATGAGAGAGCAAGAAGAATTGTAGAAGAAGAAAAGAGGTAAAAAAGAGGTTTTTCTGATGCCATTGGAATATATTGATACAAAATACAAACCAAGAAATGAGCTAATCTGCGAATACTATTTAGAGCCAAGCAAAGGCATTTCTCTTAACGAAGCTTGTGAACATATTGCAGCAGAAAGCTCTATAGGAACATGGACAGACATAGTAACAATGAATAAGAGAATAGCAACAAAGCTAAAACCCCATGTTTTTTCTATTAATAAAAAAACAAATGAAATAAAGATAGCTTATCCGATTGAATTATTTGAACAAGGTTCTATACCTCAAATTCTTTCTTCAATAGCAGGCAATATCTATGGAATGAAAGCAATAAAAAATCTCAGATTACAAAATATTACATTTCCCAAATCTTTAACTAAATCATTTCCAGGACCAAAATTCGGAATTAAAGGAGTAAGAAAACTTCTAAAAGTTAAAGATAGACCTTTAGTTGGAACAATAGTTAAACCAAAAGTAGGTCTAACAGCTGAACAACATGCAAAAGTAGCATATAATGCATGGATTGGTGGTTGTGATATTGTTAAGGATGATGAGAACTTAACTAATATGACTTTTAATAAATTTAATAAGAGAGTTATTGAAACACTAAAATTAAGAGACAAAGCAGAAAAAATAACAGGAGAAAAAAAAATTTACATGCCAAATATAACAGCAGAAACAAGTGAAATGATAAAAAGAGCGCATTTTGTAAAAGACCAAGGTGGAGAATATATTATGATTGATATCATAACAGCAGGATGGGCAGCATTACAGACAATTAGAGAATTAGATTTAGGAATGGTAATTCATGCTCATAGAGCAATGCATGCTGCTTTAACAAAAAATCCAAAGCATGGAATAAGCATGTTAACTATAGCTAAATTAGCTAGATTAGCAGGAGTTGACCAATTGCATGTAGGAACAGCTGTTGGAAAAATGGAAGCAACTCCTGCAGAAGTGCAAGAAATAGAAGAAGAAATAGAAGAAAAAATTATGCTTGAAAACAAAAAACATCATGTCTTAGAACAGAAATGGTATGACATAAAGCCTGTATTTGCTGTATGTTCAGGAGGATTACATCCTGGTTTGGTTGATAAGTTAATAAAATTAATGAGCAAAAACATTATAATTCAAGCAGGTGGAGGCATACACGGTCATCCAGATGGAACAATAGCAGGTGCAAGAGCAATGAGACAGGCTGTTGATGCAGTTCTAAAAGATATTTCTTTGAAAAAATATGCTCAAACCCATGTAGAGCTTAAAAAAGCTTTAACTAAATGGGGAGAATAATATATACTATAAACTATACATTATAATACAATAATGTTTATATATACCTATTGCCACTTTCGAATAATAACAGTTTATTAATAAAGATTGGGGGTTCAAAAATGAGAAAAATTTTATTAGCAAGTTTATTCTTAATAATTGCTATTTTAAGTATTTCTATAGCAAGTGCTAGTGTCAGTGTTGCAAATACATTCAGTAGTTCAAATCCGACATTTGGTTCTAGTTCTCAGCAAGCTAGCAACCCTAATGCAGACAGCTCATCAGACAAAAATATTTATGTAAATTCAACAAATATAATATTAACAAATGATAACTCAACACCTGTAAATGTAACAGCAGTAAGCTTTACTAATTATAAAACAGGATTTAGCTCAAGTGATTTTTCTTTGAGCTATGTAGGACCTCTTCCTACAAATATTACAAATACTTGGAATGGGACACTTGTATTAAATGCAAGAATTCCTGAAGAGCTTGATGCAGTTGATAGTGATGGAGATCCAGTTGCAATTAAAATTGCAGACGCTGTTTTAACTCTGAGCGATAATAGCTCTCTGACTGTTCCTCTTTATATGCAAAGAGAAAATAAACTAGAAATAGACAAAATATACGCAGAAATTAATGGCAATTCTGATTCAGACAGCTCTAATCCAGCGAATTTTGATGTTGAGAGAACAGATTCAGTTATTATTAAAGTAAAAATAAAAAATGATTATGATGAAAATGATGATGACGTTGATATAGAAGACATCACTATTTATGGAGATTTAGATGGTGATTTAGCAGAAGATGAAGATGATGTCGAAGATATTGATGAAGATGCTTCTGATTTAGATTCAGAGGATTATGATACTGTTGAATTAATGACATTCAAAGTTAATGAGGAAGCTGATGGCGATTACACAGGAACAATATATGTCATTGGAGAAGATGAGCATGGAGCAAAGCATGGAGAAAAATGGAACATTACTTTTGATGTAGATGTTGAAACTCATGATTTGAGAATAACAGAAGCAACTTTATCTCCAGCTCAAATAAGTTGCGATAGAACAGTTAGACTTTATGTTGATGGGATAAATTTAGGTAAAAGAGATGAGGATGATGTTCGAATCACTGTAACAAATAGTGACTTAAATATAGAGGATCAAGAGCTAATTGGTGATGTGGAAAATGATGCAGACGATAATGATTTTAGTGCAACATTTAACTTTGATATTAATGATTCAATAGAATCAGGCACATATCCTATATATATAAAACTTTATAGGGATTTTGATGAATTAGAATATTCAATATCAACAAATTTGGAAATCACAGAATGTAATGCTGTAACTACGCAAGAAACAGAAGAATCATCAACAACAGTTGTTTCAACATCAACAACAATTGCTGAAGAAACAGAAACTGAATCTGGAGAAGAAGCAGTAACTTCAACAGAAACAAGCTTTTTTGAATCATCAACTTACACTAACATATTAATTGGAGTGAATATAATAGCAATTCTTGCAGTTATTGCCTTGATAATTACAGTGTTGAAACCAAAAGTTTAAATTTTTTTAATTTTTTTCTCGTTATTCTTAATTTTTTGTTTGCTTCATTTATTATTGTTTTAAGGTAATGTTCTGTTACTATTAATTTACTATTCTTTGCAATCAAAGTATCTAAAAATTCTGTTCCTTGAATCTCAATTATGATCTTTCTCTTAGTTGAGATTATCCCGCCCCTTTTAAAACCAACTGCCCTTGCTTTATCTAGTAAATTTTGAGCAGAATTTATTGTGGAACAAGCAACATGCAAAATAACTGGCTCCATCCTAAACCAAATATCTGTTTTTGGTAGTTTTACTAATGCTTTTTTAATTTGATTATATTTAATTGGTTTGTGACTGACAAACAGCCATCTGGCCCCTTTTTTATTTGCTCTTTTTGTTAACAACACAATTCTTCCAGCACAGCTAGATGTTGTATAATAATTCTTTTTAGAATTAATCAAATCAACTAAATCTTTTATTTCTTTATCTATGCTTGCTTTCTTGCTTTTATCCTTTTTTTGAAGAAATGATCTTTTTTGTTTAAGAAAATTCATAATAAAAGAAAAAGTAATTTAATTTATATCTTTTACTCCTTTTCTATAAACTCCTTCATTGCATTAATAAAATCTTCTGCCTCCTCTCTATAGGTATCATACTCTGCTCCGCTGATGTCTGTTATTTCTCCATGAGTTATCATCTTGCCAAGATTGTAGAAATTCCTCATCATCTTTACATATCTTTCTTCTAATAATCCTTGTTTAACCATCTTTTCTTCCATCATGTCAGCAACATGACTTGGTGAAGGAGGTACTTCTCCAAGTTTCATTAAAGCAGCGTGAGCAGCATCAATAACAGCCCAATACAAATCCAAAGCAGCTTTTAAAATATGCCATTTTGCATTGTGCATTGTTGTTGGAGCTCTTGTGTAATAAGTCCATATACTTTCTGGAGTTGGTCTGATTCTCCCTCTCATCAACAAAACTCTCATTGGATCAAAAAACCCTGAATCCATCAAAGCAACACCATCTCTTAGTATATTAACAGCAACAGGATCACCAACTCTTGCATATTCCCAGAATGTTGTAAGTTTCATACTTGTAACATGCAATCTTGTAGATATATCAGCAATTGCTTTTTCTACTATAATTCTGTAAGTTTCAACAACTTCTGGTGTTAGGGTTATTGTAACATCATCAACAATTAACAGAATATCAATGTCTGCTCCTTTTTTCTTTTTTTCTGTTATTCTTGCAGTTGATCCAAATAATACAATTGCTTTCAAGAAATTACCAAACTCATCATAAACTTTTTTAGCAAACTTTCTTGCAATCTCCAAATCCTCTCTCCTATACTTACCTATATTAGGATTCTCTTCTTTGCTAACAACAAATTTCACTTTTCACCTCTTTTTTAATTAAAATTATGCCTTATTGTTTTTATATTTTTTCTTTATTACACGCTACTCCCCGCCCACCCGGCCCCCCAACCATCAAACTTAAGTGTTGGGGGTGGGATACTCTCCAAGTTGAAGAGTCTCAGCGGGGAGGATAAAAGAGACTGAGCAAAGCCAAGTCTCTTATCATTCAAGTGGAGTCTGGCTCCATAAAGTCCAGTCCTTGCTTGGTGCAAATGGACCAACAACATAGTAAGGAGGTGCTGTTCTTCCAAAATAACTGTGCTCAACATCAGTCCATGTATCTCTTCTTACTCCAGGAATTGTAACACTATAAATGCTGCTTCCAAACTCTGACCAACCTCCTAACATTGCCTTAAAGTCCTGATGAGCTGGTTCAACAATAACATTCTTAATACCTGCTTTTTTAATCTGTTCAATAAAGTCCTTTATAGGAACCCTTCCTTTTCCTGGTGTAACATGCTCATCAGCCCATCCAAAATTGTCAGAAACATGAACATGGCCTATTATGCCTTCTTTTGTTAACTCTTCAACTTGTTTTGCCAACCATTTGTTAAATCTTTTGTCAGCTTCTTCTATTGTTTCTCCAGGTTTCCTCTCAAAATATTTTCTCCATGTATAAGCATGACCAACATCAAATGTTGCTTTTATGTGCTGTTCAGCTAGTCTTTTTGCTTCTTCTTCGCTTTTTCCATATCTATCTTGTAAGTCCTTTGCCATTTTTTCTCTTGCTTCAACTATTAATTTTTTTAGTTCTTGAGGATGAGCACCATACTGCTCAGGAAAGACATTTTCAGGTGCAACAAATAGGGGTTTAGGAAGATGTCTGAGCTCTGTTAGTTCCATTGCATACTCAGCTGCTCTTGCAATACTATCTGCTGATTTTTCTAAACCTACTTTTTCTATTGGCTTGAAGTTTTCTGCTTTTCCTCTAAAAAGCTCAGCTCTTTCTCCATAACCAACAGCAGCTTCTTCCATCCATTTCAGATCTCTTTTTGCGTCTTCTGCCTTAGCAATCAAATCTGCAAATTTCCACCTATCCTTTTCAGGGATCTTTTCTATTTCTTCTATCAATTTCCTTCTTTCATGTGCTTCAGTAGCCCATCTGACACTTTCAGCTCTTGCCATTGCTTCTTCAGATTCATAATAATGTTTGATAAATGCTTCTTCAGGATCTAGTTCAGGATTCTTTTTCAATTCTTCTTTTACTATATCATCATATTTTCTTTCTCTGAATTTTAATCCCTTAATAGAACCATCAGGATTGTATTCATACTCGTAAATTTTCTCACCTGTTTTTTCATCTATTCTATAAACAGGCTCATGGATAGTCATGTCTTTTCTTATTGCCATTACTTCGCCTGTTCTTTTATCTACTATATGTAATACTGCTCTTTCTTTTTCACTCGGATATTCTTTGAATTCAGAATACTTTTCAGCTATTGGCCTTGGCCACTCTCCTGTGTGTACAACAACTGGTCCTCCTCTTGCAGTATCAGCTGCAAAATCAATTGCCCTTTCTATTTCTTTTAAATTTCTCTCTCTTGTTGCTTCATCCAGTCCTCTTTCTGTAAAACCTGCTAATCCCCCAACACCTACAGTAGCATGAGTTGTTAAATCTACTTTATTGATTTTAGCTAGCTCTCTTATTGCTTCTCTTTCTTCTTTACCATAAGTTCCAGGTGTTGGTGCACCTCTCCCCATAGAACCTTTTCCTGTTCCTGTAAATCCTAATTCAACTCTTGAAGCACCTTGAAATATTCTTGCTTTTAACCCTTCTAACTGATCCTTCATAGGAGGAGTAGAAATACCAATATCTTTTGGGCTTAGCCCTGTACCTTGATATTCAGCATCCATTGCAGAATAATATCCTTCTCCAAATATCATAACCGTAAGCCGGTTAACGTCTAGGCGACATGCGCTCGCAACAAAGTTGCTCGCTTAGTCCCCTTTTGTTAACCTTTACCTCCTTTCCTTTTTACCAAGTAATAAATCCATGAGACTTTTTAAAGTTTTTATAAACTTGCCACATTGTCTTAAGTGCTGTTTTTCTTGACGCTTTCTCATCTGCTTTTATCATAAATTTACTAATTTTTTCTTTTTTCTTTTCTTTTTTAGGTAAGAATGCTCCTGCAATCTCTCCAAATCCTTTAACAACAGCTGCAAAGGGTTCTAGTATGCCTTCTTCTTTAGGCTTTGTCTCTTCTGTTTTTTTCTCAATAAAAGTTTCTCCAGCTTCTTTCAAATAATTTTTTAATTCATCTCCTAAAGAATCAATAGCAGTTTTAAGTGAAGCGTCTATTGAGCTTAATACTCCCATGTCCTCATCAGCTCTCATCTCCTTATATTTTTTAATTTGTTCTTCTGTCCAACTATAAGCTCTCATTGTGATTATTGTTCTTCCAACATGCACTGGCCCTCTTTGATAGCCTTCTGCATGAAAAGCCATTGCAGGCTTTGTTCTATGATCCCAATTAATGAGTATAACTGGTTTGTATTTCTCTTTTACATTTTTTGTTGCCAATATCTCTATCTCAACTAAACTGCCTTCAAATGCTCCTATTAAATCCTCATCCCATGTTCTTTCCTTGCCTTGAAGTTTTCTTATATGTACTAGATAAGGTTTTATCCAATCTATATATAACTTAATCGTGTCATAATGTTGTCTTAAATATCTTAATGTAAAGAGTCTTCTTGTTTTTAGCTCTCTATATGTTCTTTTTTTCCATGTATAATACTGATTTAGTTTTCTTTTCAAAACTTCCAAAACTTTTGGATTAAATTCAAGTTCTTCAACTTTTTTGTCTATGCTTTCTCCTTCTTTTATTCTAGTCCTAAAAAATAGATCAGGCAAAATAGTAAATCCTACTTCTCTTGCTAAACCATAAACAGAAGCAGGGTTTTTAGCTCCTCCCTCTACCAAATCAATCCATATGCCTTTTAAAGTAATTTCACTACTTTCTGGATCCTTTTCTTTATTAGGATCATAAATAATATTTCCTTTTTCATCTAACCACATACCTGTATTCTCATAATAGCTTATTCTTTCATCCAAAACTCTCATTTCCCTAACAAGCTGAAATAACTCTTTTGTCATATCAGCACAATATTTTAAATATTTAGCCACTTGATCTTGTTGTAAAGCAGCCCTTTGCTGTGTTACACCAAAAAAGGCACTTGCTTCTGCTGCAGCGAATATATCTTTTATTTTTTCAACATTCCATTGCCAGTCATCTCTCAAATGGCCAAGGATCCAATAGTAAAGCTCTTCTATATTCTGATTATAAGCTTCATGCAGAAGTCTGTACTTTTTAATAGGTTTTGGAAATGGAACTATGTTCTTTTTTTCATCTTTATCAGGCTCTTTAAAACCATAATTTTCCAATAACTCTTTAATCTCTTCTTCACTAGGCAATTTGACACCTCTTTTAACAGGATTTATTATTAAATTATTTTTATAATGTTTATATATTTTTTCTATTTTTGTGTAACGCAATAACAAATCCAATACTATAAACTATCTCTGATTGTGTTTTCTTGGCAAGCTCTTTGAATAACTCTTTTTTATCTTTATTTTTTATAGCAGTTTTCAAAAATTTTATTTTTATTAATTTTTTATTCTTAAGCTGAGCATTGATTTCTTTTATTACTGCTTCGCTTAATCCAGCCTTCCCAATTTGCATTGTTACTGGTAATAACCTTGCTTTTAATTTAATGTTCATTTTTTAATAGCACAACCTCCGCTTGGTAAAGTCCTAATTATTTCATCTAGATCTCCACCAATAATCTTTTGAATCTTTTTTGCAACAGCAGATGTTTTTTCTTTTCCTTGCTTTATTAAAACAAATTTTTCACAATTTTTCTTAACAGCATCAACAGCTCCTCCCATAACCCTTCCATCTTTTAAAATTCCAATTCCTATTTCTAAGTTAGCATGTAAATAGTTAGTTTTCCCATAAATCATAAAAGCACCTTTTGCTAAATACTCTCTTGATTTAGCTTTTTTGCTTACTTGATCTGGCTTCACATAAAAAACATCCAAACTTCCTAAACCCAGTTTCCAACCTTTTGAGTAAGATGCAGTTGCCTGTGCAACCTCTTGAAGTGTCTTTTCTCCAGCTTTTTGCCCATTTTTTATAACAAAAAAAGGACTTCCTGCTATGTCAGTATGGAAAACCAAATCATTTTTTTCAGTATGTTTTTTAACTATAATCTCATTAGATGTAGCATCTCTTCCTCCAATACAAAGAAAACCTTCTGAAGAATAAAACCATCTAAATTTTTCATACCATTCTTTTTTTCTTTCTACTTTCTTTTTTTCTTTTAATTCAATCTTCTTTTTCTCTAGCTCTTTTAATTTTTTCAGACTTTTCTCCAGCGCTTCTTTTGCACCGACCAGTTTCTTTTTTAGTTTTTTAGCCTTTTCATAATATAAAGAGGCATTCTCTTCAATTGATTTCTCAAGATATAAAGAAATTCTCATTTTTTATAATAACATTCCTTGAGACAGTGAAATAACAAAAAACGCAATTGTCATTAAAATTAGGCTATGTTTTAAACCAGCCCTCAATTCACCCTCTGCCAATTTACCAATAACGATTCCTGCAAAAAACCCTTCTATTAAAGCAAGCATTAAAAATATTCCGTTTAAACTTACCAACCATCTTTGAAATGAAAAAACTAGTGCAGGAAATGATGAAAAATCTATTGAAACCGTTCTAACAATTCCCCCCAAACCTGTTCTAACTAAACCCATACCCCCTACTTCTAAACCAGGCAAAACCTCTTCTTCCATACCTAACATATAAGGTATTAAAAAATTCTGAATTATTATCATTACAGCCAAGAAAACAAAGAATATGATGTAGCTTTGTATAACCTGACCATGAACAGCTGCTTTTCTCGCTTCTCTCATGTTCTTAATATTAATGACACTTTCTGTAACAGTTTCTAGCACATCCTCTATATTACCTCCAGCTCTCTCTGCTTCAATAACAGTAGATATTGCTCTTTGTATAACTGAATTTTTGGTCGCATTTGCAAAAGAAACAAATGCTTTGTATGCAGGTATCCCCCAACTAATCTGGTTGGATAATCTTTTAACATAATAGCTTAGTGTACCATAATCTGTTTTTGCTACATGCTCTATTGCTTCTCCCAAAGGCATTCCTGATTTAATAGCTCCTACAAGATTTCTCACAAAATCAGGAAATCTTGTTTCAAGCTCTTTTTGTCTTGCCCTTCCTATAAAAAAATCAATCCAGAACTGAAACCACGCAATTGTTACAGCTACAACAATTAATGGCACAAACCACGCAGTATTTGTAAAGTAGAAAAAATCAACTAACAAAATTAATATTCCAATGATTATTGCTAAACTATGTCTTATTTTCATTTTATATCATTGGTTGTGTTAGCTCCAAAAATATGATGAATGCTATGTTTAGTAGTGGTATGAGAATATAAGTTCCAAGTGCTATAATTATATCTACAGATAAACCAGCAATAGTGCCTCCTAAAATCGACACTAAAGCAAGGGCAATTACAAAAAATAAAGGAGCTGCTATTAATAGACCAGTATAAACATCCGAATAAGTTGATATTGTTTCTACATATTTTTGTCTCTCTAACTGGTAAGTATTAAGTGCAGAGTTCGCTTTTTCTTTTAAATATGTCTTTATATCTCCCCCACTTTCTATTGTTGTTATTAAACCATCCAAAAAGTCTTTAAAGTCATGTTCAGGAGTTGTTGATGCAACACTTCTAATCGCAGAAGTTAGATCATAACCAAACAAATCAATAAATTCTACTATTTTCTCTACTTCAATAACTATTTCTCCGTACTCTTTTGAGTCAGCAATAAGCCTAAACATGTGTGTTGGAGCAACACCTGAATTTACAACAGCAGCCATATGGTTGATTGCAAATGGTAGATTTGTTTTAATGCTTCTTATTCTACTCTTAATTACATTTACAGGATAATAATAGAAACCACTAAATGTTGCTACTAAAAAAATTAAACCTGCCAATAATCCACTTAGAATAGAAGCATATAAAATCGAGAAAAGGATAGTACCAATAAAGAATGAAATTATTGAAAAAAAGAACATTATATTCACATACGTATTTGACAAAATTCTAATATTCGCTAATCTTAAATTTCTATACAACTGTTCAAAAAAGAAAGGAAATTTATTTATAAAAAACAAAGAAATTTTCCTTACTGTTAGATTAGCAATAGCTCCTATTGTTGACGGTTTATAAAGAGTAATCACCTCTTTTTTCTTTAAGATTGCAGCGACTCTTTCTGCTTCTTCAGCCAGAACTTTTGGTTTAATTAACTTTTCAGCTGCCAATTTTATTTCTTTTTTTCTTAATAATTCCAGATCAAGCAAACTTTTTCCAATTATAGTTTTTCTAGCCAGAATCTTTTTTCTTACAAAAGGAGCTCTGATTAGTTCACTAATTTTAGTTAAGAATGGTTTCTTGACTGGTTTTACAATTGGTTTTGCTATTTTTTCTTCTGTTATTATTTTCTCAAATAAAGGAACCCTTTCTTTTGGTTTAAATAACAGTTTTAACCTGGCAAAAAAAGAAAGTTTTTTAGCAGCAGGTGCGACAACAGAAATAGGAACCTTTTTTATTTTTGGTCTCTTGAACACACTAATGAGTTTTTTTAGTCTTAATTTCAACCATTGAGTTGTGCTTATGACTGGCTCTTTTATTGCTTTTTCCTCTAATCTCTCCAATCTTCTAATTCTTAGTTTTATAGCATGTTTTATCTCCTTAATTTCCTCTCTTATTTTCTCGATCTCTCTTGCCTCAAACCTCTTTGTTCTTCTTAATTCTAATCTGAACCATTTTTTAATAGGCTTTTCTACTGCTTCTACCTCTTTTGTTATAAACCTGCCAAGACTTCTTAACTTTGATGCAAATAAATGTTCTAAGTCTTTTACTTCTTCTTTTATCAACCCAGCTTCTTTAATACCAGCTCTTTTTAATCTTCTTAGTTTTAATTTTAGCAGATGTTGTAATTCTTCAAGCTCTTTTTCAATTCTTCTTCTTTCTTTTCTTCCAAATCTTGTAATTTTTAATGCAGTTGCATGTCTTGCTTCCTCTATTTTGTCAATTTGGTCAGCAATAAATTCAGCTCCTCTTTCAGTTATAGAAGGCACATAAACCTTTAATTGCTCATAACTCTTATCAGAATAAACAGAATAAAATATCTTTGAGTTATAGTATTCAATATCTTTTAGAAGAGAATAAATTTGGGAGTTGTAATAATCTAACCATTCTTTTGTTGTTTTACCTTTTAAAATTTCTCTTAATTTTTCAGCATACTCAAAATAAGACAATCTCTTTCTCTGATAGTCATTATTTAATTTACTAATTCTATTTATAAAATCCTTTTTATATAGAGAATACTGCTCAAACTCCTTGATCAGTTCTAGTATCCGTTTTATATGAGGAGTTATAGTGTTGCTTAACATTATCACACCAGACAATCATAGTTGACTTTTAGCTAGCTCTCTAATAGATTTTTTGATATCCAACAAAAGCTTTAGAATCTCTCTCTTAGCAAAGATCATTTTCATTTTAACATTATCAAGTTCAATATTGTCTTTTATTATCTGCTTGCTCAATTCATCATAAAACTCACTAGCAGCAATTACCTGTTCCAGTTTTTGTTTAATTTTATCTATGCTCATTTTATACCAAATTTTTTTCTAACAGCAGCAGGATCTTTGTAATATTCATTTATTATCTTATTGAAATCTTTCAAATCAATTATCCCTTTTTTGTGCATTATTCTTAATAATTCAGCCCTCCTATGCAGCTCTTTTAACAGACTTTTATAGGAGATTCCTGTTCTTTTTGATATTTCTTGTAAAACATGAGATTTTCCTATTGAACTAAAACTATCTTTTACTGGATTCCATTTAAACAGCACATTGGATTTAACAGTTCCAATTTTTTCTTTTACTTCTAATATTTCATCAACTTCTGTTAGTCTTCTTATATTGACTTTCGGGGTTTTAATATGCGTTGTAACACAAATTATATCCAAACTCTCTACTAAAGAGGCAGGAAGTTTTATAGGTGGTGTTTCTAGTCTTCTTACAAAAGTTTCAACACTGCCTGCATGAAAAGTTGCGAGGCTTGGATGCCCACTTGCCATACCTTGAAATAATACATATGTCTCTTCTCCTCTTGTTTCTCCTAGAATAACATAATCTGGATTCTGTCTAAATGTTTCTTTAAGCAAATCAAACAAAGTTACTTCACCTGCCTTTTCTTCTACAGCAGGAATACCAAAACCAATCCTTGTAACAGATGGTAACCAGTTTATATGAGCCAAAGCTAACTCTCTTGTGTCTTCTATACTACAGATTCTTGCTTCAGGAGGAATGAAATGAGCAATTGTATTTAAAAAAGTAGTTTTACCAGATGCAGTCTCTCCTATCACCATTATGTTCATTTTATTTTCTATGGCTATCCACAAATATGCAAATGCTTCAGGAGAAGCAGTATTAAAAGAAATCAAATTAATTGGTGTCCATGGTTCTTTTGTAAATTTCCTAATTGTAAATGTTGGACCTCTTGTTGTTACATCCTGAGTGTAGGTTGCATTTACTCTACTTCCATCTGGTAAAGAACCATCTAGTAAAGGATTAGCATAACTTACATACCTTCCACATTTCTGAGCAAGCTTTTCAACAAAATCTGTTAATCTTTCTTTTGTTTTGAATTCTATATTCGTCCTTAAATTGCCATATTTTCTATGAACAACATACAAAGGAAAACCTATTCCATTACATTCTATATCTTCTATATAATAGTCCCTTAATAAAGGTTCAATTTCATTTAAACCAACAGAATTTCTGTATATATAATACATCAATTTATTGTATGTTTCTTTGCTTACTTTTGTTCCTAATTCTAAAAGTATGCTTTGGACATTTCTCTCAAGATATTCCATAACCAAAGCACTTTTAACAGCTTTTATAAAACTGATATTAATCATTTCTTCTAAACCAAGTTGCACTAATCTTAGAAGTTCTTCTTCTGTATCATTAAGCAATGGTTCTTCAACAAAATAAACTAATTCTTTATTTTTACTATCCCAGAAAATATGTGCATAAGCATAAGGCGGAAGTAAAGGATATTTTACATTAAGCTTTGTTTTATCTTTTATTTTTTCTAAATCTGGCAGTTTAACTAGTTTTGGTAAAAGATCTAAATAAAAACCAGTTTTTCTTTGTTTTAGTTTTTCCGGAGACATTTTTATTCTAGAGTTGTTTTAATAAAATCTGTTCCTCCTTCAAGTGTTAATAATAAATTTTTAGTTTGATTAATTAAATGTGCTGTTACAGTTGCTGAGCCAATATTTGTATTGTTCCCTGCTGGACTCAATGAAGTGTAATTTATTATTAATTCCTGTCCATTTATCTTAAATGAAAAGTTTCCTGTTAATAATGTGGAAGTATCCTTGAAATATATTGATTGGATTAATTGGCTGGACAGACAATTTGAACACTTTGTTATGTTCACTTTTATCTTACTATTTTCCAATATATAGCAGCTATCTGTTTCAACTGTATTAACATCAGAGTTTGAGGAAATCCTTATATTTCCAATGTCTATAGATGATCTCGGCTCTATAATCTCTGCCTCTGTCTCTAATTGCCATAATAATTTATCCCCTTCAACAATAAAATCTCCTTTTCTGATTTCAATTGGAATAACTCTCTGGCTACCTTGGCCTTCAGCTTTTATTCTTTGAATATACTGGTCAAGCGTCAGTAAGGTATTTTTTGCTTGTACAAAAATTGTTTTATCCTTCATTTTTTCCAGAACAGGCAACCCTGTATTTAAAATAATAGTTATTGCTACAACCATTATGAGTATGTATAATACAGCTGAAACCCAAACCTGTGCTTTTTTCTTCATCTTATACTGTATGTTTTTCCATAAACCTCGCAACCTACAGGAGCAATTAAAAAACTGTTGTTAACACTGAAGTCATTAATTTCTATTCTTTTGCTGCTACCAATAACAACATTTGCTATAATCTGTTTTTGATCTTGTTCACTAAAAACATTTATTTTGTCCAAATCATGCCTGCTATAAGGTTTGTTCTCCAAGTCAAAACTTAACTTGCTATTGCTATAATTTATATTGCTGACTTCATACATATATCCTACACATTTTACTGTTGCTGTAGTTTGATTTGCATACCCAGTTCCTACTTTATAAATAAATGCTGTTCTTACTGCAATATACACTGCCAGCAGTACAAATATAACTAAAAAAACAATTACTGCTATTGTTTGCTTTCTAGCCATTTATTTTTATGAACACTCAACAATATCAGTTTTTCTTAATGGCGAGTTAGCACATGGAACCGGTTCTTTAGTTGTTGCAGTTTTTATCTTTGGCACAAACTTAATCTCAAGTATATTTCCCATTGTTTCATTGTCGTATGTTAGATTGAATCTCTTAACATGTCCTATTTTTATTGATGATTCATCTAAGTCAGTAGTATTAATGTCCTTCTCTCCAATAATTGTCACTTGTAATCCCTCAATATCTATTGTTCCTGCATTCTCTAATATAACTTCTACTTTATCCTCACTTGCATTATAGCATAAACTATTCTCTACTTTATCTACTACTTTTAGATTTATATCCCTACTGCACAAGATTTGTATGTCAGACCCTCGTTCTGCATATTCTGCTGTTGTTTCTACATAGCTTCTTCCCCAGTTCATAACAACTGCTCCAAGAGCTACTGCAAATGCTATTAACAGCACAGTTGCTATTAATGGGCTAACTGCCTTTTTTCCTAATTTCATTTTCCACCTCTTTTTACTATTGATATTAATTTATCTAGTTTTTTTTCTTCTTTATACATTACACTTATATAAGGAAAGATTCCTATTATTAAGGCTATCAATGCTAGTACTATCAATATATTTAGGTATGTAGGAGTTATGTATCCATTAACAAACCCAATAACCCCTACAAATAAAAAGCAGAAATATAAAAACAAAGCCTTATTTAATATTAGCACACTTTTTTCTCTGTTTAGCCTTGATCTTTCCAGTTCAAGGTTAATTAGCTCTTTTTGCTTTTCAGACAGCTTGGCCAATTTAATCACCTCTTTTTTTATAACCGCAAAATCGGTTAATGCTTTGACCTATCTTCGCTTTGCTCGATAGGTCGGCTCGCTTACGCTCGCAATTAACAGCTTGTGATATCTTCAAATATATGCATTCTGTCTCTACAAATTGTCACTTTATTCCCTTTTATTAAAATAGGAATGCTCTCTAATCTCTGGATTGTTCCTTGTTTTAATAATTCTAACTGCTTTGTTTCACCAGCCTTAATTGCAATAACCTTGTCTTTTGATTCTATATTATTGTATAAATCATACAATCTAAATATTACTTTATCTATTTCTAAATCTCCTTTATTGCTTATTGTAATATTTAAGATTTCTGCTTTTTGACATCCATCTACACTAATTGCTACACTTGAGCAGCTTTCCTCATTATAGCTTGTCTCTATTCTTTCTGCAGAAGATTCTGTGTATCCTGTTATCCAGTTATACATAAATGCGCTTAAAGCTACCATAAATGCTACTAATAGCACCCATGACATCCAGATTGCTATCCCTTTTCTATAGAGACTCATTTTAACACATATATCTGTATATTATTATTTTCCTTGCTTCTTAATATTGCCTTTAGTTGTAAAGGTTCGTATGATATCTTAAAATTGTAATTGTCATCGTATGCTTTAATCTCAATCTGACCTGTCCTATTAATCACTAAATTTTCGCCTTTATTCAATAAATTATTATTTATTTTAATATTAGTATTTAAATAATTATTTATTTCTATATCATCTTGTACTAATAAATATAATACTTCTAAATCAACTCCTTTTGTTTTTGCATAATCTATAAAATCTAAAACAAATTCTTTGAACTGCTCTGAAACATTATCCTTATTATATAATGCTGAATTAATTACAAAAGCACTTTCTTTAACAAAATTTTCTTTTATAATTTCAAATTTATCAGTTTCTTCTATTCTCTGACTTATTGTAGAGGCCAAAGCAAATAGCGATGTACATAATATGACTGCTGTAAATATGTAAAACTGG
>JAFCFN010000001.1 GCA_017608625.1 Candidatus Woesearchaeota archaeon | reverse complement strand
ATTTGTCATTTTTATATATCTTATCTTTTTTATCTATCCTTAGAACTACATTATCTAAATTATAGAATTTAAATTTTTCACCTAAATATTTTTTAGGATCTTTTATCAAGGCTTTAAATCCAGCATCTGTATTAGTATCTGTCAAGGCAAAAATATCAATATTCTTCTTAAAGCATATGTTAACTAAATCAGCTAAACTTTTAGTGCACCTCTGATCTTTGCCTTTATTAGACCACCTACTATGATTATGCAGTGATGCTTTATAATAATTTTTAGGATTCATTTTCCAAAAACCTCTGCACAGCATACTCTATAAAATGAGATTTATTTCTAAACAAACCATCTCTAAGTTTGTCTCTTATTCTAAGTATTGTCCCTTCATCCATTGTTATGCTTAGTTTATGTTTCATTTTTGAAATAATTCTTTGCTTTTAGTATTTTATATACAGAATAATTAATTCTATTCTCGTCAATTTCTCCTTTCTTAACAGCATTCTTAATTGCATTTATAACAGAAGGGATTTGATCAGCTTTTATATCTAGAATCATATCAACTCCTGCTTTAATTGCTTTTACAGCCATTTCGCCATGATCCTCATCTTTCACACAAGGCATATTTAAATCATCTGTAATAATCAAACCATTATAACCTATTTTGTTTTTTAAAATATCAACTGTTTTGTTTGAGAATGGCGCAGGAACAGAATCATAAGGTCCAACTAAATAGCCAAGCATTATTGCTGCAACATCATCTTTCACTGCTTCATAAAATGGAATCAAATCATTCTTCTCGACATAATCTTTGTTTTTTATTATTCTTGCAATCCCATTATGGCTATCTTTATCTGCATTACCATGCCCAGGAAAATGCTTTGCCACACTTAAAATCCCATTTTTCTGCATTTCTGCAATCCACTCTGTTGCCAACTTTGCAACAATCTCAGGATTTTTGCTGTAACATCTTTTATACTGCCTAAAAGTACCTTTTGTTTCAAGATCAAGAACAGGTCCAAAATTCAGATTAATTCCTAAATAACTAAGTAAATCGGCAACATCACTTGCTTCCTTCTTAAAATAATTTAAAAATTCATTTTTATCCAGAGATTTTTCATATTCCTCACCATATTGTCTTGCTGGAGGAATATCTCTTATATGCTTTATCCTATTTACTAAACCTCCCTCAATATCAGCACCTATAAAAAGTGGGATTTTGGAATAACTTTGTAGTTTGTTTGACATTTCTTTAATTTCTTCTTTTGTTTTATCCTTCAGATCCCAGCCAAAATAGATTATTCCGCCAATCTTATTTTGTTTGATAAAATCTTCTAGAATTTGATAATCTTTCCATGCCCCTGAAGGAGGGTTTGAAATTATCAACTGCCCAATTTTTTCATCCAAACTTAAACTTTGGATAAGATTATACTCCTTAATAATTTTAATCTCTTTTTTTGGTAAATTGTGTGAAGGAGCAATAGAACTATAAAAAACAAATGGGAATGCAAACAAAAGTAACATTTTTCCTAGTTTCATAAGTAGCCTAAAATACTACTAATATATAAATCTTTCTATTTGTCACCACTAGTAGATAGTTAATAATTAAAATAAATAAGTTGTATTTATTCTTAAAATATGCGATACCTATTTGTAGTTGGATTATCACTAATATTCTTTTCAATCGTTTATAGTATTTTTACTGGTGCTTTTGCAGATAATGAATTATGCAAAACAGCAGACATAAAGAATTACATGGAATCAAGAACTATTGTCAAAGAAGATGAGCTAATTTATTGTCTAAACAAAGAAGTTGATAAACAAAATGCATTGTTTGCAATTGCTGTTGGAACTGCTATACTAGTCGGGGCAACAATATTAAGATAATTTCTTTTTTAAAGCAACATTTAAATAGCCTTATGAATTTTAGACATGTTGGAATGAATCTAAAGGATATTAAATCGAAGTTAAAATGGCAAGACTATGTACTACTTATCATAATAATTATATATCTTATTTTTCAATTTAATTTAATTTCCCAATTTCAGCAACTACCCAGTCCCTTGTATGGAGGGGATCTATATCATCAACTAGGCGCCATCAATCATGTCAAGTATGGAGGAAATCCTTTCAAAAGCTTCACAAACTCAGATCCTCTGCCAAGTTATTTTCCTCTTTATACTTTCCTCATAGGAAATTTTGCAAAATTATTTAATTTGAACGCCATAACTGCAATGTTTTTTTCTTCATACATCTTGATGATTTTATCGATCATGATAATGTATATATTTTCATATCTTTTGTTCAAAAACAAAACGATTGCTTTGTTCACCACATTATTTTTCAATAGTTTAGCTTGTTTTCCAGTCCTTAAATACACTCTTTTTACCCAAAAAATTGTATTTCCATTATTTTTTTTATTTTTATTTTTAACCCTAAAAACAAACAAATATATTTATGCAACTTTAGCTGGATTAGTTTATGGCCTCGGTTCTATTTCACATGGAACTTTTTTCATAGAAATTACTCTTCTTATTCCAATCTTGGTGGGATATTCTTTTTTTGCCCATAAAAAAGAAAAATTATTATTCAAAAAAGACTTTAGGACTATACTAATTATTTTTTTAATAGGTTTTTTAATTGCTCAGGTATATTGGTTCAAGCCAATTTTCATTTATCATGGAAATATTCCAAACAAAATTACAGAATGGGGGCAAGTAAATTACTCTTTACTTAGAGTCCAGATGAAATTTGTTTTTGAAAGTCTAAAAAAGATTTTTTTTGATTTCCATACATTATTTTCTTCGATGATAAGTATTTTGTGCATATTCGCCATATTTTTTATTTTTTCCTTGAAAAAGCATATTTTGATTACCAAATACTTATCCTTCCTATCGATCAGTTTATTTGTCATTCCTTTTCACTTTTTATTGACAATCCCATTATTTGGTTTGGAATTTTCTCCTCATTATATGGCTATGTTCTCTTTTGGTTTGCTTAAACCTTTGCTTGCATCTTTTTCAATTTTTATTTTCATTCACTCTATCAAAAACACAAAAAAATTGAATTTGGTTTTAATTATATTATTGATTTTAATTGTTTTAGGGAGTATCAGCGAATTCAACAAAAAGGTAAAAGAAGATAAGTGGATTCGAGTTGGAATGCAACCATTGCCCTCATATCTCTTTGAGGTTTCAAATTGGATCATCGAAAATACAAATGTCAATGATAAATTTCTAAGCACAAAAGAAATAGGCTCGGCTATAAACGCTTTGACCGGAAGAAAATTTGTTTCCATAAGAAGAAATCAACATAGCATTATTTCAGAAGTAGATCAAAGAGAAGCTGATTTGGCGGTAATGTTATACGGAAATAATGATAGCTTGAGAGAAAAATTGTTCAAGAAATATGATATCAAATATTTGTACTGGGATTATTATTGGCTCAATAGTGAATTTCAGTTTGACCAAGAAGGCAACTTTATTGGATATTTTGATCCAATAATGGTTATCAAATCGAACAAGTTTATAGATTATTTTGAATCAAACAATATTAGTTTCAAAGAAGAATATATGGTCATAGATTCAGCCAAGAGAAATAATCCAGATATCAAGAAATTTCATGTTTTGGTCGTTTATCCAACTTACTTTAACGTAACCCATCCTTGGAGTAAAAATTTGGATAAATATTTGAATTTAGAAAAGGAGATCAAATATCAAGGCATCCCCATAGCAAGAGTATACAAGATATCTGCTAAATTTGTTTAACAAAAAATTAGTTTGTTGTAGGTAAAGAATTTGAGTATCAACAAAGTCGAAGTAACCAAGAATATCGAAAAGAGATAGTGCAGATTCACGATCTCTGTCAGAACTCTTACAGCTGCGGCATCCAAAAAATAAAAAATTAGAACAGTGACAAGATACTTCATGAATCTTTTTGTTTTTTTGTTTTGAACTTTGAATGTTATATAAATATTAAAAAAGAAATTAAAGAGTGTTGCCGAGCTCAAGGCAACAATATAAGAAACGAAATACCAAATATCAAGAATTTCCGTCAAAAAAGTAGTTAGTCCCAGTCTCAAACTATAACTAATAAATCCTCCATAAATGTATTTACTAAATTTACAAAAAAACAATTTTTTCATTTTCTCTTAACAATCAAGTCGGCAATCAGTCCAAGAAAACATATTTGTACTCCAATCAAGGCTAGAAAAACAGATATATCTCCCAAGTTATTCAAAACAATTAATTGGTATATTGCAATAATGATTCCAAGCAAGAATATCAACACGCCAGGCCAAAAAAAGAATTTCAAGGGTTCAAAATACATAACGCTCCTGAAAATCAAAATAATGAATCCAAAAAAATCTTTGATAGGTGATATTGTGGATTTTCCTTTTCTTGCATAATAATTTATTGGGATATATTTAATAAAATAATCGTTAATCAAAAAAGCTATTGTTATTGTAGAAGTAAAAGAAAATTTATTTGGAAGTATGGTCCAAAATTTCTCCACTATTTCTTTCTTGAAGATTCTTAAGCCTGAATTAAGATCTGGTATTTTTGCTTTTGTTATTAATTCTGCTATTTTTTTCAAAATCCATCTAGCAGGTTTTCTTAGTACAGGAGTTTTAATATGTTTACCTATTCTTGCGCCAACTACCATATCATACTTATCAATATATTTTAATAATTTTGGAATATCTTCAATAGGATAACTTCCATCAGCGTCCGTTATTAATATCCAATATCCTTTTGCTTGCTTTATTCCTTTCTTCAAAGAAGCACCATAGCCTATATTATGGGTGTTATGAATAACTATTATCCCTTTGATTTTTTCCAAAATTTCTCCACTCCTATCTTCTGAACCATCATCTACAGCTATAATCTCATATTTATAGCTAGATTTATTCATAACTTTTTTGATTCTGTCGATGGTTTCCAAAACCGATTCTTCTTCATTATATACCGGAACTACTACAGAAATGTCCATTTTTTATTTAATAAATTTTCTTGCCTCCTTTTCAGTAATTTTCATATTTACTTTCCTTTCCAATCAACCTTCCATACATAAATTTCAGAGCCCATTAAATCTCTCTTATGACTAAACTCCTCAAAATGTTCTAAACCAAGGCCTTTATAAAAATACAATCTGTTAAACATGCTCATAGCTAATTCTTTTGACATGAGAATAGAGAAGTATTTCCCATTTTCCTCTATTAATGAAACAGAGAAGTCCAAGTTACTATTTTCTAGTATTTTTTCTTTAACTGTATCATTTATATTATGAGTAATAGAGTAAGGAATAACTTTTCCCTGCTGACCCATAAAATAAGCATCATAATTAGTTAAATTAACTCTTAAACCATTATCGCAAATTAATAATTTATTATTTTGTTTAGAACAACTACTTAATCCAGATGCATAACTAGGCCATCCAGCTATCCATTTATCACCTTCTGTTACCTGTAATTCATTGTATGTTTCTTCTGCCTTATCCTCTGTTAAAGAATAATTCTCCTTTAATATTTGAATTGCTTGATCTCTTGGCTTTCCACTTATATCCCTATAAATAGCGGCTTTTGTAAAATTCCAGCTTCCAAAATGAGCCCACACTCCTGATTTACTAACCATGTCTCCAGAAGTAATAAAGTAATTCTCTGGTGGCTGACAGTGAGTATATTTTAATACCTTTTCAGCTTGTTCTTCTGTTAGGTTATTTGCTAATAAAACTTCTTTTGCTTCTTCTTTATCCAATACAACAAGTTGATACAAAATATCAATAGATTTTGGAGTATAATTAATTACATTATTTAGTTCTTCAAATGCATTATTGCTTCCACAATCCAACATTCTTAAAATTCCAATAGCCTCATCTTCATTAGATGTTAACAAAACTTTACCAATCCAATGCGCCATAGGAGTATTCTGACTAGCTCCATCAAAAGTAACTGCTCTATCTGCTATAGCTTTAAACCAATGCCCGAAATCCCACCATGAGTTAATTATTGCATCTTTACTTGAATTCTCTTTAATATATGTTAAACTATCATACCAAGCATCATTCATAGATGGAATTTCTTGAGTTCTTACTTGATTCCAACCTGCTTTTACAGGAGAAATTAACAATAATGCTAAAATTATTAAAACAGTAGTTTTAGATAACATCTTACTAATTTTAAGTTCTTTTTCTATCCATTTACTTACAGTATTATAAAACCAGCCAAATGCAATTCCGATCCCAATAGAAAAAACAGGTACAAGTAATAAAGTAAATCTTATTCCTTTTGTACAAGTGTACATAGTTCCAATAAACCATAATAAAAATAATGTACCTGCATTAATTCTTTTTTTAATAAATAATAACAAAATTCCTATAAAAGAAATCAACATTAACAATCCGCCGCCCATTGTATTTATAATCTGCTTAAAAGAAGCTTTATTCAATTCTGCAACTGTTCTGTAAACATTTGGCCATAATGTTGGATGAGTAACTTCTTTTATCTTTATAGCTGATAATGGTTGAATGGGTGCTTTAACAAAAGCTGAAAAAGAAGAAAAAATTGATGCAAATATTCCTGCTACTACTAAAAATACAACAAATACTATCAAAGAATCTCTAAATTTTTTATTTTTTGTGACGAGTAAATAAGCCAAATAAACAATTCCTGCTCCTAATACAAAATCAAAAATATACCACCAAACCCATACCCATGCATAAACTCCTGTTAATAAACCAGCTAAACTAGCATAAAGATATTTTTTCCAATCCTTAGCGTAAAATGCAAACAAAAACAATCCTGTTATTAATAAAGGAAACAAAACATTATAAGCATCAGTATCAGCAAAACCTCCTGCTGTTCTATTGATAAAAGCAGGATGAATAGCAACTAGAAAAGCTGTTACAAAACCTCCAAAATTTCCAGCAAATTTTCTTCCAATAAAAAATGCAGGAATAACAGCCAACATAGAAAGAATCACAGGAACATAAAATACAACATGCATCAAATCTCTATCCAATGTGTCTAAACTAATTGACTTAAACAAATAAGCAATTCTAAAAAATAAATACTCTATCCAAACGTGCAAATTAGCTCCCAAAAACTTCTTTTTGATCTTTACTCCCAAAGGAGCGATCATATGGTCATTATAAGCAGTTCCATTTTTTTCAATATCCCACACATGTCCTTTTGTAATCAAATTCCTAGTTTGTCTATAATAAGTGTAAGGATCAATAGCCAGCAAATAAGTATGACCATCCTCATCCTGAAAATTGCTTTTGAAATAAGCAGATGTCTGTTTAATTTGCTCTTTAACATACTCTTCATTCTGAGCAAGAAACTGTTTAAATTGTTCATCAATTAATGCCTGTTTGTTTTTATCAGGAAGATTAGGGTAGTCTTTATCTATCTGACTCTGGATGCTTGATTTAATAGAAGCATAAACACTATCTTCAGCCCAGTCATCTGTTATAGGCAAATAGGCTGGCTGTATTCTAAAGATAAAAGAAAACAGCATTGGGATTAAAATTAAAACAAGAGGCACTAATACTTTTTTATTCTTATTAAAGAAATTTTCAATCTTCTTAAAATCAATTGTTAGCTCATCTTCTGGCATCGACCCACCCCTTGATTTAAAAGAAAATTAGACTATTTATAAATATTTGCTTGCTTAAAATCACCATTTATAAATAGTAACAAAAACAAAAGATTTATATATGAGAATAATAACTAACCAAAACATGAGTGACATAACTGCGCTATTTGTACAAAAATCTGAAAATGAAATTGAAGAAGAGCTAATTAGAAGAACATACTTAGGAGAAATTAATCGTTCTAATATTGAATCTGGATTGAATAAATTGAGCATAGCTGTGAATAGTGCAATTCCTACCTTAATAGACGTAAATAAAAGGTTGATGAGACTGGCAAAAGAAGAGTATGAGTCTAAAGAAAAAGATGAGCTTTCTCCTTTTATTTTATCTGTTATTGAAGAAAGGTGGAAATCCTATGAAACTCAAATTAAAAAAACAGAGGAAGAAAGGGAAAGAATTAAAGAAGGTCTTGAAAAAGGAGAAGAAGTTTATAAAAAAATAAAATCATCATTTTTATTTGATTTTGAAGATTATTGTAAAAAAAGAGAAGAATATGAAAAAGAAACAAAGAATATATTTAATTATTTTGTTAGTGAGATAAATAAAATATTACATAAAAAAAAAGGGTTTAATTTAAATAATTTTGAGGAACTAAACATTTTAAAAGAAACTGAAAAAATTAAAAATAGTGCTTTAGAAACATTAATAAAAGAATATGAAGAACTAATAAAAAAATATGAAGAAAGAGTAACACAAAAAACTCCTGAATTATTAGATGAACTCAAGAAAACAAACGAAATTCTATATACCATCCCTGCTTGTATCAATAAATACAACAAAGAAATAATTGAAGATAGGATTGATTCAATTATAAGGGAAAAAACAAATCCAAAAGATATTTCATATAATTATCTCCTGCATAATTGCTATGTCTCCCCTTATCATCTGCAAAAATTCGCAAGAGATGTGAAGGAAGATCATAATAAAAGTATGGAGAAATTAAAAAAAGATCTTGAAGAAAATGAAATTTACTTTAAAGAAAATAAAGAACATCTTGAACATTGGTTGTATAGTTCAAAAAATTCGGGAAGAGAAGAGATGGTAAAAAAGGCGGAATCTTCACTAGAAGCATTAAGGAGTTATGTAGAAGATAAAAAAAAGATTATAGAACAGGACATGAACAAAGAAGTTGCAAAATATAATCTAATCAAAGAATATACTGAAAATTTATCGCCAAAATTTAGAGTAATTCGTTTTTATAACAGGCTCACAAAGATAACAACCAATCGTATTAAAGAAATAGAGGCTACTGAGAATAATTTTAAAATAAAATTCAAAGAAATCATAGAAAGAACAAGAGAGAAGTTAAATTCTAATAATTTTTTTGCTAAACTTCCTTCATATATAGAAAGATTTGGAGAAAGTAAAATCGCATACATAATATAAAATGGTTTCTGAGATAAAAGAATCGTATCTTGCAGAACTTTTTAATGGAAATTTTAAGATAGTAGATATTGCAAAAAAGGATTTAGAGAAAACAAAAGAAGCTGAAAAATTAGCCATAGAAAAAATTAGTGAGGCAGACAAATTAAAAGATATTCTTCCAGGAATGTATGAAGGTGCAAAGCGAGATTTAGAAAACGTTAGAAAAAAGAAAAAAGAACTAGAAGAATTTAATGACATAGCACCATATTTTAAAGAGAGTATAATTCAGTATAAAACTATCTCAGAAAACATTATCTCTAGAGTTGAAAGATTGATTAAAGAATACAAACTGAACTTAGACACATACAATGTTTTAAAAAAAGTTAATGAAGGAACGTTAGAAGAATTACTCCCTAAATTTCCTGAACAAGAGTTAACTCAAAGATGTCCTGAAGTTTATAATCATCAGAAAAAAATGGGGCATGAAGGTAAAGAAATAAAATATATTTATGAAATAGATGAACAAAAACCAATAACAAAAGATGACATTTTAAATGGTCTTGCAAAAAATGTTGTTGAAAAATATTTTGATAATTTATTGTCAATAATAAATCCTAAAAGATCAGAAAATTTTTGGAAAATTTTATTAGAATATTCAAAAGAAAATACAAGTTACATAAAAAAGAAAATAAAACAGACAAAAAAGAACAGAGCAATTAATGAAAAAATTAGAGAAGAAGTTGCTTCTACAAAAGAAGAATACATCAAGTATGCCTTAGAGGTAGAAGAATATAATAGAATAATAAATTCCTATTTCAGCCATGAAAAATTAATGAAAGAATTTATTGCTCAAATAAAAAATGTATATAACGAAGCCTTAAAAAAATTGGAAAATAATTTTATTCATAATAATATGGAAGAACTTATTAAAAGATATAGTAAAAGCAGATATCTCCCAGAGTTACATTTTAGAAAAAAAAGTCCTGATGAGATAAAAAAATATGGCGAAGGAAGAAATATTAATTTTGACGATTTGCCTGATGACGAAATAGACGCTTTCTTTGAAAAACTAAATCAAAAAACTACTGAGAAGTGATAAAAAAACGAAAGATTTAAATATTAGTTACTAATATTTAGTAGTAAAATGGATAAAGGTCTATTAATAAAAGCGCCAAAGCATTCTATTCCTTCTAATTTTGAAAGACTGATTTATGAAAAAATAAACAATGATCCAGAAGGATTTTATGAAAAATGGCTTAATGCAAACAGAAAAACTTCTCCAAAAGTTGTTACAATCTTTTCTGCAAAAGGCGGTGTTGCAAAAAGCACAACAGCTGCTAATCTTGCAATTGCTTCAGCATACGTTTTCACAAAAGCCAGAGAAATTTTAAGAAATAAAAATTTTAGTGTAGGCCCTGAGAATGGATATGCGTTAGTGATAGATGCTGATGATGATCCTAACCAACAATCAATTAATAGAGCATTAATTCCAAATGAGGCTTATGAGAGTTATACTAATCAAGATGGAAAAAAGGTATTGCCTACTTTATTTTACATAAAAAATTCCTCTTTAGAAGATCTGATAATCCCAACAAAAATAAACAGTTATAGATTAACCTTAGGGGAAAAAACATACAGAGCAGTAAGAGAAGCTGACAAAGAGTATTACTCAAAACTGATTAATGAAATAAAAAAGCTGAAAGAAAAGAGGGGGCCTTCTTTAATATTCATTGATGTCGCTGGTTCAAATAGAAAAGAAGTTCTTGATTTAATAGAATTAGCTGACGAGAAATGGTTAATAACAACTCCTGAAACTCCAACATTGACAGATGGTTTAGCAATAATAAACAACTCAATATTTAACTCTATAGAAACTAAAATCAATGAGTATATAAAAGAGAACAAGATCAACAATGGAATTAAAAAGAAGATAGATAAAACATTCAAAGAAAACGAAGAAGATAGTATAGAATATTTAATAAATAACATAAAAGATAAAATAGTAAACGAAAAAATAAAAGAGGACATTCTAAAGATTATTGCTACAACATTAGCAAATTCAAGATATGGCGTTGTATTTACCCATGTTAAAGAGCCTAGTGAATATAAAAGAAATATGATAAAATTAGGAAAGATGATAATTGATTTGGCTAATGATGGTCTAAAAGTAGAAGTGCTTGATTTTATCCCTCATGAATTAGAGTTTTCAAGGTATGCTGCAAATACAGGAAAACCTTTCTGGATTCATCAATATGATCCAACCAGTAAAATATTCAAAGATGCTATTCACTCAGACTATGCTTCTCAACTTAACAAAATCACAACAAAACTAATATTTCCCGAAGAGAAAAAAATTTGGAGCAAAGAAGATTTTGAAAGAGTTTTAAAAGAGTATGTGAGGTAAAAAATGGTAAAAGAAGTCATAGTTGATATAGAAAAAACAAAGGAAGAAGAAAAAGAAGATAAAAAATATCTGCTTAACAAAGACGGTGGTAAACTAAAAAAAGAATTGAGAAAAAGAAAAGCCAAAGTGGCTGGTATGGTTGTTGGCAGCTTAGCTGCATTTTATTTTGGGGTTTTTAATCCTTTTATAAAAAAACCTTTGATGGATGCTCTGAATATAAAAACAAAAAAGGTACAGGAATATAAGCAAAGAGTTAACCAATTTAAAAAGGAAAAAGAGAATTATACAAAACAAATAAGAAAGATTGAAAGAGAAAAACAAAGACTTGCTCAAGAAAAACAAGAACTCAAAGAGAAATATGAAAAAGAAAAAGCAGAGATAGTGGCACAGTATATTGGAAGTGAGTTAAAAGATGATTATGATGTAAAAATTGCTAACAACATTTTTGACCTGGTTCTTGTACCAGGAGATGAAGATTACTCTTATCTCAAATTTAAAGTGGAAAAAACAAAAAAACTGCAATTAAATCCAGAAAATAAAGCATTGAGCGTGGCAGTAGAAGATATACTAAAAAAATTTGTAAAGGCAGGAATTATAACAAAAGAAAAACAAAAAGAGATTATGGAAAATGGAGCAACAGGAGTATATGAGTTTGATAATGGAGAGGCGTGGCTAAAAATAAAACAAAAGAATACAGTGTATCAAAATTATCTTACGCCAGACAAAAAAGAGAGCCTGGAAAAGCTCATATTTAAACAAGAACAATAGCCACCGTAAGATAGCAATCGAACATAACTACTTAAAAATACTAAAAACCGAAAGGTTTATAAATAAAAGATCTTTGATACAAAATAGTATTATCGAAAATAAAAGGATTGGGGGTTAAAAAATGAAACTAGAAGATTATATTAAATCTTTTTTAATTGGAGCTACTATTTTTACTACAGCAAAAGCAACTAATGCAGAATCTCTAAAAATGATCCAGGTGAATTCTGACAGAAATATAAGAGATGCTCCTACTCTTAGCGGTAAAAAAATTGGAACTCTTAAAAAAGGTTCAACTGTTAAAATTCTTGACGAGATTGAAAAAGCAAGATATACTTGGGCAAAGATTCAGGATGTAAATGGTGATGGTAAAGAGGATTATGTTGCCATTAAAAAAGGAAATAAATTGTTTGGTAAAATAATCAAAACTAGCCAGCCAAAACAAGAATCTGAATACAAACCATTAATCTCAGTTAGTGCTGTTCCTGATGACAATATAAAAGCAATATCAAAAAGAATTGAAAAAATCCTTATTCCTTTTTTAGAAAAGGAAGGGTATAAAGTAAAAACTAAAAACATTGCTAAGTATATAAAAAACACTATTGATGATTTTAATAAAGAAGCTAAAAAACAGAACAAGCCTTTTGGCTACAGAAGTGGTATAGATATAATACGCTTTGGTTTAGTAGGAGATAAACTAGAAGCTGATATTCTAACAAAACAAATTGGTGAAAGAAGTAAACCTTGGAAACCTAAAGAGATGTACGCTCTTACCAAAGCAAAACCACTAGAAAAAATAGTAACAGAAGGAACTAAACAACAAGAAGTGAAAAGAATAGAGTTTGAGTATAATGGTAAAAAATTCTACACAGACAAAAGAGGAAATCTTAGAAGAAAAGATTCTGTTCTTGGACTGCCATTGCTTAGCGGCTTGAATCCAAATGATATTGTAATGCCAGCAAAAGATGTCCAGGGAAAAACAATAGATGAACTAGAAAATTACATTAAAATACAATATGCTGCAGCAAAAGCAAAGAAAGAAAAAGCAGAAAAGAAGGAAGTGAAAAAAGAAGAAAAATATGAAGTAGCAAAAAGCACTGCAATAAAACCAAGTAAAATAAGTGTTGGAGTAATATATTCTGCGGGAAAGCCTGTAAATCTTGTCGGAATCTCAACAGAATATGGATCCAAAAAAGCTGGAATAGGTACAAGCATTGCTGTTTCTCAAGGCAAAGCCATTTTAGAACAAGAAACAGTTCCAGGAACAAGATTTAATGCTTATGGAGAAAAAACATACTCCAATGCCATGGAATTAGCAGCAGATGCTAGATTGGGTCCATTTAAGCTTGGATATGCCATTGAAATAGGAGAGATGAATATTGATGAAAAAATTTTGAACAAAACAGGGAATGTCTTGGCATTAAATAAGGATACCTATATGAACAAAGATAGAAAAATAAGATGTGGTTTACAATTTGGACTTGGAAAAGGATGGTATTTAAATGGAAGCAGAGACCTAACAGGAACAAACAGGAGAACAACATTTGGTGTAATCAAGAGACTTGGCGGGTATAATAGAACAACCCACAAATAAAGGAGGAAAAATGAAAAAACTCACAAACAAAATTTTATTTTCATTGTTTTTAATAATTTCTTTAGGAATAACAGCAATCTCAGCTTCAGCAGTTACAACATATACAGAATTTACAGGACAATCCACAATTAATGAAGGTGAATCAACAACATTTGATGCTGTTATTTACTCCATGGACCCACCAATAGACTATAGTATCATACTCTATGACTCAAACTATAATGCTTTATACACATTTGAACAAGGAACTACAACAGACTCTCTTTATGAATCTCTTGATATAGAGGTTAACAAATCCCATTATTCCACATATGGAACTTTTTATATTATTTTAACAGCAACTGATTCAAGAGGGGACTCCAGCTACAGCCAGTTAACACTAACTGTAAACCAATATGGCTGGCCTACTGCCTCTATAACAGATCCTTTTGATGGTGACACATTCATAGTAGGAGATACAATTACATTTTCAGGTTATGGAACAGATATAGATGGAACAATAGTGAGCTATAATTGGACATCTAACTTAAATGGATTATTGAATTCAGGGACAGGTGATTTTTCATCCTTTTCAACTAATTCATTAGCAATAGGAACTCATACAATAACATTCACAGTTGTAGATGATGAAGGAAAAACAGGCAGTGACTCAATTACAATAAATATAAAACAACTAAATGAACCAACAGCCTCAATAGTGTCTCCTTTAGATGGTCAAGAATTTAAGCAAGGAGATACAATTACATTTTCTGGTTCTGGTTCTGATTTAGATGGTAATATTGTCAGTTATTCATGGACAAGCTCAATAGATGGTCAATTATCAACATCAGCATCATTCCAAACATCTAACTTATCAGCTGGAACACACACAATCACTTTTACTGTAACAGATGATGATGGTTTAACAAACTCAGATTCTATAACAATTACAGTTAAAGAACTTAATGCACCTGTTGTCTCAATCACATCCCCAAATAACGAGGATGATTTCAAAGAAGGTGAAGAAATAACATTTACAGCAGTAGCATCTGATTCAGATGGAAGTATTGTTAGTTATGAATGGGTCTCTAGTGAAGATGGCGTTATTGGTAACTCTCAAACTTTCACAACATCTGCACTAAGTGACGGAAGGCATACAATTACTGTAACTGTAACAGATGATGATGGTTTAACAGCCAGTTACAGCATAGATATTACAGTTAAAGCTTTAACAGCTCCAACAGCTGTTATAACATCTCCAGAAAGTGGTGCTGTCTTTAAAGAAGGAGATCCAATAACATTTGATGGTTCTCAAAGTTATGATGAAGATGGTTATATAACAAGCTATAGTTGGAGAAGTGATAAAGATGGTACAATAGGTAATGTTGCAGTATTTACTAAAGATGATCTCAGCTTAGGAAAACATTATATTACTCTTACTGTTACTGATAATGACAATCAATCATACACAGACACATTCACAATATGGATAGTAATTAACCCTTTAACAGCTCCAGACGTAATAATAAATTCTCCAGAAAATGGCGCAATATTTAATCATGATGAACAAATAACATTTAATGCATCTGTCTCTGATCCTGATGGGAGTATTGTTAGCTATTCATGGACATCTGACATATATGGAGAAATAAAATCTGGTTCTGGTGAACCAGAGAGCTTTACATCAACTTTGCCAGAGGGAGAACATGAAATAACTTTAATAGTAACTGACGACAATGGTCTAACAGGCCAAGACACAGTCTGGATTACTGTAGCAGAAAATCGACCACCAGTAGCAGATGCAGGATCAGATAGAACAGTTGCTGCTAATTCAACAGTACTATTTGATGCTTCCAATTCATATGATCCTGATGGAACTATTGTTAGCTATGAATGGGATTTTGGTGATAACACAACAGCAACTGGAATAACTGTAACACACTCTTTTGACTATGGAACCTACACAGTTACCTTAACTGTTACTGATAATGATGGCGCAACTGATACAGACACAATAACTGTAATCGCTGATGGCAGACCAACAGCTGTTGCTGGAGGACCTTACACAGGTTATGTTAATGAGGCAGTGACATTTGACGCTAGCCAAAGTACAGATGACACAGCAATAATAAGTTATCAATGGGATTTTGGTGATGGAACAATTGAAACAACAGCTAACCCAACAATAACACATACTTATGATTCAACTGGCAATTACACAGTTACTTTAACTGTCACTGATAATGATGGTTTAACTCATTCAGATCAAACTTATGCTTACATTAGTGTAAAACCTAGTGAAGAAGAAAGAATACTAAAAACAGTATACATCAAATCAATTGATATGCCTAACGGAGATATAGTAGAAGCAGGAGATACAGTGAACTTTAATCTAAGATTTAAAAATACAGGTGACATAAAACTTAAGAATGTAAAAGCAACAGCGCTAATACAAGAACTTGCAGTTAGAGACAGCATAGGACCTTTTGATTTAAAGAAAGGTGACGAAAGAACAGAAACATTAAGCCTAGAAATTCCAGAGTATGCAGAAGATGGAGAGTATGTAGTAAGATTAACAATTAGCAACAACGATGTACACAGAATTGTTTATAGATTCATAGTAGTTAGATAGGAATAATACACTAGTGTAAGATAGAGATGATACACATAGGTTTTGACAAAAGAGTAGGACAAAAAAGTGACTACTCAAGAATACTAAAAAACGAAAGGTTTAAATATGAGTTTGTATTTAACTCATATAACTTATACTTATAAAATAAAGATTGGGGGTACCACAAAATGATGAATAAAATTGTGAAAAGTATTGCAATACTAGCTATGCTTTTACTATCCGCTTTAGCTGTGAGCGCAGCTACTGTGCCAGTAAGCATAGACTCGGTTAAAATTGATGGTGATGCAATATCACCAAGCGCTTCAAACAGATTAAGTTTGGAAAGAAATGATGACATTGACATAAAAGTAACAATTACAGCACTATCAGATGTAGAAAATGTAAAGATAACAGCAACACTAGATGGCTATGAATATGGTGATATTTCTGATAGTACAAGTGTTTTTGATGTAGAAGCTAATACAACATACAAGAAAACACTAACACTTACACTGCCTGACAGAATGGATCAAGACAACTACAAATTGAAAGTAATGGTTTCAAGCAGAGATGACGAGACACTAATACAGTACTACAATCTAAAGATAGACACTGTGAGACATGGTCTAAAGATAAAAGATGTTGTATTTTCTCCAGAAAATGAAGTAAAAGCAGGTAGAGCATTGATTGCTACAGCAAGAATTAAAAATGTTGGAAAAAAAGACGAAGAGGGTGTAAAGGTTACTTTATCTATTCCTGAACTAGATGTTTCAGATTCAGTTTACATTGATGAAATAGAATCTGAAGACACAATAACATCTGAGGAAGTTTACATAAGAATACCTAACTGTGCTGCTACAGGAGAGTACAAAGCAACTGTAACAGTAAAATACAATGATGGTGAGGATTCAATAAGCAAAGATTACACAATAAATGTTGTTGCTGATGAGGACCTTTGCAAAGGAACTGGCAAAACAGTTCTAACAATAGGTCCTGAGTCACAAGAAGTTGAGAAAAAGCAAGCAGCAATCTATGCATTGACAATCTCAAACGAAGGTAGCTCAGCAAGAACATACACAATAACTGTTGATGGTTTATCTGACTGGGCAACAGCTGAAGTAAGCCCAAGTAATGCAATTGTTGTTGATGCAAAGAAAACAGAAGCTGCTTACATTTATGTAACACCTAACAAATCAGCAACTAGCGGAGATCATATGTTCAGTGTAACAATAGCATCTTCAGGAGAAACACTGCAGCAAGTACCATTGACACTAACAGTAAAAGGCTCTGATGTCAGCTCTGTAAAGAAAGTGCTTGAGATAAGCCTAATTGTCCTAGTAGTACTATTGGTTGTACTAGGATTGATAATTGGTTTGAAAAAAAAATCAGAGTCTGAAGAAGAGCCAGAGCAAACTTACTACTAAGTTTTTTAATTAAATTTTTTTCTCTTTCTTTTTATATCTTAATAACACTTAGTGTTCTCAATATCTCATAGATTATTCCTAAAATAAAAATGATTATTAATACAATTCCTACTAAAGCATTCTTCTTAATACTATATTCAGGTCTTCTATTCCCTAATTTCTTAGCCTTCCAGAACATTAATATGTTTAATATACCACCTATGCCAAATGCTATTGCTCCTGTAAAACCTAATGTAGCAACAAAAGCTCTGTTGCCAATCAAAAATATTAGTAAAGGAGGAATACAAGCTAATAACCAAGCAATGGTTCTGTTTATTTTATAATCATAATACATATGTTTTAAACTCAAGGCAAGAACAAGAAATGATGTACTCATGGACAATACAGCAAACAAATTCCCAAATAACACTGCTGTTCTTCCAATTTTTTCCCCTAAACCAATTGTAGCAACCTCTGTTGTGGCTAAATTAGTAATACCAACAACAACAAAAGTAAACAAAGCATACAAAACAATAGGTATTAAAGCTCCAATTATAATTGCCTTTTTCAGCAATTTTTTATTTTTAGCTAATTCCTTTTTCATTTCTGGTATAGCTACAGAGCCAGCTAATGCAAACAATATTACTCCATAAGGTAAAAATAAATCCTTAAAACTAAGTTTTGCAAGATTTGAAAAATCAATCTTGCCAATACCCAATACACAAATCACAATTACCATCAAAACTACTAAGCCAGACATCAAAAGCTCACTCTCTTTTACAGCAACTCCTCCAAAGAATATAACAATAAAGGCAAATCCAAAAAACAGCATACTAAACAAAAGAGAGTTTGTTGAATTAAAAATAGCAGACAAAGCAGCCCCAACACCTATTATATAAGCAACTAATGCACCATAATTCCCAAATATCATTGAAAAAAACATTGCTACCTTGCCAGTTTTGCCTAAATATCTCTCAGCATAACCTGTTAATTGATAATCTCCTCTTGTTCTCAGAACAACCTCCCCTAAATATAAGTAAAGAATTAAAACAGCGACTCCCAAAACAATCAAATCAACCAAACCAGTCAAAAAACCTGCTTTTGCAACAACATAAGGTATTCCTAAAACGCCTGCACCAATAATTGTTCCAACTAAAGTAGCTATTGCTTCAAAAAAAGGTTTAGATTTCATACTGCCTCTTTTTTACTATGATTTGAGTGGGGACGCTGGGACATTCGTTCTACGAACTTAATTAATTAGTCCGTTATTTCGAACCCAGATCCTCCGGTAAGTCCTGTTGCTTTTAGCAACAACTGGAGCCGGACATAATAGCCTAGTTATACTACGTCCCCTATTAGACAAAAGGATTATCTATTTATTTAAATTTTGTGGTAATTAGTTAAAGAATAAATTTAAATAAAAGTAATTCTTTTATTTTAATTATGAGGACATTTATAGCAGTCGATCTTCCTAATAAAATAAAAGATTGCCTTTCTCAGATTCAAAGAAATTTTAGTTCTAATCTAGCTAAAATAAAGTGGGTTGAAAAAGAAAATCTTCATCTCACACTAAAATTTTTAGGAGAGCTAAATGAGGCTAAGACTAATGAAATAAAACAAGCATTGTCAAAAATCAAATTCAAACCTCAAACAGTTTCCATATCTGAATCAGGCGTTTTTCCGTCAGAGCAATACATTAGAGTTATATGGGTAGGAATAAAACCTGCTGGAAAAATAATTGAATTGCATCAGAAAATCGATTCAACATTAGCAGAATTAGGTATTAGAAAAGAAAATAGAAAATTTGCTACTCATATTACCTTAGGCAGAGTTAAATTTGTTAAAGATAAAAAAGCATTAATAGAAAAAATAAAATCATTAAACATCAAAACAGATGAATTTGTTTTAGATTCTTTTAAACTTAAAAAAAGTACCCTAACAAAGCAGGGGCCTATTTATGAGGATTTGAGTGTGTTTAAGAATTAATATAAATAGTATTTATTTCCACAACATTTAAAAACCCCCACATTTTCTTAACAATATAGCCGAGTATAAAGGTGGGCAGATCAAAAGATCTGGACCTTATGCATTACTGCGAGGCGATAAAAAGCAGTAGTTATTCTATTGCTTTCAAGGAGGGAATCATGACTGAGGAACAGTTTTTAGTGCCATCAGATCAATATCTAAAAGCTGGGATACACATAGGAACAAAATTCAAAACAAAGTACATGGAAAAATTTATCTATAAAACAAGACCTGATGGTTTGTCTGTGCTAAACTTAGAAAAGATAGACAAAAGAATAAGAATCGCTGCCAAATTTCTTTCCCAATATAATCCTGAAGATATCTTAATAGTTAGCAGAAGAGAAAATGGGTGGAAAGGAGTCAAACTATTTGGGAAACTAACAGGGGCAAAGGTTTTTGCAGGAAGATATCCTCCTGGAACACTAACAAACCCAAATTTAGACACCTATATGGAAGCAAAAATACTGCTGGTAACAGATCCGTGGCCTGATAAAAATGCTATTGAAGATGCAATAAAAGCTGGCATGGCTGTTGTAGCATTATGTGATACAAACAACCAAGCAAATAACATTGACTTGGTTATCCCATGTAATAATAAAGGTAAAAAGAGTTTGGGTTTATTCTTCTACATTCTAACAAGAGAATATCTAAGGAACAGGGGCTTACTCAAAAAAGATGAAGACTTGAAACAAACACCTGAAGACTTCACAGAAGAATGAATCTAAAAGAAAAAATACTTAATGCTAAGATTGCAGCAGATTTTGATAATACCGTCATTAAATCGAATTCGTTAGTTATTTTCTTTAAAAGGAAATTAAGATCAGCTAAAAATGTCAAAGAGAAATATAGTGCTATAAAAAAAGCAATTAAAGCAGGAGTGGTTTGGGGAAAAGAAATAACTAGAAATTTTATTGGATTTGTAACTGGAAAAAATGATTTCAATGATTATGATTCCATTATAAGAAAAGCAAAGAGTATTAAAGGAGTGGCTGTCAAAGAACTTTATGATATCATACCTTATTTACAAATAAATCCTGTCTTTTTAGAATCTTTCTCTGAATTGAAAAATAAACTTTTTAACAAAGAAGTTATAAATAAAGATAAATTAGTAGATGTTATATTAACTACAAGAAATGATGAAGATTTTATCGAGAATTTTCTAAAATTCCCTGCTAATGACGAAATATTCAAAAGATATGGTCTTAATTTTATTCCAGTAGGAAATTGCTTTTTATCAAATAATGCGGTATATACTGGAGAAATAAAAACAGGCAAGAACGCATCATTAATTATTAAAAATGGAGATTTAATAGATAAAAAAACAAAAACAGAATTATATAAATCGAGAATTGTCTTTGGAGATAACGAGGAATTCATTGCTTTATCAAAAAAATCAAAAGCAATGATTAATGTACAAGCAAAATACCTAATTAAAAAACAAATAGAGAATGCAATTGAGAAATATCTCGAGTTATACTCTAAATCATTTTTATCAAAACAATCTAAATCTGCTTTCCTTAGTACCTATAATGCCTCTATCAATTATTTTGAATAAAATCTCTTTTTCTTCCATTATTGATCTATGTTTCTTTAAAATAGCTCTCCTATTATTTGCAGGGGTTACCTGTAACTCAATAAGACATTTAGAACTGTACTTTAATAAATCTCCACCCACTATATTCACTTTGTTTTTATCATCAAAATTAGCATAAACCTGATTAGTAATTAAAACTGGAATGTTTTTTTTTCTAGCAATCTCAGCTAAATAAGAAAGCTGTTTTCCAAGCTCTCTATTAACCTCATGCACATTCTCATCCTTTCCAAGCTCTAATCTATAAAGCATAGCAATAGTATCAACTATGATTAAACCAATTTTGTTGTTTATAATATCTTTCAATTGTGCAAATACTTTTTTTTGCTCTTTAAAATTTGTAGGTCTCAAAAAAATAGTCCTTTCAAGCACTTTTTTATAATCTAAAGCCATTTGCTTTAGTCTTTCTAAAGAGAATCCGCCCTCTGTATCTATATAAATAATTTTTTTTCCTTGTCTAGCCATATAGATAGTAGCTAACAAGCATAAACATGTTTTACCAGACCCCGCTGGACCATAAATAGTAGTGATAATATCCTTTTCATAACCTCCCTTAAGCATGTAATCCAGAATTTTTGAACCAGTTGGTATTCTGTTTTTTTCCATAATTTTTTATAGGTTTTGGATTTATATATAATTTTCTAAAAATTTAGAAACGATTACATCTATAAATCTAGTAAAAGTTTGCTTTTAGCAAAAAGAATAAATACTAAAAACGAATCTGTTACAAATATGAAAAAAAAGAATATAATTTTATTTGCAACAATCTTTGTAACACTGGCTATTAGATTATATTTCACATTTTCAACACCTTATCTAAGCTATGATTCTTATTTTGCCGTAAGACAAGTAGAGCATATAAAAGAAAAAGGCGTACCTCTAATATATGATGATCTAAGTTATCAGGGCAGAACACTTGTTTTTTCACCTTTATTTTATTATATTTTAGCTTTACTCAGCTTTTTAATACCAACTATAACCGCAATAAAGTTAATTAGTAATGTATTTGCTATCTTGCCCATACTTGCTGTTTATCTTATTGCTAAAGAACTAACAAAAAAACAGATCCCTGCTTTATTTTCAGCATTTTTAGCTGCATTTATTCCAATATTCTTTTTTAAAACCATTAATTCTGCAACTGTATATTCACTAGCAATTCCATTAATGTTTTTCTCGATTTACTGTTTTATGAAAATTAGTGAAAAGAAAAAATATATGTATTGGTTTATAGTAACAGTATTTCTTTTGCCGCTAATCCATACATTGTTATCTTTCTTGTTTATCTTAGGATTATTAATTTTCATGCTTTTAACAAAAATAGAAAATCTAAAAATTGAAAAAATTGAGTCAGAATCTATACTTTTTTCAGTTCTTGTGGTTTTTTGGTTGTCGTTTCTAATTTTTAAAAAAGCATTTTTATTATATGGATCTGGATTTATCTGGCAAAACATCCCTTCTCAAATATTAGGGATGTATTTTCCTGAAACATCTATTTTAGGAGCAGTATATAAAATAGGGGTGATTCCGTTCATAACAGGAATATTTGTCATTTACTCCTATTTGTTTATCAAAAAAGATAGGAAAATTTATTTGCTAATCTCATTTGCCTTTGCTGCATCTTTATGTTTGTGGTTAAAATTAATGCAAGCAGATACCGGCCTAATTCTTTTAGGTGTAATATTCTCTATATTATTTGCAGTATTTTATGAGAAATTCTTTTCAATTGGACTGGTACTGCCAATAATAGCAAGTATATTTTATAAAAAAGCTTTCAAAAAAATGAAAAGAATGAAAACAGGTCGCAATTTCACTCTTTGTATCCTGTTTATCATTCTATTAGTATCCGCGATACTTCCTAGTCTAACTTATGCTAAGAAAATAGAACAGTTAAGTCCAACGCAAGAAGAAATAAATGCTCTAATTTGGTTAAAAAACAACACAAATAAAAATGAGAGCGTTGTTGCAACACTGGAAGAAGGATATTTAATAAATTATGTTGCAGAAAGGCCTGTAATTGCAGATCTTAACTTCTTATTAATAGCTGACGCAAACCAGAGATTTGAAGATATTGAAAGAATACTTGCAACACCTTATAAAACAGTTGCAATAAGTTTATTGGAAAAATACAATACAAAATATATATACTTTTCAAGAAATGCTAGAAATAAATATGATGTTGAGACACCAAGATATATTGATGACGAATGTTTTAATTTAGTTTATGATAGTGAAGTAAAGATATATGAATGTTTGTGCAAATTAAAATGAAATTAAGCAAAGTTAGTGAGAAAAAAGTATTAATTACTCTGCTTTTACTAGCAACAATAGTTTTATCATTGCCTTATTTAATTAGAATCTTATCTAAAAACAACACTTTAATAGGTGATATTCCCTATTATCATGGAAGATTAAGTCAAACGCTTGTAGAACAAGGCATTCCTGCTCATGATGAACTTTCTTTTGGAGGCAGAGACTATTTATTTAATCCATTCCACTATATTATAGCGTCTCTGACAACTTTTTTAAATTTTAATCTTATCGCAAAGTTGCTGCCATTCATATTGGGATTATTATCAGTATTAATGTTTTATCTTATTTTAAAGAAACTGGACTTAGATTCAGAAAAAATATTTTTGATTTGTGCAATATTGATACTTACTCCGATATTCATTTATTCTTTCACTGTTCTAGATTACCACGCTCTGGTTATTTTTTTATTATTACTCCAGTTTTATTTTTTTATGCACAAAAATAAAATCTTAGCATTGTTAAGTATATTAATCCTAATAACTGTTTCTTTTTTCAACCTATTTTCAGCAATAATTGGAATCTTAACATTATTCTGCTATTCTCTAACTACTAAAAATCTTAAAAAGTTTTATTCAGTGCTTTTTATTGTACTAGTTGTTTGCATTATTTATTATGGCCAAATCTACTATGCTCATGGTATGCCTACTTTTAATTTAAGAGAAAATAAAATAGAAAATTTTATCTCTGATATTGGTGGAGAAACAGGATTCAGTATATTTAGTTTAATACTTGCATTTGTTGGTTTCTTTTATATATCATATAAAAGAAAACTTCCGATTATTATCCTTATTACTTTAATTATTGCTGCTTTTTACTTTGATAATTATTTGAATCTATATCTTAATTTTATAATTGCCTTTTTTGCTGGAAATGGATTTTTCAGTTTGTTGAAAAGAAAATGGGCATCTCCTATACTTAGAAACTTTAGTATTATTGTTTTAATATGTGGAATAATCTTCTCACCCATTGCTTATATCAAAGAATTAAGCGTCAGTAAGCCTAATCAATCAATAGCAGATAGCTTAACATGGTTAGGGGTAAACTCGAACAAGAAATATGTTGTCTTTTCTAGCCATGATAAAGGATTTTGGATAGAATATTTTGCAAAAAGAGCTGTTGTAACGGATGACTTATTTACATATGCCCCTCAACTCAACAAAAGAATGGAAGACAGCAAAAAAATATTTCATTCATATAAATTAGAGGAAACCAAAAATTTATTGGACAAATATAATATAAAATACATCTGGACTGACCCAGAAATGAAACAAGATATCTGGGAAAATAAAAGAACAGGTCTTCTTTTCTTGTTCAGAAATAACGAAACATTTAAAAACGTCTATAACAAAGATGGAATAGAGATTTGGGAGTACCTAAAAAAAGCCTAAAATGGATATTTTCGGAACATATTTATTATATTCTCTTTCATACTTTGGTTTATTTACAGCAATATTCTTCTTATTGACACTTATAGAAAATAAAAAAAGACTCCAAAACCCTGCCATTAAAGAGTATCCAAAAGTAAGCATAATAGTTCCAGCATACAATGAAGAAGCTACAATAGCAAAAACAATAAAATCCTTACTTAAACTTGATTGGCCTAAAAACAAATTAGAAATATTAGTAATAGATGATGGAAGCGAGGATAAAACATATTCAATTGCAAAAAGATTTAAATCAAAACGTGTAAAGGTATTCACCAAAAAAAATGGAGGCAAAGCTGATGCCTTAAATTATGGTTTGGAAAGATGTTCTGGAGAGCTTGTTGCTGCACTTGATGCAGATTCCTTTGTTAGTCCTGATGCATTAAAAAAGATGATTGGCTATTTCCAGAAATCTAGAGTAATGGCAGTAACACCTTCTTTAAAAGTATATAAACCAAAAACAATTCTTCAGAAAATACAGGCAATAGAATATATGGTTGGTGTCCTTTTAAGAAAGATTTTCTCATTTCTTGGTGCAATACATGTTACACCAGGACCATTCACGATTTACAGAAAAAGATTTTTTGATAAATATGGAGGATATGACGTAGGCAATATAACAGAAGATATTGAAATAGCATTAAGAATTCAAAGCCGCGATTATGAAATAGAAAACTCAATTGATGCATCTGTATATACAGTAGCTCCACCAACATTCAAAGGATTACTTAGACAAAGAATAAGGTGGTATTCTGGCTTTATAGAAAATATCATAAGATATTTTCACCTTTTTAATCCAAAAAGACATGGAAATCTTGCTCTAATAATTTTACCGTCAGCTTTGATATCTGTTGCTTTTGTTACAACTACTTTATTATATTTTACATATAAATATGGATCAAAAATCTTAACTCATTTACAAAACTTAATTGCTGTTAACTTTGATCTATCTCAAATATTAAAATTTAATATTGATTTGTTTAAAATAAATACAAATGCCCTGCTATTTTTAGCAGCTGTAGGACTTTTTTTCAGTATTATGATATTTGCATTAGGAAAAACTCTCTCAAAGGAAAAAGGAAAAATGAGTTCTTTTTATGTTTTCTATCTTGCCTTTTATTGGGTGCTTTACGGAGTATGGTGGACAATTGTATGGGTATGTAAAATTTTAGGCAAAAAAGTAAAATGGAGAAATGAAAAGTGTTAGATAAAAGAAAAATACCAAAATCAAGATTAATAGCAGCATTTGCATTAGCCACACTGATATTTATATTAGGAATAATCATTGGGAATACTTTAAGTAATGCTAAAGTTAGTATGTTGGAAAGCATGGAAGAAGACTTAAAGATGGATATTTTAGCTATAGAAACTCAAAACCTGCTTATGGCAGAAAATCCTTGTTCAATAGCTAGTGAGAATCCACTAACAGAAGAGCTTTACAAATTAAGTTCTAGGTTGGCAACTCTAGAAAATGAAAGAGGACCAAATGATCCAACTGTATTGAAACTAAAAGAGTATACATCTTTACTAGAAATTCAACACTGGCTACTTTTGAAAAAAATGCGAAAAGAATGTAATGCAAATGTCACTCTGATTTTATATTTTTATTCAAATTTAGGAGACTGTAGTAAATGTGAAGAACAAGGCTATGTTTTAACACATTTGAGAAAAAAATTTCCAAATATTAATGTCTACTCTTTTGATATAAACATCCATGACATAGCATTAGATACTTTAAAAGAAACATACGAAGTTAAAGGTCAAACTCCTATCTTAATAATAAATGATGAAACATATTACGGGTTTAAAAATAAAGCTGAGTTAGAAGAGTTAATCTTTAGTTAGTTTCCAATAAAATATCCTACCCAATAAAATCAAGTGATTCTTTATCTCTGTTAAAGTTTTTATTTTTGATTTGCCAAATTTCCGTTTTGTCAAAACAGCTGGAATTTCCAAAATCTTCTTTTTCTCTTGAATAAATTTAAATAAGATCTCAGCATTAATGGTGAATCCTTTGCTACTTAATTTTAACCTTTTCAAAGCCGAACTTCTGTACAATCTGAATATTGTAGAAACTGCTTTAATTCTCTTACCAAGTAAAAGCTGATATAACATATTAACAGCCTTGCTCAAAAATAATCTTGACTTAACAACATTAGCATAACCTGATTTCAATAAAGGAGAACCGATTATACAATCCGCCTTAGTTTGTTTATATGCTTCTAACAATAATGGAATTTGAGATGGATGAAATGTAAAATCTGCATCCAAAGTAATAATAATATCTCCTTTAGCATTCTTAATCCCTGTTCGAATAGCATAACCAAGACCTAAATTTTTTGGATGTTTGATTAATTTGATATGTTTATGCTTCTTTTTTAATTTAAGTACTTGCTCTGCTGTATTATCATTACTTCCATCATCAACAATCAAAATTTCATAATCTCCTTTCAAAAAAGGTATTAACTCTGAATCTAATCTTGGAATATTCTGTTCTTCATTATATGCTGGAATAATTATTGACAGTTTCATTTGCAGATTATTGGAAAATCAAATATTTCACAATTGCCCATACCCCTTGTTAAAGGAGTATCAACTATATATGGTTTTTCGCATTTAGTTACATTGCCAAACAGCAAATAATTTTTTGTTTCTTTAATCAGTGGAAACTGAAGCAAGAGTGTTTTGTTTGTTGCATATGGTGGATCAGGAAGATTACTAAAAATCAACACTCTTCCACCAGACTCAATCACTTCCTTTGTTTTCTCAACAGTCTTTGGAACAAATGCAGAAGGTATGCCAAAATAATCAAAAAATACCCATGCATTTGAATATAACATACAATCATCAATATTTTCAGTTGCTTGCTTATAAATTGTTGTATCGGGTAGAGGAAAAAAAGAATGAATTGCTAAGATGATGTTCACAATGATAAGCAAAGGTAATATTTTCTTGATTCTTGTCAAAGCAATTGAAGAAAAATAAGCAACAGGTATTATTAGATAGATCATATAAATTGGATGTTTAAAAGGTATTCTTGAATAAGAAAAAAAGCTTAATACAACTATAAAAAGCATAATTAAATCAATTCTTTTTAATTGTTTCAGTCTTTTTATTAAACCAAAGATAAAGAAAGGTAAAGATATGTTTATAACATCTAAAAGATGAGCAAAATTTACTTGCATTGAAACCCTCTCTGTATTTGTTATATTAAGAAAAAAAGAATCTGCAATGGATGTTAGTGCATTCCCTGTAACAAAATAATTAAACAATAACCAAGGCAGTAATATAGCTATAAAAAGTGCTATTGCCAAGATAATCTTTTTGAAATTTTTATTAAACAGTAAAAGTGGCAAAAAAATAATGCATTTATAATCTGTCAATGTTGCTAATCCTAAAAATGCGCCTGCTGTTGGACTCGGAACAGCAGAAATAGTTAATAGTATTAATGCAAGAGCTAGAAGATAGTTGCCTGCAACCAACGAATAATTTAATATAAAAGGCGTTATTAGAAAGATATAAAGTAGTGCTGGCTTGATTTTTAATTTTTCAGCTAATTTTACAGTAGCAAAGCAATAAAGCGTTACAACAAATATGATGTAAAGATATTCTGCTATGAGCCATCCAAAAACAGAAAAAATTCCAATAATAACAGGTGTTAAAGGTGGTCTTAACCATTCAAAATATATTCCTTGACCAAATAGATACTTGGCATTTAATACATAAACAGAAAAATCCCATGACAATCCTGTTGTATGTTGATAAATAAAAAATATCAATGAGAAAATATACAAAAAAGACAAAATTTTATTTTTCTTTATCCAAAGGTCGATTTTCATTTAATGATAAGTATAATTCCTAACAATATAAAAAATATGCCAATCCATTTAATGAAACCAAAAGGTTCTTTCAAAAATATTGTAGAAAGCAAAGCCACCCAGATATAAGATGTAGCAATTATTGGATATAATACAGATAGATTCCCATATTTTAATGCCCATACAAAAAGTATCATAGCTACAGCATATAGTGCTATACCTGCTAGTAGTTTAATATTACCTATCCATGAAAAAATATTCTTTGTTATTGTAGATGAGCTAAGTTTAAATAACAACTGTCCTATTGCACCCAAAATAGCGCAAAAAGCAGCAACTAATAATACCCAAACCTTTGTTTGCATTTAACTACCTCTCATTATTCTTTGTCTTAATATAAAAATAGGATTAAAAACTAGCTCCTTCAAATAGAAATCTCTCGCATATTTATACAAAACTTGAAAACTTTTTATTTTATCGGTTTTTATTTTCTTTATTTCTTCTTTTGTAAAAGAACCAATTGCTCTCAAAAACATTGATAATGCATTCTTTAACTCAACATCCTGTTTTGAACAAACAGAAAAATGCTCTTTCAGAAGTAATTGAATAAAATTTTCTTTTAAAGCAGCTTTAATAGCTTTTTCAGCTTCTTTGATATTTAAAGAGGGGAGTTTTTTGAATTTTTTTTGATATCTTTGATCAGCTTCATCAATTAACTCAATAATCAGCTCAGCTAGTTTATCAAAATTCAAATCATACTCAGTTATATTGCCTGGCTTCTTAACCCATTTAATAAGCTGTAGTTTTTTAAGCTCATTCAGTTGCGAGTTAAGTGTTGCTTTGCTTCTTTTGAGAAGTTTTGATAGCTTAGCATTATAATTATATCCTTCTGCTATTAAATAGAATATTTTTGTTATTTGTTTAGACATCATTTTCTTTTTAATTCTACAATATCGCCTATTGTTAACTCAGCTGTCTCTCCTTTTGCGATATTCATTCCTGTTTCAATATATTCTTCCACTAATTTAATCTTTAAAAACTTCTCTATTCTCTTTGCAAGTTCTATACTCGGCATAAACTTTCTAGATTCTATATGATGAAGTAAACTTTCTTTTATCCCTAATTTTTTTGCTAACTCTTCTTGCTTTAGTTTAAGTTTTTCTCTCCTGTTTTTTATTTTTTGAGCAAAATCACTTACAACTATCTCTATAATCTCATCTCCTGGTTCTTTCTTTTTTACTTTTGTTTTTATTTCTACTTTTTTTTCTTTGACTTCTTCTAAAATATTGCCAAATTTAGCACAGTCTTTACAAACATTTAACTGTGTTCCTTCTATCTCTGTTTTAAACAACTGCGCTTCCTTTCCGCATAATTCACATATCATTTTTCAATAATCTCAACCAAAATCCTTCTTCCAGCTCTTGGACCATCAAACTCAATAAAACTTATGTCTTGCCACTGTCCAAGTTGCAATCTTCCATTCCTAATTTGAATTGTCTCAGAAGGGCCTAAAATAGCTGCCTTTATATGAGCAGCTGCATTATTATCAATTCTGTCATGTTCCCAATCTGATCTCTCAGGTACAATCACACCTAAAGCTTTTATAATATCCTTACACAATCCAGGATCATAATTCTCATTTATTATAATTGCACCTGTTGCATGCGGTGTAAAAACAGAGCAAATTCCATCTTTAACCTTAGACTTATCAACTATTTTTTGTATCTTGTCTGTTATATTAATTATTTCATTATGTTTTGTTGTATTAAGAATTATCTCTTCCATTTAAGAAGCTTAAAATATTAGTTATTTTTAATTTTTTCCATCTTGAGCCAGTATACAAAATCGTAATATTTATATACTAGTTTATCTTTCCATATATCTGACGAATAGCAAGTAGAATGAAAAATGGTAATATTATTTGATAGATTTAACCTTCCAAAAGACATATTTGAAATAATATTTGCAACAAAACAACAAAAGATTGTTGCTAAATTGTTAGTTAATGAGATGAAGGAAAAAGGAGGTGAATTAGGCAAAACTGAAATGAGCCTGTTTGCAACAAAGCTTCATGAGGGCAATTTAATAACAGAGATTGAAGAAGAACCATACAAAGGAAAAAAAGTAAAGATCTCATACAACAAAAGGCAGTTTTATGACAGAATACTAACACCAATGAAAGGAATGGGTATTATTGAATATGACCTTTACAAAAAAACATACAAACTGTCAGATGCATTCAACAAAGAATTAATCAGAATAGGAATCATGTGGCTCAGAGAGCTGAGAAAAAAGCCTGGTTCATACTTATAAGCTCCCTATTGCCCTCCTTCTAACTAACCACCCCCACTTAAAACAATAGGGAGCTTTTATTTCTTTTTGTTTTTTCTAAAAGATTAGAATTCTTTTCGGTGTCAAAGCTTGGGATATGAAGATTCCGAAAAATCTTCATTCGGTGTAAAGCACCGAAGTACTCATCACCTCCCCAAGTAGCTCCACCAACAAAACCTTTAAATACCCCTCACTATTTAAAGCTTTCTATGGAAGAGGCTAAAGAAGAAATTGTTGAAGAAAACGTTTACAAAGAAGAAGATAAAACAGGAGAAACAGAAGAAGAAAAAACAGAAGAAATTCAAGAAGGAGAAGCAGAAAAAACTGTTTATTCTGAAGAAGCAAGAGAAATGATGCTTGATGAGGATGCAATAGCTCCTTGGGAAGAAGCTTTTATGGAAGGAGCTGAAGGAAGAGGCAGTAAAACTTCTTGCAGATATTGTGGCAAATTATTAGGCCAAGATAAGTCAAGCATTGTAGAGAGAAAAATTGGAGCTGAGATATTCTTGTTCTGTTGTAATGAATGTGCTGAAAAATTTATGAAAAAAAGAGGAAAGAAACTGATAGAAAAAGCTTAAATAATCTGTTTCTTTCTTTTCTTTTTGATATGAAAATCAGAGTCAAAAATTTTAGTCTTAAACACACTCTAGAATGTGGCCAAACATTCAGATGGCACAAGATAGATGATTGGTATTATACTGTACGGGAGAATAGATTAATCAAAGTTAAACAGCAAGGCAATTATCTGATTACTAATTCTAGTAAAAATATCTTGAATTATCTATTAAGATTGGATGATGATTTAAATAAGATTTACAAAAAGATATCGAAGGATAAGATCATCAAACAAGCAATCAAAAACTATAAAGGCCTAAGATTGGTTAGAGAAGACCCATTTCAATGCTTAATTTCCTATATCTGCTCTGCAAACACAAATATTCCAAATATTAAAAGACAGGTTTTGAATTTAAGCAAAAAATTTGGTAAAAAGGTTGATGGATTTTATGCCTTTCCATCAGCAAAAAGATTAGCAAAAGCAAGTTTAAAGCAATTAAAGGGATGTAAACTTGGTTTTAAAGCCAAGTATGTTCTTGCTGTATCCAAATTTATTGCCAGTAAAAGATTTAATTTAAATAGATTAAGAAATATGACTTATAAGGAAGCAAAAAAAGAATTAATCAAATTGCCGGGTGTCGGAAGCAAGATAGCTGACTGTGTCTTGCTTTACGCTTTTGATAAAATGGAAGCATTTCCAGTTGATGTCTGGATAAGAAGAGTAATGCAAAAATATTACTTTAAAGGAAAAATGATTTCTAATGAAAAGATTGTTAAATTTGCACAAAAATATTTTGATGGTTATGCTGGCTATGCCCAAGAGTATTTATTTTACTGGGCTAAGAACAACAAACTTCACTGGTCACTGGACAAGGTCTGACAGAGCATTTAAATATATTCATTTCTCATAAAAAAGCATGAGAACTGGTGTAGTAAATCTTCCATTACATACAGGCAAAGCTCCGAGATGGCTATTTGGAAGAATGGTCAAACTAGCAAAAGCAATAACAGAAGTAATTGTTTATGAATATAACCAAGATGAATTTTTAAGAAGGTTATCAAACCCTTATTGGTTTCAAGGTCTAGGTTGTGTTCTAGGGTTTGACTGGCATAGCTCTGGTTTAACTACAACAACTTGTGGGGCTCTGAGAGAGGCTTTGAAAGATGCTGAAATTGGAATAAAGATTTGTGGTGGAAAAGGCAATACAAGCAGAAAAACTCCTGATGAAATTTTAAACTGTAATTTTTCTTTATCAACAAAAAAGATTAACAAACTTATCTATGCTTCAAAACTATCAGCAAAAGTTGATAATAGTTTAGTACAAGATAATTATCAACTTTATCATCACTGTTTTATTTTCACAGAAAAGGGTAACTGGGCTGTTATTCAGCAAGGAATGAATAATTACAACAATTATGCAAGAAGATATCACTGGTTAAGTGAAGAGATTGAAAGCTTTGTTGATGAGCCTCAAACAGCAATATGTTGTGATAAAAAAGAGAAAAATGTTTTAGATATGACAAACAAAGAAAATGAAGAAATCAGAAAAGCTTCTGTTGACTTAGTTAATGATTTTACAATGCAGAAGAATCATCTTATTAAAAACATGGAAAAAAGAAATATTGAAATTTTAAGAAAAGCAGCTGAGATTCAACCAGAGAATTACGAAGAATTGGTAGCAATAAAAGGAATTGGTCCAAAAGCAATAAGAAGCCTTGCTTTAACAGCTGAAATAATTTATGGTAATAAATTAACATGGAAAGATCCTGTCAAATACTCTTTTGCTCATGGAGGTAAAGACGGCATACCGTATCCTATTGATAAAAAACTCATAGATCATACTACAGAAATACTCAGGAATGCTATCCAACAAGCCAAAATAGGAGAGAAAGATAAACTGAGAGCAATCAGAAGGTTGAGTTACTACTTCAATAAACCGAAAGTTTAATAAGAAGCAATTCTTTATTTACACTTGAGGTGATCAAATGCCTGAAGAAGAAATAGGTGTTGTAAAACACTACTTTACAAAGATAGGTGTAGCTGTAATAGAGCTAACAAAAGGTGATTTAAAAGTAGGAGATACAATACATATAAAAGGAGCAACATCTGATTTTACACAAAAAGTAGATAGTATGCAAATAGAGCATGAACAAGTAGAAGAAGCAAAACAAGGTCAAGCAATAGGATTAAAAGTTACAGAGCATGCGAGAGAGAATGATATTGTATACAAAGTGGTGGAATGAATGGCAGCTTTAGAAACTTTGGCAGCAATCTTTGCAATTTTGGTTTTGGTAAAGCTTTTGTTCGTTATTATCAGCCCAAAATCATGGATGAAGCTAACTGAAGCAGTTTGGAAAAATGGCACACTACTAGGTATAATCTGTTTAGTTCTTTCAGCAGTTGTCGGATATTACATCTTTGCTAGTATAAGCATAGTACAAGTAGCTGCTGTAATGTTATTTACATCTCTATTAATAGCAGTAGCATGGGCTCCTTACCCAAACGCTGTATTAAAACTAAGAAAAGTAGTATCTCTTAAGAAATCGTGGTTATCAGTATTGATTTGGTTAGCAATAGCAATCTGGACACTTTATGCTATTTTTGGTTAAGTAAAAAAATAACATAAATTACTCTAAAATAGCTTTGATTCTCCTGATCCCAGCTGCAACTGATTCTTCTTTTATTATTTTGAAATGTCCTAGTTCTTTTGTATTAGTGACATGAGGACCCATGCAAATCTCTTTTGAAAAATCTCCTATAGAATACACAAAAACCCTTGGAGGATATTTTGCTCCAAACTCTGCCTGTGCTCCTGATTTAATTGCTTCTTCCAAAGGTATCTCTTCTCTTATTACATCTAAGCCCTCTTTTATTTTTTCATTCACCAAATCCTCTACTTTTTTGATCTCCTCCGGTGTTAATTTTCTATCAAAATTAAAATCATACCTTAACCTTTCTGGAGTAATATTAGATCCTTTTTGTTTTATATCCTTACTTCCAAGAACTCTTCTCAATGCCTCTCCAAGAAGGTGAGTTGCGGTATGAAGTTTTGCTGTTATAGCAGAAGCCTCTGATAAACCTCCTTTAAATCTTTTTTCAGCACCTTTTCTTGATAATTCTTGGTGCTTCTTATACTCTGCATTAAATCCTTCTTCATCTACTTTAATACCTTTTTCATGAGCAAGCTCTCTCACAATCTCAAATGGAAATCCATAGCTTTGAAATAACAAAAATGCATCTTTTCCTGAGATATCTCCCTTTCTTGAAATCTTCTCAAACTCTTTTAATCCTCTTTCTAAAGTGTGTCTAAATCTTTCCTCTTCTTTTAGTAATTCATCCATTACGAATTTCTCTTTTTCTTTCAGTTCAGGATAGCCATCTTTGTATAATTCAATAACAACCTTGGCAATTGGTCTGCAAAGATCTGATTCAATTCCCAATAATCTTCCATGTCTTATGCTTCTTCTAATGAATCTTCTTAAAATATAACCTTGGTCTAGGTTAGATGGTGTAACACCTCTTTCATCACCTAAAATAAAAGTAGCTGCCTTCATATGATCAGCTATTATTCTCACACTTCTTATTTGTTCATGAGTAAAATTATCAACCTTTGCTAACTCTTTTATCTTATCAATGATAGGTTTAAAAACGTCTGTTTCATAAACAGAATCATAACCATTTATCATTGCAACTGTTCTCTCTACCCCCATTCCGGTATCAACATTTCTTTGTTTTAATTTTTCATAACTCCCATCTTCCTTTTTATTATACTCCATAAAAACATCATTCCATATCTCAAAATATTTTCCACAGTTACATCCAGGCCTGCATTCTGGAGAACATTTTCTCTTACCTGTATCAATAAACATTTCTGTACAAGGTCCACAAGGACCAGTCTTTCCTGCTGGACCCCACCAATTATCCTCTTTTGGCAAATAATAAATCCTTTCTTCCGGAATTCCCAAAGATTTCCATATGCTTGCTGATTCCTCGTCTCTAGGAGCATCCTTATCTCCTGCAAACACTGTAACAGATATTTTATCTGAATTAAAACCAAGCCATTTAGTCAAAAACTCAAAACTCCATTCTATTGCCTCTTTCTTGAAATAATCTCCTAATGACCAATTGCCAAGCATCTCAAAAAAAGTTAAATGCATACCATCTCCTACTGCATCAATATCTCCTGTTCTAATGCATTTCTGAACATCTACCAATCTCTTGCCTAAAGGATGAGGCTGACCCATTAAAAATGGAACTAAAGGATGCATTCCAGCTGTTGTAAACAAAACAGTCGGATCATGCTCCGGAATCAAAGAAGCAGAACTAATCAAGGCATGGCCTTTGCTCTTAAAAAATTCAAAATACTTCTGTTTCAATTCCTTTGCTGTTATCATAGTTTTATGCTATTAAATAGAGCTATTTAAAACTTTCTTTGAGACCATATAGTACTTATAAAAGAAGCAGATTTTAACATCAAAACATTTAGAAAACTTTAAAAACCCAGGAACTTTTTGTTTTTGTATGGAATTAAAAATTATCAATGAAACCAAAAACAAGCTAGAATTAGAAATAAAAGGAGAAACTCACACTTTCTGTAATTTCTTGAAATCAGAATTGTGGAATGATCCCCATGTAAAAGTAGCTGCTTACAGAATAGAACATCCTATAGTTGGAATTCCACGATTATTGGTAGAGACAGATGGAAAAGAAACACCAAGAAAAGCACTAGCAGCAGCTATTAAAAGATTAGAAACTCAGTTAAACAAATTTAAGCAAGAAGCTAAAAAGATAAAATGTTAGTTCTACTATGCTAAATAATGAACAAGGCAAAAAACTTCTAAAATTAGCCAGACAAGCTATTAATTCTTATTTTGGTGAAGGGCTTGAAATTAGTGAGGATATAAAAAAAGAATTCTCAACAAAACAGGGAGCTTTTGTAACATTGTACAAAAACAAAGAACTAAGAGGATGTATTGGTTATTCAGAACCTGTTTTTCCTTTGTACAAAGCTGTTATTCAAGCAGCTCAAGCAGCTGCTTTTGGTGACCCAAGATTTATACCAGTAAGTGAAGATGAGTTAAAAGATATTAAAATAGAAATTTCTGTTTTAACAAAACCTGCTGAAATAAAATTCAAAAAACCTGATGAATTACTCAGGCAAATTGAAATAGGGAAAGATGGCCTAATTATCGAAAAAGGACCATTAAAAGGCTTACTGCTCCCACAAGTTGCTGTTGAATGGAAATGGAATAAAGAAGAATTTCTAGCAAATACTTGTATAAAAGCTGGCTTGCCTCCAAATGCATGGAAAGAATTAAATGTCAAGGTTTATAAATTCCAAACGCAAATTTTTAAGGAATGATAGAAAAACAGCCAGCTGAAGAACCAGAACCATGGTACAAAGGTCCTATTAAATGGATATTAGCGATATTCTTAGCTCTAATTATTGTATTATGGTACATTCCAAGCTATGCTGTTAAGATTGACCCTTATCCTAAATACATACCTACAATTGAAGAGGTTATTCCTAGCCAGATTTCTTTAGATACTATTAATAATTCCATTAACACTAAGGAGGATTTTTTGAGATTTTTGAATTTCAATGATCCTGTTATAAAGCAAACAGCTGACAGAATTGTAACAAAAGCTTGTAAAAGTAATAAAGTATGCCATGCAAAAGCAATATTCTATTTTGTAAGAGATAGATTTGACTATGTTTCTGATCCAAACGCATTTGAATATGTAAAAACAGCAAAAGAAAGCCTTGTTAATGGAGGTGGAGATTGTGACGATGCATCTGTTTTGGCTGCTAATTTATTAGGAGCAGTTGGAATAAGAACAAGATTTGTATTTATTCCAGGACATGTTTATATACAGGCATATTTGCCAGAGGCTTTAAAAAAATACAAAACAGAGGAAGATTGGGTTAATCTAGACCCTACTTGCAAGAATTGCGAATTTGGAGAGATACCTATAAAGAATATTAACAAATTTAAAACTTACGTAGATTAAAAATCCAAAACCTTTATAAACATCTAATTTCTCCAGTATTCTATAAGAAAGGTATGGTTAGAAAAGCGATTCCGCTTGCACTACCTTGAAAAAATCTGAGGACCCTGGTAGGAGGAATGAAACCATGAATAAAGAAAAAGTATTGGAAGTTCTGAAAAAGGTTAAGGAAGGTCCTAAAAGGAATTTTAAACAGAGCTATGACCTAATAATAAATGTAAAAGGATTAGACCTTAAAAAACCTACTAATCAAATAGAATTCTTCACACAATTGCCTTTTGACATAGGAAAAAAGAAAAAGATTTGTGCTATTGTAGGTCCTGAACTAAAATCACAGGCAGAACAAATATGTGATAAAACAATTTTAGCAGATGAACTACCAAAATATACAGATAAAAAGATAGCAAAAAAATTAGCAAGAGAATTTGATTTTTTTATTGCTCAGGCAAATGTAATGCCAAAAGTGGCTGCAACACTTGGAAGAGTATTGGGTCCAAGAGGAAAGATGCCTAATCCAAAAGCAGGATGCGTTGTTCCTCCTTCAGCTAACCTTAAGCTATTATATGAAAAATTGCAAAAAACAGTTAAAGTCTCACTAAAAACAAGCTATTCCTTTAAATGCCTTGTTGGAAAAGAAGACGCACCAGATGAATATATTGTAGAAAATATATTGTCAATATATAATGCTTTACTGCATCATTTACCACGAGAAAAAGAAAACATAAAATCAGTTCTACTAAAACTTACAATGGGTAAACCAGTGAGGATAGAATGAAAACGCATGTATCAGAGAAAAAGAAAGAAGAGGTAAAGGAATTAGCTAATCTTATACTGAAATACCCAATAATTGGTTCTGTTAATTTGGAGAATCTTCCTGCTCCTCAGTTGCAACAGATAAGAGCAAAAATAAGAGATATAGCATTTTTAAGGATGGCAAAAAGGAGTCTTATTAAGCTGGCTATTGAGCAAGCAAAAGATAAAAAACCAGGAATAGAAAAGCTTATTGATGAGTTAAAAGGTATGCCTGCTTTGATATTCACAGATAAAGATCCTTTCAAGTTATGCAAACTATTAGATAAAAACAAAACAACTGCGCCTGCAAAAGCAGGCCAGACAGCTCCTAAAGATATAGTTGTTCAAAAAGGATCAACAGGCTTTCCTCCAGGTCCGATTATTTCTGAACTAAGTTCTGTTGGATTAAAAGTGGGTGTTGAAAATGGAAAAGTAGCTGTTAAAGAAGATAAGCTACTGGTAAAAGAAGGAGAAGTAATAAGCGAGAAAATAGCAGACGTTTTAGGCAAATTAAAAATAGAGCCAATGGAAATTGGTCTTAACCTAATTGCTGTTTATGATAATGGAAGCATAATACCAAAGAGTGTTTTAACAATCAACGAAGAAGAGTACTTTAATAATATCACAACAGCTGCATCAGAATCAATAAATTTAGCTATTGAAATAGCTTACCCTACAAAAGAATTAATAGAACAATTGTTGGTAAAAGCATTTAATGAAGCAAAAACACTTGCTCTAGAGCAAAATATTATTTCTGATGTTGTTATTGAAAAAATGTTAGCTCAGGCAGAATCTGAAGCAAAGACATTACAAGCAAAAGCGAAGATAGAGCTTAAATCTGAAGAAAAGAAAGAGGAAAAAACAGAAGAGAAAGAAGCGATTCCGTCTGCAGAAGAATTGGTGCAGAAAACAAAAGAATTTGCAGAAGGAAAAAAACCGCCAACAGCAACCGAACTAGTAAAAGAGGCAGAAAAAGAAGTTCCAAAAGAAGAAAAGAAAGAGCCTGAGAAAGTGCCTAGTGCACATGAGCTAGCTGAAAAAAGAAAATAAAAGGGCTATAAGCAAAATAAATTAGTGACCTATCAAGCCAAAAGCGCAGATAGGTCAAATGATCAAACTGTTTGCAGTTTGTGGAGGTATAAAAAATGGAATACATCTATGCAGCAATGTTAATACATAAAGCTGGTGGCAAAATAGATGAGCCAACAGTTAAAAAAGTTTTAGAAGCAGCTGGAGTTAAGCCAGACGAAAACAGAATAAAAGCGCTAATAGCGGCTTTAGAAGGTGTTAACATAGACGAAGCTATTAAAAAAGCAGCTGTAGCACCAGTTGCAGCAGCGCCAGCAGCAACAGAAAAACCTGAAGAAAAGAAAGAAGAGAAATCACCTGAAGAAGAAAAGAAAGAGGAAGCACAAGCAGCTGCAGGTTTGGGAGCATTATTTGGATAAACCTATGTCAGAAAAAGAACAGAAATCAGAGCTAGTTAGAGAATCAGATAGTTATAAGGCTAAAATACTAAAGCTAAGATCTGAATTAAACAAAATAGCTGATCAGAAAGAAGCTTTTTTCTCTGAAAAAGAAGAGATTGATAAAAAGATCTCTTCTTTAATAAATCAAATAGCATTATTAAAAAAAGAAAGAGACACATTAATCACAGAAATAAAAGATGCTAAGAAGAAAAGAAATAACTATAACAAAGAAATAAAAAATAAAATAGCAGATGTTAAAAAAGCAAGGGCTGATAAAGATAAACTAACTAAAAGATATAAGATTAAAGGAGATCCTTCTTCAATAAAAAATCAGATAGAACTTCTCGAGAAAAAGATAGAAACAGAAGTAATGAGCTTTGAGAAAGAACAACAGCTTATGAAAGTACTAAAAGATCTTAAGAAAAAAGAAAAGGAATTTGAAAAACTGGATTCAGTCCTAGAAAGAATACACACTCTATCAAAAGAGATTGATGAACTTAAAAATAAAGCAGAATCAACTCATAAAAGCATTCAGGAAAAAGCAAAAATAAGTCAGGAAAAGCATATGCAAATAATCTCTCTTTCTGGTGGAGTTAAAGAACTAAAAGAAAAAAAGAGCCAGTTAACAAAAAAGATAAAAGAAATAAAGGAACAATTCAAAAAAATAGACAATGAATTAAAGCAAACATTATTAGAATTAAGTAAGTCAAAGGAAAAGATAGATGAACAGAAAAAGAAAATAAAAAATAAGAAACAAATTTTAGAAGAAATAAAGCTTAAGAAAAAAGAAGAGCTTGTTAAAGAAAAACTCAGGAGAAAGGAAAAACTCACAACAGAAGATCTGCTTGTTCTTCAAAAACTAGAGCAATAACTATTTGTTAAATTCTGTATAACCGCACTTGCCGCATACTTTCCTGTCTTTATGAACAGCCATAAAAACTCCTTTACCACATTTAGGACACTCAGGATTCTTTGCCTTACCTTGTTCATATATTTTCCATATTTGCATCGGTTTTTTTGGGTTTTTCTTCTTTTTAGCCATTTTTACTCTTTTGCTTCAGCAGGTTTTTCTTCTTTAGGTTTTTCAGTACTACCTTCTTCAGGTTTTGCATCTTCTTTGGGCTTTTCTTCAGTTTTTGGTTTTGTCTCTTTTATTCTTTCTATCTTCATCAGTGCTTCCTTACTATCATACAAATATGCATTGACAGTTGATTTTCTTAATCCAAAAATAGGAAGAATCTGTTTAACAACAACTAAATTAACATCAGCTGAAAGCTGTTTAGCTAATTCATTTTTAACATCATTGTTAGATGGAGTTGCTCCTGTATATTCTATCTCAGCCTTTATTTCAGTTCTCGAAAGAAGCGGATTCGGTTTTTTTTCTAATATTTTCATCTTACCTTCAAAGCATACTCTCCTTTAACATTAATTCCTATTTTCTTAGCTATCTCTGACTTGTTTGCATCCAAAACATTTATTCTTCCCTGCCATCCAGTTGCTGTCTCATTACTTTTACATATAGGACAAGTAGTTCCTTCATAAAACAACTTACACTTTTTGCATACCTTTTTCATTTCTTACCCTTTTTAATCTCTTCTTCTATCCAATCCAATCTACCTAAACCAGACTGTCTCATTGTTAAACCTAATTTAGGGTTTGCTATATCTTTATAAGAGATAGCAACTAACCTTGCTCTGCATCTGTCCCCCACTCTTAAGGTTTTTTTACTCTCCTTACCCTGCAATGTTTTATCTTTGCTAAAACTTACAAAATCATCCATTGTCTGGCTAATGTGAATCATTCCATCTATTGGTCCAATTGTCATAAAAGCTCCAAAATCAGCAATCTCTTTAATCTCTCCATAAAGTACTTCTTGTATCTCTGGCTTAAAAGTCAGTAATTCAAAATTTGTATCATAATAACTTGCTCCATCACCAGGAATAACAATACCCTCTCCAATATTTTTCACAGCCAAAACATCTATAACTATACCTATCTCTTTTGAAACATAATTTTCATACTTTTTTCTAATTCTTTTCATTATTGCCTCTGTCACAGGCAGACTAAACAAACTAGGAGGAACTCTTATATGATCCTTTAGCTCTATTTTATAAAACATCTTAACCCTTATAAAAGTGGTTAATTCCTCTTTTTAAAGGCTTCGGTTTTTGAGTTAAGAAAGGGTATATTTTTAACTAAACATTTTTAAATATCTTCTCTGTCTCAGCATTATTACAGGCTTTTTAAGCTTTTTCTTAAGCAACCTGTCTTGTGTAGCAACTATAACATCTTTATCTTTTGCCAAGTCTATTAATAATTCATCAACACTCTTATCTTCTTTTGTCCTGACCACTTTTACTTTCTTAGCTTTTAATAACTTTAAAGCTAATAAAGCAGCTTGTTTGTGCTTTCCTCTTTGCTTCTCAATGATATTTTTTAATTCATCAAATGTTTTATCTAAAACACACAAGGAATACTCAAAATTGCATATTCTATCAATCTCAGAGAATATGTCCACATTAAATTGAGCAGGGATCAAAACAAAATTTGTATCTAATATTATTTTTTTCATATTAACTTTGTTGTTTTAATACTGTCCCCAACAGGATCAGGAGATTCATTTATTATAGTTATATCTACCTTATATTTTTTTATATATTTAAGTAATTCCTTTATCTTTGCTATAGGAGTTATTAGATGTCTTCTTTCTCCTTTATCTGTAAATTCTATTCCAGAAAAATGAGAGTGTATGTGTTCAAATTTCTTAATTTTTCTGAAAATCTCATCATAATCTATCCTGCCTTCTCTTGCAAGCATATGTGCAAAGTCAACACAAAAACTGCATCCAGTTTCCTTTGCTAATTTTAAAAGCTCATCCAAGTTGCCAAACTGAGATCTTTTTCCAGTTGTTTCGGGAGCCAGTTTAACATTCCATCTTTTCTTTTTAATCACTTTTTGCATATCAATAATTGCTTTTTTAACCATTTCATAAGTTTGAGCAGCATTTCTTTTTCCATAATATGCTGCATGAAATACAACATATTTAGCTTTTAAGTAATGAGCTTTCTCACAACAACTAAGAATCCGTTTTTTGCTTGCTTCTATTTTTTTCTTGTCATTAGAAGCAAGATTTATGTAATATGGCGCATGAATACTTAACATAATTCCTAGCTTTTTGGCTACCTCTCCAATCTTTCTAGCATCTTCATTATTCTTTATATAAACACCATAAGTAAACTCAACCTCTGCTGCACTAAGACCTGCTTTTTTATATTGCTTTAATACATCTATGGCTTCCTTTACTCCCCCAATTCCTGAAGGTCCTACTCTTATCATTTTTCAACAACCTCTTTACCTAAAAAGAAACCCCTAAAATATGTAGCTATTGTAGCTAATACAACACTATAAAGAATAAATGCTAGTATCAAATCAAGAATCTCTTTTATTCCTACTAGAGTATATGAGATTAACGAGAATGCTACAACTGCAGTTGCAATTCCTTTTGGTACATGCAATGTCAAAAACAACTTTTCCCTAAAAGTGTATTTCTCTTTTGCAGAAAAAATTACAACAGCAAACCATCTTATTAACATAAATATAAAAAATATGGAAAATGAAGATAATAAAAAGTCCTTTGTAAGAGGGATCTTAATCATCAAACCAATTAGCAGAAACACAAGTATTTGCAGAAAATCTGTAAAAACAGTTTCAAATGTCTTAACAGCAGCTCTCTCTTTTAAATGAAAATTCCCAAATATCAAACCAAGAACAGCAACAGCTAAAACACCATTTCCTCCTAAATTCTCAGCCAAGATATATGTTAATAAAGCAATAACAACAATAGCAATTGGTGAATATTTTTCAGAATATTTTCTTCTCATAATCTCAAAAGCGATTATTCCTAATACAACGCCTGCTCCTACACCTGAAACAATCTGCTGCAAAAAAGGAGAGATCTGCTCAACAAATTTTGTCAATATTAACTTAAACTCTATGCCCCGCATATCCAGAATAACAAATGGTAAAAGAACAATCATTGGAGTATTAATCAAAGACTCTATTTCCAGTAGCTCAATGATTTTATTCTTGCCTTTTTTGAGTATAGTTAATGTTGTTGAAGGAGATGTTCCTGCCATTAATGCAGAGAATGCTAAACCTATAATAACCGGAATCTCATAAACTTTGTAAACAGCAATTGTCAGAAAAATAAGATTCATAAAAAGAAAAATAAATGTAAGTTTTATTGCTTTAAAAGAAAAAGTATCCATTTCCCTAAATTTAAACCTAGATGAAGAATGAAAAACAATCATAACCAGAGCTAAAATAGATATTGCTGTTAGAAAAGATTGTGGAAATTCAACAGCAGGCAGACCCTCATATTTTATCTGACCAATAGCCATTCCTGCTAAGATCAACAAAAGAACATCAGGTATCTTAAGTTTTGTTGCAATAATAGAGCAAATCACTCCTACCAAAAGCAGAACAGCTAATGAAGTAAGAATTGTCAGTGTTGCTACCAATTTTTCACCTCTTTTTAATTAAAATATAAATATTTTCTTTATTAAGTTTTTGCTTTGACAACAAATAAATATAACAATTTTACAGAACCTTTAGAAAACCTTTTAAACTGCCCAAATTATATAAACATCATGGAAATCCTAAAAGAGGTTCTTAAGGAGATAAAACCTACTCAAAAAGAAAGAGAAGAGCTCAAAAAAAAGATAACTAATTTTTTGAACAAACTAAATAAATCACTTAAAGACGCTAAGGCCATTCTAGGAGGCTCAGGAGCAAAAGATACATGGCTGAAAGGTGTTAAAGATGCTGACATCTTTGTTTTATTTAACTATAAAAAATATAAAGATAAATCAGATAAACTTTCAGATATTTTAGAACCAATATTAAAAAAACATTTCAAGATAACAAGACTGCATGGAAGTAGGGATTATTTCCAAATAAAAGAAAAGAATTTTACATTTGAAGTAGTTCCTATTTTAAACATAAAAAAACCAGCGCAAGCAATGAATATAACTGATATTTCTCCTTTACATGCCTTGTTTGTTAAAAAATATTCTAAGCTATGTGATGAAATAAGATTATTAAAAAAATTCTGCAAAGCTCAGAACTGCTATGGAGCTGAAAGCTATATAAGTGGTTTTTCAGGCTACGCTTGTGAAGTGTTAATTATTTATTATGGCTCATTTATAAACTTAGTCAAAAAGGCAGTCAAATGGAAACCAAAAGTTGTTATTGATTTAAAAAGGTATTATAAAGGAAAAAATCCTCTCAATGAATTAAATCCATCAAAACTACAGTCTCCTTTAGTGATAATAGATCCTGTGCAAAAAACACGAAATATAACAGCTGCTCTGTCCTTGGAAAAATTCAATATCTTCAAAAAAACTTGTCAAAGATTTTTAAAAAGACCGAGCAAGGAATTTTTTGAAGAAAAAAAATTTTCAATAGAAGATTTAAGAAAAAAAGCTAAGAATAGAAAATTAATTTTGCTTGATATAATAGCTTTAAGTGGTAAAGAAGATATTGTTGGGAGTAAGTTATTAAAAGCCTTAAAATGGATTGTTAAAAAATTAAAACAAAATGATTTCAAGGTAGTTAATTATGGCTGGGAGTGGGATAAAAAGAAAAAAGCTTTATTCTGGATAATAACTAACAAAAGAGAGCTACCAAAATATAAAGAAATAATCGGTCCTCCTTTAACAGCTCCAAAACATTTTATAGCAAATTTCAAAAAAAAGTATAAAAAAACATTTACAAGAAATGGTAGATTATGGGCAAAAACAAAGAGAACTTTTACCAAACCAGAAAATCTTGTAAAAAATCTAATTAAAACTGATAAGTATATAAAAGCAAAGGTTAGCAAAATTGCCGAGCGTAAGCGAGGCGAGACCTATCGAGCAAAGCGAAGATAGGACAAAGCGTTAACCGATTTTGCGGTTAAGATGGAAGCAATAATCAATGCAATAATTCTTTCATTATTGCCAATAGCAGAATTAAGAGGAGGTATCCCATTAGCATTAGCTTCTGGAGTAAATCCAGTTACAGCATATTTTGTGTGCGTCATAGCAAATATTTTTGTCATACCTCTTGTATTTATCTTTTTAGGAACATTGCACAGAATCTTTATGATTATTCCCATCTATAAAAGAACATTTGAAAAATTTCTTGAAAGAACGAGAAAAAAAGTGCGGAAAAAAATAGAAAAATATGGCTATATTGGCTTAACATTATTTGTTACGATTCCCTTACCTATCACAGGTGCGTATACAGGAACGCTAGCAGCTTGGTTTTTTGGAATGAAAAAACTCAAATCATTCCTTGCAATTAGTCTAGGAGTTGTCATAGCAGGTCTGATTGTTACAGCAGCGTATTTAACAGGAGCTCAAGCTTTAAGCTGGGTGTTATAATGAAAAAATTTTATTGGATAGGGGTTATCTTATTAGTCACCTCGTTTATTTTTGATAAGCTTGTTTTGCATGTTTTTAATATTATAAAAAGTCCTGTTTTAGATTATTTATTCAAACCTGCTGTTTTAATAGAATCAGTATTATCAGTATTTTTTGTTATAGCTATCATAACAGAATCGCTTTTTTTTATTGAAAATAAAAAACCTAGTTTAAAATTATTTCTGGCTTTAATTGTAACTTCTTTAATAACAATTGTGCTCAAAGTTCTAATTGGAAGAGAAAGACCAAATTATTTAAGTCACTCCTTTCCATCTGGTCACTCAGGTTTATCCTTTACTCCCATCATATTTTTGAAAAGATTTAAAATTTTTTGGATAATAATAGCATGTTATATTGCCATAAGCAGAATTTATTTAAATCAGCATTACTCATCTGACGTCATCGCAGGAGCCATAATTGGTTATGGAATTGGTGATCTAATCAAACATTTTAAAAATGAAAAATAATTACAAAAAGATTCCAAAACTGGAAATAAGAAGACAAATCTTTCATTCATTACTAGGATTAGTTTTAATTATTTTATTAGTTCTAAACTTAATAACTGCCTGGCATCTCTTTATTGTTCTTGTTATTGGAGGAATCTTAGCTTTGCTAAGCAGAAAATATAAAATCCCTATCATATATTGGTTTTTAAAAAAATTTGAAAGAAGAAGTGAGCTAAAAAAACTCCCAGGAAAAGGTCCAATACTATTCTTTGCAGGAGTCTTATTAGCAATAAAACTTTTTCCAAAAGATATTGCATTAGCTTCTATTGCTATTCTAGCATTTGGTGACTCAGCATCTCATTTAGTTGGAAAATATTTTGGAACAATAAAACATCCTTTAAGTAGTAAGAAAGTTTTGGAAGGCTCTTTAGCAGGACTTGTATTTGGTTTTATAACAGCTATGTTTTTTGTAAATCCTTTAGAGGCATTTGTAGCAGCCATGGCAGGAACAATAATAGAGGTTCTGGAAATAGAAGTAAACAAAAAATTGGTTGATGATAATGTAACAGTTCCTTTGGCAGCTGGAACAGCTGTTCTAATTTTAAGAACAATCGTAAAATGAAAATACTTGCTTTTGTAGATCTGCATGGAGATTTATCATCTCTAATAGCACTAAAGAAAAAAGCGAAAAAAGTAGATATTGTTGTTTGTGCAGGTGATTTCACCTTATTTGAAGCAGATATAGATTACCTACTTTACGAGATAAATAAACTAGGAAAACCTGTTCTAATGATACACGGAAATCATGAATCAAGTTCTTTGTTAAAGAATCTATGCAAACCACTAGATAATTTAACATTCATCCATAAAAAATTTCATAAATTCAAAGATGTTCTTTTTGTGGGATATGGTGGAGGAGGATTCAGCTTAACAGAGCCTGATTTTGAAAAGTTTGTTAAAAAGAACAAAAACAAAATCAAAGGAAAGGTTGTTTTAATAGTGCATGCCCCTCCTTTTGGAACAAAGTTAGATAAACTAAATTCTGAACATTACGGTAATAAATCAATAACCAAATTTATTGAAAAATTCAAGCCAAAATTAGTTGTTTGTGGACATTTCCATGAAACAGCTGGATTAAATCAAAAAATAGGCAAAACATTGATTATTAATCCCGGTCCAAGAGGAAAGATTATTGAGGTCTAATGTTCAAGTCATAGAGTTCAAGTCATAGAATTCCTTCTGACAAAGGGTACAAAAATAAGAAGGTTTAGCTTTCTCATTATCCCATGCGACAAAAGGCGGTCTATGAGGCAAATTTGTCTTACAGTTAGGACAATATATGTCTGAATTTTGTTTTTTTGCTTCTTCTTGTAGCATCAACTTCCTAAATAATTTCACAACAGGATGGCTTAAATTAATTCCATCATCACCAACAATAGAATCTATAGTCATAAAACAATAAAGAACAAACCACCTATTTAATTATTGTTGTAAAAAGAAATATATTTTGAAATTTAGAACCGTAATTTCCTGTCTTTAAAATCCTTTTCAGCAAGCAAGCAAACTCTACTCTCTTTCTTTTCATCAATTATCTTGTAACCAGAATATTTAGCAATTTCTTTGGAAAATCTTTTAATATCAGAATGCAAGGGCATATTCTCAATACTTAATCTCTTCCTGCTCCATCCCACCCACATATAAGCCTTAACCTCAACAAACAATGGCTTATATTTCTTGATCAAAGCAGCGTATTGTTCAGCATGCTCCATATTTAAACCTTTTATAGCGGTTATTCTAAGAACATTTCTCTTGAATTTTTTCATCAAAGCTAGACTTTGTTGCAATCTTTCCCAACCACCTTTTATTACAGGCATATCTATTTTTTTATATAACTCTTTATTTGGAGCATCTAGACTAATATAAAGCTGAGTTGGCATAGCATTTTCCCTTATCAACCTTTTAAGCATGGCGGGATTAGTTCCATTTGTAACAAGGAATGTTGTTTTCCCTTGTTTATGCAATTCTTTTATTAAATCAGGTAGTTTTGGATATAATGTAGGCTCTCCAGCAAGAGATATTGCAAAATGCATAGGATCTTGAGCTTCTTTGAATTTTTTTTTGTTCAACTTTGGATTCCCACCAAAACCAGAGAGCTTTCTTCTTTGAGCTTCTAAACAGCCTTTAATAATTTCATTAGGATCATCAACATCTCTGTCCATTTTATTGCCTACTGTTTCTTCAATTGCTCTCCAGCAGAATATACATCTCTGATTACAGAAACCTACTGAAGGAGTCATCTGACAGCATCTATGACTTTTAATTCCATAAAACTTTTGCTTATAACAATATCCTTTATCTAATAAGCTCTTCTTTGTCCAACCACAAATCTCAACAGCAGAGTGTCTACCAACTACTTCATAATGCTGTTTCTCCAATAATGACTTTAATTTGGCGCTTATCTGTACCATATCTAATGACCATAAAAACAAGATTTAAAAGCTTTTTGAATGCAAAATTTAATATACTACTAAGTTAACTCACAAGATATGGGCCTAAAACAAGAAGTAGAAAGATTGCATAATAGTAAAGAATTCAAAGAATGGAAAAAGCAAAATAAACAAACATACCTAGTTCATGGTTTCATTATGCTAAAAGGAGATAAACAAACGGCATGGCAAATTGGATATTATGATAAAAAAGCAGACAAAGTAACTGCTTTCTTTATGGAAGAAAAAATAAAAATAAGCCCTCCTGCTGATATTTTTAAAAAACAAGGAATTTTGCATAAACTAGATATAGATAAGATAAAAATAAACTTGGATAAAGCACTGGATATAGCAGAGAGAGAACAAAAGAAACACAAGGAAATAATAGCAGAAACAATAGCAATTCTGCAGAACCTTGATATGGGTACAGTTTGGAACATTACTTATTTAACTAAGTCATTCAATGTAATAAATCTTAAAATTGATGCAATAAATGGTAAGATTTTGCATCAGAACAAGACATCATTCTTACAATACAAAGCAAGTTAGCTCTATTTCAAATAGAACAAACCTTTATTTCTAATGGAATTTTTGGAAAAAGGCTTTAATAAACCAATAAAATAAAAAATAACCTTCTTTTTAAGCTTCTTTTTCATAAGAAAATTATCTTTATCTTTTATATATTTCTTAGTTTAACATTATTTAAATATTTGATATGTTTCCCAATTTTAGGATGGAAAAAGAGGATAGTACTGAAATAGCTTTATTTGTAAGAACTTCTAGCAAAGATCTTGTAAAATGGAACAGGCAAAAAATAGTTAATGCTCTAATAAGAGAAACTGGAATAGATCCTGTTGTTGCAGATATAGTTAGCAGAGAAGTTGAAAACATGATAAAAAACGCTGGAGTGAAAAATATAACAGCGCCTTTAGTAAGAGAATTGACAAATGCAAAACTTGTTGAATATGGTTTAGAAGATATAAGAAACAAACACGCCAGATTAGGCTTTCCTATTTATGATGTTGGACAGATAATCAGAGCCCATAATAAAGAAAATGCAAATATTCCTCATGGACCAGAAGCAACTAATCTTACTCTTGCTGAAGGGATAAAAAAAGAATACGCTTTAATGAATGTTTTTTCTTCTGATATCAGCTTAGCTCATATGAAAGGAGATATTCATATTCATGATCTTGGTTTTATTGACAGGCCTTATTGTTCTGGGAACAATATGGCTTATGTTGCTAAATTTGGTTTAAGTTTGCCAAACTCTCTTTCAATTGCAAGACCAGCAAAATATGCTCTAGTTTTATTAGAACATCTAATCAAATTTTCAGCAGCTTTACAAGGGTGCTTTGCAGGAGCAATTGGATGGGATGCTGTTAACATCTTCTTAGCTCCTTATCTCACAGGTATGAATGAGAAAGAACTAAAACAACTAGCCCAAGTACTAGTATATGAGTTTGCTCAGCAAGCTGTTGCGAGAGGTGGCCAGAGTATATTTTCAGACCTTAATATATATTGGGAATGCCCAAAACACTTCAGAGAGGTAAAGGCAATAGGGCCAGGAGGAAAATTCACAGGCAACACATATTCAGACTATCTCCCAGAAGCTCAAAAATTTGCAAAAGCATTATTTAATGTTTATCTAGAAGGGGATGCAAATGGTAGACCTTTCTTCTTTCCAAAGCCAGAAGTACATATGACTGAAGAATTTTTTAGAACAGAAGGCCATGAAGAATTTCTTGATCTTATATCTAAAGTTTCTGCTGAAAAAGGTAACACTTACTATGTATTTGATAGAGGTGAAACAGCAAAGATTTCAGAATGTTGCAGACTAGCATTCAAACTAAGAAAATCAGATTTAGAGGATGCCCTAACTCCTTGGAAGATGAGATACTCTGCTATGCAAAATGTAACTATTAATCTTCCAAGAATCGCTTATGAGAGTAGAAACGAAGATGAACTTTTTGAGTTATTAACAAAAAGAATAGAACTTGCAATAAGAGCTCATTTAGAAAAAAGAGCATTTATCAAATCTTTGCTTGATCTAGGCAAAGCAGGACCTTTATCTTTATTAGCAATGGAAAAAGATGGTGAACCATACTATAGATTCAATAATGCAAGTTTTTTGATAGGAATGCTTGGTTTAAATGAAATGGTACAGCATTTTACTGGTCAAGAAATGCATGAAAGCAAATCTTCCTTAAAATTTGGGTTGAAAGTGATTGCTCACATGAATAAAGAGGCTGAAAGATTAGCAAAGAAAAATAATATAAAATTGGCCTTAGAACAGACTCCTGCTGAATCAACAGCGTATAGATTAGCAAAACTTGATTTAAAACATTATCCAATACACGCAAGCCAGGTTGTTAAGGGTAATGTGGGTAAAAACGAGGTTTACTACACAAATAGTACTTACTATAATATTAGTGCTCCTATTGATCCAATTAAAAGAGTGCATGACGAAGGTTTATTCCATCCAATGATAGAAGCAGGCGCACTAACTCATGTTTGGTTAGGAGAATCCAAGCCTTTGCCACCATCTATCTCCAATTTTGTTATTAAAACGTTCAAGAATACAACAAACGATCAAATCGCATTTTCTCCTGAATTCACAACTTGCATAGATTGCAACAAAACAGCAAGAGGGTTACAGGAAACTTGCCCTTTTTGTAACTCAAGTAACATAGAACACATAACAAGAGTTACTGGATTTTTTTCAAAAGTTAGCTCTTGGAACAAAGGTAAACTAGCAGAACTTAAAGATAGACATAGGAGTGAGTTACAATGAAAATAAAACTTTTTTGGCAACCAAACTGCCCAAAATGTCCTAAAGCTAAAGAATTATGCGATGAGCTTGAAAAAGAAGGGGTAGTAGTAGAAAGGTATAACACTGCTGAAAGGGATGGTCTAGCAGAAGCTAGTTTTTATTCAATAGCAACAACACCTGTTATCTTATTGGTTGATGATAATGAAGATGTAATCAAATCATGGCAGGGAGAAATGCCAACAAAAAAAGAGGTGGTAGAATGCATTACCCAAATGATAAAAAAATAAGTTATGAAACAATAAAGAATAATAGAGAATTAACAGAATTTATTAAAGATGATAATGAGGAAAAAAATCAATAGATTAATTTATCAATAGCTATTTTGACATCTTTTAAAACCTTTGCTTTACTCTGGTCAGCATTTATTATTAAAATATTTTCATCCAATAATACTGGAAATTTAAGATAAACTTTTCTTACTTTTTCTAGAAAATTTAACTCCTCAAATTTTTCTTTCCCACCACATCTCCCAATGGCTTTCTTTGCAGGAAGATCAAGAATTATTGTTAAATCTGGTCTTAGAAATTTTTTATGTACTTTAATCAACTTTGTCATAGAATTTCCCTGTACATGCTGAAAAGCCACTGTTGAATGATAATATCTATCAGAAATTATAATATTTCCACTTTGTTTGTAAAGGGGCAGGATAAGTTTTTTTGAATGATCTTTTCTATCCTTAACATATAAATAAAAACATTTTTTAGCGCCAGCAATAGGATCTTTCTCTTTTGCTAGAATCTGTCTGATCCTAGCTCCATATTTACCATAAGTTGGCTCTCTTGTTAATATAACAGAATATTTTTTATTTTTTCTAAATAGATATTCAACTAGTTTGGTTGCTATTGTCCCTTTACCACAACCATCTATTCCTTCCAAAACAATAAAATAGCTTCTCATTTGAAAAAGTTTTCAAACTCCTTTTTTACCTCATTAGCTTTGCCGCAACTTAACTTTCCTTCGTGACATCTGTCTGTTACACATGATGGTCCAGCATATTTGAAAATAGCAGGAGCAACAGGATAAACTAACTTTAACATTTCTTTTGCCATATTTCTTATTTCCCACTGAGCTCTATTACATGTTCTTTTGGAGAAGAAATATAATAGTTCTCTCGCATTCATTGTGACAACAATCTTTGTCTCTGCAGCATTCGGTAAAATAAATCTTGCATCCTGATTAGACTTCTCTCCTTTATTGCCTAATTTTTCATTATAAAAATTGTATCTTTTTTGTAGATACTCCATATCCTTTCTAAACTCTTCTTCCAAACCAGCCTCCTTAATTGAAGGTGGAATTATATAATCAAAATCATTGGCTCTAACATATCTTTGGCTTTGTTGGGAATACGATGCAATCCTATGTCTAACTAACTGATGCGAGCAAGCTCTAGAAATACCTTCTATACCAAAAGTAAAAGACGCATGTTCAAGAGGAGAATGATGACCTACTTTTACTAGATATTCCACAAATTTTATCTGATCTTGATTAGATATCTTTTCCTCTAAATTGCTTATATTACTAGGTGAATAGCAAAGCTTGGCAGCCATTGCAATAGTTTCTATTGGATTTGGCGTATATTTAAGAAGTTTAATATTAAGCTTAGACTCCATACATCCCTCCAACTTAATTAAAAATTCTTAATTACAATATTTAAACATTTATATCCTCAATCATAACTATTTTAGAATAGTAAAATTTTAATAAATGTTTATTGATAAGAAAAGTATGATAATTGGATTAACTGGCAGTTTTTGTGCTGGAAAAGACACTGCAGCAGAATATCTTGTTAAAAAAGGTTTCATTCATTATTCTTTATCAGACGCCATTAGAGAAGAAGCTGATAGAAGAGGAATAAAGAAAACAAGAGAAAACTTGCAAAAGCTAGGAAATGAATTAAGAGAGAAATATGGTAATGCTGTTTTAGCTGAGAGAGCGTTAGAAACATTTAAGGATCAAAAAGATTATGTTGTCAATTCAATAAGACATCCTGCTGAAATAAATGCCCTAAGAAAAAGGCCTGATTTCTTTTTAATTAATATACATGCTCCTGCAAAATTAAGATTTGAAAGGATGAAGGCAAGAAATAGGGAAGAGGATCCAAAAACATTTAAGGAATTTTTAAAGTTAGAAAAAAAAGAATCTCAAATAAAAGGTCCAGGACAACAGCTCAAAAAATGCCAAAAAATGGCAAAAATAACAATTATTCATGATAAAGGATTTAAAGAATTATACAACAAACTTGATAGATTAGTTTATGATCTAAGATTAAAATTAATCAAAAAAAGGCCATCAAAAGATGAATATTATTTGGGTATAGCTGAAGCAGTTTCTAGAAGAGCTACTTGTTTAAGAAGGCAGTTTGGAGCAATAATTGTAAAAGAGGACCAAATAATTTCTTCTGGCTATTGTGGAGCAGCAAGAGGGGCAAAAAATTGTACTGATATTGGAAAATGCATAAGAGAAGAACTGAAGATTCCTTCTGGAGAAAGGTATGAGCTTTGCAGATCAGTTCATGCTGAGATGAACGCAATAATTAATGCAGCAAGAGCTGGAACATCTGTTTTAGGAGGCGTACTATATTTATTTGGAAGGGATGTTAAAACTAATATGATTTGTGGCATAGAACCTTGTAAGTTATGTAAAAGAGTAATAATTAATGCAGGTCTAAAACAAGTGATTATAAAACAAAGCAATGGATTAATCAAAAAATTTAATGTAAAAGACTGGATTAAAAAAGAGTAATTATTTTTTCTCTACTCTTCAAACCTTTCACAATACTAACTTTCTTTTTAAACTTCTTGGAAAGAAATTTTGTTAATTCCTTGTTTGCTTTATCCTTCGCAGGAGGAGCAGCAATCCTAACTGTTAACACATTATTGTTTTTATCAAAATCGATTATCTCATTTTTAGAAGAATTGGGTTTTACAATAACCTTAAAATTTTCAGTCATATTCTCTCCAAGTATGCTTACATTTAGTACATCTTAAAAATCTTGTGGCAGCTTCATCAGCTGCTCTTGTCTGAACCATCCACCAATAAGCCTCTTTATTTCCACATTTAGGGCACTCTGCAAAGGTCTTTGGCAATGCATCCATCTTTTCTTCAGCAACCTCTACTTTTTGGGTTTGCTTTGTTACTGTCTCCTTTAAATGAACTCCTTCTGTCTCTGCTTTATATCCACAAGAACAAATTAAAAATTTCTTATTTCCTTCTATTTTTGGTTTAAGCAAAGATCCGCATTTAGGACAAAAGAGCATTTTTTCACCTGAAAAAATTAATTATTTCCACAAAAATTATTTTAATATATCCCAATAAAGGAATTCTAAGCAAGGCCTTACCTATTAATTGTTCTTCTGTAACCCTTGTTTCGTCTAAATCATTTGTTTTTATCTGTGCAATATTATTATCACCTTTTGTTTGAAAAAACCACTTTCCATTCTCTTGCCATTTATCAATAACTCTGTGAATTATAGGATCTGGCCTTTTGCTTCTGTAAACAATTATTTCTCCAACATCTATTTTCTCTGGAGATTTGCCTACAAGTATCATTATATCGCCTTTATTAAATCCATTCTTAAAATCAAATTTAGAGAATTCTTCTTTTGTAATATTAAAACCTAAGTAAAAATTCCCGTTGTTCTGCCACCATTCATCGAAACCTATATTATGCTCCATTGATGAACTAACAACAGCTACAATTGGATATGAAGTATTTAAAATTAGACCTAAGCCAGGGTAAAGAATAAATTTAATTATAACAAAAGCTAAAATTATATTCACAACCCAACTTAACAAAGAATCTTCCTCCCATATAAAATGCCAAATTTCTTTTAGATCCATACTATACTAGCTCCTTCTTTTCTTTTTATAACTTTCTATAATTTCAAATAGCAAATTAATTCTACCTTTCTCTTTATTAAAATCGTCCTTATTAACCAAAGCAAAATATTTATTTTCTTCTATCCTTAAATTTTTAGCAGGAATAAAAACAAAGGGTAATGAAAGTTTAGAGTTAAGATCTTTATTAACAATAATAAATTTTATTTTGTCTTTTAGTTTCTCAACAACTTTATTACTATACTGATTTGGGTCATGTACCAATAGTATGTCACTTTCCTGAATATTCAACAAATTATGTTTTAACTTAAATTCTGCCCAACTTAAATTAATTAATTTCTTAGCAACAAAATTTTCATTCAGTTTAGATAAAAATTTATTCAATTTTGCTATTTCCTCTTCTTTTATTTTGATTTCTCTATCCTTCTTCTTTAATTCTTGATCAAGAAATAGTATTCTCTTCTCTTTGAATTCAAGCATCTTAGTCAGTTTTGTATCAGAAACCAATATTCTGGTTTTGTTCAACAACGCTTTATTTTTTTCTTTTAATTTTTTTATTTTATTCTTTAATCTTTGATTATACCTTCTAAGTAAACTTATATCCTTTAATGCTGTTCTAAGTCGAGTGTAAATCAAATTAGGATTTCTTTGTTTTGGTTGTATAATTTCCTTCTCAATTTTTATTTTCTTTTCAGAAGGCTCGAGTAGTTTTGCAGCTTTCTTAATGCTGATCTGTTTCTTTACTACAATTTCTATTAACCTATCTTTAATATCTTCTTTTTTATTTTCCTTAACAAATAAAGTTATTTTTTTAAGCAAAGGTCTGATTTTTTTATAACCAAATAAAGCTGCTGCAAGAGCATCTCTTTCATGATCATTTTTTGGATTAAAACCAGTTGTTAGAGAATTCTTCTCTTTTATTGTTAGATCTTGAGGAGGTGCTATTATTCTTGCTCCAAAAGCTGAAGAAATATTTTTAATCAAACTTGGAGTTCTTTTTTTATCGCTAGCTATGATCAAAGGTTTTCCACTATCTGCTACCACTGAAATCAACGAAGAAATACCAAATTGTTTTGAAGAAAATAACTTTACTAGATTGCCATCTGTATCCAAAATAGCACATCCCAAAGTTGTACCAGGATCTATGCCCAAAATTAAAACAGTATCATTCACCTTACCTTTGCTCCATCATTGACATCTCTGTCAACAGTTAGCAAAGCAATAGGATTTGTCCCGTCATCTGCTGCCAACACCATGCCCTCTGAAGTAATTCCTCTTACTATCTTTGGTTCTAAATTTGCAAGAACAATTACTTTTTTACCTATCAACTCATCTTCAGAGTAATGCTCTTTTAATCCGGCAACTAATTCTCTATCTTGTTCTCCTTCACCCATCTCTATCAACAAAACATAAAGTTTATCAGCATTTGGGTGCTGTTTGACAGCTTTTATTGTACCTATCTTCAAATCTAGCTTTTCCCATTCAGCAAAACTTACCATCATATCACCCTCTCTCACTAGAGAAATCGTTATTTATAAATGTTATTAATTAAAAGAAATAAAAAAAGAAAAAAACTAAATTTTAATCTTCTTTTGCTCCTTTTTCTACCTCAACTTCTATTTCTACTTCCTTATCTTCCTTTACTTTCTCACACTCGCCTTCTACACATTTCTCATCTTCATCGCAGTCTTCATCACTAGTGCATTCCACTTCTTCTTCCTCTTCCTTATCCTCTTCCTGCTTTTCTTTGATTTTTTCTAGTTTTTCTTCCAATCTCTCTTTTACTTTTTCTAATTTTTCTGTTACTTTACTAACATTTATACCGGTTACTTCTTTTTCCTCAAGTTTTTCTGTTATTTTTTCTATTCTTTCTATTGCTTTCTCAACACCCTCTTCATCAAAGCTTTTACCTCTTTTAGCATGCATAGCTAGCTTATGTGCTTCGTGAGCTAGTTTTCTTGCTACTCTATATTCTTCTTCAGCAAGAGCATTTTTTGCTTGTTCTAGTACTTCCTTTGCTCTATCAAGAAAACTTTCTACAATGCTTACATTAATTCCTTCTTCATTCTTCTCACTAATTTCCTTTTCAGCTTCTGTAATTTTTTCTTCTGCATGCTCTATTGCTTTTTCTGCCCATTCTAACCTTGTTTTTGTAATTCCTAATTGCTTTTTCTTCTCTTTAATTAATTTCTCGATCTCTTCATCTGTTTTTTCTGTTTTAGCTTTTATCTTTGTTTTTGCTTTTCCTTCTGCTACCTCTATCTCCATTCCAAGCTCTTCTGTTTGATTCTTAAAAGAGGCTATTATTTGATCTATTAATTCCCTTTGCTCGTCTGTCAAATTGCCTTTTATCTTAACTTCAATCTCTGTTTCAATATCTTCAAGCTTTTTTTCATTGGCTTCTATTTTACTTCCAAGTTTTAATTTCAGCTCCAACTCTTTTTCTGGATCTTTGTGTCTTATTTCTTTGATCCTTCTTTTTACTTTTTTTGCAATCTTTTCATACTCTCCTTCAGCTTTGGTCATTTCTTTGAATTTATTTTTTCTAGCCATTACTCTAGCTTCTAGTAACCTTTCTTCTGCAATCTTTAATCCGTATGCAGCTTTTTTCTCTGCTCCAAATGTCATTGCCAATCTTATTCTCTCTAAAGCTCTTTCAATCCCCCATAACAATGGTTGGTCTGGAGTTATTCCTGCATCTTCTACTTCGTCTCCAGTTACATCTTCTGTCTCATTTACTTCAATAAGAGTAGTTGCTGTAACTGTTGTATTTGTTTCATTCATATTTTTAGTTATGTTTTCTTCTTGGCTAAATGCTACTGGGGCTATACCTAGCAATAATAGCATAGCCACAAACAAACTAAACAATTTTTTCATTTTATTACCTCCAAAAGTATTTTGGAGACCAAGGAAAATCAAAGATTTTCCTGCTGCCTCCATGGCTTTTTGTTTGATCGCCATATTATGTTTATAAACTTAGTAAATACTTATATTTTATTCATGAAACAGTTGCTTATTTTGAATTTTAAAGGAAGAAAAAACCTCATAATTGTTCCATAATGTTCCATTACTATTTTTTAAGAAAAACAAGATTTTTTTTGCCTCTTTTTTCCTTATAAATGATTTTTCGTTCTTCTAATTCCTTAAGAAGCCTAGAAAGGGTCGCTTTTGAAAACCCTGTTATAACTCTTAAAGTTCCTTGTTCACACTGGCCAGACCTCTTTTTCAAGATATTTACTATCTGTTCTTCATCCTCTTTAAGATGTTTTTCAATTGCTTCTTCTTTTTTTACAATCACCGTTGTTTTAGTCTTCTTCAAAAAAATAAAAGCTACCAAAACAATAACAATTAGAAACAATGACCACAATAATAACCTTAACCTTGATTCTGATGTATATCTGGCAAAAATAGCAAATTCCTCACCTTTCTTTAAATTTTGTCTTTGCCATTCAAATATTAAGCTTTTGCCATCTGTTGTTGCTTTATCTGGTTTTGGATAGATAGATCCACTTATACTATCTTCTAAAGGTTTTTCCAAAACAGACCCTTCAGGAAGTGTTAAAGTTATTTTAAGTACTTGTGTAGAAAAAGGCATAATCAAACTGATCAAGAATGTATCTTTTTCTAAAGGTTCTTTGGTTATATAATCTAATTTTATTTTTTTTACTGAAGAATATATCAAACTAATTTTACTATCTCTAATAACTGGATTTTGCAACTTATTATTTATATAAAGAGATAAACCAGACGCATCTTCTGGTAAATCAATTGTAAAATTAATATTTTGAGTTTTATTAAAGATTATTTCATTCTCAACCAAAACCTTATTATATAAAATTTTAAAATTATAATTATTTAATTCTATAGTTTGAGCTAGACAAAGTGGTATAAAGAATAGAAATATCACAAATAACAATAATTTTCTCATTATTATCTAATAATTAAAAAATGTTTATAAAGGTTACCAAATTATTTAATTTAGATGATAAAATTAGATGGTTCATATTTAGAAGGTGGTGGTCAAATAGTCAGAACAGCTTTGGCTTTATCCACTCTAACTGGCGAGGCATTTGAGGTTACAAATATAAGAAAGGGTAGACCAAATCCTGGTTTAAAAGCTCAACACCTATATTGTGTTAAAGCATTGCAAAAACTTTGTTCTGCAAAAGTTGATGGGGCTTATTTAGGTTCTGAATATCTAAAATATTATCCTAATAAAATAGGGGGTAAAATAATTAGCATAGATATTGGAACAGCAGGCAGCATTTCTTTATTGCTTCAAGCAATATTGCTTCCAAGTTTATTTGCTAATAAAAAAGTAAGATTAAAAATAACTGGTGGAACAGATGTTAAATGGGCAATGTCGTATGATTTTTTCAAGGAAATTTTTGTGCCTCAAATTAAAAAATATGTTGATATAAAGATTGATTTAATAAAAAGAGGTTATTTTCCTAAAGGTGGAGGAAAAGTTGATATTAAAATAAATCAAAAATATAAATTATCAGACTTTAATACATTTGAAGAATTCTGGGAATTCTTAAAAGAAAATGCACCAAAAATAGAATTAATAAATCAAGGAAATCTGCAACAAATAAAAGGGATTTCTCATGCATCTAAATTTTTGGAAAAAGCAAATATTGCTGAAAGACAAGCAAGAGCAGCTAAATTAATCTTAAGCAAATATAGCTGCCCAATAAACATAAGAACAGAATATTGTGACACTCTATCCCCAGGATCTGGCATTACACTCTATGCTATATTCTCAGAAGAGCTTGATTCAAATCCAATTATTTTAGGAGGAGATGCTTTAGGAGAGAGAGGCAAAAGAGCAGAAAGTGTAGGAAAAGAAGCAGCTGATAATTTAATCAAACAAATAGAAAGCAAAGCTGCTGTTGATGAACACATGTCTGACAATTTAATACCTTTCTTAGCTTTATTTGGAGGAAAAATAAAAGTTGCTGAAATAACTAACCATACTAAAACAAACATTTATACAACAGAACAATTCTTAGGAAAGGTTTTTAGTGTCGATGAGGAAAATAACATAATTTCAGCATAAGATTTATAAATAATGACAAAGCCCTAACCAATATGGAAAAAGAATTAATATGTATAAGTTGTAAGAAAAAGATAACAAACAAGGCAGGCTCTACAAAATTTCCTTGCCCTAATTGTGGTAAATATGAAATAGTTAGATGTAAACACTGTAGAGAGATTGTTGCTAAATATGAATGTCCTTTATGTCATTTTGTAGGACCTAACTAAAATGGCCACTATAATTGTTACTCTAAAAATAATGCCTGAAAGTCCTGAAACAGACTTATCTAAAATACAAGAACAAGCAAAGAAATTAATAACAGAATTTGCAGGTGAAACAGAAATAAAAACAGAACAAGAACCAATTGCATTTGGATTAAAAGCTTTAAAAATCCTATTTGTTATGGATGAATCAAAAGGCTCTACAGAAGAACTTGAGACTAAGATCAAAGCTTTAGAAGGAGTTAATTCTGTTGAAGTTATTGATGTGAGGAGAGCAATAGGGTAAATATTTAAAAACACCTACTCTTTCTAGTAGTATATGATAAGAAGCCCTATTTGCACCTTTATGGGTCATGTAGATCATGGAAAAACATCTATACTAGATTCTATTAGAAAGACTGCTATTGTTAAAACAGAGGCAGGAGCAATAACTCAGGCAATAGGCGCAAGCATAATCCCTTTAAATACAATAAAAGAAGTTTGTGGTCAATTGCTAGAGCAGCTTAAGATTAACTTAACCATCCCCGGATTATTGTTCATAGATACGCCGGGCCATGCTGCTTTCACAAATTTAAGAAAAAGGGGTGGATCTTTAGCTGATATTGCTATTCTTGTCATAGACATTAATGAAGGATTTATGCCTCAGACAGAAGAATGTATAGAAATTCTAAAACATAATAAAACACCTTTTATAATAGCTGCTAATAAAATTGACTTAATTTCTGGATGGAGAGATGAACAAGGTCCTTTATTACAAGTAATTCCCAAACAACTTCCACATATCCAAGAAGAATTAGACAAAAAAATCTACACTTTAGTTGGAAAACTCTCTGAGCTAGGTTTTAATTCTGAAAGATTTGACAGAATAGAGGATTATACAAAACAAATAGCAATCATTCCTTGCTCAGCCAAAACAGGTCAAGGTATAGCAGAATTACTAATGGTTTTAACAGGTCTTGCACAAAAATATCTAGAAAAAAGTCTACAAATAGAAGTAAAAGGACCTGCAAAAGGGACTATTCTTGAGGTAAAAGAAGAAAAAGGTTTAGGAAAAACACTAGATGTAATAATCTATGATGGCATTCTAAAGAAAAACGATCTTGTTGTTATTGGAGGTCTAAATAAACCAATTGTGACAAAAGTCAAAGCATTGTTTGAACCCATGCCTTTAGAAGAAATGAGAGTTAAAAAGGCTCAGTTTAAACCAGTTGACCAAGTAGCAGCTGCAACAGGCGTTAAAATATCTGCTACTGGAATAGATGAAGCAACAGCAGGTATGCCAATAAGAGTTTGTTCTGAGCAAGAATTAGATAAGGTAAAAGAAGAAATACAAAACATAGTTAAGGAGGTATTAATTGCAACAGATAAAATAGGAATAATTGTAAAAACAGATTCTTTAGGTAGTTTGGAAGCACTGATAACCTTATTAAAAGAAAAACATATGCCTATCAGAAAGGCAACTATTGGCAATATAACCAAAAAAGATATAGCAGAAGCAGAAGCAAACTATGATAAAGATCCATTACAAGCAGTTGTGCTTGGCTTTAATGTTTCATTAAGTAAAGAGATCGACACTATTCCAGAAAAAGTCAAAATAATTACATCTGATATCATCTACAGATTAATTGAGGAATTTGAACTTTGGCAAGAGCAAGAGAAATCAAAATTAGAACAAGAAGCTTTGGCTGAACTAACAAAACCTTGCAAATTAGAAATACTCAGAGGTTATGTCTTTAGGCAGAGTAATCCTGCTGTAATTGGAGTGGAGGTTTTAGCTGGAACAGCAAGAACAGGCATTTCATTAATGAAACAGGATGGAAAATCTATTGGAACCATTAAAAGCATGCAGTTAGAACAAGAAAACATAGCTGAAGCTGAAAAAGGAAAGCAAGTAGCAATAGCTATCCCAGAAGCAACAGTTGGTAGACAAATCAATGAAGGAGAAATTTTATTATCAGACATTTCTGAAGAAGAATTCAGAAAACTAAAACAATTTAAAAAATATTTAAACAAAGATGAAATAGAAATCCTAAAAGAAATAGCAGAAATAAAAAGGAAAAGCAATGTTATTTGGGGAATTTAAATTTTAATATAAAAATGCAGAATCTTCAAATTCTAAATAAAAAACAAATTAAAGTAATTCTTTATTTACTTGAAAAACAGTTTGGTTTTAAAGGTGATTTAGATTATGTTTTTCTCCAGAATAAAGAGAGGAAAATATTTATTGTAAACAAAGAAATTGAAAATTTGAATTTAGATAAACTAAGAATAAATTCTGTTGGCCTATATTTTGGGAAGTTAGAGAAAGATGGGTTAAGGTTGTCAATAGAAGGTTCACAAATGATTGGCAGAAAAGCATATAAAAATGTGGTTGAAATAAATGAAAAACAAGTTAAAGAATGGCTTTCTGGCCAGGATTTAACAATAAAAAATTACTCTGGTTTTGTGCTTATAAAATATAAAAATAATCTCTTAGGATGCGGAAAAGCAAAAGAAGGCAAAATATTAAATTTTGTATCTAAAGTAAGAAGAATAAGATAGAAGTATAAAAATTAAAAAGTTTTATAAGTTGTTAAATTAGAGGAATTCTATATTCAATTATTTTTGTTACCAAAGAGTGATTAAAAACAAAAAATTTATAAATGACTATGATTTATAATATTATTAAATAAAATGGATGGAAGAAAAACCCCAAAAGGAGTATACTTCTCTTTAGACAGCATAGTTGAGTTATTATCTAACAAACCCAGAAAGAAAGTGAGTGTAGGTTTTAGACCATCTGGACAGATTCACTTAGGAAATATAAGCACGCTTCTTTTAGCATCATGGCTAACACACTATCTAGGCACAAGTACAACTGAATTAGAAATAACTGTTTTAGACATTGATTTGCCAAGTGAGTCAAAAGGCAAGATAGCTTATCCCTTTAAATATATTAAAAGTCCACTAGAGGAATATCCAAACCTTGCTGCATATAGCACTGCAAAAGTTAAAGAGTTTATGTCTTTGGTGCAAGCAGAGATCGGAATCAATTATCATTTTAACTGGCTTTCTGATATTCAATCAACTGTAAAGTACAGAAATTGTCTTGAAACTCTTATTAAAGAAAGAGACACTATCAAAAAGATACTTACAGGAGATGAAAGTAAAAATCGTAAGATTCCAATACATCCTATTTGTCCTAAATGTCATACTGTTACACGAACATTTCCTGTCTTAGCAAAAGGAAAAAATGATAGAATAGAAATTGAAGCAGATTGTAATAATGAAGCTTGTGATCAAAAAAGATATAAATTTGATTTGTATGATCGAAATATTTCTATTTCGGCTCATTATTTAATTAATTCCATAAGAGATATTGTTACAGAACCACAGACAGATGTTCATGTATATGGAGGGGATTATTTTGAGAGTCATGCAGGAGAATTGTCAAAGGTTGAAAAAGCTAAGAAAATAACCACTATCTTAGCAAATAAAACAGATTCGCTTAGAGGCACTAAAGTTCCAATATATCTTATAGGTCCATTATTTTATGGCGAGGATGGAGAAAAAATGTCAAAATCGAATTTAAAAGGATTAACTTTTGATGAATTAAAAGAACACTTTGCTAATATAAATCAAGGAAAATCATGGGTAAGACGAACTTTAGAGTTTGTTAAATACTTGATTAATGAAAGAGTAAAAAGAGTTGATTATTCCATAACTAGACAACATTTACTTGGAGGCGATTTAACAAAAGGCAATCTGAACTAATTAAATAATTTTATCAATTCTTTCAAAGAATTTATTTTAAAGTCTACGTATTTAAAATGCTTTCTTTTCTCGCGTTTTGCCCAATCACCATAAACAAACCAAACTGTTGTTAAACCAAGTTTCTTGGCTACTTCTAAATCGTATTCTGGCTTATCACCTACAATTACACACTCAAAAGGTCTTACCTTTAATTTTTTAAATATCATAAAATAGAATTTTTTATCTGGTTTTGTTGTTTTAATATCATCGCCTGTAACAACTACATCGAAAAACCTGATTATGCCTAGTTTCATAAGTCTTCTAGTTTTTATTGTTTTATTCCCATCAGAATCAGAAATAATCGCAAGTTTGAATTTCTTTTTTAGTGTTCTTAAAACATTTTTTGTGTTTGGCATTAAAGTAATTTTCTCATATATGGAGTTCCAGTAAAGATTTACTAGTTTTTTAATTTCATCCTTCTTTGGTTTTATTTTAAGTTTATGAAAAATATCCTTAAACCAAAGCTCTCGTCTGTATAAACTAACATCTTTTCTAGTTTTTCCTTCTATTGTATAGAATAAGTCTATATCTCTCAATAGCTTTGCTATATTTTTAATTCCGTATATTTTGGAAAAGTATCTGTCAATTCTCCTTTCTGCATAATGTTTTGCTATGTCATATTTTTCTAAAGTATCATCAAAATCAAAAATAATCACTTTTATCATTTTCTCATAATTTTTTAAGAAATAGATCAAACTTTTAAGTCTTTTGTTTCTTATTAAAAATTTTCTAAAATTTAAAACTAGCTGAACAAGAATAAGAGTGTGTAAGTGGATTATATGAGATCTGAAGAGGTATATTCAATAAAATACTATAAACAGGATATATCCCTGGGTAAATCTTTTCTTTAATTTTAATCTTAGGATAAAAGTGAGTCATAAAAGTAAAATGAGGAAAAATGACGCCAAATTCAAAGCTGCTACTTGGAAATTTAAATCCTTGTAAATCTTTATCCATTAAAAGATACTTTTTATCAAATCCTGAAAACAATTGAGCATTTCCTTTTTGAATTGACGAGATACCCAAAGTGAGTTTGGTTGTAAATAGACCTAAATCTTTTATTAACATAACTCCTCCACTAATTATCTCTCCTTTTACTTTTCCTTCAATCCCTGCTAATGGGAATACATTAAAAGATATGTCTGTCTTCCCAATATAACCTAAAGGCCGCATTTTAAACAATTCTGGTAGAGCCAATTCATACCAAAAAGAACTAGTTATATAATTAGCAAAACCCCAATTAACATATTGGTTCGAGAAACAAACATCCCTCTCCCAATCTCTCCAATTTTTATCATTAATTTGTGGAGAAGCAAGAAGAAATAACGCTTCATTTACTATTTTTTCTATCTTTTGAAGTGAAATTACTTCTTTGCCTAGAGAACTGTTTATGTTTTTAATTTTTTTTATAACATTTTTCTCTTCTGTTATGCCTCTTAATATTTCAGGATTTAGTCTTATGTTTTCAACATCATTAGCAACTAAAATTTCAGAGATACAATAAAGAGGAATTTTATTCTTCCCTATTTCAATAACCGGAATAATGCCTTGTTCTTTAACAAGTTTAACTAAATGGTAAAAGTTTTTATGATTTATTTCAAGTTCCCATTCGTCTTTAAGTGACTCACGCAGATTTTGTAGTCTAGATGAGGCATTACGTAAATCTATTTTTCCATACCTTTTTACAATCTTTTCTAATTCTTTCTTATTGTTTTTTATTTCTTTAATTAGAGGATCTTTCTTGATCTTAATATCAAACAGTTTACATGCGACATTGAGATAATCTGAATTTTTATTGGACTCGATTTTTCCAACATAGTCTGATATCTCCTTGGCTTTATTTTTCAGATCTGTAAACTTTTTTTTATCACAAAAATTTTCTAATGTATCTTTAGCTTTATCTAATTCTTTATTTGTCTTTAAATCTATAAACTTGGTTAATTCATATTTTAGAAGCCTATATAATTCAATTTTATAGTGCTGTATTAATTTAGGATTAGAAAGATAAAACTCTTTAGCTTTGTTTTTTAAATCTTCTAAATTTGTTTCAAAAAGAAATGCTTCCAAATTCTTAATATTTTCTTTATCGCCATTAAGATCTTCAATTTTATTAAGTGTAGATTTCAAAAACCTATTGAACTTTTCCTTATCAATTGTATTTAGTTTGTCAACCTCTGATTTATAAACAGCAAGCAATGTAAAAAATTTTTTATTTAATTTTTTACTTTGATTTTCTAACAATTTATTTTTATAATGTTCAATTTCAATTGTTGGATTCGGTAGTTTGTAATAACTTTTAATAAGATCTTTCTTTTCATTAATAACTGATTCCAATCCTGTTAACCGGTTCTTATAATAAGTTAATTTAAAATTTTTCTCAAAGTGGTCATAATATGTGCTTAAGATGTGTGTATCAAAGTTTAATTTTTGATAATCTTTCCAACTATTAGCAGAATGAGTATTTGAAAGAAAAGATATTGTAAATAAAAATTTTAGGTACCATGGTACCTTTTTCATATATTAAAATAATGATAACTTAGATTAATAAATTTTTTGTTATCTAATATCGGTAGTTCAATTAGTATCATTTCAGATATATTTGTACAATATCATCATCTTCCAGAATATGATCTAAACCAACTTGTTGCCCTGGAAAAGCTGCTGATTTCCCCCAAATTTTAGCATAACGAAATTTTCTAATAAAGTCTTTATGTATATGTTCAGCTAAATCTCTTACAGTAGAACCTCTCTTTAATGCAAAAGGGATTCCTGTTGACTTTTTACCATGTTCTTTTGTAAATACCTTAATCAAACCTAGTCTCTGCCAAATAAGATCTTTAATATTGTCCTGATGATAATAATACACTATTGGCAGATCTATTTCTGCTTTGAATAATTCTTTTGTAATAAGCTCTCTTTCTTCATCTGAATTAAACAGCATTACTATTAGATCGGCATTTCTTATTATACCTAAAAATGTAGGTCCTCTCTCTGTCTCATAAAAATTTTCAACAATTGCTGGGATCTCAATAATCTGTATCTTAACTCCTTTATAGTCCATAATACCTATTTCTGGCATTTTTGTTGTAAAAGGGTAAGGAGCTATCTCTGCTTTTGCCCCAGTTAATTCATTAAGCAATGTAGACTTACCACTGTTTGTTGTTCCAACCAACACAACCTGGGCAGTGCCTTCTTTTTTAATAGCTATTAAATGTGCTTTCTTCTTTAACTGAGCTTCTTTTTTAAGTAATGCTCTAAATTTTGCAAGTTTTGATTTAATATCTGCTTGCAATTTCTCACTGCCTTTATGCTTTGGTACTTCTCGTAACATCTTTTGTAAAGCTGCAATTTTTTCTTTTGTAGTCTTTGCTCTAGTATATTCTAACTCAGCTGCTTTGTACTCTGCTGTAACATTTGCTGGCATACTAGATTATATACCAATAAAATTTATAAAGATTATTCCTTTTGTTTTTAATATATGAATAATATTACTAGCGAAACAATAAGTGGAGGTATAAAATACTTAAATGAATTATATATAGGTATAGCTACAAAAGTAATTGTAGTTTTAGCCATTCTTTTAATTGGATTTGTAATTGGTAGATTGCTTGGTAAATTAGTTCAAAAAGCATTGCATGGAATTGGTTTGAATTCTTTAATGGCTAAAATGGGTGTAGGTTTTTCTCTAGAAGCTCTTTTTGGGAATATTGTAGCATACATTGTATATTTTACAACTATTTTAATTGCTTTAAATAAACTCGGTTTAACAACAACTATTTTACATATACTCGCTGCAGGAATAATAACACTTGCCATTTTATTAGTAATAATCTCGCTTAAAGATACTTTGCCAAATATATTTGCTGGTTTTTTAATCAAACAAAAAAACCTAATTAAAGAAGGCGACACAATTACAGTTCAAGGAAAACAAGGCAAGATTAAAAAAATAACTTTAACAGAAACCTTGATGGAAACAAAGAAGGAGGATATTTATATCCCAAATTCAATTTTAATGAAAAAAGAAGTAGCTAAGAAAAAGAATTAAATTTTTTCTAATTCAGAAACAATATTCCATACCAAAGTCCTAGTATATGGTTGCAGATTTATATCTCCTGCAATTTCATCCAGCTCATTTAATACCTTGTGAATTTTAATGGAAAGCTCACCATCTTTTCTCAAAGTGTTAATTATATCTGCTATTTTATCTCTTACATTCTTAGGAACAGTTGGATCTTGTTGAACTTCAGACAAAGAATCAATAATCTTTTCTATTCTCTCAGCCATTTTTAAAAGAATTATTTTTTCTCTTTTAATTCCTTTAATAATTCATCCTGTAACTTAGTTGCACTCTCTTTAAATTTAGCTTCTTGCTTTTCTAAATTTTTAATTCTTAATTCTAATAGTTCTTTTTTTGATTTTAAATCTTTTTTTAAATTTTCTTTTTCGGATTTTACCATAATAGAACCAACTATTTTATACTGTTCATAACTTTTTTCTAATTCTTCAAGAGCTGATTCTAACTCAATCAATTGTGTCTGAAAACTTTGTTTTTGTATCAGAACAGTTTGTAGACTTTGTTCAATTAGTTGCATCTCCCTAATCTTTTCTTCCGTTTGCTTATTCATCTTGCTTTTACTTTTGTTGGTACACTTTTTGTTTTATATAACATCATACTTCCACAATATGGACATCTAACCTTGCCTCTAAGATGTTCCAAAGAAATTCTTTTATTACAATTAAAACACTTGTAGCTTACGATTTTTCCTCAACCTCCAACTCTATTCTTTTAACAGGAGAATAGGCCTTACCAGTAAATCTAGTAGAACATTTCTTACAATACCAAATTCCTGCTGCAAGTCTTTTTACTTGTTTATAACTGCAATACGGACAAGTATGTTTTTTTCTCAGCTCTTGTTCTATTTTAGCTACTTTTTCCCTTATCCTTCTTCCATACCTTGATCCAAATCTTTTAACTGAATCGTATTTTTTAGTGGCTGTCATTTTAAATATATGGGGCTGCCCGGAGTTTCAAAAACAGCTTTCTGTTAGCTGTTATACAGCATGCTGTTTCAACTGCACGCTGTTTTTGAACCGGGGTTGTCTGGTATTTTTAGTTTTAACTACCCAAACCAGAAGGGCTAGACCAAGCTACCCCACAGCTATGCGTCCTTGAAAGGATCCCGCACCTTGGGTAGCTTTTTATCATAGTAATGCCCTTCATTTTAGAAGGTATTGGTTTATTTTTAAACCTTTCTATCTTCAATAAGATTTATAAATGTTCCTTTTCATTTATTGAAATATGTCAATAACTGCTCACCAAAAATATAAATTAAAAAAATTTATTAAAGATTTAGCTAGATATAGAGCTAGACATACTGAACTTATTTCTGTTTATATTCCTGTTGGGTATGATATGAACAAAATAATTAATCATTTATTCCAAGAAAAAGGTACTGCTTCTAATATTAAATCAACTTCAACAAGAAAAAATGTAATAGATGCCTTAGAAAGAATGATACAACATTTGAGATTGTTCAAAAAAACTCCTGATCATGGATTAGCTGTTTTTTCAGGAAATGTTGCAGAAAAAGAAGGACAGAGTGATGTAAGAGTATGGAGTATAGAACCTCCTGTTCCCCTTAAAACAAGAATTTATAGATGTGACAAACAATTTGTTTTAGATATTCTAGAAAATATGCTGGAAGTTAAAGAAGTTTACGGATTAGTTGTTATGGACCAAAGAGATGCTATGCTTGCTTTTTTAAAAGGAAAAACAATAGTTCCTATAAGAAAAAGCCATTCAGAAGTACCTGGAAAAATAAAAGCTGGTGGACAAAGTGCTCCTAGATTTGCTAGACTAAGAGAAGGTGCTTTAAAAGATCATTACAAAAAGATAGCAGAATACATGAAAGAAGAATTTCTTGGTATAAAAAATTTAAAAGGAATAATTATTGGTGGACCAGGTACAACTGTAAATGATTTTATCAATAGAGGTTACTTAACAGGGGACTTGCAAAAAAAGATAATTGGAACAAAAGATCTCTCTTATACAGGAGAATTTGGTTTGCAGGAGCTATTGGACAAATCAGCTGACATTCTTGCTGAAGAAGAGGTTGCTTCTGAAAAAGAAGTAATGCAAAGGTTTTTTACACTTTTAGCAAAAGAACCTTCAAAAGTCAGTTATGGAGAAAATGAAGTAAAAAAGGTTCTTGAAATTGGTGCTGTTGATATCTTACTTCTCTCAGAAGATTTGGATGATGAGAAGATAGAAGAATTTGAAGCAGAAGCAAAAAAAACAGCTGCGACAGTAAAAATTATTTCAACAGAAACAAGGGAAGGTGCGCAATTAAGAGATATAGGAAAAATTGCTGCAATTTTAAGATATGCTGTGGAGTAACAAAAGCTTTAAATAGAAGTTAAAACTTTTTTAAATAAGAGAGGTTTTTCTAAAAATGGTAAAAAGACTACTACCGCTAGCAGCGATGGAAAAAATCCTTAAAAAAGCTGGAGCAGAGAGAGTATCAGATAAAGCTAAAATTGCATTGAAAAACGTACTAGAAGAAATTGCTGAAGAAATAGGTGCTAAAGCTGTTAAACTTGCAATGCATGCTGGAAGAAAAACTGTTAAAGCTGGAGATATAAAACTGGCTTCAAAATAAAAATGACTGTCAAACTTGTCCAAGTTTCATCTTTAAAACCTGGTAACTATGTTGTAATAGATGGCGCTGCTTGTAGAGTTGTAAATGTATTAACTTCTAGACCAGGTAAGCATGGTCACGCAAAATGTAGAGTAGAAGCAATTGGTTTAATTGATAATCAAAAAAGAGTCATTGTTATGCCAGGTCATGATAGAATAGAAACTCCCATAATAGAAAAGAAAACAGCAACTGTATTGTCAATACAAGGCGACATGGCTAATGTGATGGATATAGAAACTTATGAAACATTTGATCTTAAGATCCCTGAAGAATTAGAAGGTCAGGTTGTTGAAGGTTGTCAAGTACTCTATTGGATAATCTTGAATGATAAAGTTATGAAACAGATTAAATCTGGCGAGTAAAAATGCGAGCGAAGCGAGCAAATTTGCGGAGCAAATTTTTTTCCGTTAACGCTTTTGCGACGAGCGTTAGCAAGGAGGAAAAGGGTTAAATGGCGAAATTCAAAGAAGCAGAAGCAAGGATGTTTAGAAATATCTATGTATGCAAAAAATGCAAAACAAAGGTAAGAGCTAATCCAATGAAAGTTCTAGCAGGTAAAGTTTCTTGCAGAAGATGTAAAAGTAAAGCGTTAAGAGCGATCAGAAAGAAATAAGATGAGTGAATGGTCAGTTGTTATAATCTTTTATTCTCTAGTTTTTTTGTTGATTTATCTTAACAGAAAAAAATTTGATATACAAGCAAAATTCATAGCTTTGTATAGAACAAAAATCGGCATAAAATTAATGAAAAAGATAACCAGTTTTATACCTGGTTTATTCAATATATTTGGTATATCAAGCATTTTTGTTGCTTATTTCGGATTATTCTTAATAAGTTATTTACTTGTTAAAGGATTTTTCCAGTTCTTTATTAAGCCAGCTGCTGCTCCTGTTCTTGGTTTAATTTTGCCTGGAATCACAACACCCTTTTGGTATACCTTAATCAGCATATTTATTGTTGCTGTTGTGCATGAATTCAGTCATGGAGTCATAGCCTCGTTATATAAAGTAAGAATAAAAAATACAGGTATAGTTTTCTTCGGCCCAATATTTGGAGCTTTTGTAGAGCCTGATGAGAAAAAACTTACTAAAAAGAAAAAACTAAAACAATTAGCTATCTTTGCAGCTGGACCTGTTGCAAATATTGTTTTAGCTTTAATCATTGTTTTTCTTTTTGGTTTTACACTGCCTGGTTTAGATTTATTTGGCTTAAGTTTTAGCATACCCCATAATCTAACTGCCAAAACTGCAATTATTGACTTTGGAGAATTAGCACCCCATATAGTAGAATACAAAGGTTTAGAAATAAAAAGTATTTCTACTGACTCAGCTGCAGAAGAGGTTGGGCTTAAAAAAGGAATGATAATTACTAAAATAAATAACATTCCTATTGAAAATGAAACTGCTTTTTTTACATTCATCAGTAATTTAACCCCAAATAAAACAATTAGTTTAACGGCAGATGGTAAAGATTTTATTCTAACAACAAAACCAAGTATTAAAAATCCAAATAAAGGAATCATCGGAATTAGTTTTAAACTCATTCCTGAATATTCTGACTGGGCCATATTAAGATATGGTAAATTTGGTTCTGCTCTGCTTTATCATCTAATTAATCTATTAATATGGCTAATAATCTTGAATTTTGGTTTAGGTTTGGCAAATTTACTTCCACTTGGCCCAGTAGACGGAGGAAGAATACTTCATACAACTCTTCTTCAGTTTTTCGACAAAAAGAAAGCACATAAATTATGGAAATCAATCTCTTTGATTTGTTTATTTTTAATTGTTATCAATTTAGTATTTCCTTATTTAAGTAAATTTTTATTACCATGATTTATGTTATATTGATTGAACCAAAAACACCTGGAAATGTTGGAGCAATAGCAAGAGTTATGTTAAATTTTGACTTGAAAAATTTAATTTTAGTAAATCCTAAATGCGACCATTTAAGTCCAGAAGCAATAAGAAGAGCAAAGCACGCCAAACCTATTCTAAAAAATGCTAAAATTGTTGGTTTTTCATATCTTAAAAAATTTGATTATCTAATTGGAACAACCTCTAAGTTAGGTAGAGATTATAACATTCCTAGATCTCCTCTGCTTCCTGAACAAATTGCTGAAAAAATAACAGGAAGAAAAGAAAAAATAGCAATTCTATTTGGCAGAGAAGATTCAGGTTTGACAAATAAAGAAATATTGGCCTGTGATTTTATAATAAACATTCCTACTTCTAAATATTCTGCTTTGAATATATCCCATGCAGCAGCAATTATTTTTTATGAATTATTTAAGGAAAAAGGGAAAAAGGAGCTGGCAAAAAGAATACCTCCTATAACAAAAAAAGAAAAAGAAATTATATTAAAATTAATTAATGAAAAACTAAAATTAATGCCTTTTGAAACAGAACAAAAAAGAGAAACCCAGAGAAGATTATGGAAAAGAATAATTGGTAAAGCGATGCTAACTAAGAGAGAAGCATTTGCTTTATTAGGTTTTTTAAGAAAATTAAATTGATCTTCTTGCTTTTATTATGCTTTTTCTTAATTCATCTACTATTTCCTCAAACTTTCTTAAAAATTTTTTAAAGTCTTTATCATTTGCCTGAGGTGCACAGAATGCCAATATATTTTCTTCACTTAAAGCGCTATTTTTTAAAAAATGCTTTAAATCATTCAGTTTCATCAAAAGTTTTTTCATTTTATCTTCCCGTTTTGTCATTTTTTACCTCCTTTTTTCAATATATTTTTTAGTTTTTTTATCTATTTTTGGTTTTGCTTTGCTTCCTAAACTATAATAAATCTTCTCTGCCTGGCTTCCCCAACTATATTCTCCTTTTTCTTGTTTTATTTGTTTTATTTTGAATTCTTCTAAAGCAACACCTTTTTTTAAATGATAATAAATTGATCTCATGCTAACTTTTGGAAAAATTGCTTTGTAGATTTTATAAATCTCATAACCATGAGCTTCACCTAAAAAATAGAGTATTTCTACTATATTCTGTCTTATCTGGCTTTTTACAGGTCTTCCTCTTGGCATTTTTTTATAATATTGAAAATAATTAATAAAAAATTTTTATTTTTCGTATAATTCTTCTCTTTCAGCCGCTAATAACAGCTTTCTCTCAGCTCTTGCAACAACCTCTCTTATTTGTTGAACAGCATCTGGATTAGCAGAAATTGAATCAATTCCATGCTTAACAAGAAAAGCAGCCATATCTGGCCTAGAGCCAGCCTGACCGCATATACTAGTTTTAACACCATATTTTTTGCAAACTTTAATAACAGCTGCTATCTCTCTTAGAACAGCTGGATGCATTTCATCATATAATTTTGCAATTCTTTCATTATTTCTATCTATACCTAAAGTTAGTTGTGTTAAGTCGTTTGTCCCAAAGCTAATGAAATCAATCCCTTCTTCACACAACTCTTTAATTATAAAACAGCTTGCCGGAGTCTCTATCATAACTCCAAATTGAATATCTCTACAAGGTTCTAAGCCAATTTCCCTCATTATTTCTTTTGCTTTTCTTACTTCTCTTGCTCTTATTACAAATGGTAGCATCACACCAATATTTTTCAAACCTTGATCATGCAATCTCTTTATTGCTTCAAACTCTGCTTTTAATATTTCTGGTTCATCTAAACTTCTTCTTATTCCATGCCATCCTATCATTGGATCTGTTTCATGTGGCTCATCCTCGCCGCCTTTTAAACTTCTATACTCATCAGTTCTTATATCGGATGTTCTTACCCAAACAGGTTTATTTCTAAAAGCTCTTGCTATTTTTCCTATTCCATCCACTAACAATTTAATATACTCCTCTTTTCTGCCTGTTTTTATATAATGAGAAGGTAACTCTCCTCCTTCTGCGATCATCATTTCCAATCTTACTAAACCTACACCATCTGCATTAGTTGCTGCTGCTTTTTCAGCAAAATCAGGCAAATCCATTATCACTTTAATTTGTGTTGCAGTTATTATAGGCATAGGAGCAACAACAGGTTTTACTTCTTCAGGAATTTTTTCTTCTATAACCTGTCCTCTATAAACAACACCATGAGTCGCATGAACAGTTACCTCATCTCCTTCTTTTAAAATAGAAGTTGCATTGCCTGTTCCAACTATGCAAGGAATTCCCATTTCTCTACTTACAATAGCAGCATGACATGTAATACCTCCTTCATCAGTAACTATGGCAGAAGCTCTTTGCATAGCAGGAACCATATCAGGAGTTGTCATCCTTGTTACAAGAACATCACCTTTATGGATTTTATCTAACTCAGAAATCTCATGAATAATCTTTACTATTCCAGATGCTACTCCTGGAGAAGCTACTTCTCCTTTAACCAGAATCTCTTTTTCTCCATTCTCAACAACTTTTTCTTTAACAGCTTCTTTTATTGTTGTAACAGCTCTACTTTGAACAATATAAACATTGTCCCTTTCAATTGCCCACTCTATATCTTGGGGTTTATTATAGTGTTTTTCAATTCTCTTTGCATACACTGCTAATTGTTTTATCTCTGCATCATTAAGAACTTGTTGAATTTCTTCTCTTTCTGTCAGTGGTTTTTTAATTGTTTTTCCTGTTTCAGGATCTCTAACAAACTTTATTTTCTGTTCCTTTATCTCAATCTTCTTTATTTCTAGCGTATTTTTATCAACAACATATAGATCTGGGTTAACTGCTCCTGAGACAATCGCCTCTCCTAAACCAAAAGCAGCTTCTATAACAACCTCATTCATATTATTTGTAGAAGGATTAATAGAAAACATCACTCCTGATTTCTCTGAGTTAATCATCTTCTGTACTATAACAGAAATTAAAACCTTTTCATGAGGAAAATTGTTTTTTTCTCTATAATAAACCGCTCTTGCTGTGAACAAACTAGCCCAACAACCTCTAACAGCTCTTATTAGCTCTTCATCACCTCTGATATTAAGAAATGTTGCTTGCTGTCCAGCAAAACTAGCTTCTGGCAAATCCTCTGCTGTAGCAGAGCTTCTTACTGCAACAAAAGGTTTCTCTTTTTCTCTTACCAAATCTTGAGGTTTGTCTGATTTCTCAGCTGACAAAGCATCATAGGCTTCTAAAATATCTTCTTTAATTTCTTCTGGAACCTCTGTAGAAACAATTAATTTTTGGATTTCATTAGCTTTTTCTTGTAATTGTTCTGTATTATTAACATCTATTGTTTTTAAAATCTCTAATATTTTTTCTTTTATTCCTGTCTCTTCAATAAACTCTTTATAGGTTTGAGCTGTAACAGCAAAGCCAGGAGGAACTGGCAACCCTATATTAAACATCTCTCCCAAATTGGCTCCTTTCCCTCCTGCAATAGCAACAGAATCTTTGTTCAAATCTTTAAACCAGGCAATTCTTTCTGGCATTTTACCTCTTTTTATTCAATTTATATAACCTGAATATTTAAAAGTTTCGAATGATCTGGTTTTTAATCATACAAATATTTTTAAAGTTTTGAAGACATAAATAAATTAATGAAGATCATTTACAACAAAATCTTCTTAGAACATAATACAGGCAATCATCCTGAAAATAAAGGAAGATTAATTTATTTTACACAACTATCAAACTCTAAAATAAATTATGATGAAAGTATACTTAAATTAGTGCATACCAAAGAGTACGTAACTAGTGTTAAAAAACATTGTTTAAGAGAAAGTTCTTTAACGTTAGACACTCCAGTTTGTAAAAAGAGTTTTCAAGTAGCTGTTTATGCTGCAAATGCTGCTATAAAGGCAGCAGAAGAAAAAGCATTCGCTTTAGTAAGACCGCCAGGACATCACGCTGGTAAAAATTTTGGTGGAGGTTTTTGTTTATTTAATAATATTGCAATAGCTGTTCAGGATTTGTTAAACAATGGTAAAAAAGTGTTTATTCTTGACTTTGACTTGCATCATGGCAATGGAACTCAGGAGATTTTTCTAGATAAAAAGAATGTAATCTATTTTTCCTTACATCAAAGTCCACCCTGTTATCCTGGAACTGGTTTAGTTTCAGAAAACAATTGCATTAATATTCCTTTACCATATGGTACAAGTGATGCAGATTATATTAACTCTCTAGAAAAAAAGCTAATCCCTATTTTATACTCATTTAATCCTGATATAGTTGCTGTATCAGCAGGTTTTGATTCCTATTATAAAGACAAGGATAGCCTAGGTTTTGGTATTGGTTTTAACCTAACAACCAAAAGCTACAAAAAGATCAGAGAAATCTTAAAACCTCATCCTAGTTTTTTTGTTTTAGAAGGAGGTTATAAACCAGAATCAATAAAAGAAGAAGTCGATGTTTTTGTTAAATAAAGAAAAATTAATTAAATACTGGAAAGAAACAAAGTTGATAGAAGATAAAAGACTAATTAAAGCATTTAGATCTATTTTAAGAGAAAACTTCGTTCTCCCAGAATATATCTCAGAAGCTTATGCAGATTATCCATTGCCAATTCCAGGTGGCCAGACAATATCTCAACCAACAACAGTAATGATAATGATAGAAGCATTAGAACTAAAAGAAACAGATAAAGTTTTGGAAATAGGTGCTGGTTCTGGTTGGTGTGCTGCTTTGATAGCTTATATTGTTAAAAAAGGATTTGTTTATACAGTAGAGATTATAGAAAAATTAGCAAACTTTGCTAAATCAAATATTAAAAATACAGGGCTTAAAAACATTAAAGTTATACACGGAGATGGCAGTTGTGGATATCCAAAAGCAGCTCCTTATGATAAAATAATCATTACAGCTGCTTGTCCAACTATTCCTCAACCCTTAATAGCTCAACTAAAAGAAGGCGGAATAATAGTTGCTCCTGTAGGCGGTTATTACATTCAAAAGATGATTAAAGCAAGAAAAATAAAAGGAAAACTAATAGAAGAAAATTTAGGAGATTTCAGATTTGTACCACTAAAAGGTGTGTTTGGATTTCACAGAAATTGAAAATTCTTCGAAATTCGAGGAATCTAAAAATTGCTTTGCAATTTTTAGGTCTTCGAAATCCTTGATTTCGAAGAATTTCGTAGACCTGGGAAATTATTCCTAGATTTCTGGGAAGTTAAAAAACTTTGTTTTTCAACTTAAAAAATAAAAAAGAAAAAATTGTTATCTTGCTGCTGCTGTTGCATAAATTGCTTTCAAAGCAACAACCACTGCAGCTGGTGCTACAAAAACAGCAACATTTACTAATACTGCTTGCAAATACATTCCCAAAGCAGGTATTATACTCAAGCTAGTTGTCGTCAATACCAAAGCAATAGCTGCTATCAAAAACGTTGATACTTCTTTCGCTGTTATGTTAAGCAACCCAATTATTAATCCTAATACAACTAACACCCAAGAAATTGTTGTATTTCCTGCTGGCTCTGCTAGTCCTGCGATAATTGCTACCAATAAGGCAATTGAGAATGCCCATTTGCCAATTACGCCTTTCTTTTTCTTTGCCATTTATTTCCCTCCAAATTTATTCTGGCAACAAGAATTATGCTGCCCTCTTTTTTTTAGTTATATATTAAAAATCTGTTATTTATAAAACTTTTGTATTCCCTATTAAAAACGAAGGCTTTAAATATAATAGAAAAGAAAAAAAGAATATGGCTGAGTTGATTATAACAGAAAAACCAGCAGCTTCTGAGAAGATTGCTAATGCACTAGCAGAAGGTAAAATAAAAAAAGAAACAGAAAAAGGTGCAAGTTATTATATTTTGAAAAGAAAAGGTAAAGAAATAATTATCGGTTGTGCAGTTGGACACTTGTTCTCTTTAGCTGAAAAAAATCCTCAGTATGCATATCCTGTCTTTGATATAGAATGGCAACCTACTTATAAAGTAAATAAAGCAGCAACATTTGCAAAAAAATATTTTGATTTACTAAAAAAGTTAACAAAAAAAGCTGATTCTTTTACAATTGCTTGTGATTATGATTTAGAAGGAGAGGTTATTGGTTTAAATATAATAAGATTCATCTGCAATCAAAAAGATGCAAACAGAATGAAGTTCTCTACTTTAACAAAACAAGATTTAATTGAAGCATACGAAAAAAAGCTGAAGCATCTCGACTGGGGTCAAGCAAATGCTGGAGAAACAAGACACTATCTAGATTGGTACTATGGAATCAATCTGTCAAGAGCATTAACAGAATCAATCAAATCAAGAGGAGTATTCAAAGTAATGTCAATTGGTAGGGTACAAGGGCCTGCACTAAAAATAATTGTTGATAAAGAAAAGGAAATCCAGGCATTCAAACCAACACTTTTTTGGCAAATAGAGTTAACAGGAAAAGTAAAACAAGAAAATATAACTGCATGGCATATCAAGGATAAATTTTGGAATAAAAAAGAAGCAGAGGATGTCTTAGAAAGAACAAAAGACAAAGATGGAAAAATATCTTCTGTAGAGAGAAAGAAGTTTGAACAAGCAACCTTAACACCTTTTGATTTAACAACACTGCAAACAGAAGCTTACAGATGTTTTGGAATAAATCCTAAAGAAACACTAGCTATAGCTCAAAATCTTTATTTAGGAGGATTAATATCTTACCCGAGAACTAGCTCTCAAAAACTGCCTGCTTCAATAGGTTTTAAAACAATTTTACAAAACCTCTCAAAACAAAAGGAATACTCTCTATTAGTTAAAGAAATTCTTAAAACAGATTTGATTCCAAAAGAAGGTAAAAAAACTGATCCTGCTCATCCAGCAATCTTTCCTACAGGAGAAATTCCACAAAAGCTTGATTCAAAACATAAGAAGATTTATGATTTAATAGTCAAAAGATTCTTAACTGTTTTTGCTTCTTCAGCTATAAGAGAAACAGTCAAGGTTGAAATAGATGTCAATAAAGAGATTTTCATAACAAAAGGAACAAGAACAATTAAACAAGGGTGGCATAAATTCTATCAACCTTATGTTAATTTGAAAGAAGAGGAGCTTCCCTCTTTATCAAAAGGAGATATTGTAAAAGTTAAGAAGATTATATTGCATAATAAAGAAACTCAGCCACCAAAAAGATATACTCCTTCATCAATAATAAAAGAGTTAGAAAAAAGAAATCTTGGAACAAAAGCAACAAGAGCTGCAATCATAGACACACTTTATCAAAGAGGTTATATCAAAGATCAAGCAATTACAGCAACTCAACTAGGAATAAAAACAATAGAAACATTAGAAAAATACTCTCCAGAGATTATTGACGAGCAGTTAACAAGACACTTTGAAGAGGAAATGGAAGAAATAAGACAAAACAAGAAAAAAGAAGAAGTTGTTCTAAAAGAAGCAAAAGAGGTATTGATTAAAATACTAAAAAAATTCAAGCAAAAAGAGAGAGAAATAGGTGCTGAGTTAACAAAGGCAGAATATGAAACAAGAAAACAGGCCAATTTAATTGGAAAGTGTCCAGTTTGTAAAGAAGGGGAGTTAAGAATAATATTCTCTAAGAAAACAAAAAAAAGATTTATAGCTTGCAACAGATATCCTGAATGTGAAACAACATTCCCTCTACCACAAAAGGGATTGGTAAAAGCTCTAAATAAAGAGTGTCCTAAATGCGGATACCCTATGGTTGTTTTAATCAGAAAAGGAAAAAGACCTTGGCAGTTATGCATAAATCCAAAATGTTCAAAAAAAGAATGAGAAAGACATTTTTTTTTATAGTAATTTTAATATTTCTTTTACCAAATGTAACAGCAACAAAACATATGATATTATTGGCTGTTAAGGAGGGAAGAGATAATCTTACTGGAAGTCTCGCTGATCTTTACTTGGATATTCAACCTGGCTCAGGAAGAGTCTTTTTAGAAACATTCCCTTTAACAAAACTAGATACTCAGCTAAGCACACGATTTGCAAAAGAAATTGCTTGTTCTTTTTTAGATGTAAATTGTAATAACTATGATTTTTTTTATACAATAGAAGCTGAGTCAGGCATTGTTGGGGGACCATCTGCAGGAGCTGCTATTGCTGTCTTAACTGTAGCTGCTCTAAAAAACCTGGAGCTTGATGAAAATACAGCTATAACAGGTACAATTAATTCAGGAGGATTTATTGGCTTTGTCGGTGGTTTAAAAGAAAAAATAGATGCTGCTGCTGAAGCTGGAATAAAAAAAGTATTAGTTCCTTCTGCTGATGTTAATGTAAAAATAAACAATAAAATAATGAATCTAACACAATATGCCAAAGAAAAAGGTATAGAAGTTATTGAAGTAGCAAGTTTAGGAGAAGCAGTATATGAATTTACTGGAGAATATAGTCAAGAAGTAATTGAGGAACTAGCAATTGATCCAAACTACAAACAAACAATGCATGAATTAGCAATTTTACTATGTAACAAAAGTTCTAATCTTAAAAAACTTCTTGATTTTAATACAACAGGAATAGATAATCTAACAGAAAAAGCTTATTCTGCTATCAAAGATGAAAAATATTACACAGCTGCCAGTTACTGCTTTGGAGCTAATTACAAATATAGAACACTGCTATTTCAAAATCTAACAATAGAGGAAATAAAAAATAAAATAGAGAATGCAAAAAAAGAAATTAAAGAATTTAATATTTCTACAGAATCAATCAAAACAATAACTGATCTTCAGACATATATAATTACAAAAAATAGGCTGTCTGAAGCCATGGACTATCTTAATAAATCGCTGGATAACATAAATAATACAAAAGAAAGTTCTGCTGACTTGGCATATGCAATTGAAAGAATTTTCTCAGCCTATAGCTGGATGAAATTCTTTGGAAAAGGTAAAAAAGAAATAAAACTAGATGAAAAAATACTGAAAACTGGTTGCTTAAACAAACTTGCTGAAGCAGAAGAAAGATATAGCTATGCTAATATTTATTTTCCATTAAGAATTAGAGAAATAAAAACAAAAATCAACAAAGCAAAATCTCATTTAGAAGCAAAAGAATATGAACTATGTTTGTTTGAAGCAAGTAAAGCAAAAGCATCTGCTGATGTTATATTATCTTCATTAGGCGCTAGTAAAGAACAACTCAATAAAATTTTAGATGCAAAAATCAATCTTGTTAAAATAGCTATAAACAAACAGATAAAACAAGGTGTCTGGCCAATAATAGGTTATTCATATTACGAATATGCTAACAGTTTAAAAGAAGATGACCCTTATTCTGCTCTACTATATTCAGAATATGCCTTAGAGCTTAGTGACCTTGATCCTTATCTAAAAGAAAGAAAACAAATAGAAAAAATAAGTACTTCTGAAAAAACTGAGATAAAACCTTTATTTATATTTGTGCTTGGAATTGTTCTTGGATTTGTAACAGGATTTATCATTCAAAGAATGTATAAAAACCCAAGAAAGAGGCCCAAAAGGGCCTCAATCTCAGGAAAAAAGAGGTGATTAGTATTACTATTGTATAGTAGATATAAACTCATATATAAACTTTTCTATTTTGGAGTAGTTACAACATGAGTATCAGAACAATCTTACTCTTATTATTGCTATGCTCTGGGTGTGCTAATCTAAACAGATCTATTGTCCTCACAGAACAAGGCAATATCTCTGTTTACTTCTGTCCAAGAGATAACTGTAACAGCAAACTAGTCAATCTAATAAAAAATAGCTCAAGCTCTGTTTATTGCGCATTATACGACATTGATTTAAAAGATGTAATCTATGCTTTAGCTAACAAAAGCCATAGCATAGATGTAAAAATTATTATTGATAATGATAATTTTAATAATCAAATAAAAGGAGAGGGTGTTAGAATTGATAATAGTAACCAGTTAATGCATAACAAATTTTGTATATTTGATAACAAAAAAATATTTACAGGCTCTTTTAATCCAACTGAAAGAGGTGCCTACAAAAACAATAATAATATGTTAGTTATTTATTCCAAATATTTAGCTGAAAATTATAAAAAAGAATTTGATGAATTGTGGCAAGGAAACTTTGGTAAGGGAGATAAAGTTAAAAATCCTATAATCTATCTGAATAATATAAAAATAGAGAATTATTTTTGCCCAGAAGATGACTGTGCCTGGCATATAACAGATGTTTTAAACAGTGCTAATAAAAGCATTTATTTTATGACCTTCTCTTTCACTAGTGAAAAAATCGCTAATTCTATTATTAATAAGTATGGCAAAGGTTTGGATGTAAAAGGTGTTTTTGAAAAAAGTCAAAGAAGTAAGTACAGTCAGTTTGATAGGATGAAAGATTTTGGTCTGGATGTTAAATGGGATAATAATAGTTATAATATGCACCATAAAGTGTTCATTATTGACAATAAAACAGTTATTACTGGTTCTTTTAACCCGACAAAATCAGCCAACAAAAGAAATGACGAAAATATTTTAATTATTCACAATAAAGAAATAGCAGATAAATATTTAAGAGAGTTTAATCTTATATATGATAATGACTAGAAAACCAATTGTAGCAGGCCAGTTTTATGCTCAGGATTTTGCTCAACTAGAAAAACAGATAAAAGATTGCTTTTTATCAAAACTTGGTCCAGGAGAATTGCCAATAAAAAAAAGAGAAAAAAATATTCTAGGAACAATCTGCCCCCACGCAGGTTATATTTATTCTGGACCATGCGCAGCTTGGGCTTATAAAGAAATAGGAGAAAGTTCTTTTGTTGATTTATATATTATTCTTGGGCCAAATCATACAGGCCTCGGAAAAACATCAACTTTATTAGAGGATTTTCAAACACCTTTTGGTTTGGTTAAAGTAGACAAAGAGTTTGGTTCTACTTTAATAAAAAACTCTTCTTTAGTTGAAAGTAGAATAGCTCATTTAAATGAGCATAGCATAGAAGTGCAATTGCCTTTTTTACAATTTGTTGAAAAAGATTACTTAAGTCATCTCAAATTTTTACCTATTGTTATTGGTCATGATTGTAATTATAAGGAGTTAGCTACTGCAATTAAAAAAACAATTCAAAAAACAAGAAAAAAAGTTAGAATAATTGCGAGTTCTGATTTTACTCATTATGGTTTTGGTTATGGTTTTGTTCCTTTTTCTACAAACATAAAAGAAAATCTAACAGAATTTGATAATAAAGCAGTTGAATTCATTAAGAAATTAGATGCAGAAGGTTTTTTAGATTATGTTGACAAAACTGGTGCAACTATTTGTGGTGCATTGCCAATAGCACTATTAATTGAGACGTTAAAAGATGAAGCAAAGAAAGTAAGAGTGTTACAGCACTATAACTCTGGAGATATTAGCGGAGATTATTCTAACTGTGTTGATTATTTTTCAATTATTTTTTACTAAGAAATAAAAAGAAAAATTTATTCTTTCAAATCTTTTAATCCAGTCTCTGTAACAAAGAATCCACACTCTCCATCAGGTAAAGATGGACTATCAACCAACTTTGCTACTCTGCTTCCTTTCTTACCTTTCCTTAAGTAGATTCTGAATGTTGAATTATGAGCTACTATATTTCCGCCAATAGCCTCTGTAGGATCGCCAAAAAAGATATCTGGTTTTGCCATTACCTGGTTTGTTACATATACTGCGAGATTGTGTATGTCTGCAAGCTTTGTTAGAATATGCATATGCCTATTTAGCTTCTGCTGCCTCTCTGCAAGTGTTCCTCTTCCAATAAACTCTGCTCTGAAATGAGCTGTTAATGAATCAACTACAACTAACTTTACATTAATTCCCTGCTTCTTGATCAAATCCTCAACCCTCTCTGCCAATAACATCTGATGATCTGAGTTATATGCTCTTGCTACTTTGATATTTTTCAAAACCTTATTAGGATCCAAACCTATACCTTGTGCTATCTGAACTATTCTCTCTGGTCTAAAAGTTCCTTCAGTGTCTATGTAAACAACAGCTCCTCCACATCCTCCCTTCTCTTTAGGTAACTGTGCTCTTACAGCTAGGATATGAGCTAATTGGGTCTTTCCACTTCCATACTGTCCAAATGCTTCTGTTATAGCGCCAGTTTCAATACCTCCTCCTAACAAAGCATCTAAAGCTTTGCTTCCTGTTGTTATCTTTTCTATTCTTGCTCTTTTTCTCAATAACTCTTCTCCTGACTCAAAACCCATATCTAATGCCTGCCTTGCTGCTTGAATCATTCTTCTAGCTACTGCTTCACTAACACCTGCTACTTCTACTAATTCTCCTGGCGAACTAACAGCTATGCTCAGTAAATCAGTATAACCGCTTTCTTCTAGTTTTTGAGCTGTTGCAGCTCCAACTCCTGGCAAATCTTTAATTGTTTTTTCCTTCATCTTAATCACCATAATAAAAGAGGTTTAAACAACCTCTTCAACTGATATTTCTTCTTCATCACTGCTTTCCTCAATTTCTGAAACACTCTCACCATTCTTCAAAACAAGGTACTCATATGCTTTCTGCAATACTAAAGCTGCTTTTGGCAGGTCATTAATCCTTAAAGAATTAGTTGACTGCCATTGGCCATCTTTATTATATCTTCTCTGTAAAGTTACTGTTCTGAACTCAACTGTTTGGCCAGTTTTTTTGCTTATTCCACTATTTTTCCAAATTGTTGCACTGATAGCACCAGTGCTAAATCTTTTTTCAGGCTGATTACCTTCCATTCAAACCACCTCTTTCCTATTCGGATTTTATTTCAAACTTCCCTTAATTATGGAGTGTAGTAACTTGCAAATGCAAGGATTTGCTTAGCCACTACCTCCCAGGAAGTGAGGTGTTGTTTTTACAACAACTAATTAGCATAAATCTTCGTTCATTTAAATAAGTTATGCAAACCTGTCCAGTGACCAGTGCTACTATAAACTATATGTTAAAATATATATAATTCCAATAATGAAAGCCAAAAATACCAAATTCTCCATTATAGAGCCTGTTTTAATAAAACCTCTCACTCTTTTATTTGAAAAAGGATAAAGAAAAGCGATGCCTGTAACTGTTAAAGCATCTGCAATAAGATGAGACAAATAACCTAATAAAAACGCTGAAAAATAACCAGTAAAAAGATAAAACCCAAAACTGATTATCAAAGCCATAAAAACAGAATGAAAAATTCCCCTATGTTTAAACAAAAAAGCAATTATCTTAAATTTTTTTCCTATTTTGCTCTTAGGCTGATCAATATCTGGTAAAGCAGACCCAAATAATACCAAAATAATAAACAAAATCTGATTTGATGGATTTAAAATATTGATAAAAATTAGACCAACTAAAAAAGAAAAAGCTATATGACTTCTAAACAGCATTTTTAAAAGTATTAATCTTTTCCAATCTTTTTATTTCTTCTTCAGGATTTGGATTTAGTTCAACTTTATTTGCAACAAACTCCAATCTGTCAAAAAATTTGTTTTTAACAGCTCTTCCTTCTAGTTTTATTATACTGCCAAGAAGATCATTCTTAATCTCTGCAAATTGCTCTGGATTATCTTTATAGATTAAGATTTGTTGCTTATTTTTGTTTAGTAATTTTTCAACTTGTTCTCTAAAAAAGACCACTCTTATATTTGATGTTCCATCATCTAAAAAAAGATTCAAAACATAAGACCATTCAGGCATAATTGCATTGTGTTGCGGGCAAATGAATAAATTATCTTTTTGTTGAGGTTTTTTCCCACATTCTGGACAAATAGTAAAAAATTTTGGATCAAAAACCTGAACTATAGTGCCTAAAAGAACAGCTACATCACCTTCTGATAAACCCTTTATTTCTTTTCTTTCTGCAACTGGTTCTTTATACTCTTCAACTGTTTCTCCTTCAGGATTTATTATTAATTTGCTTCTTTCATTCAAATGTATCTCTTTTCTATTGTTATTTTGTCTTACATAACCTCCAACAATCTTTATTACATCTCCTTGTTTTAATTTTTCAATATTATCTGTTTGACTATGCCACAAGGTTACTCTTATTAATCCTGTTTCATCCTCAATAATCAAACTAGCAACTCTGCCTTTTCTTCCTTCTGCTGTCTGAAATTCATTAACAGGAAAAATATTTCTCACTTTTCCAACTATCTCTACATTTCTCATTCCCAATAAAACATTTTTAATCTTTAGTTTTCCATTTAGTTCAAACAATTTAACCCCTAGTTCATTTGCAATTATATGGGCTGCACCCTCTTTAGAAATCAAACCAGACAATTGTTTTAGTTTTTGATTTATTTTCTGATTAATTTGATCTTCAGTTAAGCCACTTTTTTCCTTTATTTTTGCTATAATCTCATCTAAAGGCATCTGTATCATCTAACCACCTTTATCATTTAAGAATTAAATTCAGTTATATATAGTTTTATATTGTTAAAAAGTTATATTTAAGTTGGTGTAGAAGTTACTTTATGTAAGATTAGATCATTTTCATGACCATCACAATCAACTGCGGTAATAGCAAAATAATATTCTTTATCTTCAGGCACATTTACTAATTTAACATAATCAAGACCTGCAGACTCTATTGTTTTATTGTAAGGTACACTTATTTTATTAACGCCTTCTTCATCATATGAGAAAAACTCCTTATCAGAATAATAAATATTATAGTTAGATATATCTTCATCTGGATTAGGTTCCCAGCTTATTCTAATTTGTTTAGAAACATCTTTTTCATCACCTAGCTCAAGTATTTTAACAGTAGAAGGTATCACCTTATCTGGTATATATAAAGCAAACTTAATTACATTGTTTTTGAATCCGTCTTCTGTTAGAATTTTTTTGTTTTCTGTCACATTTATTCTTACCATTCTTCTATCATCATTACATCTTGTGCTATTTTTTATTTGTTCTTCATAACCCCAACTCAAAAAATCTTGGAACAAATGATTTAAGTATGGAATCTGCTCTTCCAAGCATTTTGTTAAATTGTTTTCTTTAGAACACACATCTTTTAAGTAATTTACATTCTTTTTGATTATATCATAAACACTCAAATTATAATCGATAGTTGTTTTGAATGAAGGTCTTATTGAATAAGTTGCAAACCGACTATACTCTTGATAATAGGTTTTAACTTTTTCAACATAATTTTTTGTCTCATCAGGCAGATTTGTACATGTACTGAAACCAATATCCAGATTACAGTATCTATTGACATTGCCTGCTCCCCAATTATAAGCGGCTGTTGATAGCTCCAAGTCATAATTATATTTTTTATACTGAGATAAGAAATGTTTTACCCCCGCCATAATATTTTTCTCTGGATCAAATCTCTCATCAACTTTTGCAGCTTCTTCTATTGACAAATCTTTAACTTTGATTGCTAGTTCTTTTGAATACGCCTCGTTACAACCAAAGAAGTTTGCATTTTTATAAGTTTTTAAGCCTAAAGATTTAGCTGTTCCTGGCATCAGTTGCATTAATCCAGCTGCTCCGCAACCAATTGAAATTGCTTTTGGATTAAAATTAGACTCTTGTTTTATAATAGCTTTAATCAAAGCAGATGGAACGCCGTATTTTTTACTGGCTTTCTCAATTATTTCATTATAGTCTGTAACAATTGACTTCTCTTCAGAGAGACCTATTAAAAATGGATTTTTTGCTTTGCTAATTATTTCTAAATTATTTGTTAGTTCTAAATCATAATTATTCGTTGGCAGAGATATATCAGAATAATTTATTAAATAATCATTCAAATTTTCATTGAATTTTTTAATAAAATTTTCTTCAATATCCCCTGGATAACATTCATCTGTTTTATTATTCCAAAGCATATAATTATAATAAACTCCACAAGCAGACTGATTACTAAAACCTCCTCTTTGCCCTAGATCATAAACAGTCTGCCATGCAGCTAATTTTGCTGACTGATCAATATAAAACAAAGCTTTTTCTGCTTGTTGATATATATTAAATAACTTTGCCTGTCTCTCTCCAATTGTCTTATCAAAACCTTTCTCTTTATCAAATTGTTTACTAGAAAGCTGAATAAATACTGTAGTTAAAACAGCTAAAGCTAGAAAAACTAATGCAACATTAAATATCATTGCTCTTTTATTCATTTTATAATGATGTTGGTCCTATTGCACCTAAACTTTTTTCACATTCATAAAAAATGACTTTTAAAGTACCTTTTGATGAAGGCATAGTTTCTTCATATTCTTTACAGTCAGATCCACGAATAACATGTAAAATTGGTTTTTTTTCTTCAATTATTTTTATCTGCCAGCCTTTAATAAAATCTAAATTTCTAAAAAATTTTTCAGTTTCTTGATAAAAAATATTTTTATATTTTTCTTTATCAATAGATATCAAGGTTATCAATTCAGCAAAATTAAGTTCCTTACCTTCTACCAAAATCGGTGTTCTTAAATAATTTAATAAAATAATTTCTGCATTATTCTCTTCAAAAGAGCTGATTATTTCTCTTTCAGAAGGGCCTGAACATTTTTGTATTGAAAACAATAAAAAGAAAACAATTATGATTAAAATAAAAGCAATATAAGAGTAAAAATCTACCAATGCTTCTGCTATAAATGCTTTTTTATTCATTTTACAACTACACTCATATGTAAAATATCAGACTTAAGCTTATCTCCATCTTTAACTAAAACATACAATTCATTTGTTATTTCCTTAGAACCTCCTTCAACATTCAACATGCTATAAAGATTATTGTAAGTACCCTCATTGTAAAATATCCTTTTTCCTTGATTAACCAAACTTAACTTAGCAGCGATATGTTCTACAGGAACTATAGCCTTTTCTAGTCTTTGTGTATTGAAATTAGCTAGATCAATTATTCCAGGATAAACTCTATCAATGCTCTTATCATAATAAGCTATTCCATAGGGCGAGTATATTATCCTATTAATTAACACATAGGCTTCTGCAGATCTTATATCAATGTCTGTTACAACAAAACTTTTTACAATGAAAACAATTGACAATACAACGACAACTAGGAAGATTATTTTAGGAATAAAATTCATCACATTAAAACTGATTATTGCTTTTTTATTCATTTTTATCTGGAATTAATTTGTCTCCAACTTTATCTATTTTCAACTGGAATCCTTCATATTTTAAGTTTATATCAAGATCTGGAGAAACAATTTTATTTTCTAAAGCGATATTTCTATCGACTAAAATAGGATAACTTATTCTTGAAGGATGCATTTTTTCATAAAGTTTTAACTCTTCATAAACTTCTACATTATCTTTCTTAAAATTTATTATAAATTCTGAAATATCAACAGGATAAACATAATGAATATCACCTGGGGAAGCGTAAATTGTATCTATAATCAAAGCCACATCTCTAGATATATAATTTTTATTATATAAAGTTCCTTGACTAATTGCACCAACAAAAGAGAATAATGCAAACCCAACTAAAACGATCAATAAAAGTTGCGCCAAAATATAATAAAACTCATGCTCTATTTGGGCTTTTCTATAAATGCCTCTTTTTTGCATATTACAATAAATCTAATTATCATTTAAATATATTGCTATAAATATATTCCAGCACAGCATTATTTAAATAGTTAATAATATTATTAAAAATGTAAAATGATTCTATCTGATAAAGACATAGAAAAGCTATTAGCTGAAAAAAAGATCATTATAGATCCTTTAGATGATAACTTAATTGGTCCTAGCGGAATTGACTTAAGAATGGGCTACCAGATGAGAATTTTTAAAGATATTGAAACAGAATATCTAAACCCTTTTGATCCAGAATCAGAAGGTGTAACAGAGTTAGTTGAGCCAGAAGAAGGTAGATTTATTCTTTACCCCGACCAACTAGTTTTAGCAACAACTTTAGAAAGAATAGAAATGCCTGAAGACTTAGTTGCAAGATTAGAATCAAGATCATCCTTAACAAGACTTGGTCTAGTAATCCTAGGAACTTCTGGTTCTGTTGAACCCGGTTTCAGAGGCCATTTAACAATCCCTATTATGAATATAGGAAAATTACCTATTATTCTCTATCCAGAAATGTGTTTCTGTAAATTAGCATTTGAAAAAATGACAACCAAAGCAGCTACACCTTATCATATCAGAAGAACATCTAAATATATTGACCAAAAAGGACCAGTTGCTTCTAGGTTGCATATGGAGAAGAAAGATTAAGGTAGGTTAAAAATAATTTCTCCTCTATTATTTACTATTTGTAAGTTTCTTACCCCAAATTTACCATATAGATATCCTGCTTGGCTTTTGGCAGGACATTGCCCATAGACAACTAAATAATATTGGCCACTTCCTTCAGATTTTTCAGCACCAAAGTTCAATTTGTCTTTTATTGTGAATTTTGATGAAGCTGAAAAAGAATTTATATTCTCAAATGTTTTACATACAAAACATTTATCAGTAAATTTGTCTTGATCGCAAATACATAAACATGCTTTATTTAAACATGTAGAAGGCCTTGAAATAATTTTCTCAGTTTTACATGTTGTCATAATATTTCCAGTTTTATCAAAACCTAATAACACATAAGGACTTTGAATAGAATATGGAACTAATGTTGCGTCAGTTTCTTTTTTTGAGATTTTTTCAATTTCATCAATTAATCTATCAAAACTAGCTTTTGTTCCTTGATCTAATTTTCCAGGAAAAATTATTCCTCCGACTTTTAGGAAAAAGTAAGCAGTTAAACCAATAATTGCTATAGCTAGAACCAAACCAAGAATAGTTGAAAGAGAAAGCTCTATTCCTTTCTTATTCATTTTAGTTCTTTAATACAACAGGGTCCAGTTTCTCCATTCTCATAAGGCAATGTTGGACAGATAACACAATCTTTGCCTTCACATGAATCCACAGGAGTACCTCCTTTCGACTCGCATGTAATTAGTGAAGTAGTAGTCCTACCAAACAAACCTATTCTTGGACCTATGATAAGTATCACAATTATTAGAACAAAAACAGCTAAACTTGCTTTAACTATTGTTTCAAATGCTATACCTTTTTTTCCTTTCATCTTGAATTAAAAAGAAAAAAGCTTAACTCACAGCGACGCAACAAACTTCTGGCACTTCTCCTTCTTCTGTAGGGCAATTCCAAGCAGTATATTCTGTTTCTCCACTCAAACAACCAGTATCAATACTCCTACATATACCTCCTTTGTTTTCGCATTCACTCACTTGCCCTGCAAATCCTCCCATTCTTCCAATAAATATTACTGATAATATTACTAAAACTAATAAAGCAATAGCAGCTACAACAATTGTTGTTAAGCTTAAACCCTGACCTTTTTTCATTTAATCACCTCTTTTAACAAGGAATATTCTACAATATGAATAGCTGATATTTAAATGTTGCTATACTTTACTTAACCAAATAAACTCAAAAATGTATTTACTAATTTAGTTACTTGTTGCTGGAATATAACCAACAACGATACCACAATAGCAATTATAATTACAGCCTTAATTATTGTTTCAAATTCCAACTTAACCACCAAACCTGAAAATATTAACTATTTTTTCCCAGAGTGAATACATTTTATCTTTCAAAACATAAATTATCAAAAGCAAAATTAATAAAACTGCTATTGCTAATATAATTTTTCCAAGAACATCCCATGCTAATGCTTTTTTGTTTTTCATTTTATTGTATTAAGTGAGTGCAATTCATTCCTCCCTCACCTAATGGAATGTTTTGAGGAATTAAAGATATGGCATAAACCGTATCTTCATACTTTGTTCCAAAACTATATCCTGCAATTGTTCCTGTTGTCCCTCCTATTATAACTCCTGCTCCAATTATAGAAGCTGCAACTAACTGACCGCCGGGAACAACAGATGCAATACCAACTGCAACAAGGTAGCCTGCTCCAGCCCCTGCACTAAACGCAGAAATAGATGTTATCATTTTCTTCCAGAGATCTTTCTGAAGAACAGTGTATATAATATAATATGTTTTTGAAGTATCGATTTCATCCACAATATTTGTTTTTTTTAATTCCTCACTTACAGAACCTTGCACTCTAACTCCTCCATTTATGTAACTATAATAGCTCATGTTGCTATTAGGAATATTAGTATCTGCTAGAAATTGCATAAAATCTGACACTTTTTTAACTCTCTCCTGAGTTTTTTCACTAAATTCAATCTCAGAACAGATGACACAGAATTTATTACCTACTAATTGAACTGCACCTTTTGGGAAAGGATTAACTTTCCCTTCACCCATTTTATACCAGCAACTATACATTTCATCAGCAATTTCTTTCTTTATTTTATTTTCATCCGTTGATTTAATTTCAACTTTATGTGTAGGACATTTTAATTGTAAACCTAAAGTACTTTTAACCTCCTCCCATTTCATTTTAGAAGCAGCTAACACACTCAACCTACAAACTTCTACATCAGATCTCTCTTTTCCAAATAAGGCTACCTTACCAACAAATACAATCAATATCAACGCAATTACTAAAAATAAAATAAGTTTTGTTAGAGTTGATGCCATCAAGCCTTTTTTGGTTCGTAATTTCATTTTAACAAAGAGGTCAAAATATGTCTAACTATATAAATGATTGCAAAGATAAATATTAAAGTAACAATTAATATTACAATTGTCCTTCCAACATCTGCTTTTTTATTCATCTTATTCACAAACATCTAACCTTACTTCTAAATTATTTGAGGTTGGTAAAGGTTGTATTGCAGGCTCAATCATTTTTGCTGCTTTACAACCACCATTGCTAAAAGTCATAAGTGTTTTGTCTCTTGTTGATGCATTAAATATATAATTTCTATTCCAAGTTTTTAAAGTTTTGGCTAGAGTGGTATTTATCATATCTTTAACAAACTGACATGAAAACTGTCCATTTTCACATAGAATATCGCCTTTTTCTGTATAACTTTCAGCACAATCCATTAACAAATCCTTGACTGTTTCACCATAACATTCAGTATTTGTCCTTAACATAGCTGTTAGTGTATCAACAGCAAGCGATTTCATTGTATAACTTGTTTTGATTTCAACAGGCTTTAAAACAACAAATCTAAGAACAAACAAACCTGCTAAGGTTATCAAAATAATAATTACAGCCAAACCAAGTATTTCCATCTGAGCTTTTTTAGTCATAATAATTTTTTACCTCCACATAACCAAATGAAAATGTTTTGTTAATAGGATCGTATATTGAAATAGGAATAAAACCTGTTGTAAAACTTTGTTTATCTCCAATATTTTCATACAAAGAATAAACTGTTTCTGTATCATCATTCAAATTAATTTGCTTTACACTAATATTCGCATATCCAAACATGTCATAATAATATATCCAATAATTTTCATGTACATCCTCAAATGCTAAAATCTTATACAAATCAAAACAAATACCTTTTTCAACAGCTCCTAGAGAACACTGCAACTCAGGCAGATTAGTAACAACCTGTGCAATAGCAATACTTCTTCTTGCTTCTGCTTCTTTTTGAGACCTCTCTAAACTAATCCTCTCAACCTGAGTATAAAAAATAAACCCAAACATCAGAATTACAAAAAAGACTACTAAAATTGCAATTGTTGTCCATAATTTTACCTGAGCTTTCCTCATTTTAATATATTGTTGGGCAGCCTTCTATTTGTAATTGATAATTTTGGGTTTCCACAGCATGAATATTAGACAAACTTAAAGTTGGTGGAAGACGTTGTAATAAACCATTACAATCGCCATATTCATTTATTAATTGATCAATTCTATTCTGGTAAATGGCTGTTACAACATCAAATTTCTTTTCAGCTTTTTCTTTAGCACAAGCGTAATATTCTATGTTTTCGGCAAAAATTCCTCCTAAAAGTAACTCTTTTTTGATATATTTAGACTCTCCTTCCTTATTCAAATTAGAATCAAAAAAGATTATTTTTCCTTCATTTAAATCTCCTTCAATCTTCACTATAGAAATATCTTCTTTTGTAGTAGGAAGTTGCTCCGCAGCAGGAAGTGTATTAAAGAAAATTAGTTTTGCTTTTCCTTGTATATTTTTAAGCTCGTTAATATTTTTAATTTCCTTATTCATAACTTCTGGTAGAGTTTCATACACTTCTTCAGCAAGATTACCAACCAGAATATACCTAACCTCTGGAGAGGTTAAATACAAAAAATTAGTAACTCTGTAAGGAACTGACCAATCTAAATTGTAAGCTATTAGCTGTCTTCCTTTAATTAAATCTGGAGAAAAAACAACTCTTGTTTTAAGAGACTTTGTCATACCATCTATAGAAAAGCTATTGCAATCTAACTTGAGCTCTATTTTAGGAATCTTTATCAAAGAGCTTGTTCCAGAACTTACCTCAGCTCCTGTCAAAATTCCATCCAATTGTTGTAATATATTAGCAGATGTCTTCATGTCAGCTATCTGTTTTTGCTTCTGAGCAATTCCAACAAAGAATAAGAGGATAACGACTCCAATTATTAAAATAAAAACCCATGTTAGTTGTGCTTCAACAATCCCTTTTTTCCTTTTAGGAAAAAAACGGTCAGGAAAAATCCTGATTTTTCCGCTACCTTTTTTATTCTTTGTGTCTTGGATGTTCATGTCCAATCCTCTGTCTTTCTCTTAATTCAGCTAAATGCTTTAGCTTTGTTTTCAACATTTTATCTTTATTGTTTGATTGTTTAATTAACAAAGAAACATAGGCTCCTCCTAAGAAATGAGGCAATATCACATAATCAGCTTCCTCTTTATAAAGTAACAAAGCCTCGTCAACTTGACTAGCAGTTACAAAAATAACGCCTTTTTTATTAACTTGTTTAAATTTTCTAACTAATAACAAATTATCAGCTAAATCAGGAACAGTTGAAATAACAAGCTTTGCTTTATCGAGATTTAATTTTTCCAAAACTTCAATATCCCCTATATCTCCATACAAACAAGGTATTTTTTGCCTTATTAAATCCTCAATTATACTTGGATTAAAATCAACAACTAAAAATTTCTTGCCCAATTTTTGCAAAGCTCTTAGTACAGACCATCCAATCCTATTATAGCCACACAAAATCACATCATATTTCAAATTTTTTGGCATATAAAACAGATCCTTGCCTTCATTACCCTGCCCTCTGAATATAGAATAGATTTGCCTGTCATATTTAGTGAAATAAGTAGTAGTTATTAATGTTGTCATTGCTAATAACACTGTTACTGAAAAAATATTATTTCCTATATGTCCTGATAATAAACCTTGAGCAACAAGAATCAAGCTAAACTCTGAAACCTGAGCTAAGCTTAAACCAGTTAAAAAAGAGGTTTTTCTTTTATAACCAAATAACCTACATATAATTGATATGACTAGTGGTTTAAACAAAAGTACAATCAAACCAAAAATTAGTAATGGTACTATAATTAAATCGACATTATTAACAGTTAACTCCATACCTAAGCTTACAAAAAATATTGCTCCAAAAAAATCTCTTAGTGGTTTAACTCTAGAAGAGATCTCAATATTATAAGGCAAATTACCTATTGTCAAACCAGCTATAAATGCTCCTATTGCAATTGAAAACCCTATCAAATTAAACAGAACAATAAATAAAAAACACACTCCTAAAGCAGACATAAATAATAACTCTGAATTCTTGGCAGCAAATTTAAAAAATGATGGAAATATCAAACTAGCACCAAAAAAAGCAAGTAACAAAACTAAAATTCCTTTTAGAAAAGCTATTCCTAAAGCAAGATAAAGATCTCCACTAATGTTCATAGCTAATCCAATTGTGGCTAGTGTTGAGAGTGCAAATATGGCAACAATATCCTGTAATAATAAAAATCCAATTATTATTCTTCCATGTAGAGTATCTAGTTCTCCTTTGTCTGCCAATAGCTTGATAACAACCATTGTAGAAGAAAATGCAACTATCAAGCCTAAATAAACAGCTTCTATTGTCTTAAAGCTGAGCAAGATTGCAACATAAAAACCAGCTGCAAATAATAAAATGACTTGTACTAGTCCTCCTAATGAAGCAACTAAACCAACTTTCTTTAAATTCTTTAAGTCCATTTCCATTCCAACAACAAATAACAAAAAAGCAATCCCTAGCTGTGATAGAGTTGTTATAACTGATATATTTGTAACTAAAGAAAGAATTGGTCCAATAATCAAACCTGCTATAATGTATGCAGGAATAAATGGTTGTTTTAGTAATCTTGCTATAAAAGCAACTGCTACAGCAACAATGATAATTAAACTTATATCATAAAGGATATTTTGCATTTTACGGCTTTGTTATAAGAGTTCTGTTCCCTAATCCTTCTAGCTTAATAGTTATCTTTCCTCTTGACGGAGTAATGCAAAAAAAAGTATTTTCAACTTCCATATTTTCAACATAAATTGGAATTTCTGCCATTGGAATCAAAAAAATATTTTGTCTTGCTTTGCTTTTTATGCTATTTTCTATTATAGGATAATCAGGCATGCTAAAAGTAGTATCGCCAAGTTTACTCGAACTAATAAAACAAACTTCTTTGGCTGATGAAGGTAAATCATATTCTTTTATTTTAACAGAACCATATGATGTTGCAATTTTTGCTATATCATTCTCTATGCTTGTTTTAAAATTAATCAAAGCAATCTCTTCTGCTTTATGTCTAAATCCAATTATTGCTTTATAACCGTACAAAATAATTAGACCTGCGATTATTATTGCTAAAATATAAATAAAAATTTGACCTACTGCAAATTGTGCTTTCTTCATTTTTTAGCAATCTTTCTCAAAGCTTCTATAAGTTCTTTTTTTGTTGTTTTTCCTTTACGCATCTTTTTTAATTCTTCGATTGCTTCTTTTCTTCTTTTTGGTAATTTCTCAAACACGTCTCCTTTAATGCCTGGTAATATTTTTGATAATTCAGCAAAAATATCTCGTTTAGTCTTCACGCCCTTTGCTAGTTCCTTTAATTTCTCAAAAACATCTTTTTCTTTAATTGGCTTTTTTTCTATTTTTTTAGATGGTTTTTTTATTTCCTTTTTAATTGGTATTTTTTTTGCTTCTTTTTCAAGAGGTTTTTCTTTTACCTCTTCTTCAAATCTCTTGAATAATTCTTCTCTTTTCCTCATTAACTCCTCTTTTCTCTTTCTTAGCATCTCTCTTAATCTTTCTTTTTCAATAGGTTTAATAGCTTTTACAGGTTGTTTAATAATTGGTCTCTCAGGAGCTTTTATTGTAATTTCAGGAGGAGATATCTTAATCAATTGCATATAAATAGCATAAGCAACACCTCCAATCAAAATAACAGAAATTATAGTTGCTAATAATATACTTTCAATATAGATATAATTGATAACAGCTGCTGTTGCAACCAAAACACCCATTGCTATGAATGCGTAATTTTCATAATGATATGTTACACCTAAATAATAAATTAACAATATTACTAAAACTATAACAAATAACAAGAAGAAAATTGTCCAAGCACTAGGTCCAGCTTCGATAACTCCAGGTTTTTCCTCAACACGAGGATAATCATAAGCATCTAATGGATTTGTTCCAGCTAGGATTTCCTCTTTATCACTATAGCCATCTCCATCTGTGTCTACTTTGTTTGGATTTGTTCCATGTTGATATTCTTGTAAATTATTTAGCCCATCCCCGTCTAAATCTGCATCTGGATCGCAATCTCCTGCACAATATTTCTCCTCCCACCAGTCTGGTAGATTATCATTATCAGAGTCTTTTATTTCTGGATGATCATCTGGGTTAGTTGGATCTGTTCCTGCTAGATATTCCTCTAAATTACTTGCTCCATCTCCGTCTAAGTCTTCATATGCATCATCAGGATTATTTGGATCTAAGCCATGTTCTATCTCCCAATAATAAGGAATTCCATCATTATCAGAGTCTTTTTCATCAGCAGAGGCACATATATTATTTCTACAATAATTGGATTCACAATCAGAATCTATATTGCATGACTGATTTATTTTGCATTTATCACAACTTCCGCCACAGTCTATATCTGACTCTCCCTCATCTTTAACATCATTACTGCACAAATCAATGCCTGCACATACTCCTGCAACACATAGCCCTGATTTACAATCAGAATTATTTATACATTTTTTACCAATATCGCATTTACTACAAATCAATCCTCCACAATCTATGTCTGTTTCATCTTGGTTTTTCTTATTATCGCTGCAACTAGCATAAACACAACTACCATTTATACAATTGCCTGTTCCACAATCTTCATTTGTAGTACAAGCTTTACCAACACCACACTCTGGACAGCTTCCTCCACAATCTATGCCTGTCTCATCTCCATCTAATTTTCCATTTCTACAATGATCTGGTATAGCATCCTTGTTTATTATTACACCATCACTTTTTTCTGTTTTACTCCACCAGCCTGCTTTATCTTTCGCCCTTATCTCCACATAATAAGTTTCTTTATTAACAAGCTTTAATCCAGTAATGTAACTATCAAAGCTTGCTCCTTGTTTTATTCCTTTTGCAACAACATCTCCTATTGAATTAATTATTTTGTATTCTACATAATCAATACCACTTAAATCATCTTTGGTTATCCATTTTGCATGTAATTTATCTAAATAATAAGATTCATCAGGATTATTTGCTATTATGCTATTGTCATCTAAATATACTATATTTGGTTCAGTAGTGTCTACTGTAAATGAAATAGGTTTTGTAATGTTATCATCTTCTCTAAAGCATTTTATATAATATGTATATTTTCCTTCTTCTAATGACAATTTTTGAGTATGCTCTTGTGCACCTGTTTCGTCAAATTTATTATAGTCCTTGTTATTTGAAGAATACCAACATTCTGTATGTTTATTTGTAGTTATATTTAGATAAAATTCAGTTACATTCATGTAAGGATCAGGGCTATTAATAGCTATTGTCAGATTTGTACCCAAATAAACACCTATGCTTAAGTTTGTAACATTAGTTCTTAAACCAACTGCATTTTCACAAATAAATGAATATAGATAATCTCCTTTTTCACTTGGTAAAGATATGGTTTTAGTATGTTCTTTTGCAAATGAAAAATTATCAAAACCATCAAATTTCTGCATTAAATTGTAATCAGAAGTATTATAACCATATTTACATATAGTTCTATCATCAGTTCTAACAATTAAAAAGCTATTTGGTGTTGTAGCTCCTGGTAGTATTTCAATAACAGGATTTGGTTCTGCTAAAGGAGTATTATCTACAAATTTTGGTGCTGTTGTATCTACAGAAATTCTGAATTTGCCAATTTTATTTCTATCAGGAGGTATTTGATTATCATCACATTTTACATATAAATAATGGTCGAACTCATCAGTTATCTCATTAAAACTCAATAATTTATGGACCTTACCTCCTGTCAGATCAAACTTTGACATAAAATTAAATGTTCCTGGAATTCCTAAATTATATCTGCAACTAGCATTTTTATTGGTTTTAAGAACAATATCAAATGTAAAATTGTTAGCGACACCAAATCTTGGTTCAGTCAGATTGTAATTTATGAACTCACAATTTAAACCTCCATAATTATCCCCAATCTCATTTATTGAACAAGGATCATTAGGAAATTTATCATTAGAATCTGATACACCATCTAAGTCTGTATCTTTGATGTAAATAATCTCTTTTAATTCTTTTCTTGTCCTTCCTGCAACATCTGTTGCTTCTACAACCCAAACATAAGAATGAGCATCGATTAAATTTAAATTTGTCTCATTTACTGGCTCGCTTTTTTGTGAAAGACCAGAAGTTATATTTATGTAAGTTTTGTTAACAATAATTGTTCCGTTGCTGTCCATTATTAAATAACTAACACTGGCTAAACCAGACTCAAAATCACTTGCATTTATCTCTGCTGTTAAATAATCTACATTGGACACTGAACTAGGAGAAGAAATAGATATTATTGGGTCATTCAGATCTATATTAAGTGTTTTGTACTGAATGTTCTCTATATTTCCTCCTTTATCAATTGACCTATAGCAGAAAGACTGATTTATCCTTATTGTGTCATCTGCAACTTTCCACATAGCATCTGCTGAAGAACAATAACTTAAATCTCCGAGACAGTATTTTGTTTCTTTACATCCAAATGCTCCTGGTGCATCATAAGTTTGGTCATTACACTCTAATTTTACTTCCAAAATATCTTTAACCCAGCCAGTTATATTTAATTCTTCATTAGTTGTTTTGTCTATAACAGTTGTATTTGGAGGCACATTATCTACTGTAAATATAATTGTTGTGCTATCTTTTTGCCCTATAAACTGGCTTACACAATTTACAGAGAAATAGTGTGTTCCATTTTTGCTAAAGAAATATGGAATTGAGTGAGTTTTGCTATATTTGTTCTCTCTATACACAAAACCTTCCCCACTAATATTACATATAGAATTATCTTTGGTTTCAAAAGATAAAACTGTTTGAGTTCCTTTTATTGTTGAATCCGGTTGTGTATTAAAGATTCCATGAACTCTATCAACAGGTATCAAAATAGAATTACTAATAGAGTTATTAAAGCTATCTTTACAGACATAATTTAACGTATAGACATTATCCTCTAGATTATAGTTTGAATCATCATAACTTAATATCAAACTTGTATTCCAGCTTCCTACTTCAGCAATTTGATTATTTTCAAAATCATATTTTGTAAGATTAACATAACAATCTGCATACTCATTTGAAACAATATTGAATTTAACAATGGATTTATCAGATGTAGAGGTATCATTTATTACATTATAATTTAAGTTAATTTGAGGAGAGTTAGGATCAATATAAATAAAAAATTCTCTTGTTTTTTCTCTGTTATGATAAGAATCAACAGAGTAAAATCTAAACAAATACAATCCATTATTGGTAATAGAGAATTCTGAAACAGGGTTTATCCTTATTTTTTGGTAATTATCTATTCTATTGCTAAAGTCTGTACTGTTTGGATTGCAATAAAGATTAGTTGAATTACCAATGCATGCATAAAATTCTATTGCAGAATCTAGACTAAAATCTATAACATTTCCTTGTGCACCCATGTATTCTGGTGCAGAAAATTCTGTCACTGGTCTTAAAACATCTCTCCTACATATATCATTAGAACAATCAGGGATATAATCTAAGTTCCCATCCTTAACACATTTATTTTGAGAATAAATCCATCTACAAACTCCTAAATTACATGAGTCATCTCCATCTATAAGATAATAGTTTGAATCTATATGTGCTGGACCATTTCCCTGACATTCTTCTTTTGTTTTGTATTCACTGCAACCTGTATTAGGGGAGTTATCAATTTCAGAGCAAGCAATACATTTATTTGAATTGCTATAACAACTACCTAATTTACTGCAAATGTTTTGTGTACAATTTACATTCAAGAAAGGATCATCATTATTACCACATAAACTACAGTAATCCTCACCACTATAGTTTATTTCATAACAAAATCCTTTTCCAAGTTCAGGAATCACAGGTAACCATGAACATCCTGTAATCTTATCAACACCGCAATTATCCATAGAACAAGCTAGTTCTGAAGAATAATTAAAGCAACTCATTTCTCTGCTACAATTGTAACACATGCCAGTTACTGTATCACTATAATCAAAATAACAAAAAGCATCCTCACAGCAACTTGATACATCAAAATACATACCAAATGGCTGTCCTACTGTATTGCTTTCACACTCTTTTACTGGTTTGCAAAGAGTTTTGCCTGCTGAATCTGGACCTGTACATGAATACTCATAATCATATTGTTCAATAGTAAATGCACTACAATCAACCTTGTTATCACCTAAAATATTATTACGTAGATCCACTGAAGCATTAATAAGTTCATTATTTTCATTACATTTCCTTCTTGTATTATCAACACAAAATTCATTATAACCTTTATTTTCACATATTTTATTGCCAGTGCAAAAGGATTCATATGCTTTGTTTGATATAACACCGTACTTTGTAATATATTTTATATGATATATATAGCATGTATCCCATTCAGTGTCTTTATCAAGATAATTAGTAACATTAGCTAACTCAACAACATCATTTGAAAAACTAGGTTTTCTTGTTATTATTGTTGAAATAGTATCACCTAAACAAGGGTTATTCCAACTTAAGTTTAACCAAGGTTTATCTTTAACTGCTCTAATATCAAAGTTATATATCAGATCAGGATCACTAGAAGAACACATTGTAGGTGTTTGACATGAATCATAACAGCTTCCAACAGAACAATAAAGATCTGGATAGTAATTGCCAATGCCAATCTGGCCAGAAGAACAGCAATTATGACCCTGTTCTTCACATAACTGGATGCCTTTTGGAACACAATGTCCTTTCAAACACCATTCTACATTATTTATTGTTTTATCATATCCTTGCTCACACTCTTCATTTGCTGAACATTGTTCAAAAACATCCTCTACGTTTTTAATTTTCCAACACTCTTTTCCAGAAGGGCATGTGTTGCTTAACCAAGAATATTTTTCACATAATTCAGATGGTGTTACTGGACAGTCTTCTGAACAAGTTAAGCCAGCTGCTGTACAATTTAATTCCCCACAAAATTCTGGACAGTGTTCTTTATCTCCACCATACTTCTGCTCATAAGCTTCACTCCAAGCAGAGATAAATATCCCCCCAGTTTGTGAACATTCTTG